>NZ_JACHCX010000001.1:0-620150 GCF_014207295.1 Streptomyces sp. AK010
GCGCAGACGCCACCAGGCAACAGCCCGACGCAGCCACTACCAACGACGGTCCACCGACGAACCCGCTGGATAGATCACGAAACCGCACTGGAGTACTAAGCCGATTCCGCCTGCGGCGACACGGATGCTCAACCCGACCGGGTGTCCTTTTACCACCCCGTGCAGGACGTACTCGTCGACCACCATCTCTCTGTCTACTGAACCCTCTCTGTCTACTGAACCCCGACCGACCGCGCGCTGATCGCTCTGTCGAGGGCTAGGCCGATACCTCCGTTCCTTCCGGGGTGGAGACGACCGATCCTGGTCTGAGCCCCAAGGCCACCCAAGTCCTCGGGCGTAGTCACCGTGCGATGGTCCACAGCGGGTTAGCGCGGACCTGCACCTGCGCTGTCCGGTACAGGTCCGCCCGGCGCAGCTTGCCAACATCCAGGATGCCTGGTCACGATGCGACAACAAACTCGACTAGGCAACGAAGCGGATCGAACCCGGCCGAGGGCCGACGCGTCGCAGGAACGGCGAGACCTCCGCTGCTCCACTACGTAGCTTGCCCCCTCAGCCCTTGGGAGACCCATGCGTACGAACTCCATGCGTACCGCCCCTTTCATCGCCGCACTCGCTCTGTGCGCCGTGGGAGCCACTGCCATCGTCGGCTGTGACAACGAGCAGGCCGACAGCCGCAGTGCGCAGGCACGCGTCACGGAATCGGCGCCGCAGATGGGGGCACGCGCCCGCCAGGTCGCAGACGCCTGGGACGGCTCCGAGGCCGCCGAGAAGTGGCATAGGGGCTACTACCCGATGGGGGAAGTGGTCCAACTGCCGGAGAACGGCCTCCGCAACGAAACCGACAAGCGAGCCTACGAAACCGGGAACTTCGACCTGCATGGAGATCTTCCCGCCGCCCCACACAAGGACGGCAAGGTGACGTGGGAGAGCGGCGGCTCGCTCACCATGCACCTCATGGAAGCCCAGAAGGCGTACAAGGCTCTGGACCGCGACAGCAGCCCCGGACCGCGCCTGACGGTGACCGGAGCGAGGCTGGGAGAAATGACCGTGCTCACCAGCCGCGGCCCGGCGACGGTACCGGCCTGGTTGTTCGCCCTGGAGGGCTACGACACACCGCTCAAGCGGGCCGCCGTCAGCCCGTCAAAGCTCCCCCAGCCGCCGATCAAGCCGGTGGGGCAGGAGGTACCCACCGACGTGCTCACGCAGCTTGGCGGGCTGGTCAAGGTGGCGGAGGATGGCCGCTCCGTTACCGTCGTAGCCACCCACGGGTCCTGCGACGACGGCCCCGCCGTGAACGCGCTCGAGTCGAGCGGGAGCGTGGTGCTGTCCGCATCCGCCGCCGGAGCCAAGGACAGTAACTGCACTGGCGAGATGCGCGGAGAAAGGGTGACGGTGAAGCTGAACCGGGCGGTCGGCAACCGCATTCTCCTGGACGCGTTCACGGGCCGCCCGGTGCCTTACAGCCAGTGGCCCAGGATCTCACAGAGCTGGAGCTGAATCGTCCGTTCCGGAAGGCGACGCCCTCCAAGCATCAGGAAGCCAGGGCCACCGACCAAGTCGCATGGCCCCGCAGCTTGCCCGGCACGAGGGGCCGCCACGCGGGCCCGGTATTTGACCTCGGTAACGTAGCGCACGAGGCCAGTGGACGCTGCTGCTGGCGGACAGCAAATGAAACTCCTCATGCACGAGCGGTTCGCTTCCTGAACCGGTCGGCGACCCCGTGCGGCCCCGTCTCACTCACGTCAATCGTCGGTGATTCTGCAACGGAGGATTTCGGGTGACAGCCCACGTGAGGCGCCGGTGAGCCTGTCGGTGCCGACGATGACGACGGTTCCGCGGAGGTTGAACGGGACGCTGTACTCGCGGGCGACCAGTGTGGCTGTCTGATGGAGGGGCTGGGGTAGCCGAGGAGCCCTGCCCCAGCCAGACGGTCCACCGGTCGGCGGTGGCAATGCCTTCGACGCAGTCGGCGCCGATTGCGCCCCAGGGAGTCCAAGAACCGAGGGCCGTGGTCGTCGTCCAGGTCCACCACCGTGGCCGGACCGTTCACGGGGATGCGCAGCGCCCGCACCGGTGTCACTGTCCGTCTGCGAGCTGGCGGCGCAGGACGAGGAGCTCGCCGTGGGCGGTCTCCAGCGCGGTTCGCAGCTCGGCGATCTGCTCGCGGTGTTCCTTGCGGACCTGGGCCAGTGGCTGGGTGAGGCGTCGGATGAGAGTGCTCTCGGCCGCGTCGGCATCGGCCGGTTGATCGGGGGCCGCGGCTGTACCTGCTCGTGACCGGCGCAGGGCCTCGATCTGGGGGCGGACTACGGTGTGTTTGTGGATGAAGTCGGTGGATACGCCTGCGTCGGCGGCGATCCCGGCGATGGTCACCGGCCCCGTGGTGGAACGTGCGCGGCGAAGGGCTTGCTCAACTGCCTTCTCCGCTCGCTCTCTTCGGTTCCGGGTCGCGGCGGCGAGGGCCTGGACGCGGCGGTCAGGCATCATCGTCTCCTTCTCGCTGCTGCGGGGCGCCGGCGCCGCGAACGGGGGTGAACGTGCCGTCGTTGTGGCGGACGTGGTCGATGGCCAGCAGGACTGCGTCGAGGGCGGCGGCCTCTTCGCAGCGGCCGCGCAGCCATACGTTGTCGTCGCCCATCGGCTCGCCGTAGCGGGCGAGGTGGGCCTGCTGCCGACGTTCGATGAGCTCGCGGGTCTCCTGGCGCTGCTGAACCAGCGTCGCCTCATGAGACTCATCGGTGACGAACTTCGTGCAGGTCAGGCAGGCGTTTCCCTTCTGGCAGTGCTGGCGGGGCGGCAACAGGCACCAGCCGTGGGGAAGAACCGGGTCGGTGCGTTTGTCCAGGGCGATCGACTCGAACATCTCGCGCGGGTCCTGGGTGTGGTCGCGTCCATCGGCGGTGATCTTCCTGTAGCGCAGGAACTCGCGCTCCGCGGTCTGGGCGAGGGTTCGTGCGTAGTGGAGGAACATCTGCGGGGACTTGTGTCCCATGTAACGCATGGCGACGTGGAGCGGGACGCCCGCGTTGAGCAGGTTGGTCGCCTTGGTGTGACGGAAGGTATGGGTGCGGGAGATGACGACCGGTTTGCCCCCCTCGTCGCGCAGGTCGATCGTCCTCGCGAACTTGGTCAACCGCGGCCGGCCGGTTCGGTCGCTGTAGGGGCGGTCCCCGTTGCGGTTCTGCTTCTTGGCGAGGAACAGGTACTTCGGTTCGACGCCCGTGCGGCCCTGCTCGACCATGAACTTCCGTGCGTACTCCTGCTGTTGACGGATCAGGTCGACGACCTCCTGGTCGACGAGAATCGTCGCGTCCCCGGTGTCGATCTTTGTCTGCTGGTAGCGGAGCCGGGCGACGTGCCCGTCGGGGTCGGCGAACGGGATGGCGATGAGGGGATCGAAGTCGAGCATGGCGACCTCGTTGAGCCGTCGGCCGGTGCGGATGAGCAGGCCGAGGATGCGCAGGAGTTGCTCGTCTCCGATCCCTCCTTCGTCGACCGGGGCGGGCGATCAGCTCGCTGTGCTCGGCGATGCGGCTGATCACGGCATCGCTGAGGATCAGCTCGGGCGCCGGGGCCTTGGGACCCACCGGCTTCTCGCCGTAGCGGAAGAGCACGGCGTGCTGCGGGCCGAGCCGCCGCTTGAAGCCGTCGATCCAGTCGTAGACGCTCTCCGGCCGCAGGGCCGCCCGACTTCGCCGCGGTAGAGGTTGATGAAGACCGGGTCATCATCGCCGAACTCGATGCCCTGCTCGGCCAGTTGGAAGAGATACTCGCCGTAGAGGCCGTCGAGTTGATCGCTGACGTAGAGTCGTCGGTACTGCTGGTTCTTCACCCGCAGCCGCCGGCGCTGATCCTCACGGGGCTGAACCTCGACGAAGGCGGTGGTGCCGGTGCCCGGCTGCCAGTCGCGGTGCCAGAGCAGAAGGGCCTCGGCAAGCCGCAGGCCGGTTTCCTCCAGCAGGGTCCACAGAAGCCGGAAGCGTACGTCACCGCACCAGATGCCGTCGTCGAGCCGGGCCGCGTCGTTCTTGATGACGGTGATCTGCCGTGGGGTCAGGAACGGCGGCGGTGTGTGCGGGCCCCGGCGGCGGCCGACCACC
The DNA here is from genome assembly GCF_014207295.1 of Streptomyces sp. AK010. Classification (NCBI taxonomy): domain Bacteria; kingdom Bacillati; phylum Actinomycetota; class Actinomycetes; order Kitasatosporales; family Streptomycetaceae; genus Streptomyces; species Streptomyces sp. AK010. The sequence goes on from NZ_JACHCX010000001.1 coordinate 4,104, forward strand.
CGCCGCTCGTGGCCTCCACCGAGGTGGCCGAGGAAGGACGCGTACTGGCCGCGGGCCTCCATCGTGCCGCCCTTGACGTGCACGTAGAACGAGCGGGCCGCCGGGACATCGCTGACGATCGCGTGGTAGCGGTAGAAGCTCATCACCGCCGTCAGGACGGTGCCGACAGTACTGGCCGGCACCGGCTTGTCCGGCCTGAGCGCGACGACCGTCGGATCGGTACCCCGATTACGCAGACGCTGCACCAAGCGCACCAGGTCATCGACGCCGACCTGCCGCCAGTCCTGGCTGCGAGCCTCCAACAGCGTCCACCACACCGCCAGACCACCGGCGTAGCTGCGGACCGTGTGTGGCGAATACCGCTCCTGCCGCAGGTACTCCAGAAACTGTTCGACCGGCTCGATCACCCGCCAGTGCTGGTCGAGGACGATGTGAGTGATTTCCTCACCTGCCACCACCCGTTGCCGTGCTGCCATACCGGGACCATTGGCGCATTCATCGCTCATTGAACATCACCGTCAGCGACGTCACCGGCATGAGCGAACTACACCGGAAACGGGACCGTTCTGACCCCCGCCGTCGTGTATGCAGGCATCGTCAACAACGTCAGCGACATGCTGAGGCGTACCCCAGATGTCATCTCGACGGCGTCCTGTACCGGGACCGCTCCCAGCCGCGTTCCCTGTCGTCCAATCTGGCGATGGCGGAGCGCTGGACCCAGCCGACACCGCAGGAGGCGGCGCGGGCGCTCGGCTTCGGGCTGCCGTAGCGAGCGGAGCCGCCCCGCCGAAATTCGGAGGCGCCCGCGGCGGCGCGTCCGTTACCGTGACCGCATGTCTACGCCCCGAATTTCCTAGCCGAGGACCCACTCCCACGCCACCCGTGCGTCCTCCACCCGGCCGCCGTCGCGGCGTGTCCTGCCGACGGCTACCGGGAACTGGTGGCGCCCGCGCACCGGTGATCCCGGCCGGGGCCGTGCGGCGCGGGGCGCCGGACGAGCCTCGGGTCAGGCGTCGCGGTAGGCCTCCAGCAGCCGCAGCCACACCTCGCTGATCGTGGGGTACGAGGGGACGGCGTGCCACAGACGGCTGATCGGGACCTGGCCGGCCACCGCGATGGTCGCGGAGTGGATGAGTTCGCCGACTCCGGGCCCGACGAGGGTGACACCGCGCAGGATCTCGGCCTCGAGGTCGACGATCATGCGGGCGCGGCCCTGGTAGCCGTCGGCGTACAGCCCGGCCCCGGAGACGGTGGACAGGTCCACGTCGACGGCCTTCACCCGGTGCCCCGCGTGTTCCGCCTCGGCCAGGGACAGGCCCACGGCCGCGGCTTCCGGGTCGGTGAAGACGACCTGCGGGACGGCGGCGTGGTCGGCGGTCGCGGCGTGGGCGCCCCAGGGCTCGGACACGAGGTTCTCCCCGTTGGCGCGGGCGGCGATGGCGGCTCCCGCGATGCGGGCCTGGTACTTGCCCTGGTGGGTGAGGAGGGCACGGTGGTTGACGTCGCCGACCGCGTACAGCCAGTCGTGGCCGTCCACTCGGAGGCTGTCGTCGACCGGCAGCCAGGAGCCGGGGTCGAGGCCGATCGTCTCCAGCCCGATGTCGTCGGTGCGCGGGGCGCGGCCGGTGGCGAAGAGGATCTCGTCGGCCTCGATGCGGTCGCCCGCGCCGGTGACGGCCACGACCGTCCCGTTCTGGCGGGTCACCGATCCCACCGAGGTGCCCGTACGGACGTCCGCGCCGGCCTCCGTGAGCGCCTCGGCGATCAGTTCCCCGGCGAACGGCTCCATGCGGGGCAGCAGGCCCTTGCCGCGGACGAGCAGGGTGACCTGCGAGCCGAGGGCCTGCCAGACCGTTGCCATCTCGGTGGCGACCACTCCGCCGCCGATCACGATCAGCCGGCCGGGCACGGTCTTGGAGCTGGTGGCCTCCCGGCTGGTCCACGGCTTGACGGCGTCGAGCCCGGGCAGGCCGGGCAGGGCGGCGCGGCTGCCGGTGCAGACGGCGACCGCCTGGCGAGCGGTCAGAACGCGTTCGCCGCCGTCCGGACCGGTGACCGTCACGGTGCGGGGGCCGGTGAGGCGCCCGTGGCCGCGGTACAGGTCGGCGCCGATGGAGTCGAGCCAGCCGACCTGACCGTCGTCCTTCCAGTCCGAGGTGTAGTAGTCCCGGTGGGCGAGGACCGCCGAGGCGTCGAGGGGGCCCTGCACGGACTGGCGCAGGCCGGGGACGCGGCGGGCGTCCGCGCGGGCGATGACCGGCCGCAGCAGGGCCTTGCTGGGCATGCACGCCCAGTAGGAGCACTCGCCTCCGACCAGTTCGCTCTCCACGACCGCGGTGGTCAGTCCGGCGGCGCGGGTGCGGTCGGCGACGTTCTCCCCCACGGGCCCGGCACCGAGCACCACGACGTCGTACGTGTTGGTTTCCGTTTCCGTCATGGGGTCAGTCTGGTGGGTGGTGTGCGCCCTGGCCACATGGGTAGGGGCGCGGAATACGTGTCCGGTCGGCCGTGTTGTGCCGACGGCTCGACCCCACACCAGGAAGAGGGATTTACGCCATGAGCAGCACCGTGGAGCTCACCAAGGAGAACTTCGACCAGACGGTCACGGACAACGAGTTCGTCCTGATCGACTTCTGGGCCGACTGGTGCGGGCCGTGCAAGCAGTTCGCCCCGGTGTACGAGAAGGCGGCCGGGGAGAACCCGGACCTGGTGTTCGGCAAGGTGGACACCGAGGCGCAGCCCGAGCTGGCCGCGGCCTTCGGTATCCAGTCCATTCCCACGCTGATGATCGTCCGTGACCAGGTCGCCGTGTTCGCCCAGCCCGGCGCCCTGCCCGAGGCCGCCCTGACGGACGTCATCGGGCAGGCCCGCAACCTCGACATGGACGAGGTGCGCAAGTCGATCGCCGAGCAGCAGGCCCAGCAGCCGACCGAGTGACGGGTCCCGGGACCCCGGGCCCGTCGGGCCGGGTCCTAGAAGGGGTACGGAGCGACGTCTCCGCGTACCGTCGTCCAGCGCAGCTCGGTGAAGGCCTCCAGATTGGCCTCACCGCCGAAGCGGGCGCCGGTGCCGGAGGCGGCGACTCCGCCGAAGGGTGCCACGGCCTCGTCGTTGACCGTCTGGTCGTTGATGTGGACGATGCCGGTCGGGATGCGGTCGGCGAGGTCCAGACCGCGCGCCGGGTCCCTGGTGACGATGCCCAGGGAGAGGCCGTACGGGCTCTGTGCGGCCAGCGCCGCCGCCTCGTCGGTGGTGGTGAAGGGGCGGACGGGCGCCACCGGGCCGAAGACCTCCTCCGTGTACGCGGGGGTGCGGTCGTCCACGTGGGCGAGGACCGTCGGCCGGTAGAAGAGCCGGTCATGAGTGCCGCCGGCGGCGAGCTTGGCACCCGCGGCCGTGCTGGCCTCGACCAGACCGCTGATCTTGCCGAGTTGGCCCGAGTCGATGATGGGGCCCAGGTGGACCTGGTCGCGGTGCGGGTCGCCGACGGCGAGTGAGTCCGCCTTGGCGGCCAGCCGCTCGACGTACTCGTCGTAGAGGGACGCGTGCACGAGATGGCGTCCGGTGGTCATGCAGATCTGGCCCTGGTGGAAGAACGAGCCCCAGGCGGCCGTGGAGATGACCGCGTCGAGGTCGGCGTCCTCCAGCACGATCATGGCCGAGTTGCCGCCCAGTTCCAGGTGGGCGCGCTTGAGGTGACGGCCCGCGGCCTCGCCCACGGCCCGTCCGGCGGCAGTGGAGCCGGTGAAGGAGATGACGGGCACGCGCGGGTCGGCGACCAGGGCCTGTCCGGCGTCGGCGCCGCCGGGGAGCACGTGCAGCAGGTCCTCCGGCAGGCCCGCGGCGGCGAAGACCGCGGCTAGGGACAGCCCTCCGCAGACGGCCGTGCGCGGATCCGGCTTGAGCAGGACCGCGTTGCCCAGCGCCAGCGCCGGAGCGACGGAGCGGATCGACAGGATCAGCGGGGCGTTGAACGGCGCGATCACGCCGACCACACCGGCCGGGACGCGGCGCGTGTACGACAGGCGCGGCGCCTCGCTGGGCAGGACCTGGCCGGCCGGGCGGGAGGCGAGCGCGGCGGCCTCGTAGCACTCCTGGGCGGCGACGTGCAGTTCGAAGTCGGCCTTGCCGGGGACGGAGCCCGATTCACGGACGAGCCATTCGCGCAGTTCGGCGGCGTGCTCGGTGAACAGGTCGCCGGCCTTGCGGAGCACTGCGGCTCGGGCGAAGTGCGGGGTGCGTGCCCAGTCGCGCTGGGCGGCGGCGGCCCGCCCCGAGGCGGCGCCGACATCCTCGGGGGTGGCGAGGGCGAGGGTGCCGAGTTGCTGGCCGGTGGCGGGCTCGGTGACGGTGTACCCGGCCCCCGCGAGGCGGCGGGGCTGCCAGGTCCTGGTGTCGAGCAACGGCATGACGGCTCTCCGATCGATCGGTCACCGGCTGACGGGTTGGGCACAATTGCCGTACGTGCGCGGCCGGTTCGGCGGTCACATGGCGGGACCCGCCGCGCGGGCGCGGCGGTGCGCCGCGGCCCGCGCGAGACGCGTCCCCGTTTTGTTGAGCATGCAACATCCTAGCCATGCCTCGGCACGAAAGCGGGGCCGCCGGGCTGCCTGTCGGCCCGGTCGTGCCGACCGATCGTGCGCGGCCGGACGTTCCGACCGATCATGCGTGGCCGGTGGTGCGCTGCCGGTCGTGCCGCGCCGGGTCAGCTCGATTCGCGGTGCAGCACCGTCGCCCCCAGCACCTTGTGCGTCTCGGGCTCGGAGGCGGGCTTGCGCACCGCGCGGTCGACCAGTTCGGCGAGTTCACGGCCGCAGGGCAGCTCCAGGTGGACCGTGCTCAGCCGGGGCCGCAGCAGCCGCCCGAGCATCAGGTCGTCGGCGCCGACCACGGCGGTCTCCTCGGGGATGCGGATGCCCTCGTCCAGCAGCGCCCGCATCAACAGCATCGCGTACTCGTCGTTGTAGGTGAACACGGCGTCCAGGCCGAGGGTGCGCCAGCGGGCGGCCAGGCGCGCCGCGGCCTGCTCGTCGTAGGCGAGGGGCAGTTCGGTCACCGTGGCGTCCGTGCCGCGCACCGACTGGCACACACCGTCGAGGCGGGGTGCGGAGAACGCCTCGAGGCCGGGTTCCTGCGGGACGACGACACCGATCCGGCGCCGGCCGCGGTCGTAGAGGTGGGCGCCCGCGCTGTGGCCGACGACGTCATGGTCCATGAGCAGCGCGTGCGCGCCCTCGATGGTCTCGGGGCCGAGGGTGACCACGGCCCGGGCTCCCGAGCGCTTGAGCACCGCCACTCCGCGCGGGCCGAGACCGGAGCCGGGCACGAGCACGGCCACGGGCCTCAACTCGGCCCAGGCGCGAGCCGCTTCGTCGCCGTGCGGGCCGCCGGTGCCGTACTGCACGACCGTGTAGTCCAGGCTGCCGAGCGATCCCTGGAGGTCATTGAGGAACCGGTTGTAGAGCGGGCCGACGGGGAAGGTCGGCGCCGGGATGAGGACCATCCGGCTGTGCCCGGCGCGCAGACTGCGGGCCGCGGCGTGCGGTACGTATCCGAGTTCCCTCGCGGCCTCGTGCACACGGCGGCGGGTGGGTTCGCTGATGCGTACGGCGCTGGTGTTGTTGAGGACGTAGGAGACGGTCGCGCGCGAGACGCCGGCCAGGCGGGCCACATCGGCGCTCGTGGGCACGGAGCGCGACGGTGCGGGGGACGGGGGCGCGGGCGTTTTCGGTATCTGCACCATGACGTACGGCATCTTGGCAGAAGCCCCAATGCGCCCTTGCGGCGGGGGAGTTGTGACGAACCCATGAGCGCTCACGAGGTGCAGGGGGAATCTTTCAGCGGGCGGCGCTCGCGCCCGCCACCCGGTCGACCAGGTCGGTCCACGCGACCTCGAGGCGGGACAGCGGTATGCCGCACTGCCTGGTCAGGTGGTGCACGAGGGCGGGGTCGAGCTGTCCCATCAGGGCGTGGGAGAGGAGCTCGCAGTCCGCTTCGGGGACCGCCTGCCGCAACAGCATCTCGATGTGGTGCCGCAGCACACGCCGGGCGGGGGTGACGTAGCGGCGGCTCGCGCCGGGCTCGGCGGCCAGCTGCAGCTCGAGTTCGTCGGTCGAGCGGCGCAGCATCGCGCAGCCGAACGCCCGCAGCCGCTCAACGGGCGGCGCTCCAGGTCCGAGCGGCGGCGGGCCGCCGAGGAACGCGGCCTGGAACTTCTTCTCGGAGTGGTCGAGCAGCGCCGTCAGCAGGCCGGTGCGGTCACCGAACCTGCGGAAGACCGTGCCCTTGCCGACACAGGCCTCGGCGGCCACCGCCTCCATCGTGACGGCCTCCGCGCCGCGCTCCGCCACCAGCCGCCCGGCGGCCTCCAGCAGCCGGGCACGATTGCGCGCGGCGTCGGCCCGCAGGCACGGCTCGTCCTCCTCCAGCAAGGTGCCGAGCTGGAGCAGCTCAGGGTGGTCGACGGGCTCCTGGGGCGTCGGGACGGGGGGCGGGGCGGCGGACATGAAGCCAGCGTAAAGCATCGGGAACAAAACTGGACCGCGGTCCGGTTATGGTGCTAGAACGTTAAACGGACCCCGGTCCGTATCGTCACCACTGTTATCAGAGCAGTGCCTCAGATGTGGGAGTCAGCATGTCCGTTCGTATCCTCGCCCTCGTCGGCAGCCTTCGCGCCGGTTCGCACAACCGCCAGCTCGCCGAGGCGGCCGTCAAGCTCGCCCCAGAAGGGGCCGAGGTGGACCTGTTCGAGGGTCTGGCCGAGATTCCCTTCTACAACGAGGACATCGACGTGGAGGGCAGCCTCCCGGCCGCCGCCGCCCGGCTGCGTGAGGCCGCGAACGCCGCCGACGGCCTGATCCTCTTCACCCCCGAGTACAACGGCACCATTCCGGCCGTCCTGAAGAACGCCATCGACTGGCTGTCCCGCCCGTACGGCGCCGGTGCCCTCAACGGCAAGCCGGTCGCCGTGGTCGGCACCGCGTTCGGCCAGTACGGCGGTGTCTGGGCGCACGACGAGACCCGCAAGTCCGTGGGTGTGGCCGGCGGCAAGGTCCTGGAGGACGTCAAGCTGTCCATCCCCGGCTCGATGACCCGCTTCGCCGAGACGCACCCGGCCGACGACGCCGAGGTCGCCGAGCAGCTGACCGAGGTCATCGCCCGCCTGCACGGCCACGCGTCGGAGCCCGCCGCGGCCTGACCGCGTCATTTCGTACCCGTGGAGGGGCCGGGGCCGATGGCGCGATGGCGGCCCCGGCCTCTTCGGCATTCCGGCGGAGGTCTCCGCCGACCGGGCCGAGAGCCGGGTCGGCGCTTGCCCGGGGCGACCTGCGGCGGCCCCGGCAAGCGCCGGACGGGCTGAGTCAGGCGGGCGGCAACGCGCCGGGCACTGGCCGGCCTCAAGGATCGAGCAACCCCCCGCGCCAGACCGGCACCGGCCCCGAGGCGGACACGCGGCTCTCCACCCGGCACCCGACCGCCCCCAGGCGTCCGGGCAGCACCCCGGGAAAGCACCCGACCGGCTCGGGACGGTCGTCAGGCCGGTTGCGGATGCGCCTGTCGGGCGGCCCTGTGGATCGGTGTGGCCGAACCCGTGAGCGGCGCCCCCGTGCCGCCGTGCCGGGCTGCGATGATCTCCGCCGCGATCGAAACGGCCGTCTCCTCGGGCGTACGGGCTCCCAGGTCGAGGCCGATCGGCGATCTCAGCCTGGCCAGGTCGCGCTCGCTCACGCCCGCTTCCCGCAGCCGTCGGTTGCGGTCCTCGTGGGTGCGGCGGGAGCCCATCGCGCCGATGTAGGCGACGGGCAGCCGCAGCGCCTCCGTCAGCAGAGGGATGTCGAACTTCGCGTCGTGGGTGAGCACGCACAGCACCGTGCGCCCGTCGGTCTCCGTGCGCCGGAGGTAGCGGTCGGGCCAGTCGACGACGATCTCGTCGGCCTGCGGGAAACGGGCCCGGGTCGCGAAGACGGGGCGCGCGTCGCACACGGTGACGTGGTAGCCGAGGAACGCACCCGCCCGTACCAGGGCCGCCGCGAAGTCGATCGCACCGAAGACGATCATGCGGGGCGGCGGCACGGCCGATTCGACGAGCAGGGTGAGGCCGCCCGGGCAGTGCGACCCGTCCTCGGAGAGCTCCACCGTGCCGGTGCGGCCGGTGTCCAGCAGGGCCCCGGCCCGGTCGAGCGCCGCGCGGTCCAGCTGCGGGCCGCCGCCGAGGCCACCGTCGGACGAGCCGTCGGGGCGGACCAGCAGGGCCTGCCCCAGGAGGCCGGACGGGCCCCGCACCACCCGGGCCAGCGCCACCGGCTCGGCCCGGGCGGCGGCCGCCAGCGCCGCCCTCTCGGCCGGGCGCCCGCCCGCGAACGGGGTGATCATGACGTCGATCGTCCCGCCGCAGGTCAGCCCCACCGCGAAGGCGTCCTCGTCGCTGTAGCCGAACCGCTCGACGACCGTCTCGCCGTCCTGGAGGGCCTGAAGACAGAGGTCGTACACCGCTCCCTCCACACAGCCGCCGGAGACCGAGCCGACGGCCGTGCCGTCCGCGGAGACGGCGAGCGCGGCGCCGGGAGGACGCGGGGCGCTGCCGCCCACGGCGACGACCGTGGCGACGGCGAAGTCCCGGCCCCCCTCGATCCACTCGTGCAGAGGTCCTGCGAGATCAAGCATCGCCGCCCGCCAGCAGCACACGGTCGGGGCGGATCGGCAGGTCCCGGTGGCGCACGCCGGTCGCGTGCCACACCGCGTTGGCGACCGCCGCGGCCGCGCCCACGATGCCGACCTCGCCGATGCCCTTGATGCCGACCGGGTCGTCCGGGTCGGGGTCGTCGACCCAGTCGGCCTCGATGTGCGGGATGTCGGCGTGCGCGGCGACGTGGTAGCCGGCGAGGTCGGCGCCGTAGATGCCGCCGCTCGCCCGGTCCCGGACGGCTTCCTCGTGCAGGGCCATGGAGATGCCCCAGATCATGGCGCCGACGAACTGGTTGCGGGCGGTGAGCGGGTTGACGATCCGGCCCGCCGCGAAGATGCCCAGCATGCGGCGCACCCGGACCTCTCCGGTGGCAGGGTCGACGGCGACCTCGGCGAACTGCGCGCCGAAGGCGTGCCGCTCCTTCTGGGCGAGGGCGCCGAGTGCTTCGGCCGTGTCCGACCGTACGGTGACGCCCTCCGGCGGGATGTCCGCGCCCGGCGGGAGGCTCCGGCGCAGTTGCTGGGCGGCGGCCGTGACGGCCCAGCCCCAGGAGCGGGTGCCGGCCGAGCCGCCGGCGATCGACGCGGCGCCGAGGTCGCTGTCACCGATCCGCACCCGGACACGGTCCGCGGGCACCTTGAGGACGTCGGCGGCGATCAGCGTGAGCGCGGTGCGGGCGCCGGTGCCGATGTCCGCGGCGTTGATCCGCACGGTGAAGGTGCCGTCGGCCTCCGCGGTCAGGGCCGCCGTGGACGGCATGGCCAGGGTGGGGAAAGAGGCGGCGGCGGTGCCCGTGCCGAGGAGCCAGCGGCCGTCCCGGCGCACGCCGGGCCGCGGGTCCCGCCCGTCCCAGCCGAACCTGCGGGCGCCTTCCCGGAAGCAGGGGATGAGGTTGCGGCTGCCGAACGGCAGCCCGGACACGGGGCCCACCTCGGGTTCGTTGCGGACCCGCAGCTCGATCGGGTCGATGCCGCACCGCTCCGCGAGCTCGTCGAGTGCCGACTCCAGCGCGAACGAGCCCGACGCCTCGCCCGGGGCGCGCATCCAGGTCGGGGTGGGGACGTCGAGTTTCACGAGCCGGCTGGCCGTGTGATGGGCGTCGGCGGCGTACATCGACCGGCTCGACGCCGCGCTCGGCTCGACGAAGTCGTGGACGGTCGAGGTCTGGTTCAGTGACCGGTGCTCCAGCGCGAGCAGCCGTCCGTCCGCGTCGGCGCCGAGCCTGACCCGCTGGGCGGTGGGGCTGCGGTGACCGGCGAGGGAGAACATCTGCCGGCGGGTCATGACGACCCGGACCGGGCGCTGCAGCACGGTCGCCGCCATCACCGCGGCCACCTGGTGCACGCGAACGCCCTTGCTGCCGAAGCCGCCGCCCACGTGCTCGGACCGGACCCGCACCGAAGCCGGGTCGAGGGAGAACAGGCTCGCGAGCTCGCCGGCGACCCAGCCGGTGCCCTGGTTGGAGTCGACGACCTCCAGGCGGCCGCCGTCCCACCGGGCCGCCGCCGCGTGCGGCTCCATCGGGTTGTGGTGCTCCTCCGGGGTGGTGTACTCGGCGTCCACCACCACGGCGGACGCGGCGAGTCCGGCCTCCAGGTCGCCCTTCTCCACCACGGCCGGCATGTGCCCGTCGAGCGCGTACGCCTCGGCCTCGCGCCCGGCGGAGAACGCGACGTCGTGCGGCTCCCGGTCGTAGTGCACCACGAGGGCTTCGGCGGCCTCCCTGGCCTGCTCGGAGGTCTCGGCGACGACCAGGGCCACCGGCCAGCCCATGTGGGGCACGCGGTCGTGCTGGAAGAGGCCGACGGTGGGGTCCGGTGGGGTGCCCATCATGCCGGTGTAATCGGTGTCGACACGCGGGGCGTTGTGGTGGTGGAGCACGGTGAGCACTCCGGGCATGGCGAGCACGGCGTCGGTGTCCAGGGCGCGGATGCGTCCGCGGGCGACGGTGGACAGCACCAGCCAGCCGTGGGCGAGTTCCGCGAAGGGGATCTCGCCGGCGTAGCGGGCCGCTCCGGTGACCTTGTCGCGGCCTTCCACGCGCGGGTGCGCGGTGCCGACGGCTCCCCTGGTGGCGGTGGTCATCGGGCGGCCTCCTCGGCGAGTTCGCTCAGCACGGCCACGACGAGGTTGCGCATCAGGGTCACCTTGTATCCGTTGTGGGGCAGGGGCCTGGCGGCCGCCAGTTCGGCGTCCGCGGCGGCCGCGAAGTGTTCGGCGTCGGCCGGGCCGCCGGTCAGGGCGCCTTCGGCCGCGCGGGCGCGCCAGGGGCGGGAGGCGACCGCGCCGAAGGCGAGGCGCACGTCGTGGACGAGGCCGTCCCGGACGTCGAGCGCGGCGGCGACGGAGCCGATGGCGAAGGCGTACGAGGCCCGCTCGCGCACCTTGCGGTAGCGGGAGTTGGCCGCTGTGGCGGTGGGCGGCAGGGTGACGCCGGTGATGAGCGCACCCGGCGGCAGGGCGGTCTCCAGATGCGGGGTCTCCCCCACCGGCAGGTAGAAGTCGGCGAGCGGCAGCTCCCCCGCCCCGTCGGCCGTTTCGTACGACACGCTCGCGTCGAAGGCGGCCAGTGCCACGCCCATGTCGGAGGGATGGGTGGCCACGCAGTGGTCGGAGGCGCCCAGGACGGCGTGGTTGTGGTGCTCTCCGGTGATGGCGGGGCAGCCGCTGCCGGGATCACGCTTGTTGCAGGGGGAGGTGACGTCGGCGAAGTAGCCGCAGCGGGTGCGCTGGAGGAGGTTGCCGCCGACGGTGGCCATGTTGCGCAGTTGCCCGGAGGCTCCGGCCAGCACGGCCTGCGCGAGTGCCGGGTAGCGGCGCCGGACCTCGGGGTGAGCGGCCAGGTCGCTGTTGGTGACGGTGGCGCCGATGCGCAGCCCGCCGTCCTCGGCCGGCTCGACGCGGTTCAGGGGCAGTTCGCGTACGTCGACGAGCCGGGCGGGCCGTTCGACGCCGGTCTTCATCAGGTCGACGAGGTTCGTGCCGCCGCACAGGAAGCGGGCTTCGCCGTCGCCGTCGAGCAGTGCCACGGCGCCGGAGACGTCGTACGCCCGCTGGTAGCCGAACTCCCTCATGCCGCAGCTCCCTTGTTGCTCTCCTCGGCGGCCCGGGCCACGGCCTGGACGATCGACACGTACGCGCCGCAGCGGCACAGGTTGCCGCTCATGCGCTCGCGGATCTCCTCCGGGGTCAGCGGTGGTGGTCCCGCCTCGGGCCGGACGTCGCCGGTGACGGCGCTCGGCCAGCCGGCCGCGTGCTCCTCGATCACGGCGATGGCCGAACAGATCTGGCCCGGCGTGCAGTAGCCGCACTGGAAGCCGTCCAGGTCGAGGAACGCCTGCTGCACGGGGTGCAGTCGCTCGCCCTCGGCCACGCCTTCGATGGTGGTGATCTCGCGCCCTTCCGCGGCCACGGCGAGCTGGAGGCAGGCCACGCTCCGGCGGCCGTCGAGCAGGACCGTGCAGGCACCGCACTGGCCCTGGTCGCAGCCCTTCTTGGTGCCCGTCATGTCGAGTCGTTCACGCAGGGCGTCGAGCAGGGTGGTGCGGTGGTCGACGGTCAGCGTGTACTTCTCGCCGTTGACGGACAGGGTGAGGTCGCTGGACGTCGATGGGGGCATGGAAGCCTTCTCTCTCACATCGCGAGGTCGGGGGTGGGCAGGGTCACTGCGGGCGGCGATGCCGGTTCGCGACCGTGCGGGACGCGGGGCGGGCGGGCCCGGGGCACGGCAGCCGCGGGCTGTCCGCACACGCGGCACGCCGATACGATGGGCAAGCGGACAGTTGTCCGTTACTCGGAAAACTTAACGGACAACTGTCCGCTTAACAAGGGGCTGGTTTCGGCCACGGCCCGGGAGGAGGGCGGGTGCGGCAGAATAAGGACGCTCCCCTGCGCTCGGACGCGCAGCGCAACCGCGAGCGCATCCTGGAAGTCGCGCTGGAGGAACTGACGCGCTCGGCGGGCGTCCCGCTGAGCGCGATCGCCAAGAAGGCGGGCGTCGGGCAGGGCACCTTCTACCGCCACTTCCCCACCCGGGAGGCGCTCGTCCTGGAGATCTACCGGCACGAGATGCAGCAGGTCGCCGACACCGCCCCGGCGCTGCTGGAGAGCCGGGAGCCCGACCGGGCGCTGCGCGAGTGGATGGACCGGCTGGCACGGTTCGCCATGACCAAGGCGGGCCTGGCCGACGCCATCCGCCAGGCCACCAGCGCACCCGGCCAGCCGGAGAAGCCGGGCCACGCCCCCGTGACCGACGCGGCCGAACTCCTCCTCCGGGCCGCGGAGGAGGCCGGCACCATCCGTCCCGGGGTCACCGCGAGCGACCTCTTCCTCGTCATCGGCGGACTGTGGACGATGGACCCCCACACCGACTGGCAGCCGCGCGCCACCCGCCTGCTGGACTTCGTGATGGACGGGCTGCGGGTGGGGGCGGCCGGGGGGTGACGCGGGAGGCTTCGAGGCGGCAGGGCCCGGGGGACGGGCCGCGTCGCGGAGCCGGACGGAAACGGGCGGGGCGGGGCGGGGTCATCGAGCCCGGCCGCCGCGCAGACGGGCAGAGGCGGGCAGACGCCGGCAGACGCGGGCGGGGTCATCGAGCCGGTCGTTGCGGAGGCGGCCAGGATCATCGGGCCGGTCGTCGCGGGCACAGGCAGAAGCGGGCGGGGTCACCGGGTCGGCCGCAACGGGGAGCCGGATGCGGTCTCCACGGCCGCGTGCCGCGGTGCCGCGGTGCCGCCGCGCCACCCGCCTCGGCTGGGCCGCCGGGCCGTCGGACGGCCGGCGGTGGGGCGGTCGGGCCGTCGGGCCCGGGTGCTGTCCCGGCACGTCACCGCGACGGGCCACACGCGGTGGACGCGCTGCGGATGCGGTTCGCTGCAGGTCCGGGTCACCGGCGCCGGCGGGACGCGCGTCGTCTCGCGCAGTGGGCCCGCCGCCCCGGGTGCCGCGAGCAGTTCAGTGCGGCACCGGGAGTTTCCTCGGCGCGGTGACCCGTCAGGAGCCGCGGTGACCCGTCAGGGCATCGAGGCCCGCGGATGGGCAGCCGTGAGCCGGCAGCGGCAGTCGTACGCGGAAGTCGGTGGTGGCGGTGCGCGGAGTCCCGGAGGGGATGCGCGGTTCGGCCTGTGGCGCGCGGCGCACGGTGCCCTGGAAGGTCCAGCGCAGGTGAAGGCGTGTCTGCCGACGGCCCCGCGCCCAGCACTTCCGTCAGCACGCCCGAGGCGTTGCCGTCGCTGCGGATCCAGCGGTAGGACAGCGCTCTCGGGCGGCCCTGGGCGGCGACGAGGCCGACGAGGTCCGCGGTGCCGTCACAGCCCAGGGCCGCCGGGCCGGGCCGTGACCGTCACGGTCCTCACGGTCAGGGGCGGCCCGAGGCCCTGGCCGGCGAGGAACGCGAGGACGCAGACCAGGACCGCCCGTCATCCGCGGCGGAAGTGCCGGTCAGGCCCAGGTCCCGTTCCCGTGAGGGCCGGGGACGCCGAGCAGAAGCAGCGTCACGTCGTCGTCAGAGGCGTCCGCGTCCGCGATCAAGGTCCTGAGCAGGCAGTCCGCCGCCCGGTCGAGGGCGCCGGGGTCGTCGACCGCGGCACCCTTCAGCGCGACGCCGACGGTGTGGGTCAGGACGTCGATCTGGGCCTCGATGTCGGTGCCGGGCCTCTCGACCAGCCCGTCCGTGTAGAGCACGAGAGCACTGCCCGGCGGCAGCGGCAGGGTCACTTCCTCGAAGGGCACCGCGTACACCGCGTCGTTGACGCCCAACGGCACGCCGACCGGTGCCTTGAGCCGGTAGGCGGGCCCGTCGGGCGGCAGGGCGATGACGGGCAGGTGTCCCGCCGAACACAGGGTGACTTCGTGTCTGTCCTGGTCCAGAACCAGGAAGACAGTGGTGACCAGCTGGCCCGCCAGGTCGCCGACGAACCGGTCGAGGGCCTTCATCAGTGCGCTGGGGGTGGCCCCCGCGCGGGCCAGGGCGTGGGAAGCGGAGCGCAACTGCCCCATGACGGCTGCGGCCTCCAGGCCCCGGCCCATGACGTCGCCGATGAGGACGCCCGTGCGGTGCTCGTCGAGCGGGATGACGTCGAACCAGTCGCCGCCGACCCCGGGGTCCTGGACGGACGCCAGGTACCGGTAGGCACAGGGCAGGTATGCCAGGCGGGGCGGCTCTCCCATGAGGCTGTGCTGAAGGGTGTAGGCGATCCGCCGCTGCTGCTCGTAGCGCTCGGCTCGATCGGCCTCCAGCCGTCTGCGCTCGGTGATGTCCCGGACGGTCAGCACCACGAGGGTCTCCTGCTCGGCCTGCAGGCTGCTGACGCTCACCTCGACGGGGAACTCGGAGCCGTCGTCGCGCATCCCGTACAGGTCCTTGTCCAGAACCGTCGGCTTCGGATCACGCAGGCGGAGGTAGGCACGGAGGAGCGCACAGTGCCGCCGGCGCCGGACAGCGGGCACCAGGCCGACCACCTCGGTGCCGAGGAGATCACCCGGCTCGCGTCCGAAAAGGCGTTTCACCTGCGGGTTGGCCATGACGACGATGCCGTCGCCGTCGGTGATCAGGGTGGCGTCGGGAGCGGACTCCAGCAGCGCGACGAACCGCCGGTGCGCCCGCTGGACCTCGCGTTCGGCCGCGACGCGGTCGGTGATGTCGATGTACACGCCGCCCAGGGCGTACGGCGCGCCGGATGTGTCGTTGAGCAGGAACCGGGTGGACAGGAACTCCCGCCGGCCTCCCGGCAGGGCGAATGTCTTCTGCCGCTGAATCGGCCGGCCCTCCGCCAGTACGGCGAGGTCGGAGGCCCGCGCCTGACGGGCGAAGTCGGGCGGCAGGACGTCCCGGTCGAGACGGCCCAGGACCTGCTCCCGGGACAGGCGCAGGGTCTGTTCGAACCGTGTGTTGACCGCCAGGAGACGGCCCTCGAGGTCCTTGATGAACACCATCGCGGGCGTGTACTCGATGAAGGCCTGCAGCAGTTCGTTCTGACGCACCCGCCACGCGAGACGGCCGTGGGCCACCTCGACGCGGCGGCCCACGGCCAGGGTCGTGAAGATCACCGCCGTGAACACGGTCACGTGCCCGAAGACGAGCAGCCCGGTTCCCAGCCGCTCCCCGAACAGCCCGGCGTCCTCGGCGGCCAGAACGGCCCAGCCCAGCAGCGGCGGCACGATCACGACGGTGACGAACAGCCATCGTCCGAGCGCGCCCGTCGTGCCCGCGTTCAGCATCAGCCCCGCGCTGCCCTCGCCCGGACGGGCCAGGAAGAGCGCCGTGCCGAACAGAATCAACGCCACCGCGGTGTGCAGGGCCATACCCGAGTAGGGACCGAACTGCTCCAGCTGGGTCACTCCGTAGGCGGCCCCGTACAGCCTCAGCATGCCGAGAGCGCCGACGCCCAGGCCCAGGATCTGACTCACCCAGGCGGGGATCCGGGGCACACTCGCGCACAGGGCACCCACTCCCCCGGCGATCAGCGCCGCAGTCGTGTTCGGCGCCATCCGCCCCGGCGGCCCCGTCCCCTGGTGGACGGTGTCGTCCTTGAAGAGCAACTCGTCGATGCCCAGGTCCGCACCGATCACGTACGCCACGAGGGTGAGCGTGCCGATCAGAGTGACGAGGACCGCCGCCGCACGGGACAGGACGAGCGCGACCGGGCTGATCCGGCGGAGGGAGATCACGTACAGGGAAAGCCCGAGCGCCACGACAGCCACGGCGGTGTTGGCCTTCATGGACACCGAGACCCCGGGCAGCACTCCCTTCAGCGCGTCGGCCCCGCAAATCCAGCCGACCAGAGTCACCAGGCCCAGCAGACCGGCTGCCAGGGCCGCGATCCCGGCCACCCGACGCGCCGTGGCGAGAACGCGTGGGATGAACGGCAGTCCGTCGACCTGCTCCGGGCTGCCCACACCGGGCGACCCCGACGTCGTCTGCTGCTCCCTCGTCACCTACTCATCCCTACCGGATGAACACCGATTCGCATCAATCAGCCCAATTAGGGGTCCTTTCACTATGAGTGTCCGATCAGGGCGCGTGGTCTGGTGCCGTGCGTCGCAAGGCGCCGGGAAGCCCTCGTAGCGGAGCTACTAGGGCTTTTCGGCAACGCGGCGAGGTGCGGCACCAGACCACGCGACCCGGACGGGCACAGTGAAAGGACCCCTTAATGAAAAGGGTATAGCCGCCACGGGTAGCGGGCCCTGCAGGGCGGCTCCGCCCCCGGGCGGCGGAAGGGGAGCCGCGACGCCCGGCGCCCGGGGCGGAAGATGGCGGCAACCCGGCCGAGCGGGGGTGTCAGGCCACAGGCCGCTACGCTGACCGCTCGGCTCTCGGCGGTCGGGCGTCCTTCGGCGCCGCGCCCAGCGCGGTGCACTCGCCCTGCCCCGCGGCCCCACCCGCCGAACGGCGGGCAGCTTCCGCCACCCGGCGGCGCCCCTGTCGGGGCCCTGCGACCGACCGTCCCCGAAAGCGGCCGCATACCGCACCCTGGGGCCCATGAAAGAGCTGGCCGGGCGGCTGACCGCCGTCGACCCGGACGCCGGTGCCGCTGTCCGGGTCATCGCCTCCTTCGACCGCCTGGCCGAGTCCAGGGCCGGGCTGAAGGCGCTGGTGCGCGGGGCAGCCGTCCTGGCCGGCTGCCCGGCCCGGCTGGTGGATCCGGAGCGGCGGGTCCGTCAGGGTGGGGACCACGGCACCCGGCGCGACACCGGCCCCCCTCCCGACCCGGCATGGCCCGCCGTCCGGCTGAGCCCGGACGGTACGGCGATGCTGTGGCTGGAGCGTGGCGGGGACGGTGCGGGTCCGGCCGGGGGCGTGCCCGGGCCGGACGCGGCCGCCCGAGGTGGTGGGGGCGCCGCCGACACGGGCGGCCCGGCGGCGACGGCGCTCGATCCGCGGCCCGCTCAGACCGCCGCACCGGGGCAGGTGCCGACGCCAAGCACCCTCAGCGTGGTCGACGCCGTGATCCTCGAACGGGCCGCCGGTGCCGTACGGCTGGTCCTCGACCGCACTCGCGGCACTTTGTGCACCCGGCCGTGTCCCCCCGGCCCCCCGGCCGTGACCCGCGCCCCACCGGCCCGACAGCCCGCGAAACCACCCGTCGGCGTGATCCGGATCGCGTCGGTGGCCCGCCCCCGCGCCCTCCCCCCTGCGGCACACTGTCCCCACGCCCCCGTACACGATTCAGGAGCTTGAGGTATGAGCCTGTGGCGGTATCCCCTGGCCGGGGTCACGGTGGTCAGTCTGGAGCAGGCCGTGGCCGCGCCCTACGCCACGCGACAGCTCGCCGACCTCGGTGCCCGGGTGATCAAGGTGGAGCGGCCGGGCGGCGGTGACTTCGCGCGCCGGTACGACACGACCGTGCACGGCCACTCCAGCTATTTCGTGTGGCTCAACCGCTCCAAGGAGTCCCTCACGCTCGACCTGAAGGACCCCCGCGGCCACGAGATCCTGCACGACCTCCTCGACGGCGCCGACGTGTTCGTGCAGAACCTCGCCCCGGGCGCCGCCGCCCGGCTCGGGCTGGACGCCGCCACCGTCACCGGCCGCCGCCCGAACCTGATCCCTTGCACGATCTCCGGCTACGGCACGACCGGCCCCTGGTCCGACCGCAAGGCCTACGACCTGCTCGTGCAGTGCCAGACCGGGCTGGTGTCGCTGACCGGGACGCCCGAAGGGACCGCACGGACCGGGATCTCCGTCGCCGACATCGCCGCCGGGATGTACGCCTACAGCGGCGTCCTCACCGCGCTGTACACCCGTGCCACCACCGGCGAGGCCCACCCCGTGGAGGTGTCCCTGTTCGAGGCGCTCGCGGAGTGGATGGGCCAGCCCGCCTACTACACCCGGTTCGGCGGCGCCCAGCCCCCGCGTCTGGGCACGCAGCACGCCACCATCGCGCCGTACGGGACGTACACGGCC
Source organism: Streptomyces sp. AK010 (assembly GCF_014207295.1). Taxonomy (NCBI): domain Bacteria; kingdom Bacillati; phylum Actinomycetota; class Actinomycetes; order Kitasatosporales; family Streptomycetaceae; genus Streptomyces; species Streptomyces sp. AK010. Next base: position 22,694 of record NZ_JACHCX010000001.1, read on the forward strand.
GCCGACGCCAAGGAGGTGCTGTTCTCCATCCAGAACGAGCGGGAGTGGATGGCTCTGTGCGCCGAGTTCCTCGGCCGTCCGGAGCTGGTCGACGATCCGCGTTTCGCCACCGGCTCCGACCGTGTCGCGCACCGCGAGGAGCTCAACGCCGTCGTCGCCGAGCGGTTCGCCCGCTCCGGCTCCGACGAGATCCTCAAGGACCTGGAGCGCATCGGCATCGCCTGCGCCGGGGTCAACGACGTCGCCGCGTTCCTGGACCACCCCGTGCTGGCCGCCCGCGGCCGCTGGAGCGAGGTCGAGGTGCCGGGCGCCACCGTGGAGGCGCTGCTCCCGCCCGCCGACCTCGCGGGTCTGCCCGCGCGCATGGACCCCGTGCCGGCCGTGGGCGAGCACACCGAGGCCGTCCTCACCGAACTGGGCCGCACCGCCGAGGAGGTGGCGGCCCTCCGCGCGGACGGCGTCGTCTGACGGCGTCGCCCGTCGGCGAGCCACTCCCGGAGGTCTAGCTGGACTCAGCGGACGGCTGCGCCGTCTCCGCTTCGGCCTCTTGCTTCTTCGACGCACGCAGGCTCGTGACCGTCGTGACCGCCAGGACCAGCACGATGAAGCCCAGCGAGAACGGAATGCCGATCTCGGGGACGTGCACGCCCGACTCGTGCAGGGCGTGCAGCACCAGCTTCACGCCGATGAAGCCCAGGATGATCGACAGGCCGTGGGAGAGGTGAACCAGCTTCTTCAGCAGGCCGCCGATGAGGAAGTACAGCCGGCGCAGGCCCATCAGGGCGAAGGCGTTCGCGGTGAAGACGATGTACGGGTCCTGGGTGAGGCCGTAGACGGCCGGGATGGAGTCGAGAGCGAACAGCACGCACAGGGCGGCCACGGTCAGCAGCCACACGGACAGCGAGACGTCCACTTGTTGCTCCTGATGCAGGTGCGGGGAAGGGACATCGTGATCCGCAGCGGCCGATTTCCGCCACTTTTGTCAGGTGAAGATGGGGTCAAAGCTGCACGTGCAGCGCCTCCAGGACGTCCTGGTCCGTCAGTTGGTCGAAGTTCTCGTACCAGAGGCCCACCGCCATGAACGCGGCCGGCCGGTGCAGGCAGACGACCTCGTCGGCCTCGGCGCGCATCAGATCGGCGCCCTCGGGGGAGCACACGGGGGCGGCCAGCAGCACCTTCCCGGGGGCCTGACGGCGTACGAAGCGCAGCGCGGCGCGGGCCGTGGAGCCGGTCGCCAGGCCGTCGTCGACGACGATCACGGTCCGTCCGCGCAGGTCCGGGGCGGGTCGGCCCTGCCGGTACAGCCGCTCACGGCGCCGCAGTTCGGCGCGCTCGCGCTCGATGACGGCGGCGAGCGCGGCCTCGCCGATACCGAGGTGGCGCAGGGCGTCCTCGTCGAGGAGCGGCACCTCGTCCCCGGCCATCGCGCCGACGCCGAGCTCCTCCTGGTGGGGCGCCCCGATCTTCCGTACGACGAGCACGTCGAGGGGGGCGTCCAGCGCGGCGGCGACCTCGCGGGCCACGGCGACTCCGCCGCGGGGCAGGGCGAGGACGAGGGGATCGGGCAGGTGCCCCTCGCGCTGCCGGGTGCGCAGTGTTTCGGCCAGTTCCTCACCGGCCTGCCGGCGATCACGGAACCGCATGACGGTCACCTCCGCTTCCCGCACGTGAGAGGGCCACGGGAGGTCCGGCTCCCGCGCACCCCCGCCCCGGCCGGTCCGGCTCCCGCGCACCCCCGCCCCGGCCGGTCCGGCTCCCGCGCACCCCCGCCCCGGCCGGTCCGGCTCCCGCGTACCCCCCGGCCCACCGGACGATGCGCGCCGACCGGTCACCGTCCTGTGGCGGCCCGTATCCGCTCGTCGCACCACTGCCGGGCCGCCTCGGTGACCTGATCGAGCGCGCCCGGTTCCTCGAACAGGTGGGTGGCGCCGGGCACCACGTGGAGGGTGTGCGGGCCGGGCAGTCGCCGTGCCGCCTCCTCGTTGAGCCGCAGCACGTGCGTGTCCCGGCCGCCCACGATCAGCAGCACCGGGGCCCGTACCGCGCCCAGGGCGTCGCCGGCCAGGTCGGGCCGCCCACCGCGCGAGACGACCGCCCGTACCCGGTCGGGGCGTTGCGCGGCGGCGACCAGGGCCGCGCCCGCGCCGGTGCTGGCGCCGAACAGGACGACGGGCAGGTCCGAGGTGCCGGGCTCCAGCGCCAGCCAGTCGAGGGCGGCGACCAGTCGGCGACCCAGCAGGGGGATGTCGAAGCGGAGTTCGGCGGTGACGATGTCCTGGTGTTCCTCCTCCTGGGTGAGCAGGTCGATCAGCAGGGTGCCGAGCCCCGCGGTGCGCAGACCGGCGGCGACCTCGCGGTTGCGGGGGCTGTGCCGGGAGCTGCCGCTGCCGTGCGCGAACAGCACGATCGCGCGGGCGTCCGGGGGCACGGCCAGGTCGCCGGTGAGGTCCGCGCCGTCGGCGGGCAGGGTGACCGTCCGGGAGTTCATCGTCAGCCTCCTCTCCCCCGGTTCCCGAGGTACCCACACCGCGACGGACGTCCCATGGCGCGATCTGTGGGGTGCGTGTCGTTGACGCCGTACCGCGCGCCGGTGGAGCGTGAGGGGCGTGATCGATCGCCGTGTCGTCTTCGTCGTCTTCGACGGCTTCCAGCCGCTCGACCTCACCGGCCCGCACGAGGTGTTCCACAGCGCGGGCGGGTACGCCTGCGCGGTCGTGGCGACCCGGGCGGGGCCGGTCCGGTCGGTGAGCGGGCTGGTCATGCACGCCGCCCACGGCGTGACGGACCTCGACCCGGCCGGGACGGACACCGTCGTGGTGGTCGGCGGCCGGGGCGTCGACCGGGCCAGTGAGGACGAGGCCCTCGTCGCCTGGGTCGCCGCCGCGGCCGCGTGTGCCCGGCGGGTGGCCTCGGTGTGCAGCGGGGTGTTCCTGCTGGCGGCCGCCGGCCTGCTACGGGCGGCGGGTCACCACGCACTGGGCGCGGGGGGAGCAGCTGGCCCGGGAGCATCCCGAGGTGCGCGTGGACTGCGACCCGATCTTCGTCCGGGACGGGCGGGTGTGGACGTCGGCCGGGGTGACCGCCGGGATGGATCTGGCGCTCGCCCTCGTGGAGGACGACCTCGGCCGGGACGTCGCGCACGAGGTGGCCCGCCGGCTGGTGCTGTTCCTGCGCCGCCCGGGCGGGCAGTCGCAGTTCAGCGTGGCGCTGTGGTCGCGGCAGCCGGCGACGGACCCGGTGCGGGCCGCCGTCGGCGCGATCCACGCCGATCCCGGTGCCCGGCACGACATCGCGGGTCTCGCCGCGCACGCCGGGCTGAGCCCGCGTCATCTCCAGCGGCGCTTCACCGCCGAACTCGGCGTGCCGCCGGCGGCGTACGTCGAGCGGGTGCGTGTCGAGGCGGCCCGGCGGGCGCTGACGGACGGGGACGAACCGGTCGAGGCCATCGCCCGGCGCTGCGGCTTCGTCACCGCCGAGACCCTGCGCCGCACGTTCCACCGACGGCTCGGTGTCGCGCCGTCGGACTACCGCGCCAGGTTCCGCTCCACCAGCGCAGCCCTGGCCGATCCCGCAGATCTCTCAGCAGATCTCTCAGAGGAAGGAAGAAGGGCATGACGACCTACGGCCTGCTGGTCTTCGAGGATGCCGAGGAGCTGGACTTCGTGGGGCCCTGGGAGGTATTCACCGTCTCCGCGCGGCTGCGGGACAGCGGCGACACGGCCGTACTCGTCTCCGAGCACCCCGGCGCCGTGCGCTGCAACAAGGGCCTGCGCGTGCTGCCCGACCACACCTTCGACGATCATCCGCCGCTGGACGTGCTGCACGTGCCGGGCGGGCTGGGCGCCCGCGAGACCCAGCTGCACAATCCGGCGGTCACCGGCTGGATCGCCAAGACGGCGGAGCAGGCCGCCTGGGTGCACGGCGTGTGCACCGGCACGTTCCTGCTGCATGCCGCCGGGCCCGCCCGGGGGCGCCGGGTGGCCACGCACTGGAGTCAGGAGGACACCCTGGAGGCGCGCGGGGACGTGACGGTGGTCCGGGACGCCCGCTACGTGGTCGACGGCGGCCTGGTCACCAGCCAGGGCGTCTCGGCCGGGATCGACAGCGCGTTGTGGCTGGTCGGGAGGCTGCACGGCCGGGATCACGCGCGGGCCGTACGGCGCTACATCCAGTACGACCCGGCGCCGCCGTACCTCGCGGACGAGCCCGTCTGAGCCACCCGTCGACGCCGGGCCGCATGGGTGGGCGCGCCTCGGGCAGGCGATGTTCATGGGCGGTGACACGGGCGACGGCGGACAAGGGCGGCAGCCGGGCGAGAGCGGGCACCGGGCGGTGCCGCATCCCGGCGACATCCGGATCGAGGCGTGGGCGGCGTGCAGAGAGCACTGCCTGGCGGAGGCCGTCCTGGCGATGGTCGAGTGTTTCGCGGACGTCTCCGGGGTGCGGCCCACCGCCGTGGACCGGGTGCGGCTGCCCGAGGCGAGCAGTGCCGACCTGCTCGCCTCGCTGCTGGACGAGATCATCTTCCGGCTGGAGGCGTACGGGCAGGTGCCCGTGGACGTGGAGGCGGACGAGGCCGACGGCGGCCTGGACGTACGGCTGGCCGTCACCGGCATCACCGACGTGGAGATCACGGGGGCGGTGCCGACGGCGGTGGCGTGGGACGATCTGCGGATCGGGCCGGATCCGTACGGGTGGTCGTGTGCGGTGACGGTCGACGCCTGACCCCGGCGGCCCGGATAGGGCTCCCGGTGACGGTCGGCGCCCGACCCCGGCGGCCCCGCGCCAGCCGCACCTCGTCCTCGGCGGTGAGCAGGGGGGTCGCGGAGATCTGCGCGAGGTACTGGCCGAGGAGGTCCGGTTCCTCGTCCGGCTCGGGGATGCGGTTGCGCAGCCGGGCGGTGCGGGCAGGGGCCCGCCGGTCCTCCCGGACGTCCGCCGCGGGGTCTTCTGCCGGGGGAGACATCGTCGGGTTCCTCCCTCTGCCGCCTCGTTCCGGCTCGCCCCGGCGGGTACCCGGGAATCGGTCCCGAACCGTGTGCCCCGGTGCCCTCGGGGGTACCCCGGGCCACATGACCGGCATCGAACTCAGCAGCAACGCGTTCAACGACCACTCGTTCATCGCGCGCCGGTACGCGTACGAGGGACCCAACGTCTCTCCGCCGCTGACCTGGAGCGGTGTACCGGACGACGCGGCCGAACTGGTCCTGCTGTGCGAGGACCCCGACGCCCCGTCGGGCACGTTCGCGCACTGGGTCGTGGTCGGCATCGACCCGCACAGCGACGGTGTGGAGGCCGGGCAGAGCCCACCGGGCGGCACGGAACTCGTCAACGGCTACGGGCAGCACGGCTGGGGCGGCCCCCACCCCCCGCCGGGTGACGACGCCCACCACTACTTCTTCCGGCTCTACGCCCTGTCCGAACCGTGTGTCCTGCCCGACGCGCCGCGTGCGGACCAGGTGCACGCGGAGGTCGAGAAGCGCCGCCTCGCGGACGGGACGCTGGTCGGGCTGTACCAGCGCTGACCTTCCACCCCGGCTCCCCACATGCCACAACGGTTGGTTGTGAGGTGGGGGCGGATGGTTGTTTGCCCGCCCCGACCGCTTCTCGCTTGGATGACTCCCGGACAACGCGGGGTTGTCCAAGACAGCGGGGAGTGCGCCGGATATGGCGGGCAGGCGGTCGCTGGGGCGGCGGTTCGGGTGGCTGTGGGGCGCGTACGCGGTCAGCACGGCCGGCACATGGCTCGCGTTCGACGCGTTCGCCCTGATCGCGGTCCTGGCGCTGGACGCCGGGCCGACGCAGGTGTCGCTGCTCGCGGCGGTGGGGCCGGCGGTCGGCGCGGCGGTGTCGGTGCCCCTCGGGCCGTGGGTGGAGATCCGCCGCAAGCGGCCGGTGATGATGGCGGCGGACCTGGTCCGGTGCGTGGTGCTGCTGAGCGTCCCCGTGGCGTTCGCGCTCGGCCGGCTGGGCTTCGGCCAGTTGCTGCTGGTGTCGGTGGCCGTCGCGGCGGCCGACATCACCTTCAACGCGGCGGCCGGGGCGTTCCTGAAGGACCTGCTGCCGCGGCAGGACCTGCTCGTGGCGAACGGCCGTTTCGAGGCGACGACCTGGACCGCCAGCATGGTCGGCCCGCCGCTGGGCGGGGCCGCGATCGGCCTGTTCGGTCCGGTGACGACGGTCGTGGCCGACGCGGTGAGCTACCTGGTCTCGGCGTTCGGCATCCGGGCGATCGGGGACGCCGAGAAGCACGCTCCACGACCGGGCCCCGCGGTGCCCCGGGCCGGCGACCTGCTGGAAGGCTGGCGCCACATCCTGGCCGACCCGGTCCTGCGCCCGCTGTTCTTCAACTCGCTCCTGGTGAACTCCCTGATCATGGCGGCCTCTCCCCCGCTCCTGATCCTGATGGTGGACGACCTGCACTTCGCGCCCTGGCAGTACGCCCTGGCGTTCGCGGTGCCCTGCACCGGCGGTCTGCTCGGCTCCCGGCTGGCCCCACGCCTCGTCGCGCGCCATGGCCGGCACCGGGTCCTGCTCGCGACGGGGGCGCTGCGGGCCTGCTGGCCGGTCGGCCTGGCCTTCACCGGCCCCGGGGCGCCCGGCCTGGCCTGGGTCATGCTGGTCGAGTTCGGCCTGATCACCTGCTGCGGCGTGTTCAACCCGGTCCTCGCCACACACCGTCTCGACCGCACCCCCACGGGCCGGGTCACCCGCACCCTGTCCGCCTGGTCGGCCAGCGGCAGGGCCACCACCGCGGCGGTCACGGCTCTCTGGGGCGTACTGGCCGCCTGGACGACTCCGCGCACGGCGATCGCGGTGGCCGGCGCCCTGCTCCTGGTCACGCCGTTGCTGCTGCCCCGCCGGGACCACGCCACGGGGGCCGGTCATGAACCGGCCCCCGTGGTGGTCGAGTCGGACGGCGGCTGACCCGGCCGGGCCGGCTCAGACCGCCCCGGGCACGTCCTCCGTGACGCCGTTCAACTCGGAGGCCGGGTCCGTTCCGTACGGGCGCGTGAGGATCTCCAGACCGTGGCCGGCCGGGTCGAGGAAGTAGACGCCCCGGCCGCCGTCGTTGCGGTTGATGCGGCGGGGGTGGTTGCCGTGCGGGTCGGCCTGGATGGGGACCCTGGCTTCGACGAGACGGGCCAGGGCCTCGTCGAACTCCTCCTCGGAGACCAGGAACGCGTAGTGCTGCATGGGGATGTCGGCGTCGATGGTGAGGAAGTCCAGCGTGACGCCGTTGGCGGTCGTCACGGGCAGGAACACTCCGGTCGGTGCCCCGACCTCGAGTCCCAGGATATCTGCGAGGAAATGAGCGGACTTCTGCCGGTCCTTGGACAGGACGATGGTGTGGTTGAACTCGACTGACACGGTTGAATGCCTCCACGGGCATCTCGGCGGCGCCTCCATGCCTCACCCGGCCGGTGACCGGCACGCGATGCCGCGCGGTGGATCGTAGACAGCGGCCGTGGAGGTCGTCGAGCGGTTTTCGGCCGTGTTCGGGACGGCAGACCGAGGCGGTCCGCCCCGGCTGCTCCGGCCTGATCCTGACAATTGTCAGGACCGTGTGGTTCCGGGTCTCCCTACAGTTCTGAACGTCGGCAAGCAGCCCGTCCCGGGGCGCTGCGGACCCGGAACAGGACCGCTTCCGGCCACACCATCCTCATCTTCGTCCTTCGGGGGACACACATGCAGCGACTGATCAGCCGTACCGCCATGGGCCTCGCGGTGACCGCTCTCGCCGTCGGCGGCCTCGCCACCACGGCCCAGGCGGCCCCGGCCGCCGCGGCCGACAACGGCGACCCGACCCTCACCGACGTCTACATCTGGGCCACCGACGTCAACCTGCGCCAGCAGCCGACCACCGACTCCCCGCGGCTCGCGGTCCGTTCGCAGTGGTGGGGCGACGCCCTGTGCCAGACGCAGGGCCAGACCGTGCACGACCCGGCCGTCGGCACCAACAACTGGTGGACCGCCGTCATGGAGTTCTCGGGCAGCGACATCGCCTGGGTGAACAACCTGTACATCCGGGGCGGCGAGAAGATCGCCGGCGTCCCGGACTGCTGACGCGAGCACCCTCCACACGTCTGCGGCGGGCCACCGGGAAACCGGTGGCCCGCCGCAGACGTGTGCGCGCCGAAGGGGCGGCCGGACTACCGGCCGCCCCCGTACGGCGAGTCGGGCGGCTCAGTACCAGCCGGTGTTCACCAGGTCGTGGCCGTCGCACGAGAGCAGGGCGCGCGAGACACGGCCGTTGAGGTTGTTGCCCATCTTCGTGTAGGCGTAGGTGATGCCGGAGTCGACGGTCTCGGAGACCCAGCCGTCGTTGCGGCCCGCGCTGGTGTCGGAGCGCTGCAGTACGGCCGCGCAGCCTGGCCGGGAGTTCTCGATCCGGGCGAACGAACCGCACTTGTCGGAGTAGAAGTACTTCAGGGCCATGCCCTCGAAGTACTTGGTGGCTCCGATCTGCCGGAAGGAACCCGAGCAGAACGAGGTGGTGGGGTACTGACCCTCCTGCCCGTAGATCCCGTAGTTGCCGCCTGAGAACGGCTGGGCCTGGGCGGTGGTCGGGAGGAGCGCCATCACCGCGGCGGCGCCCCCCGCGGCCAGCAGTGTCGTGAGTGATCGGCGGCTCATGAGCCCTCTTTCGTGTGTCGGCGGGTGATGCGGTCGTGCGCGCGGCGACCGGCCCCCGGCCGGCCGTCGCTCGCTGGTCGTGACCGTACGGGGCGTCACCGCACCGCCGACACCTGACACTTATCAGGGTCGAAGCCGCAGGTCGCCCCGCTCGGGCGGGGCCCTGACATACGTCAGGACCGTCCGTCGCACCCGGGCTCCTATCGTGGCGCCGCGGGCCGAGGCCCCGTAGGACCACCCGGGCGATCCAGGAAGGGCAACCATGCGCATGCTCCTGCGCGGCGCGGCCGCGCTCGCGGCCGTCGTCACGGTGGCGTCACTCACGAGCGGTGCGGCGGCACACCCCCGGACGGGCCAGGCCGCCGCGGCCGCCCAGATCCCGCCCGGTGTCACCGCCGGCGTGGCCGTCTACGACCGTGAGGCCGGCAGGTTCACCGAACAGGTCAACGACAGCGCGCAGTTCCGGTCCGCGTCGGTCGTCAAGCTCCTGCTGACCCTGGACTTCCTGTGGGACCGCGGGCCGCACTACACCATCCCCCCGGCCGACCGTGCCCGGCTGGAGCCGATGCTGCGCGGCAGCGACGACGACGCCGCCGACCACTACTGGTCGACGTACGGCGGCTCGGCGATCATCAAGCGGATGACCGACCGGACCGAACTCGGTCTGCGCGACACGGCGCCACCGCCCGCCGACTACCCGGGCTTCTGGGGCTACACCGCCATCTCCGCTCGGGACATCGTGGCGATCTACCGGTACATCCTGGAGAAGGCGCCCGCCCCCGTCCGTGACTTCATCATGGACAACCTGCGCCGCTCCACCCGCTGCTCGGCCACCGACCACTTCGACCAGCACTTCGGCATCGCCGGGGCGTTCGACAAGCCCTGGGCGGTGAAGCAGGGCTGGTCCGGGAAGTACGCGAAGGGCACGTGCGGCTCTCAGGCCACGTCCTCGGACGCTCAGGCGGAGTCGGCCGCCCCGGCTGGCCGGGCCGCCGCGGCCGTGGACCTCTCCCGTCCCGCGCTGCACTCCACCGGCACGGTGGGTGCGAACGACCGCTCGATCGTGGCCGTGCTGACGCTGCACCAGGCCGGCACGTCGTACGGCAAGGCGTACACCGACATCGGCCGGCTGACCCGCTCGCTGAACGTGCCGGGGGCGAAGCGGCCCGCCGGGACCTGGTTCGGCACCTGGGGCGAGTTCGTGAACGTCCGCAGGGGGCCTGCCACGGGCGGTGACCGGATGACGCAGTTGCCCGCCGGGGTCGAGGTGCTGGTGGGCTGCCAGGTCCGGGGCGAGGTGGTCACCGTGCCGCCCTACACCAACGAGTGGTGGGCCTATCTGCCCCAGTACGGCGGCTACATCTCCAACATCTACATCAGCTCGCCGGACAACCGGCTGCCGAACGTCCCGGAGTGCACCGCGTAGCGGCCGTGCCGGGAACGGGGGACGAGCGGTGGGCAGGGCTGCGGCCCCGCCCACCGCTCGCGGTCGTACGGGTCAGCGCTCGTACTCGGCGAGGTAGCGCATCACCTTGTCCACGTGCGGTTTCACCCGCTCCGGTACGCCGCGTTCCTCGATGACCGTACGGTCGCTGGTGCGGTAGCCGGCCGCCACGAGCGCGGGCAGGTCCTTCTTCGGCAGCCCGGCCTGTTTGAAGCGCTGGTCGAGCCAGCACACGTACAGGCTCATGGTGGAAATGGCGTCCGGCGGCGACATGTGGTCCTTGTCGCCGTCACCGTCCCCGTCGATCGCCCAGGCCCGGAACACCGACGGCGTCCACATGGCGATGCCGTACTCCTCGCTCTGCGGTCGGGAGGCCTTCGGGTCGAAGTTGCTCTCCGCCTTGATGAGCGCGGCCAGCAGGGCGGGCGTGATCTCCTCGTCGGTGCAGCGGTGGGCCGCTCGGGCGATGACGGGGCGCAGCGCCTCGGGTACGTCGGAGTCCTCGGGGATCTCCCCGGCCGGCGGGGTGGACGTGCCGGTGACGGCGGGGGTGGGGGTGGCGCGGTCGCGTTCGTCGTCCTGGGTGCCGCCGCCTCCGCCGAGGAGCGCCGCCCCGGCGACGGCCCCTGCGGTGAGGACGACGGCCGCGACGGCGGGCACCAGACGTCTACGGCGGCGGCGCGGGCCGGCGGTGACGGCGTCGACCCGGGCGGCGACGCCCTCGGCCGTGTGCGGGAGCCGGGCGGCGTGGTCCGGGGCCAGACAGTCGGCGATCAGCCGGCGCATGTCCTCGTCGAGGCCGGCGTCGAGCCGCAGGGGCGCGGTACCGCGGGCGTAGGTCTGGGCGGCGAATGAGCGGGCCCGGGCCGTCGCGCCCGGAAAGGGATGGAGCCCGCCCGTGAGGACCTGGTGGGCGAGGACGCCGAAGGCCCAGATGTCGGCGGTGGGCCGGACGACGGCGCCCTGGGTTCCGGTGCGCTGGGACCACCACTCGGGCGGCAGATGGTCGAGGGTGCCGAGCGGCGGCAAGTGGGCGTGGGTGCCGTCGAGTTCGGCGGCCAGGCCGAAGTCCGCCAGCCATACCTCACCTCCCGCGCCCAGCAGGACATTGGCGGGTTTGAGGTCGCCGTGCACCCACCCGGCGTCGTGCATGTGGGCGAGTCCGGCGGCGACCCCGCGCAGGACACGGTCGGCGTCGGCGATCGGCCCGCCCGTGTCGGCGGCGTCCAGTACGTCCTTCAGGCTGGCCTCGGCCCGGTCCATGACCAGCGCGATCGCGCCGTCCAGGGCGGGCAGTTCCGGTGCCTCGACGGTGCACACGGCGTGGGTGCGGACGAGGTGGGGGTGGTCGGCCTCCGCGCTGAACCGGACTTCACGCGCCACGAGTTCACCGAGCGCGGCGCGCTGCCCGGGTCCGAGGGAGCCGGTCGGGAGCACCTTCACCGCTGCGGGTGTGCCGTCGGCGACCGCACGGGCTTCGTACACGGTTCCCCAGCCGCCGGAGCCGATGACCGTGCCGACCTCCCAGCCCTCGATACGGAAGCCCTCCGGGAGGCCGGGCGGGCGGGGCGCCTCCAGCTCGTCGTCCCGCTCCTCGGACGCCGTCATGCGCCGGCCTCCTGCGGGTCGGTGAGGCGTGCGGCGCCGCGGGGCGGCAGCAGGCCGAGGTGTTCCTCGCGGACCAGGCCGAAGCGCAGGGCGACGGAGGCGAGCCGGGTGCGTTTGGCGCCGGTGCGGCCACCGTCGGTCGCGGTCGTGGCCTCCTCACCGAGGTCCAGGCGCAACTTGGCGAAGGCGAGGTAGTCGATGTGGTAGTTGACCGCGGAGCGCGTCAGGTCCCGGCAGGACTGCAAAGGCCGCAGCCGCTCCACGATCTGCCCGACACCCGGCAGCGCCGAGTCGGAGGGGTCGCGCAACCGCGGTTCGCACAGGGCCACCAGGACGAGGAAGTACTTGGACGTCGGGTCCAGGGCGAAGGGGTGGACGGTCTGTTCGCCGCCGCCCGGCACGGACTGCTCGCCGACATAGGCGTGCTGGGGTGCGAACACCTTGAACGTGGCGGTGCCGGACAGGGCGGGCAGCACCACGCGGGAGAACTCGAAGGGCACCGGCGCCCCGAGCCGCCCGGGTGCGACGGTGAGGTACTCGCCGGCTCCCTCCAGGTTCTCCACCACGTACGACACGCTGCGGCTGAAATTGGACAGCCGCCAGTAGTCCCCCGCGGCTTCCAGCTGCCCGGCCCGACGGGAGATCCCCGGGTCGGGCAGGACGATGCGGACCCCCGCCCCCCCACGCCCGAAGTCCGCGATGTCCCCCGGCCCCAGATGGATCAGTTCGGGACTGCCCGTCTCGTCCACGCCCCACTGGGCGGTACCGGGCAACTGCACGATGATCGTTTCCACGCGGACTCCCCCGCTGATGTCGCCCCCGATTTGGTCGCGAGGATTGTACGGTCGGCCTCCCTGTGCCGCGGAGTCGGCGGGGCCGCCTCAGCGGGCGGTTTCCGGGCGCCGCGCGACGAACACGAACTCCCGGCCCGGCCGGTCCGGTGCGTCACGTACGTCCTCCACCACATAGCCCGTCGCTGCGAGTGCCGCCTCGACCTCGTGGCGCTCGCGAAAGCGCAGCGTCGAGTCGGACGTCAGCGTCTGCCCGTCCGCGGCGAACACATAGGTCCACCGGAACGTCACCAGCGGTCCGCTCACGTCGAGCAGGTCGACCCAGGACTCGACGGCGCCGACACCGGCAATCTCTGTCACGCCGTACGTGGCCTCGCGGTTCCACTCCTCCCAGGCGCGACGGGCCGGTATCCGCGTCTCGAACACCAACCCCCCGCCGGGCCGCAGCGCCGCCCACGTTCCGTGCAGGGTCCGCTGCCAGTCCTCCGCGCCGGTGATCTCCTGGGCGGCGTTGCCCGTCATCGTCGCGAGGTCTGCGGAGAGCGCCGGCAGGGTCGTCGCGTCGCCGTGGAGCCACCGCACCCGCTCGCCACCCGGCTTGCCGCGCGCCACGTCCAAGGAGGCCCGGGCGGGATCGACGCCGGTGACTTCGATACCGCGTCCGGCCAGGAGCAGCGCGAACACCCCTGTCCCGCAGCCGATGTCGAGGACATGCCGCGCCCCGGTCTCCTCCGCCGTGCGCAGGTACGGAGCGAGGTCGCGGCGGTCGGGATCGAGCCGGTCGTACACCGCGGCGAGCCGCGGATGCCGGAAGCACTCGTCAGCCATTCCCCGACGGTACGGAGGGCGGCTGCGCGCGGCCACCGGTTTGCGGCGGCCGCGTGGGCGCCTCGCGTCGGTGGCCGCGTCGGTGGCCGCGTTCGCTCGGCCCTGGGAGATGCCCGTCAGCCGAGGCAGATGACGAGCAGGCAGAGTTCCTTCGGCTTCGAGTCGGCGGGAGACGTCTCGGGTGGGGGTGTCGCCGCGGGCGGGGGTGTCGAGGGGGACGTCGGCTGCGGGGCGTCGGAGCCGGACCCGGCGGCCGGCGGTGTCGTCGGCCCGGTGGCCTTCGACGCGGACGAAACGGCGGTGCCGGTGGCCGTGTCGACGGTCTCGGTGACGGTCTTGCGGGGCGCGGTCGTCAACGGCAGTTCGCGGGGCGCGGCGGCGGCGTCCGTGTGGGCGTCCGTCGGCGTGGTGCGGGGATCGGCGGCCCGGGACCGCTCGTGGCGCGAGGCGCGGTCGGCGTGTGACGGAGTCGTGGGGGTGGCCGCCGAGCGCGGGGTGTCCTGCTGGCTCGACGTCGGTTCGCCGTACGTCGGTGCCTCTCCCGCGGCGCCGCCCATGGTCGTGTCCTCCGGCGTCGCGGCCGCCTGCACGCCGGGCTTCGCGTTGCCGTTCATCGCGGCGACGGTCAGACCGCCTCCCACGAGCGCGACCGCCGTCGCCACCACGGCCCGGCGCTGGTTCTTCTTCCAGCGCGCCATCTGGCGGCGCCGGGCCGCCCGGCCCTGCGGCCGGGCTTCGTAGCCCTCGGCCGTGTCGGTGTCCGGGGCCTCGTACGCGTCCAACGAGCCGGAGCCGGGGCCCTCCGGCGTGCGCGCGGGGGTCTCGTCCCACAAGGTCCCGTCGTGCCAGGTGCCGGTGGCGGCCGGGACCTCCCAGGCGGCCGGTCCGCCGGGGGCCATGGCGGGCGCGGGGGCCGGACCCGTACTACGGGCGATGGCGGAGGGGGCGTTGTCCGGGGCGTAGGCGCCGCACCCCGGGCAGACCAAGGCGCCGTTGAGGTGCCGACGGCACGAGGAGCAGTAGTCCATGTGTGGTTTTCCCGATCTGGCTGTTCCGGCGGCTCGCCGGCCGCGCCTGGTCACGTTCGCACGTGGGATCGAGCCGTAACGCTAACGAGACTTTGAAAGGACGGTGTGCAGCCTGTGTGACACCCCTGCACAGATCCTCTGGATCTCACGTGTGCCATGAGTGACCCATGAGTAAAGGAACCGGAGCCTGGGAACGATCGGGCCCCCGCGGCCACCACACCACCGGGGCCCGGGCGCGTCCTCACCCTCAACTCCCCCGATTTTCCTGCGAAATGACGCACAACCCTTTGGATGACCCGCGGGTCACACCATGCAGGAGCAACCACCTCGAAGAGTTGCAAGGGGGAAATATGCGATTCACGCGTTCCGTCCTGGCCGCGTCCGCCGTGGCGGCACTGTCCGTGGGGACTATGACCGCCCTGGCGTCGCCGGCGTCGGCCGCGCCCAACACCACTCCGCAGAAGGTCTGCGGCAGTGGCTACAAGACGGTCAACTCGGCGACCGTCGGCTCGCTGGGGACCGTCTACCTGACCTACAACGCCTCCAACGGCCAGAACTGCGTCACGACCATCCGCAACAACCCGGGCAAGGCCGTCAACATGTCCGCCTGGATCTACGTCCCGGACACCGAGGAGAGCCACTACGACGAGGGCCTGTTCTCGTCCTACGCCGGACCGACGTACGTCTACGGCAAGGGCCACTGCGTGGACTGGGGCGGCAGCATCGCCAACACGTACGTGCAGGTGTACGGCTCCAACTGCGGCTCCCTGAAGGAGCACCGGGTCACCTTCACCCGGTGACCCCCTCCGGCCGGGCTCCACGGGCGACCGTGGGGCCCGGCTTCTCCGTGGCGGCCCTACGCCCAGGCCGTCCCCGGCACGAACGAGCTGTCCTGCCGGAACAGATCCGTCCCGTCGGAGCGCTCCACGCGGAGCTGGTAGGCGTAGTGGCGCAGGTAGTACCCCGGGTAGTTGTACGACTCGAAGCGGACGGAGCCCGAGGACGCGCCGGCGCGGAGGAAGAACGTGGCGTCCTTGGCGAAGGTGCTCGTGCCGTTGTCGGCGTCGAAGCGGCCGCGGAAATCCCAGTGGCGCAGGTAGCTGCCGGCCGTGTCCCGGAAGGAGTAGCCGCTGCCGTCGGCGAGGCCGGCGACGACCGTGAAGGTGGCGGCCTGCTTCTCGGCGGTGGTGCTGGAGGTGCCGACCACGGGCAGGTTGAGCAGCGAGGACTGCTGCTGCCAGTAGCGGGTGGTGTAGTTGGCGGAACGGAAGGAGCGGGTGATGTTCTGGGCCAGGCCGGGGCCGCCCGTGACCGTCTCCTTGACCACCGTGAAGTGCCGGGCCGTGCCGGAGATCGCGGGCAGTGCGGCCGGTGCCGTCCAGGTCGCGAAGGTGTCGTGGCTGTCGCTGTAGTAGTAGTTCCCGTCGCCGTAGCCGTCGAAGAACATCCGCCAGCCGCCGTTGTCGAGCTGGACCAGCGCCGGGCCTTCGCGGTAACTGCCCCAGCCGGCCCAGTTGCCCGTCCGGCGGATCGTGTAGGGGCCCGCGAGGTTGGAGGCGGTGGCGTACTCGATGTACTTCGTCGTCTCGTTCTTCGGGAAGGCATGGTACGTCGAGCCGATCTTCACGATGAACGTGTCGATGTGGTTGGCACCGATACCCGAGAGGGCGACCGGTGAACTCCACGCCGTCAGGGCCGAGTTCGTGGCCCTCAGCAGGTACGGCGTGAAGATCCACTCGTCGTTCGTGGTGGAGCAGGACACGATGATGTTCACGCTGCCGTCGCTGTCGACGAACCACTCCGGCGCCCAGGCGCGGGAGAGGCCCGCGATCGGGACCGTGTAGTCGTACAGGAATGTCCAGTTGGCGCGGTCGGCGCTGCGGGCGAAGCCGATGGTGGTGCTGGGGTCCTGCCAGGTGTGCGTGGTGTAGGTGACGTAGTAGTAGCCGTCGGTGTGCCGGATGACGCTGGCGTCGCGGATCCGGTTCGCGGGCGGTGTGTACGCGGAGGAGCGCAGCAGTCTGAAGTCGGTGGCGTCGTCCGACTGGTAGACGTTGACCGTGCCGTCGGTGCTGTTGAGGAAGGGCACGATGGTGTAGCGGGTGGCCGAGCCGTTCGGGGGTGCGGCGGCCACGGCCCTGCCGAGCAGACCGGAGGTTTCGCCGAGCAGAACCGCCGAGGCGGGCACGGCGGCCAGGGCGCGCAGCAGGGTGCGGCGGGACGGGGCGGCGGGGTATGAGGTCACGGCGGCTCTCCCTGGAAGACCATAATTCGATATACCGAACAGAGTTCGGCGACTCGATCAGGAGGGTGGGGCTCGAAAGGTAAGGGCGTGGCAGAGGTGCGTCAATGGTTTGAGCAGGTGCCGATGTGCCCAGCGAGGAGGATGCGGCCGATGGTGAACTTCCACTCCTGCCGTCGCCATTCCGCCACCGGCCACCGGACGTTACCGTTCGGTAGATAAGCCGCTTCCGGAGGTGTCCGTATGACGCTCGAACGTTCCGAAGGCCTGGCGGAGACCGCCCGTGCGCTGGCCGCGGGGGAGGTGACGTCGCGGGCGCTGGTGGAGCGGACGCTGGCACGGATCGAGGCGACGCAGGGCAGCCTCAACGCCTTCCGGATCGTCCGGGCCGAGGCCGCGCTCGCCGAGGCCGACGCCGCGGACCGGGAGCTGGCAGCGGCCTTTGGCCGGGACCTGCCCTCCGAGCGCGCACACCGGCCGCTGCTCGGCGTTCCCGTCGCGGTGAAGGACGACATGGACGTCGCCGGTGAGCCGACCGCGTTCGGCTGCTGCGGGGAGTTCCCGCCGGTCGCGGAGGACGGCGAGGCGGTGCGGCGGCTGCGCGCGGCCGGGGCCGTGATCATCGGGAAGACGAACACCTGCGAGTTCGGGCAGTGGCCCTTCACCGAGGGGCCCGCCTTCGGCGCCACCCGCAACCCGTGGAGCACGGAGCACACGCCCGGCGGTTCCTCTGGAGGGTCGGCCGCCGCGGTCGCCGCCGGTCTGGTCCCCGCCGCGCTCGGCTCGGACGGTGCCGGTTCGGTGCGGATCCCGGCCGCGTGGACGCATCTGGTCGGCATCAAGCCGCAGCGCGGCCGTGTCTCGACCTGGCCGCGCGGCGAGTCCTTCCAGGGCATCACCGTCAACGGCACCCTGGCCCGCACGGTCGCCGACGCGGCCCTGCTGCTGGACGCGGCGAGCGGCAACCACGCACAGGACCCGCACCAGCCCCCGCACCTCGACGTGTCCGGGGCAGTCGGCCGCGATCCGGGTCGGCTGCGCATCGCGCTCTCCCTCAAGCCGCCGTTCACGGCGGTGCCCGCACGGCTCCTGCCCGAGGTGCGGACCCGGGTCGTCGAACTGGCCGAGCGGCTCGCCGCATTGGGGCACATCGTCGAGGAGGCGGACCCGCCGTACGGGCAGATCGGACTGACCTTCGTGCCGCGCGCCACGGCCGGGATCGCCGAGCGCGTGGGCGAGGCGCCCTTCCCGGCACTGCTCGACCGGCGCACCCGGGACGCGGCCCGGCTGGGCCGGCTCCTCGGCGGTGCCCCGCTGCGGGCCGCCCGGCGCGCGGAAACGGCGCTCCACCGGCGCATCGGCGGGTTCTTCACCTCCTACGACGTCGTCCTCGCGCCCACGACCGCCGCTCCCCCGCCGCGCATCGGTGCCCTGCTCGAACTCAGCGGGTTCGCCACCGACCGGGCGATGATCGCGGCCTGCCCCTACGCCTGGCCGTGGAACGTGCTGGGCTGGCCCGGCGTCAACGTACCCGCCGGATTCACGCCGGACGGACTGCCGGTCGGCGCGCAGCTGCTGGGCCCGGCTAACAGCGAGCCGCTTCTCGTGCAGGTGGCCGCGCAGTTGGAGGCGGAGCTGCGCTGGGCCGAGAAGTGGCCGTCGCCGCCGGTCACGGCACGTTCCGCCGTCGCCGAGCGACCGTAGCCAAGCACCGCACGGAGGGCCTCGGGGAGGGCATGGGGTTCCGCATCGTCACCGGTCGCGGCACGCTCGTGATGCCCGGGGTGCAGGCGGTGCGCAAGCTCTCGCCCGACCTGAACGAGACGGAACTCCAGGTGGACTGCGTGACCCACCAGGGCATCCCGCTGAAGGTGCGGGGGGTGGTCATCTTCAAGGTGGGCGACGACTTCGTGCCGATCGCGAACGCGGCCCGCCGGTTCCTCGACCAGCAGAAGCCGATGTCGGAGCGGGTGCACAACGTCTTCGCCGGTCATCTGCGCTCGATCGTGGGCGGGTTGACGGTCGAGGACATGATGCCCGGGAGTGGGTGCCGATCGGCAGCGGGCCGTGGGACCGCACGGGGCGGGACTCGTGGGTCGACGTGGACCGGGTGCTGCGGCTGCACGAGGACGGCATGCGCCGGGAGGCCTGCGCCCTGGACCGCATGCGGTTCGACCTGGTCAGGCGCCGCCTGCAGGAGCACTACGGCTGGAGCTGAACGTCTCCTCGAAGGCACCCAGCACCTGACGGTCCCGCGTCCGGTCCAGGACCCCGAACACCACGTGCTCGAAGGCCTGCGCGAACCGGCCGCCGGGCTCCACCAGCGCCCGGAACGCCTCCGCCACCCGCGCGGGGTCGTTGCGGAACACCCCGCGGCCCCAGGCCCCCAGGACGCGTCGGCGGTAGCCGTGGGCCGCGGCGGTCTCCAGGACGTCTCGCCCGTGACCTCGATCAGCGTCTCCCGTGCCCCCGTCACCCGATCGGCGGGTACCGGCACCGGTTGCGGCCCGTGCAGGCGCGTTCCCTCGCGCGCCGCCCGCAGTTCCGCCGCGATCGAGACCTCGCGCCCGTCCGGGGCGCGACAGGCGCCCGCCGCGACGATCTGCTCGGTCTGCTGCGCGATGCCGCGCAGGCGCGCGCTCACGGCGCCACCCCCGTGCGCGCCGTGACCGCGCGCCGGGCGGCCGTTCATGTCGTGCTCACGCAGGCATCCTGAGTGATGCCGGATCCCCGGTGCAACAGAGTTTTCGCCGTGGGAGAACGCCCCGGAAAGTGCCTGGAAACACCGGGTCGGGCCGCATGACCGCCCGGGAACGCCCCGCTTCGCCCCCTTGTGCCGAGCGGCGTGAGCGTCTTGGGTGGGACAGATGATCCCGGCCCGGGCCGCCGAAGAGCCCGGACCGGTGGCATGGTGGAATCTCAGGAGGATCCCGACATGTCCGATTCGGTAAGTGGCTGTACCCGGCCACGCACCTCACTGTCCGAAGCCGAGGTCGAGGCTCTCGTCCGCGGCATCTGCTTCAAGACCGGCCCGCCACGGCGCCTCGGTGTCGAGGTGGAATGGCTCGTCCACGAGCTGCGCGAACCGCAGCTCCCCGTCACGCCCGAACGACTCGAAGCGGCCTACGCCGCGCTGCGGACCGTGCCTCTGAGGTCGGCGCTCACCGTGGAACCCGGCGGCCAGCTGGAGCTGAGCTCGCCCCCCGCCGCCTCGCTGACGGAAGTCATCACCACCGTCTCCGCCGACCTCGACGCCGTCCGCGCGGTTCTGCGCGAAGGCGGCCTCGCCCTCGTCGGCCTCGGCCAGGACCCCTGGCACGAACCCCGCCGGTTCCTGCGCCAACCGCGCTACGACGCCATGGAGGCGTGCCTGGACCGCACGGGCCCCGCCGGCCGCGCCATGATGTGCACCTCCGCCTCCGTGCAGGTGTGCCTGGACGCCGGCCACGAGGAGCCCGGACCGCTCGGCCTGGTGCGGCGCTGGTGGCTCGCCCACCACATGGGCGCGGTCCTGGTGGCCGCGTTCGCCAACTCCCCGCTCGCCGCACACCGGCCGACCGGCTGGCTGTCCACCCGGCAGCTGACGTGGACCCGGATCGGCGCGGGCCGGGCGGGCGGACCGCGGCTGGACGCCGACCCGCGCGGCGCCTGGGCCCGGCACGTGCTGGACTCCCCCGTGATGTGCGTACGGCGGGACGGCGGGCCCTGGGACGTCCCCGAGGGCCTCACCTTCCGGGACTGGATCCGCACGGGCACGCCCAGGCCGCCCACCCGGGAGGATCTCGACTACCACGTCACGACGCTGTTCCCGCCGGTCAGGCCGCGCGGCCATCTTGAACTGCGCATGATCGACGCGCAGCCCGGCGACGACGGCTGGATCGTGCCGCTCGCCGTGACGGCCGCGCTGTTCGACGACCCGGAGGCCACCGAGACCGCCTACCGGGCAGTGAAGCCACTGGCCGAGCGGACGCTGGGCCTGCCCGCGCCGCACAACCCGCTGTGGCTCGACGCGGCCCGCGGCGGCCTGGCCGACGCGGAACTGCGCGAGGTGGCCATCACGTGCTTCACGACCGCGCTGGACGCCCTGCCCCGGCTCGGCGCCGCCCCCGGGGTCATCGAGGCCGTCACGGCCTATCTGGACCGCTACGTCGTCCTGGGCCGCTGCCCCGCCGACGACCTGCTCGACCGACAGCGCGGCACGGACGGCCGCGCCCACGGGAAGGACTTCCGCCCATGACCGACACCGATCCCGCCGTCGACGCCCAGGCCGTCGACCCCGAGGTCCTCCGTGAGCGGGCGGTCGCCTCACTCGTCGTGGCCCGCGACCGCACCACCCTGCTGACGAGTTGCGTGGAGGATCCCGACCTGACCGCGCAGCACTCGCCGCTGATGTCGCCGCTGGTGTGGGACCTCGCGCACATCGGCAACCAGGAGGAGCAGTGGCTGCTGCGGGCCGTCGCCGGGCACGAGGCGATACGGCCCGAGATAGACGGCCTCTACGACGCCTTCGAGCACCCGCGCGCCGAGCGGCCGAAACTGCCCCTGCTGTCGCCCGCCGAGGCCCGCACCTACGCGGCCGACGTCCGCGGAAGGGCACTGGACGTGCTGGAGCGGCACGCGTTCCACGGCACGCGGCTGACGGAGGCCGGATTCGCCTTCGGGATGATCGCGCAGCACGAACAGCAGCACGACGAGACGATGCTGATCACCCATCAGCTGCGTACGGGCCCACCGGCCCTGACGGCACCCGACCCGGAGCCGGCGCCGCTGTCCACGGGCCCGTCCGAAGTCCTCGTCCCGGGCGGCTCGTTCACGATGGGCACCTCCGGCGAGCCCTGGGCCCTGGACAACGAACGCCCCGCGCACCGGCGCGAGGTCGCGGCCTTCCACATCGACACCATCCCGGTGACCAACGGCGCCTACCGGGCGTTCATCGAGGACGGCGGCTACGACAACCCGCGGTGGTGGACGGCCGACGGCTGGGCGCACATCCGGAAGCACGGCATCGACACCCCGCTGTACTGGCGGCGCGACGGACAGCAGTTCCTCAGGCGGCGCTTCGGCGTCACCGAGGTCGTCCCGCCGGACGAGCCCGTGCTGCACGTGAGCTGGTACGAGGCCGACGCCTACGCCCGCTGGGCGGGGCGCCGGCTGCCCACGGAGGCCGAGTGGGAGAAGGCGGCCCGGCACGACCCGGCCGGCGACCGCTCGATGCGCTACCCGTGGGGCGACGCCGACCCGGGGCCCGAGCACGCCAACCTCGGCCAGCGGCACCTGCGCCCGGCACCCGCCGGGAGCTACCCGGCCGGCGAGTCGCCGCTCGGCGTACGGCAGTTGATCGGCGACGTGTGGGAGTGGACGGCGAGCGACTTCCTGCCGTACCCGGGGTTCAGGGCGTTCCCGTACAAGGAGTACTCGGAGGTCTTCTTCGGGCCCGAGTACAAGGTGCTGCGCGGCGGTTCGTTCGCGGTGGACGCGGTGGCCTGCCGGGGCACCTTCCGCAACTGGGACTACCCGATCCGGCGGCAGATCTTCTCCGGGTTCCGCACGGCCCGGTCGGAGGACGTCTGATGTGCCGGCATGTGGCGTACGTGGGGCCCAAGGAGCCGCTGGGCCGGATCGTCGTGGACCCCCCGCACGGGTTGTACCGGCAGTCGTGGGCGCCCCGGCACCAGCGGTACGGGACGGTCAACGCCGACGGGTTCGGCGTGGGCTGGTACGCCGAGGGCGACCCGGTGCCGGCCCGCTACCGCCGGGCCGGGCCGATCTGGGCGGACCTGTCGTTCGCCGACCTGGCCCGGGTCGTCCGCTCCCCCGCGCTGCTCGCGGCGGTGCGGGACGCGACTTTGTCGGGGGCGGACGCGGAGGCCGCGGCGGCCCCGTTCGCCGCGGGAACCTGGCTGTTCAGCCACAACGGGGCGGTGAAGGGCTGGCCCGGTTCGCTGGCCTCGCTGTCCCGGACGCTGCCGCACGAGGACCTGCTGTCGCTGGAGGCCCGCAACGACTCGGCGCTCGTGTGGGCGCTGGTGCTGGCGCGGCTGCGGGGCGGCGACGAGGAGGGCCAGGCGATGGCCGACACCGTCCTGGAGGTCGCAGCGGCGGCCCCCGGTTCCCGGCTCAACCTGCTGCTCACCAACGGCGACACCATCACCGCGACCGCCTGGGGCGACGCCCTGTGGTACCTCACCCGGCCCGGCGGCGGCACCGTCGTGGCCTCCGAGCCCTACGACGACGATCCGCACTGGCAGGAGGTCCCCGACCGGACCCTGCTCGCGGCGAGCCGCACCGACGTGCTGCTGACGCCGCTGAAGGAGCCGACCGACGCCGCCGTGCCCGCACCCTCCAAGGAGAGCCGTACGTGAGCCCGTTCCGCCTCACCCGCACCCTGCCCGAGGACACCACGGGCGCCGCGCTGCGCGCCGACGTCCACCGGGGTCTGACCGGCCGTCCCAAGACCCTGCCGCCGAAGTGGTTCTACGACGCGCACGGCAGCGACCTGTTCGAGAAGATCACGGAACTCCCCGAGTACTACCCCACGCGCGCGGAGCGGGAGATCCTTTTGGCGCGCTCCGGGGACATCGCCGCGGCGACCGGGGCACGCACCCTGGTCGAGCTCGGCTCCGGGTCCTCGGAGAAGACCCGGCATCTGCTCGACGCCCTCACCGACCTGCACACCTACGTTCCGGTCGACGTCAGTGGGAGCGCCCTCACCCAGGCCGGGCAGGCGCTCGCCGCCGAACGGCCGGGGCTGGACGTGCACGCGCTGATCGCCGACTTCACGGCGGAACTGACCCTGCCGGACACACCGGGGCCACGGCTGGTGGCGTTCCTGGGCGGCACGATCGGCAATCTGCTGCCCGCCGAACGCGCCGCGTTCCTCACCTCGGTGCGTGCCCTGCTCACCCCGGGCGATGCCCTGCTGCTGGGCACGGACCTGGTCAAGGACGAGGAGGTGCTGGTCCGGGCGTACGACGACGCGGCCGGGGTGACGGCCGCGTTCAACAAGAACGTCCTGACCGTGATCAACCGTGAACTGGGCGCCGACTTCCAGCCTGACGCGTTCGGGCATGTGGCGCTGTGGAACGCGGAGCAGGAGTGGATCGAGATGCGGCTGCGCTCCCGTACGGCGCAGACGGTGAAGGTGCCGGCGCTCGATCTCGCCGTCGACTTCACAGCGGGTGAGGAGATGCGGACCGAGGTGTCGGCGAAGTTCCGGCAGGAGGGCGTGCGCGCCGAACTGTCCGCGGCGGGGCTGGAGCTGGCCCACTGGTGGACGGACGGCCCGGGCCGGTTCGCGCTGTCGCTGAGCGTGGCGCGCTGACATCGGGGAACTCGGGGGCGGCGGCGACGGCGGGAGACGACGTCTCGCGCTTCGCCGCCGCTTGGGGCACCGTGGAATGACGCGTGACACTCGCGTCACAGGGAACGTGGGAAGAGGAGCAGCGGCATGTCGAACCACACCTACCGGGTCACGGAGATCGTCGGCACCTCACCGGACGGCGTCGACCAGGCCGTCCGCAACGGCATCGACCGGGCCTCTCAGACGCTGCACAACCTGGACTGGTTCGAGGTGACGCAGGTGCGCGGCCAGCTCGAGGACGGCCAGATCGCCCACTGGCAGGTGGGGCTCAAGGTGGGCTTCCGTCTCGACGAGTCGGAGTAGTCCTCAGGTCCGCCCCTCGCGCTGCTGCGCGGCCTTCATCTCGGCGGACCGGGTCACCCAGTCGGCCCTGACGACGGTGAAGCCCGCACGCCGGGCGTCCGCGCAGACCAGTTCGTCGTCGTCCACGAGGACGCGGACCTCGCGGGTGCGGGCGAGCCGCCGCAGGATCTCCAGCTTGGTGAACCGGGCGGGCCGCCGGTCGGCGTCCCGCCGCATGTACACGCGCCCCTCGGGCAGCCCCTGGGCGGCGAGCCACTCCAGCGTGTCGCGCCGGCAGCGCTCGGGCCGCCCGGTGAGGTAGACGATCTCGCACTCCTGCGCGCGCTCCCGGACCAGCGCGATGCCCGC
This sequence comes from Streptomyces sp. AK010, assembly GCF_014207295.1. Taxonomy (NCBI): domain Bacteria; kingdom Bacillati; phylum Actinomycetota; class Actinomycetes; order Kitasatosporales; family Streptomycetaceae; genus Streptomyces; species Streptomyces sp. AK010. The sequence goes on from NZ_JACHCX010000001.1 coordinate 47,283, forward strand.
CGGGGCGGGCGGGTCCTGCGGCGCCGCCGAGAAGAATCCGTTCCAGTCCTTCGGCGTGCGCTGGAGGAACCCCTGCCGGTGCGTGGTGTCGGCGAGGGTGTTGTCCAGGTCGAACACGGCCAGCGGGGCCTTGCTGCGGTCGTCACTCACGCCGCCCACCCTAAGGGGTCCTTTCACTATGCCCGTCCGGGTCGCGCGGCCTGGCACCGCACCTCGCCGCGTTGCCGAAAAGCCCTAGTAGCTCCGCTACGAGGGCTTCCCGGCGCCTTGCGACGCACGGCACCAGACCACGCGCCCTGATCGGACACTCATAGTGAAAGGACCCCTAAGCGCAATTGAGACAGCGCGCGTGAACAAGCCATGTACGCGGGTCAATTCACCTTCACAGTTGATGGCTCAAGCACGGCACTGACATACTCCGCTCTCAGCCTCGCCACCACCCGTGGCCGGGGCTCGTCGGGGGTCCCCACGAAGAACCCCGAGGCCGTCCTCGTGAATCCGGACAGCTGGGTATCCGGATTCACGAGCCCCCACAGAGCCCGCACCCCCACCGCGCGTCCGGCACCCCTTCCCCCTGCCCGAAAACCGGACGCGTCCACCGACCCGACGGGGTCGAGTGCGGGGCACGATGCAGCGAAGAAGGTGCGCCTGTGCCCGAATATTCACCGCGGCGGGAAGACACTCCCACATTCCCGCTGCCGCACATCGAACAGACTCCGCCGTCTCGTATATCCGACCATCCCGAATTTCACTCTCTGCGTCGCGCGCAGCGCCGGTTCGGCATCCGGGCGACAATCCTGTCCGTCGGTGGATTCCTGCTGTATGTAGTGCTGTCGAGTTTTGTGCCCGCGGTGATGAACCAGCCGCTGTTCGGCCGCCTCACGCTCGGACTGACCCTCGGTCTCGGGCAGTTCGTCGTCATGGGCGTGACCGCGTGGTGCTACGTCCGGCACATGCGCAGCCGGGTCGATCCGCTCGCCCGCGGCCTGAGGTCCCGGCTGTACGAGACCGAGAGCCGCCGTGCCCGGGCGGCGGCTCCCGCACAGGGGGCCGGGCAGCCGCTCCGGCACGGGACGAGGGGGTTTCGCACGTGGTGAGCGCCGCCGCCATCGACGACAGCAGCCTGCGGCTGACGTTCGTCCTGTTCCTGACCGTGGTTGTGATCACCCTGTTCACGGCACTGCTGACGGCTCCTCAGCGCGACGAGATCAGCGAGTTCTACCTCGGCAACCGCGCCATGTCGCCGCTGCGCAACGGCCTCGCCATGTGCGGCGACTACCTGTCGGCCGCCACCCTGCTGGGCAGCACCGGGCTGGTCGCGCTGACCGGTTACGACGGGCTGATGTATCTCGGCGGCACCACCGTCGCCTGGATGATGGTGCTGCTGCTGATCGCCGAACCCCTGCACCGCACGGGCGAGTTCACGCTGGGCGACACGGTGGCGCTGCGGCTGCCCCGGCAGCAGCGGCCGGTGCGGGTCGCGCTGGCGGTCTGCGTCCTGGCCATCGCCACGCTGTACCTGGTGGCCCAACTCGTGGGCAGTGTGGCCCTGCTGACCCAGTTCACCGGTGTGCCGAGCGGCACCACCCGCACCCTGTGCGTGGTCGTGATCGGCGCCTTCGTCATCTTGTACGCCTCTCTCGGCGGCATGCCCGGAGCGACGGTCATCCAGATCATCAAGGCCGTGATGCTGGTGGTGGGCGTGCTGTTCACCGCGGGCTGGGTGCTGCACCACTTCGACTGGAACCCCGACCTGCTGCTGGAGAGGGCCTCCGAACGCAGCGGTTCCGGCTTGAGCTTCCTCCAGCCCGGGCTGCGCTACGGCGGCACCGTCAGCAACAAACTGGACTTCCTCAGCCTCGAACTGGCCATCGTCCTCGGCCTCGCCGCCCTCCCGCACGTGCTGATGCGGTTGCTCACCCCACGCAACAGCGGTGTTCTGCGCTCGTCGGTGCTGTGGGCCGTCGGCCTGGTCGGCGCGGTCTGTTTCGGGGCCGGCATCATGGGGCTCGGCGCCACCGCGCTGCTCGGCCGGGACACCATCGAGAGCACCGACCGCACCGGCAACGCCTCCGTGCTGCTGCTCGCCCACGAGCTGGGCGGCAGCGTCCTGACCGCGCTGCTGACCTGTCTGGCGTATCTGACGCTGCTCGCCGTGGCGGTCGGTCTCACCCTGGCCGCGGCTTCCTCCCTCGCGCACGACCTGTACAGCGAGGTGATCCGCAAGGGCCGGGCGAGCGAGACGGAGGAGCTGACCGTCGCCCGGCTGTCCGGGGCCGTCATCGGCGTCCTCGGCATCCTGCTGGCCCTGATCGCCTGGGGCGCGAACACCGCGACGCTCGCGTTCCTGGCCTTCGCCATCGCGGCGTCCGCGATCCTGCCGACGATCACCTACACCCTGTTCTGGCGGCGCTTCAGCGCGAAGGGCGCCCTGCTCAGCCTCTACGGCGGGCTGCTCTGCTCCGTCCTGCTGGCGGCCTTCTCGCCGGTCGTCTCCTCCACCCCGGGCTCGTTCTACCCGGAGGTCGACTTCGCCTGGTTCCCGCTCCAGAACCCCGGCATCGTCTCCATCCCCGCGGGTTTCCTGCTGGGCTGGCTCGGGACGGTGCTGGACAAGGGCCCGGCCGAAGAGCCTGCCGCCCACGAGGAGTTCGAGGTGCGGATGCTGGTGGGAGCCGAGGACTGAGACGCCTTCGAGGGATCGCGACGGCCGGGCACCGGGACGCCCATTGTTAATGGGATCCATTTTCATGTAGCGTCCTCGGTGCCCGACCACCGAGGAGGAGTCCCATGGCTGTCCCGAAGCGGAAGATGTCCCGCAGCAACACCCGCCACCGCCGCGCCCAGTGGAAGGCGGTCACCCCGACGCTGGTCCCCGTCACCGTCGACGGCGTCACCCACCTCGTCCCGCAGAACCTGGTCAGGGCCTACGAGCGCGGCCTGCTACGCCCCGGCGGCTGAGTTGGCCGCCCCGGCGAGGAAGTGCGCCCGGACCCGGCGCAGCCAGGCCTCGACCGGCGCCTCGTCGGGTTCGTCCGGCAGCACCGTGGGGCCCTCGTCGAAGGCGGCCTCGTAGTGCCTGAGCAGGGGCAGGGCGACCGACGGATCGGCGGCGACGCGCTCGCCGAAGGCGTGGTACTCGTCCGGGTCCTCGACGCGGATCGTCAACCGCCCGGTGGTGTACAGCTCCAGGCCCTGCCCGCACAGCCGTTTGAGATGCCGGGCGTGCTTCGCGGTCCGCTTGCGGGTGTCGGCGGAGAACGAACCGTCGCCGCGTGCCTCCAGTCGCCGGAACTGCCGGGTCGCGTACCCGAGGTAGGCGTCCCTGACCCGCTTGGCGCACAGGAACGCCGTACGGATGCCGATGAGCTCGTCGCCGAGCGGGGTGCGCACCTCGTACAGGTCGTCCGGGAGCCACACCAGTTCCATCGCGGTCGGGTTGCCGCCCAGGGCCAGCCGGCACCACTTGGCCGCCTCGTGGAGCGTGCGGTCCGGCGCCGTGCTGACGTGGGACTCCTTCGGGTGGCGCAGACCGTGCAGTTCCGCGGTGGGCACGGCGAACAGGCCGAGGCGGTCGATGTCCGAGCCCGGGCGGGCGAGACCGTAGGCGGTCGATCCGACGATGCCGGAGAGCAGGATGCCGGGGACGGTCACGGTCGGCCGCCTTTCGCTTGTGGAGACCGGACCATTGTCCTGACGTGCAGGGACGCGGTCACCCGGATTTCCGGCGGCGGTCCCGCCGCGGCCGCGGCGGAATACCGGCGGCCCCGTCCGGCGTAGAACCAGGTATGGATTCCGTGCTCCTGTCCGTCCTCGACCGCTCCCGCACCCGCGAGGGGCACACCCACCCCGAGGCGCTGCGCGACACCGTGCGGCTGGCGCGGGAGCTGGAGGGGCTCGGCTACCACCGCGTCTGGGTCTCCGAGCACCACGGCGTGCCCGGGGTCGCCGGTTCCGCGCCGACGGTGCTGGCGGCCGCCGTCGCGGGCGCGACCAGGACGATCCGGGTCGGGACCGGCGGGGTGATGCTGCCCAACCACCGGCCGCTGGTCGTGGCCGAGCAGTTCGGCGTCCTGGAGTCGCTGTTCCCCGGGCGGATCGACATGGGTCTGGGCCGGTCCGTCGGCTTCACGGACGGGGTGCGCCGTGCCCTGGGCCGCGACAAGGGCGACGCGGCGGACTTCGAGGACCGGCTCGCGGAGCTGCTCGGCTGGTTCCGGGGCACCTCCCCCACCGGCGTGCACGCCCGCCCCGCCGAGGGCCTGACCGTGCCGCCGTTCGTCCTGGCCATGGGCGAGGGCGCCGGCATCGCCGCCCGCGCGGGCCTGCCCATGGTGATCGGCGACCTCAGGAACCGCGAGAAGATGCGGCGCGGCATCGACCACTACCGCGACCGGTTCCGCCCCTCCGTCTGGGCCGCGGAGCCCTACGTCGTCATCTCGGGCACCATCGCGGTGGCCGGCACCCCCGAGGAGGCCCGGCGGCTGCTGATCCCCGAGGCCTGGTCCATGGCGCACTCCCGCACCCGCGGCACCTTCCCGCCGCTGTCGCCCGCCGAGCGCGTGGAGGCGCTCACCCTGACCGGGAAGGAGCGCGACTTCTACGAGTCCGGCCTGACCGGCCACATCGCCGGCACCGAGGAGCAGGTCGCGCACGAGCTGGAGACGGTGCTGAAGGAGACGGGCGCCCAGGAGGTCCTCGTCACGACCAGCACGTACGACCGCGAGGCCCTGCTGGACTCCTACCGGCGACTGGCCGCGATCACCTCCGGTTAGATCCGGTTAGAGTCGTCTTCCATGCACGACCGCGACCCCCATGACCCGTACGTCCGTGTCCGCGGAGCCCGTGAGCACAACCTCCGGGGCGTCGACGTCGACATCCCCCGGGACGTGCTGGCCGTGTTCACCGGTGTGTCCGGCTCGGGGAAGTCGTCGCTGGCGTTCGGCACGATCTACGCGGAGGCGCAGCGGCGCTACTTCGAGTCGGTCGCGCCGTACGCGCGGCGGCTGATCCACCAGGTCGGCGCGCCGAAGGTCGGGGAGATCACCGGTCTGCCCCCGGCCGTCTCGCTCCAGCAGCGCCGGGCGGCGCCCACCTCCCGCTCCTCCGTCGGCACCGTCACCCACCTCTCGAACTCCCTGCGGATGCTGTTCTCCCGGGCCGGCACCTACCCGCCCGGCGCCGAGCGGCTCGACTCCGACGCCTTCTCGCCGAACACGGCGGTGGGGGCGTGCCCGGAGTGCCACGGGCTGGGGCAGGTGCACCGTACGAGCGAGGAGCTCATGGTCCCCGACCCGTCGCTGTCGATCCGCGACGGGGCGATCGCGGCGTGGCCGGGAGCCTGGCAGGGCAAAAACCTGCGGGACATCCTCGACGCGCTCGGCCACGACGTGGACCGGCCGTGGCGGGACCTGCCCGCCGGCGAGCGGGAGTGGATCCTGTTCACGGACGAGCAGCCGGTGGTGACGGTGCACCCGGTGCGGGACGCCGACCGCATCCAACGGCCCTACCAGGGCACGTACATGAGCGCCCACCGGTACGTGATGAAGACGTTCTCGGATTCCAGGAGCCCGACCCTGCGGGCGAAGGCCGAGCGGTTCCTCACCAGTGCGCCCTGCCCGGCGTGCGGCGGCAGCCGGCTGCGCCCCGAGGCCATGGCGGTGACGTTCGGCGGCCGGACCATCGCCGAGCTGGCGGCACTGCCGCTGGTGGAGCTGGCCGCCGGTCTCGACGGGACCTCGGAGGCCGCCCGGGTCCTCACCGACGACCTGCGGTCCCGTATCGCGCCGGTCCTGGAGCTGGGGCTCGGCTACCTCAGTCTCGACCGGCCCGCCCCCACCCTCTCCGCGGGCGAACTGCAGCGCCTGCGCCTCGCCACCCAGCTGCGCTCCGGCCTCTTCGGTGTCGTCTACGTCCTCGACGAGCCGTCGGCAGGACTGCACCCGGCGGACACCGAGGCGCTGCTCACGGTGCTGGAGCGGCTGAAGACGTCCGGCAACTCGGTGTTCGTGGTGGAACACCACCTCGACGTCATGCGGGGCGCCGACTGGCTGGTCGACGTGGGTCCGGACGCCGGCGAGCACGGCGGGCGGGTGCTGCACAGCGGCCCGGTGGCCGAGCTGGCCGGTGTCGAGAGGTCGGCGACGGCCCGCTACCTGTTCGACCGCTCCCCCTCCCCGGCCCGGGATGTGCGCGAGGCGACCGGGTGGCTCCGGACCGGCCCGATCTCGCGGCACAACCTGCGGGGGGTGACGGCCAAGTTCCCGCTCGGCGTGTTCACCGCGGTGACCGGCGTGTCGGGATCCGGCAAGTCCACGCTCATCGGCGAGATCACCGAGGACTCGGCGGGGGTGGGCCGGCTGGTCTCGGTCGACCAGAGGCCGATCGGCCGCACTCCGCGCTCCAACCTCGCCACCTACACGGGCCTCTTCGACGTCGTGCGCAAGGTGTTCGCGGCCACCGACGGGGCGCGCGAACGCGCTTTCGGCGTCGGGCGGTTCTCCTTCAACGTGGCGGGCGGGCGCTGCGAGACCTGCCAGGGCGAGGGATTCGTCAGCGTGGAGCTGCTGTTCCTGCCGAGCACGTACGCGCCCTGCCCGGACTGCGGCGGGGCCCGCTACAACCCGGAGACGCTGGAGGTGACGTACCGGGGGCGGAACATCGCGCAGGTGCTGGATCTGACGGTGGAGAGCGCGGCGGAGTTCTTCGCGGACACCCCGGCCGTGGCCCGCAGCCTCTTTACCCTGCTCGAGGTCGGTCTGGGCTATCTGCGCCTCGGCCAGCCCGCGACGGAGCTGTCCGGCGGCGAGGCCCAGCGCATCAAGCTGGCGAGCGAACTGCAACGCGGCCGGCGCGGCCACACGCTGTACCTCCTCGACGAGCCCACGACCGGTCTCCACCCGGCCGACGTGGACGTCCTGTTGCGCCAGTTGCACGGCCTCGTCGACGCCGGGCACACCGTGATCGTCGTCGAGCACGACATGTCCGTCGTCGCCCGCGCGGACTGGGTGATCGACCTGGGCCCGGGCGGCGGCGACGCGGGCGGACGCATCGTGGCGGCGGGACCTCCGGGGGACGTCGCGCGCTCGGCGGAGAGCCGGACGGCGCCGTATCTGGCGCGCACCCTCACCGGCTCCCGCTGAGCCCCTACGCGACGAGCACCGTGTGCGTCCAGGCCGGCGCGGCCGTCTCCGGCTGCTGTGCCGCGCGGGCGAGAGCGCGGCGGTCGGGGCTGCCGCCCGGGGGAACGGGGTCGCGGACCTCGACCTCCGCGATCAGGCCGCGGGTCGTCGCCACCCGCCACAGGGAGGCGAGCAGCGTGTCCTCGCCGACGTACGCGGGGGCCGTGGTGACCGTGCCGTCGCTGAGCCGGTAGCCGATGCGCACCGGCTGGACCGGCACCCCCGCGTCCAGCGCGGCCTGGAAGACGGCCCGGCGGAAGGTGCCCTGCGCCCGGCCGCACCAGGTGCTGCCCTCGGGGAAGGCCGCGACCGCGGCGCCCGCACGCAGCGCACCGGCGATCCGGGCCACCGTCTCCGGGAGAGCCCGCAGCCGGTCCCGGTCGATGAACAGGGTGCCGCCGCGCGCGGCCAGCGCACCCGCGACCGGCCAGTGCCGTACCTCCGTCTTGGCCAGCATCCGGGCGGGGCGGACGGCGGCGAGCAGCGGGACGTCCAGCCAGGAGATGTGGTTGGCGACCAGCAGCAGTCCGCCGGTGGGAGCGGCGGCCCCGGTGATACGGACGCGGACACCGGCGGCCCGCACGATCCACCGGCACCAACGCCGGATGAGGGACGGCGGGATCCGGGCGCCGAAGGGTGTCAGCGCGATCCCCGCGAGGAGGAGCAGCAGGACCGCGCCGAATCGCAGCACGGCACGCGGCACGGCCCGCGCCCGCACGGCCGCCGACGCCTCGACACAGGCGCGCGGCGTGCAGGGCGCGGTGGGCAGCCAGGCGCTCATCCGGCCGGGGCGAGAGAGAGGAAGTGGCGCAGGTAGCGCGCGTTGACGCGGCTCATCGGCAGCAGCACGTACAGGTCGGCGACGCCGAAGTCCGGGTCGTGGGCCGGTGCGCCGCACACCCAGGCGCCGAGGCGGAGGTAGCCGCGCAGCAGGGCGGGCAGTTCGACGCGGGCGGCGGGCGCGGGGCCCGGCGTCCACGGCAGCAGCGGCCGCACCCGGAACTCCTGCGGGGCGAGGTGCTTGTCGCTGACCCGGTCCCAGGTGGCGGAGGCGAGGGTGCCGCCGTCGGCGAGCGGGACGGAGCAGCAGCCGGCGAGCCACTCGTGGCCGCGGTCGACCATGTAGCGGGCGATGCCGGCCCAGATGAGGCTGATGACTGCCCCGTCGCGGTGGTCGGGGTGCACGCAGGAGCGGCCGACCTCGACGAGCTGTGGCCGGATCCCGTCGAGGGCGGTGAGCTCGAACTCGCCCTCGGAGTACAGCCGCCCGGCGACCGCCGCGCGCTCCGGCGGCAGCAGCCGGTAGGTGCCGACGACCTGGCCGGTCGTCTCCTCCCGGACGAGCAGGTGGTCGCAGTACGCGTCGAAGGAGTCGACGTCGAGGCCCGGCTGCGGGCCGGCCAGCAGGGCGCCCATCTCCCCGGCGAAGACGTCGTGCCGCAGCCGCTGGGCGGCCCGCACGTCCTCCTCGTTCCGGGCGAGGGCGACGGTGTAGCGGGTGGGGGCCGTGGGCTGCGCGGGGCGGTCGACGGTCAGTACGCCGGTCATGGCACTCTCCTGGTCACGGGCCGGTCGGTGAGGCGGGGCGGGGCGCTGAGCGGTGGCGTGCGAACCTCCGCCTCTGTTCTCCCGAAACCGACTGACCTGCGCGTGTCATGTGCAGAGAGAACGGGTGTGAGGTTGTTGAACGGCTCGCGCCCGCCGGCGCGGCCCGGAATGGCCACTTGCGCACGCGCACCCCGGCGCCGGCGGCGAGAGTGGGCTGCGTGACAGAACCCGGAGCCGGCGGGCGCAGCTCATGGAACGCCAGGCGGTCCGCCGTTTCGACGAGGGCACGCTCAGCGTCGAGCAGGAGGACCGGCTGGGCACCGCGCTGACGCTGCTGGACGAGCGCATGGACGAACTGTGCGCACAGCACGGGCTGCGGCGCAGCGACCTCAACCTGGACCTCGGCCCGCTGGGACCCCTCCTCGCCGATCCCGGCCCGTGACGGACAGAAGCGAGACGGGGCCGGGAGAGCACCACTCCCGGCCCCGCCCGTCCGCACGTACCGGCGAACGTTCATTGCAACGCCCCGGGGGCGCGGGGAACTGCGCGATCAGCCCCGACGCACCCGCAGCCACCGAAGCACCGAAGCACCGAAGCCCCTACGGCGCGCTACCGCTTCACCTTCCGTGCGGCCCGCAACCACTCCTTGTTCATGCTGGTGATGGACATGAGAGGTATCCCCTTGGGGCAGGCGGTGGCGCACTCCCCGGCGAGGGTGCAGCCCCCGAACCCCTCCTCGTCCATCTGCTCCACCATGTCCAGCACCCGCGTCTCCCGCTCGGGCGCCCCCTGCGGCAGCACGTTGAGATGGTTGATCTTGGCGGACGTGAACAGCATCGCCGCCCCGTTCGGACAGGCCGCCACGCACGCCCCGCACCCGATGCACTCGGCGTGCTCGAAGGCGAGGTCGGCATCCGGCTTCGGCACCGGCGTGGCGTGCGCTTCGGGAGCCGCCCCGGTCGGCGCGGTGATGTACCCGCCGGCCTGGATGATCCGGTCGAACGCCGACCGGTCCACGACCAGGTCCTTGATCACCGGGAACGCGGACGCCCGCCACGGCTCGACGTCGATGGTGTCGCCGTCCTCGAACGACCGCATGTGCAGCTGACAGGTGGTGGTCCGCTCGGGCCCGTGCGCGTCGCCGTTGATGACGAGCGAGCACGCCCCGCAGATCCCCTCGCGGCAGTCGTGGTCGAAGGCGACGGGGTCCTCGCCCTTGACGATGAGCTCCTCGTTGAGCGTGTCGAGCATCTCCAGGAAGGACATGTCGGGTGAGATCCCGTCCACCTCGTACGTGGACATCGTGCCGTCGGCGTCGGCGTTGCGCTGCCGCCAGACGCGCAGGGTGAGCTTCATGCGTAGCTCCGCTGGGTGGGGTGGACGTACTCGAAGACCAGGTCTTCCTTGTGCAGGACGGGAGCCTCGCCGGTGCCGGTGAACTCCCAGGCGGCCGCGTACCCGAACTCCTCGTCCTTGCGGGCGGCCTCGCCGTCGGGTGTCTGGGACTCCTCGCGGAAGTGGCCGCCGCAGGACTCCTCGCGGTGCAGCGCGTCGAGGCACATCAGCTCGGCGAGCTCCAGGTAGTCGACGATGCGGTTGGCCTTCTCCAGCGACTGGTTGAACTCCTCGCCGGTGCCGGGCACCTTGATGCGCCGCCAGAACTCCTCGCGGATCTGCGGGATGCGCTCCAGCGCCTTGCGCAGGCCGGAGTCGCTGCGGGCCATGCCGCAGAACTCCCACATGAGTTCGCCGACCTCGCGGTGGAAGGAGTCGGGGGTGCGGTCGCCGTCGACGGACAGCAGCAGGTTGAGCCGGTCCTGGGTGTCGGCCAGCACCTCCTGCACGGCGGGGTGTTCGTCGGTCACCGCGTCGTGATGCGGGTTGCGGGCCAGGTAGTCGTTGATGGTCGAGGGGAGGACGAAGTAGCCGTCCGCGAGTCCCTGCATCAGCGCGGAGGCGCCGAGCCGGTTGGCGCCGTGGTCGGAGAAGTTGGCCTCGCCGATCGCGAACAGGCCGGGGACGGTGGTCTGGAGGTCGTAGTCGACCCACAGGCCGCCCATCGTGTAGTGCACGGCGGGGTAGATCCGCATCGGCACCTCGTACGGATCCTCGTCGGTGATCCGCTGGTACATGTCGAAGAGGTTGCCGTACTTGGCCTCGACCGCCTTGCGTCCCATGCGGGCGATGGCGTCGGCGAAGTCGAGGTAGACGCCCTGCCCGCCGGGGCCCACTCCCCTGCCCTCGTCGCAGACGTTCTTCGCGGCGCGGGAGGCGATGTCGCGCGGGACGAGGTTGCCGAACGACGGGTAGATGCGCTCCAGGTAGTAGTCGCGCTCGTCCTCGGGGATCTCGTTCGGGGGCCGCTGGTCGCCCTTCGCCTTCGGCACCCAGATGCGCCCGTCGTTGCGCAGCGACTCGCTCATCAGCGTGAGCTTGGACTGGTGGTCGCCGGTGCGCGGGATGCAGGTGGGGTGGATCTGGGTGAAGCAGGGGTTGGCGAAGTGGGCGCCGCGCCGGTGGGCCCGCCAGATGGCGGTGGCGTTGGAGTTCATGGCGTTCGTCGACAGGTAGAAGACGTTGCCGTAGCCGCCGGAGGCGAGGACGACGGCGTCCGCGAAGTACGTGTCGATCTTGCCCGTGACCAGGTCCCGGGCGACGATCCCGCGCGCCCGTCCGCCGACGACGATCAGGTCGAGCATCTCGGTGCGCGGGTGCATCTCGATGTTCCCGGCGGCGATCTGCCGGCTGAGGGCCTGGTAGGCGCCGAGGAGGAGCTGCTGGCCGGTCTGTCCCCGGGCGTAGAACGTGCGTGACACCTGCACGCCGCCGAACGACCGGGTGTCGAGCAGTCCGCCGTACTCCCGGGCGAAGGGCACGCCCTGGGCCACGCACTGGTCGATGATCTCGACGGAGATCTGCGCGAGCCGGTGGACGTTGGACTCGCGGGCGCGGAAGTCGCCGCCCTTGACGGTGTCGTAGAACAGGCGGTGGACGGAGTCGCCGTCGTTGCGGTAGTTCTTCGCGGCGTTGATGCCGCCCTGCGCGGCGATGGAATGGGCGCGGCGGGGCGAGTCCTGGTAGCAGAACTGGACGACGTGGTAGCCCTGTTCGGCGAGGGTGGCGCCGGCGGAGCCGCCGGCGAGGCCGGTGCCGACGACGATCACGGTGTGCTTGCGCCGGTTGGCGGGGTTGACCAGCTTGGCCTCGAAGCGGCGCGTGTCCCACCGCTCGTCGACCGGCCCGGTGGGGGCCTTGGTGTCGACGACCGGCTCGCCGGTCGTGTAGTCGGCGTACGAAGTCATCTTCAGCTCACCACTCCGGTCATGACGCCCACGGGTACGGCGATGAAGCCGGCCGTGAGCAGCAGCGCGAGGACGTTGGCCGTGGTCTTCAGGGCGCGGTCGCGGGTGCGGCTGCCCGCGCCGAGGGTCTGGGCCGCGCTCCAGAAGCCGTGCCGGACGTGCAGGCCGAGCGCGAGCATCGCGACGATGTAGACGACGTTGCCGTACCAGGTGGAGAAGGTGTCCACGACGTTCTGGTACGGGTGGCCCTCCTGGAAGCCGCCGGAGTGCACGGTGCCGGTCGTCAGGTCGAGGATGTGCCACACGATGAACAGGCCGAGGATGACGCCGCCCCAGCGCATGGTCCGCGTCGCGTAGCTCGCCCGTGGCTTCTTGTGCACGTACTTGCTGGGCCGTGCCCTGATGTCGCGGCGGCTGAGCTGGTACGCCGAGGTGGCGTGGGCGACGACGGCGGCGACCAGCACGATCCGGACGAGCCAGAGCGTCCACTCGTAGTGCATGATCGGCTCGCCGACGACGCGCAGCCAGTGCGCGTAGTGGTTGAACTCTCCCGCCCCGAAGAAGATCTTCAGATTTCCGATCATGTGGACGACCAGGTACAGCAGCATGATCAGACCGCTGACCGCCATCACGGTCTTCTTGCCGACGGTGGAGTCCCACACGGTGCGTGCGAGAGACGGCCGTCGGTCCGTCCGCGTTGCCAGAGCCATGGAACAGCACGCTACGGACCGGCAGGCGATCGGTCCAAGACATGGTCCGGCTTGAATCAATAGGCTGTAGCTATCGTGGGAGCATGCAGTTCCAGCAGCTCCAGTACTTCGTGGCCGTCGCCGAGACCCGGCACTTCACCCGGGCCGCCGATCTGGTCCATGTCGCCCAGCCGTCGCTGTCGCAGCAGATCAAGGCGCTGGAGCGGGAGCTGGGCGCGGACCTGTTCCTGCGCGCCCGGGGCAACATCACGCTCACGGACGCCGGAGAGGCGCTCCTGCCGCTGGCCAGGCGCATCCTGGCCGACGCCGACACGGCCCGGCACGAGGTGCAGGAACTGGTGCAACTGCGCAGCGGCCGGGTACGGCTGGGCGCGACGCCGAGCCTGTGTACGGGTCTGCTGCCGGATGTGCTGCGGGCGTTCCACGACCGCTACCCCGGGGTGCGGCTGATGATCGAGGAGGGCGGCTCGCACGATCTGGTACGGGAGCTGGCGCGGGGGGCGCTGGATCTGGCGCTGGTGGTGCTGCCGCTTCCGACGCCGTCACCGGCGCTGACCACGGTGGAGCTGCTGCGGGAGGATCTTGTCGTGGTCTCCTCGCCGAGCGCCCCGCGTCCGGGCGGGGGGCGCCGCACCGTGCGGGTCTCCGACCTGGAGGGTGAGCGGCTGGTGATGTTCCGGCACGGGTACGACCTGCGGGAGCTGACCGTGGCCGCGTGCCGCACGGAGGGGTTCGAACCCGACTTCGCCGTGGAGGGCGGGGAGATGGATGCGGTGCTGGGCTTCGTGCGGGCCGGGCTGGGGGTCGCCGTGGTGCCGCGGATGGTGGCGGCGAGGTCCGGGCGCGGACTGCGGGTGACCCCGCTGGCCCGGCCCGGACTGCATCGCACGATCGCGCTGGCACATCGCGGTGATGTGGCGCCGCCCCGGGCCGCTCGGGAGTTGCAGCGGATGCTGCTGGAGCGGTGAGGCGGTTCCTGAAGCGCCGTTGGGTGTGAGCACCGTTCGAGGGTGCGGGTCGATCGCGGCTGGTCGCACCCACGCGGCGGAGCCGCATACCGAATACAGCCCCGCACCCCTCGAAGGCGTTACCCCTAGGGGGCTGCTGACTGATCTCCGCGGAGGAAGGAGCGGCGTTCGGTACGTGTTCTCGGCGTGCCGGACGGAAGGTCTCGCAGCGGAGACCAGGCCTTTCGTCCGGTGCGGCGAGAGCGCGTGCCGGGCGTCGCGACGCCGTGGAGATCCGTCAGAAGCCCCCTAACCCGTCGCGTCCACCAGGGCCAGCTGGTGCAGGCGCTCCGGTGGACCCGGCCTCGCGTAGTACCAGCCCTGCGCCGTGTCGCAGCCGAGTATGCGCAGTTGTTCGGCCTGGGCTCCCGTCTCCACGCCCTCCACCGTCACCGCCAGGTCCAGGCTGTGGGCCAGGGAGACGATGCCCTCGACGATCTTCAGGTCGACGGGGTCCGCCGGGAACTGCTGCATGCTCTGGGTGAAGGAGCGGTCCAGCTTCAGGATGCTGACCGGCAGCCGGCGCAGGTTGGCGAGGTTGGAGTAGCCCGTGCCGAAGTCGTCCAGGGCGATGTCGACTCCCATCTCCGCCAAGCGCCGCAGCGGCTTCAGCAGATCGTCGTCGGCCCCGATCAGCGCCGACTCCGTGACCTCCAGGCACAGCGCGTCCGGCGCGACGCCCGTGCGCTCCAGGATGTCGACCGTGTCCTGGACCAGACCGGGGTGCGTCAACTGGCACGGCGACAGGTTCACGTTGATCCGCAGCGGCCCCGCCGCCTCGACGCCGCCCTGCAGTTCCCGCCACTCGCGGGCCTGGCGCACCGACTGCTCCAGCACCCACCGCCCGAGAGGCACGATCAGCCCGGTGTGCTCCGCGAGCGGGATGAACCGGTCCGGCCCGAGCACGCCGTGCTGCGGGTGCAGCCAGCGCACCAGGGCCTCGGCCCCCCGGACGCTGCCGTCGCCGAGGTGCACCAGCGGCTGGTACTCGATGAAGAACTCGCCCCGCTCCAGCGCTGTCGGCAGTGCCGTGGTCAGCCCGTGCCGCGTGATGGCCCGGGCGTCCGCCTCCGCGTCGGCGAGTTCGAAGCGGTTGCCGCCGGCCGACTTGGCCCGGTACATGGTGATGTCCGCGCTGCGCAGCACCTCCGCGGGGCTGCGTTCCCCGGCCGGGCCCTCCACGATGCCGATGCTTCCGCGCACGGTCAGTTCCCGGCCGTCGACGCTGATCGGCGCGAGCAGCGCGTTCATGATGCGTCCGGCGAGTTCGTCGACCGCGTGCTGGGTGTCGGGTCCCGTGGTCAGCGCGACGAACTCGTCGCCGCCGAGCCGCGCGACCATCTCGCCGGGCGCGGTGGCGCAGGACTGCAGCCGGTCGGCGACCTCCACCAGCAGCCGGTCGCCGGCCGCGTGGCCGAGGCTGTCGTTGATGGTCTTGAAGCCGTCGAGGTCCAGGTAGCACAGCCCGAACCGCTGGCCCTCCCCGGCGCCCAGCGCCTTCTCCAGCCGCTCGAAGAAGAAGGTGCGGTTGGGCAGCCCGGTCAGCGCGTCGTGCGTGGCCTCGTAGCGCAGTCGCAGGTTGAGCAGCCGCCGCTCGGTGGTGTCCTCCATGAGGGCGAGCTGGTACTGCGGATCACCGTCGGCGTCACGCAGCAGGGAGACCGTCAGGTTGGTCCACAGGACGGTCCCGTCAGGCCGGTAGAACGCCTTCTCCAGGTGGTAGTGCTCCCGCTCGCCCCGGACGAGTTCGTCGTAGAGCCGCCAGGTCTGCGGGGCGTCGTCGGGGTGGGTCCACTCCCGGACGTTGCGGCTGCGCAGCGTCGGCTCGGAGACCCCGAACATGCGCAGCAGCGCGCCGTTGACCTGCAGTATGTTGCCCTCGAGGTCGGCCATGCCGATGCCTATGGCCGCGCCCTCGAAGACGGCTCGGAACCGCGCCTCGCTCGCGTGCAGGGCCTGCGCCACCACGCCCTGCGCCTGGAGGGCGGCCTGGGCGACGGCCTCCTGCTCGGCCAGCGTCCGCTCGCGCAGCGTCCGGGCGAAACCGGCGGCCATCGCGTGCTGCAACCGCGCGCACCGGGCCCGCAGGTCCTCCTGGTCGCCGTCGCCGCCGCAGTACAGGACCAGGTAGGCGTCGACGCAGTCCAGGGTGCGGCTGAGCGCCTCCGGGTCGGTGCAGTGCGCGTCCACGAGGGCGGCGCCGACCGCCCGGCCCGCGTCGGAGTCGAAGGTCCGGGCCAGCAGGGCCTCGCTCAGCCGCCGGGCCAGGGGCAGCAGATGTGCCTCGAACTCGGGGCGGGTCGACGACGTCGAGGTCACCGGGAAGACGGCCCGGCTCCAGATCGTCGCGAACCGGCGCAGTCTGTCCTCCGGCCCGTCCGGTTCCGGGGTCACGCCGTACGCCCCACGCCCGCGAACCCGGAGAACGCGTACGGATCCTCGTCCTCCGGTGCGGTGTCGGGGCGCCAGTGCGGCATCGCCACCAGTCCGGGTTCCACCATGTCGTACCCCTCGAAGAACCGCGCGATCTCCTCGCGCGAGCGCATGATCAGCGGGTTGCGGATGTCCTCGTACACGTCCACCGCACCCCCGGCCCGCTCCGGCGGCAGCGGGATCCCCTCGTAGGAGGCGTGGGTGAGCACGAGCAGGCTGCCGGGCGCGAGCGCCTCGCACAGTTCGGCCACGGCCCCGTACGGGTCGTCCTCGTCTTCCACGAAGTGCAGTATGGCAACGAGGAGCAGCGCCACTGGCTGATTCAAGTCGATCAGCCGCTCCACCTCGGGGCTGCGCAGGATCTCCTGGGGCTTGCGCAGGTCCGCCGCGACGACGCCCGCGTCGTCGTTGCCCTCCAGGACCGCCTGGCTGTGGGCCACCGCCACCGGGTCGTGGTCGACGTACATCACGCGCGCACCGGGGCGGGCGGCCTGCGCCACCTCGTGCACATTGCCGAAGGTGGGGATGCCGGAGCCGATGTCCAGGAACTGGGAGATGCCCTGGCCTGCCGCGTAGCGCACGGCGCGGCGCATGAAAGCGCGGTTCGCCTGCATGATTTTGGGGAGTCCCGGCATGAACTCCATGGCCCTGCGGGCCGCTTCCCGGTCGACCTCGAAGTTGTGTGATCCGCCCAGGTAGTAGTCGTACATCCGGGAGACGCTGGGCACCGAGATGTCGATGCTCCGTGGGGCCCAGGCGGGACGCTCCATCTATCTCTCCAAGGCGTTAGGCGATCCGGTGTTCGAGCAGAGGCTACTGATCGCCCGCCAATGGAGCGACCCGAAACGGAAATTGACCATCCGTTCCCGGTCACTGCCTGCGGCACGTGCCGAATTGATACCCCTGCGCATGCCCTTCGAACATATGACGAACAGTGCCCGAGGCATTCCGGAGAGTCCCGGTCCGGAGGGGAAGAGTGGGCGGAATTCGCTGAGTTCAGGTGAAGCACGGCAAAACGGCCCACCCCTCCGTGGAGCACGAAGGGGTGGGCCGGGCCTGCGCTTCGGGTGGACGAAACGATCAACCCTGGGGAGGTTTCTCTACTTCTCCGACGCGCCGACCAGCTTTCCGTCGGGCCGCACGGCGTACCAGGTGCCGCCGACACCCTGGCCGTTGGTGTCGCCCGGGGCCTTGTCACCGGCGAAGGTGTAGATGGGCGAGCAGTTGATCGTCTGCTGCTTGCCCTTGCCGTCGGTCCGGTCGAAGATCATGTAACCCTTCTTCTGGATGCCCTTGGTGTCGGCGAAGTCGACGGGCTCCACGAGCGGCCACTTCTCCAGGCACGCGCCGGTGCAGTTGGAGACCGGCTTGGGCCAGGCCTCGTCCTTCTTGAACCGGTAGACGGTCATGCCGTTCTTGTCGACGACGATCTCGCCGAGCTTGGCGTCGTTGCGCGTGGACAGCCCGGCCTCGACCGCCTCGCCGCCGCCCGCGCCCCCCTGCGCCTTCTTGCCGTCGGGGGCGAGCGCGTACCACTTGCCGCCCACGCCCTGGCCCTTGACGTCACCGGCGTTGACGTCCTTGGCGTAGCGGTAGGCGGGCCAGCCGGCGACCGTGAGCTGCTTGGTGCCGTCGGCCCGGGTGACCGAACCGAGCAGCGCCTTGTCGATGCCCTCGCCCGCCTCGGCGTCGTCGGCCGGAACCGGCGGCCAGGTCTTGGCGCAGTCGCCGTCGCAGTTGGACTTGGGCGGCTCCTCCGTGTCCTGGTCGAACCGGTACAGGGTGAGGCCGAGACTGTCGGTGACCACCTTGCCGACCTTCTCGGCGGTGGAGACGGACAGCTTGCCGGCGGGGTTGGACGGGCTGGAGGCGCTCGGCGCGGACGGCTGAGCGGTCGCGGCGTTGCCCGCCGTGCCCGCGGTGCCCGAGCCGATGCTTCCGTAGTCCCCGGGCGCGGCCGTGGCGCCCACGTTCTGGCTGGCCGCCGGTGGGCTGTCCTGACCGCACGCCGTCGTCAGCGCCAGGACCGCCGCGGCGCTCGCCACGAGTGAGGCGCTCCGCCAGGAGGTCTTCATCGTCAACTCCCCATAATCGCAAGGGTGTTGCAGCGCCCTGCTGCGCCGCCGCACGGCCATGAATACGCACGGCGGCTGCGCTTGTGTTCAACGGTCGGCCACATTTCTTTCCGGAACCTGTGACGAGCCCCTCGCGCCGCCGTACACGTACGCGGGAAGCACCCTGCGGGTGACCGCCGATCAAACCGGCACCACCCGGAATTCCCCCTTTCGGGGCAATCCCCTTGCGCCCTGGCCCGTGCGGGCGGCACAGGGCTCATGATCTTCGTCGTGCATGGACCCCTCTCGACTCAACCCGCCCTTGCGGCACGGGCCTTGGCGGCGGCGACGCTGACCTGGGCGCTCGTCGGCGCACCGGCCGGGGTCGCGGTGGCCGACGCCTGCGCGTACGCCTCCACGGGGCCGGACGGCACCGAGGCGGTGGCGTACGCCGGAAGCAAGAAGACCTGGCCGTGCCCCACACCCACGCCGAGCCCCTCCCCCACGCCGACCCCGACCCCGCCACCGAAGCCCCCGCCGAAGCCGACGCCCCCGCCGAAGCCGACGCCGGACCCGCCGCCCCCACCGAAGCCCCCGCCCACCGAGCCGACCCCCACGGCCCGGCCCGAGCCGCCGCCTCCACCGCCGCCCGCGCCACGCCCGGCACCGCCCACGCCCCGGCCGGCCCCGAAAGCCGTGCCGCCGGCACCCGCTCCCCCGGCGCCGGCACCGGCCCCGCCGGCCACCCCCGCGCCGCGTCCGTCCGCGACGCCCGTGCACTACCCGCGCTACCGCGCCGCGCCCCCGCGGCCACGGAGGGCGGACGGCACGCTGTCGCCGCTCACCTTCGTCCTGCTCGTCACGGTGCCCGCGGTGGTCGCCGTCGCCGCGCTGCGCGCGCGCTGATCCCTGAAGCCCTGGAGGTACCTCTTGCCGGAATGGCTTGTTCTCACCCTCGCGATGCTGGCCGCCTGTGCCGTGGTGGTCATCATCACCTTCGTACGCCACCGCGCGGCGCCCGAGGACGAGGACCCCAGTGAGACCCCGGACGTCATCGAGTACATGACGATGTGGATCGGCGTGGTCTACGCCATCGTCCTGGGCCTGGCGATCGCCGGTGTCTGGGAGGGGCGCAGCGCCGCACAGGACCACGTCCAGGCCGAGGCGACCGCGCTGTACGAGATCTCGGAACGGGTTCGGGTGTATCCGGCCGAGGAACGCGACCGCATCCGGGACGACATCCGGACGTATGTCAGCCATGTCGTGACCACCGAGTGGGACACGATGGCCGACAAGGGCGAGGTCACCCCGCGCGGCGCCGAGCTCTTCGAGCGGATCCGCCAGGACGTCACCGACTACGAGCCGGCGACGGACTTCGAGGCCCAGGCCTACCAGCCGCTGCTGGACCAGGTGACCGCGGCGAATCAGGCCCGGATCGCCCGGGCGGAGTCGACCGGGGAGACCATGCCGGGGGTGGTGTGGTTCGGGCTGATCGCCGGGGCCGTCATCACCATCGGGATGATCTTCGCCCTGCAGATCCGCAGAACGACCCGCGAACTGGTCCTCGCCGGGCTGTTCTCGGCGCTGATCGCCTTCCTGCTGTTCCTGATCTGGGACTTCGACTCGCCCTACAGCAGGGGCGTGACCGCCTCGGCCGACCCGTTCCTGAGTCTCTTCCCGGGCGTCGGGGACTGACGGCGCCCCACAGCACGGATCCCGGCCGGGGGGCGCGCGACACACCGTCGCCGTCCCCCGGTCGCGTGGGCGGCGTTCCCCCGGGCGGCCCACACCCGTGCCCCATTCGCCCTACTGCGATCGCGCCGCCACGCTCGCCTTCTTAGCGTTTCGGGCATCGAGGTGCATTTGTGACGTGAGCGGAACAGGTCCGCGATTGCTCCTCGGGGACCCGGAGGATTCACCATGCGCGCGATAGGCCTCGCTTCGGCCGTACTGCTGGGCGCCGGCGCCCTCACCTCCTGCGTGCCCGCCGCCGACGCGGCGATCCGCACCGACTTCGGCTTCAGCATCATCCCCTCCACCGTGGCGGCGGGCGGTGAGGTCACCCTGCGGGTGGAACGCAACAAGGCGTGCCGGGGGGAGGCGGCGGTCAACTCAGAGGTCTTCGACATGGTCATCATCCCGCCAAAGGAGTCCTGGGCGACGGCCGTCGTCGACTGGGACGCCAAGCCCGGAGCCGTGTACGACGTGGAGTTCGAGTGCGACGAGTCGAGCGGCACCGCGCGCCTGACGATCGCGGGCGGCCGTCCGACACACCACCCCACGCACCACCCCACCCATCACCCGACGCGCCACCCCCACAAGGGTGTGCACGCCGGTGAGGGCGGCACCCTCGCCGGGTTCGACCTCAAGGAGATCGGCCTCGGCGCCGCCCTGATCGCCGGATCCCTCGGCGTCGCCTACCACTTCTCGCGCCGCCGCACCGACGACGACGCCGGCTAGCACCGACGCCGCCGGCTGATGAACGCCATGGCCGCAGGTCTGCGCCCCGGCTCCCCCGAAGACCTCGGGGGGAGCCGGGGCGAAGACCGTGCACGTGCGAGGCGGTGGCTCGTCGAACGAAGGAGCGCGAAGCGAGGCGTCAGATGCGCCGCTCGGCCCGACGGCGCATCCAGAACACGCCACCGCCGACGACGGCCGCGGCCACGAGACCGCCGCCGATGGCCACGTCGGTCGGGGTCGCACCCGTGGTGGTGCTGCCGCCGATTCCGCCGCGGACACCGCCGATGACGCTGAAGGCCTGCGGCTTGGTCAGGGTCCTGCCGTCGCAGGTGACCGTGATGTCGTACGAGCCAGGACGGGCGTTTCTGTTGATGGTGGCGGTGCCCCGCGCGGTCGCGTTGCCGGCGCTGCCCCTGCCGCCATCGTTGTTGCCGTCGCCGCCCCTGTCGCCCTCGTTGCCCTTGCCGCCGTGGTGGACGGGCGACAGCCGCGTCGGCGCGAACGCGTTGGACGTCGCCGTGCCGCCGCTCCGGCAACCGTCGACCGTGATGGTCAGCTGGCCGCCGGTGGCGATCACGCTGGGCAGGGCGGTGATGTTGCTGGGCGTCTTGGGCGTCTCCCACGCGACGGCCGCGGGGGCCGAGAGGCCGAGGGCGGCGACCGCCGCGCCGGTGACCGCCAGGGCACGAGTGTTACGCATGTGAACCTCCGCGGAAGACGCCCCGGGACCCGTCCCCGGTCGATCGGCGAGAAAGCGCCTCCCAGAGAGACAGTCAGTTGCCGTGCCGCGACCCGCATTTCGGGAATGGTCCGTCCTGGTGAGACAAGGCGGTGCCGGAAAACCGCACAATCGGACATCGCCGCAGGTCACGGGCCGTCAGAAATTTCCTCGCGGCGGCAACTCGGATGGCGCACCTCCGGTCCCCGGGGCACCCCGTCCGTCCCGGGGCCACCCGTTCGCCGCCGCCCCGTCGCCGGTTTCGCGCGTGCCGCTTAGCGTTCGGATATGCGCGATTGACACGGCGACGGCCATGTCGAGAGGGGATGGCGAATGTCTGCGTCCGAGCTGGCCCAGGCGGAAGAGGAGGCGCGGCCGAGGAAGCGCGCCCCGTGGGGCGTGATAGCGCTGGTCCTGCTGACCGGCCTCGCCCTCATCCGGAACGGCTCGGGGGAGTTCGACGAGGGCCCGCCGCAGCCGGCGACGGCGGCCGCCGCGGACAACCGGGTACCCGCAGGCACCTTCGCCGGGACCGTACCGGCCCTGCCCTACTCCCTCCCGGACCGGGTCAGGATCCCGGCGATCCAGGTCGACGCGCCGATCACTCCCGTGGGCCTGGACGCGGACGGCTGGGTCGGCGCACCGCCGCCGGAGGACCCCAACCTGGCCGGCTGGTTCACCGGTGCCGTCACCCCCGGCGAGAAGGGCACCGCGGTCGTGGTCGGCCATGTCGACAACCAGCAGGGCCCCGCCGTGTTCTACGGACTCGGGGCCCTGAAGCAGGGCCATCGCGTCGAGGTCGCCCGGCAGGACGGAAAGACCGCGATGTTCGAGATCTACGGCGTCGAGGTGTTCGAGAAGAACAACTTCCCCGGTGACCGCGTCTACGCGTCCAAGGGCGCGCCGGAACTGCGGGTCATCACCTGCGGCGGGGGCTTCTCCGAGCAGGAGGGCTATGCGGGGAACGTCGTCGCCTTCGCCCGCCTGGTCGAGGTGCGCTGAGCGTTCCCGGCCGGGCGGGCGAAAGGCCCGAGGGAGTCCTTCACGCGTAGTGCCGCCGGGGCACGGTGACGTGGTAGCCGGAGTCCAGCAGTTCGGGCAGGTAGCGCCGCAGGGCCCGCACGCTCTGCGAGCGGTCGCCCCCGGCGTCGTGCGAGAGCACCACGACGCCGGGGGCGGCGCCGCGTTCGACCCGGTTCGCGATGGACCGGACTCCCGGGGTGGTCCAGTCGAGGGTGTCGACCGTCCAGCCGAGCGGTTCCATGCCGAGTTCGGCGCCGAGCTGCAAGGCGGCGCGGTTCCAGGCCCCGTAGGGCGCGCGGAACCACTCGGGGCGCTCCCCGTAGGCGTCCTCGATGACGTCGCTGGTGCGTTCCATCTCGGAGCGGATCTGGCGACGGGTGAGGCGGGTCAGCAACGGGTGGGACCAGGTGTGGTTTCCGACGACATGACCCTCGTCGGCCATCCGGGCCAGCAGCTTCCTGCCGCCGGCGACCATTTCGCCGCACACGAAGAACATCGCGCGCACGTCGTACTCGGCGAGGGTGTCGAGGATGTCCGGGGTGAAACGGGGATCGGGGCCGTCGTCGAAGGTCAGCACCATGGTGCGGCCGCGGCCGGACACCTTCAGCGGCGCTTCGCGGCGTACCAGGGTCCGCCGGGGCGCGGCGCGCGGCGGGCCGTAGCCGGTCACCGGCTGCAGCCGGTACGCGGAGGACTTGACGGGCGGGGCCGGGGGTCCCGCGGCCGGGGCGGGGGTGACGGGTCCGTCCCCGGTGACAGTCGTGATCACTCCGGCCGTCGCGGCCGCTCCCATGGCGCCGGTGGCAGCGATCAACGCCCGGCGCCGGGTGAGCAGCCGGGTGAGCAACTGATCCTTCTTCATGAGTCATCAGTCGCCCGGCCGAAGGCCGACGCTCGCGAGCAACACCGGTGTGGCGGCACACATTCACCCGTTCGGCCCACGCAGTCGGGTCAGCGGCGGCGCACCAGGGGGAAGGGCAGGGTCTCGCGGATGGTCAGTCCGGTGAGGAACATGACGAGCCGGTCGACGCCGATGCCGAGGCCGCCGGTGGGCGGCATGGCGTATTCGAGGGCGTCGAGGAAGTCCTCGTCGAGTTCCATCGCCTCGGGATCGCCCCCGGCGGCCAGCAGGGACTGGGCGGTGAGGCGGCGGCGCTGCTCGACGGGGTCGGTGAGCTCCGAGTAGGCGGTGCCGAGTTCGGTGCCGAACGCGACGAGGTCCCAGCGTTCGGCGAGGCGCGGGTCGGTGCGGTGCTGCCGGGTGAGCGGGGAGACCTCGGTCGGGAAGTCCTTGTAGAAGGTGGGCAGCTGGGTCTTCTCCTCGACGAGCCGCTCGTACATCTCCAGCACCACGTCGCCGTGGCCGTCGTCGGCGGTGTACGGCACGCCGACGCGGTCGCAGAGCCGCAGCAGTTCGGGCAGTTCGGTGCCGGGGTGGATCTCCTCCCCGATGGCCTCGCTGACGGCGCCGTAGACGGTCTTGACGGGCCACTGCCCCGAGATGTCGTACTCCACGCCGTCCTTGTGGGCGACGGGCTTGCCGAACGCGGCGGTGGCGGCGCCCTGGATCAGCTCGCGGACGAGGTCGAGCATCACGTCGTAGTCGGCGTACGCCTGGTAGGCCTCCAGGATGGTGAACTCGGGGTTGTGCTTGTAGTCCGTGCCCTCGTTGCGGAAGGTGCGGCCCATCTCGAAGACCTTCTCCATTCCGCCCACGCACAACCGCTTGAGGTACAGCTCGGGGGCGATGCGCAGGTAGAGGTCGAGGTCGTAGGCGTTGATGTGGGTGGTGAAGGGCCGGGCGTTGGCGCCGCCGTGGATCTGCTGGAGCACCGGCGTCTCGACCTCCAGGTAGCCGCGTGCCAGCAGGCCCTGGCGCACGGCCTGGACGGCGGTGGAGCGGGCGCGGACCACGTCGCGGGCGGCGGGGCTGGCGGCCAGGTCGAGGTAGCGCATGCGGACCTTGGCCTCCGGGTCGGCCAGGCCCCGTCGCTTGTCCGGCAGCGGGCGCAGGCACTTGCCGGTGAGCTGCCAGGAGGTGACGAACACGGTCGGCTCGCCCTTGTCGCTGGCGCCCGCCTCGCCGGTGGCGGTGATGTGGTCGCCGATGTCGGTGTCGGCGGTGAAGCGGTCCAGGGCGGGGCCGGAGCGGTCGCGGGTGAGGGCGAGTTGGTGGTCGCCGGACCAGTCGCGCAGGACGGCGAAGACGATGCCGCCGAAGTCGCGGACCAGCATGATCCGGCCGGCGACGGTGACCTGCTCGCCCGGCCGGACCTCGGCGAGGGTGTGGGTGCGGGCCGGGATGCCCACCGGGTAGGGGTCGATGCCGTCGGTGCGCAGCCGGTCGAGCTTGTGATGCCGGACGCGGACCTGGTCGGACAGGCGGGAGAGGGGGTCGGCGGGCTCGGTCCCGTCCCCTCCGGCGAGGCCGAGCGCCGCCAGCGACGGCAGCCCCTCCGTGGTGGCGGGCCGCTGTCCGGCCCTCGGGTGCCCCTTTCCCTTTCCCCACAACTTGCGCATCGACGGTACGGAGACGAAGCCCTCGGCGATGCCGGAGGCGAGACCGACCCGGGCGAGGGAGGCGGCCTCCGCGTAACAGAGGAAGCGGGGGTACCACTCCGGGTGGTACTTGGCGTTGGAGCGGTACAGCGCCTCCAGTTGCCACCACTTGGAGAAGAACAGCAGCAGGCGGCGCCAGAGGCGGATCACCGGTCCCGCGCCGATGCGGGCGCCCTCCTCGAACACGGAGCGGAACACGGCGAAGTTCAGCGAGACCTTGCGCACGCCCAGCTTCGGGGCCACGGCACACAGTTCGGCGACCATGAACTCCATGACGCCGTTGGGGGCGGTGCGGTCACGGCGCATCAGGTCCAGGGAGACACCGTCCTTGCCCCAGGGCACGAAGGACTGGATGGCGAGGAGCCGGCCGTCCTCGTCGAGGGCCTCGGCGAGGAGGCAGTCGCCGTCGGCCGGGTCGCCGAGGCGGTCCAGGGCCATGGAGAAGCCGCGTTCGGTCTCGGTGTCGCGCCAGGCGTCGGCGCGTTCGACGAGCTGGCGCATCTCGTCCTCGCCGAGGGTGGAGTGGCGGCGGACGCGGCAGGTGACGCCGGTGCGGCGGACCCGGTTGACGGCCTGGCGGGTGACGCGCATGTCGCGGCCGTCCAGGTCGAAGTCGAGGACGTGCAGGATCGCCTCGTCGCCGAGCTGGAGCGCGCCGAGCCCGGCCCGGACGAAGGCCCGGGCTCCCTCCTCGGAGGCGCCCATCACGGCCGGGACCCAGGCGTAGCGGCGGGCCACGTCCTGCCAGGCGGCGATCGCGTGCGGCCAGGCCTCCCGGTCGCCGACCGGGTCGCCGCTGGCCAGGCACACCCCGGCCTCGACGCGGTAGGTGACGGCGGCCTTGCCGCTGGGCGAGAAGACGGCGGCCTTGTCGCGACGGGTGGCGAAGTAGCCGAGGGAGTCCTGGTCGCCGTAGCGGCCGAGGAGGGCGCGGATGCGGGCCTCCTCGTCGTCGTGCAGGGCGGCT
Organism: Streptomyces sp. AK010; assembly: GCF_014207295.1. Taxonomy (NCBI): domain Bacteria; kingdom Bacillati; phylum Actinomycetota; class Actinomycetes; order Kitasatosporales; family Streptomycetaceae; genus Streptomyces; species Streptomyces sp. AK010. Next base: position 73,245 of record NZ_JACHCX010000001.1, read on the forward strand.
TCCAGGCGCTGGGAGCGGAACAGGGTGGCGGCGGCGTTGAGCAGGGCGAGCGCGCCGAACAGGCCGAGCAGGAAGTACAGGGCGTGTGGCGGGCGGCCGTCGAAGGAGCCCGCTGGCACCAGGCCGCCGCAGACCCGGTTCGCGGCCCAGGCCAGGCGCTCGCCGCTCGGCAGACTGCCCGGGAACGCCTCGACCAGGGCCCAGCCGACCAGGATCGCCACGACCAGGCCCGCCACCAGGACGGCCAGGGCCCGGCGTACGGCGGCGCGTCGGGAGGCGGCGTAGAACTCCTTGCGGGCGTAGATCAGCAGGATCAGGGCGAGGCCGCACAGCACGAGGGAGGGGACGGACTCGGCGAACTCGCCGCCGGCCATGCCGAGGATGTCGGTGAGGACCAGCAGCCCCAGGTAGACGACGACCAGCCACCAGGCGATCTTCTTGCGGGCACCGGTCGCGGCGGCGAGCAGGAACAGGAAGACCGCGTAGGCGAGGTTGGCGCTGACCGGGACGAGCAGCAGGTCCAGGAAGCGGACGAGGGGGCGCAGTCCGGTGCGCAGCGGGGGGATCAGAGCGAGCAGGGCGCAGAGCAGTCCGAGGACCCCGAAGAAGACGGCGAAGCCCTGCGGTACCCGGCTCAGGAAGCCGTGCGCCCGGTGGGGCGGCCGTATCGGTCCTGAGGTGTCCTCGGCCGTCCCGGTGTCCGCGATGACGCTCATGCTTTCGACTCTAGGAACACCCGCGCCTCCTCGCCCGTCGAGCGCTCCCGCCTCGCGGGGCCCAGGAGGCCCGGGGGTCCCGTCCGCATCCGGGTGCGCGGACCCGGGCCTCCCGCCCGGCGGGCGGACCGGGGGGTTCCGATAGCCTCGCGGCGTGACGGAACAGCACTCCCATCGGTTCGAGCGGGGCACGGACGGTCCGAAGGTGATCGTGGTCGGGGTGGACGGCTCCGATTCCTCCCTGCGCGCCGCGGCCTACGCCGCCGGCCTGGCCCGGCGGCAGCACGCGTTGCTCGCCGTGGTGTACGTGCAGCCGGTGCTGGCGGCGGGCGCCGCGCTGGGGGTGCCGGTGGCCGAGACCACGGACGAGATCGCCGAGGATCTGGTGGCGCAGATCCGGGAGTCGGCCGAGCGGCTCAAGGGGATATTCGAGGTCCGCTGGGAGTTCCACACGTTCCGGGGTGACCCGTACAACGGCCTGGTGACGGCGGCCGACGAACTGAAGGCCGACGCGGTCGTCGTGGGCGCCTCGGAGCAGGCGGGCCACCGCATCGTCGGCTCGGTGGCGGTCCGTCTGGTGAAGGCGGGGCGCTGGCCGGTGACGGTCGTGCCGTAGGGGACCTGTCGATGTTCGGCCGCCATCGCCGGGCTTGCGCCGATGGCGGCCGAAGCAGGTGCTACTCCCCCATGACCAGTCCGTCCCCGGCCGCGCCGCGGCTGAGCACGATGTCGCGGATGCGGTCGCGGACGGCCCGGACGTCGGCGCCCTGGGCGAGCGCCCGGTTGAGGTTCACGACCCGGCCGGCGTCGACGTCGAACAGCTGCGGGACGAACTCCGCCCTGGTCACCTTCCAGCGCTCGCCCGGCCGTGCGGGCGGGGCGAAGGTGAAGCGGCCGAGGGTGGACTGGTTGCCGCGCGGGTCCTTGGCGCCCTCGTGGTTGGTCATCTCGCCGGCGATCTGGTCGCCCATGCCGTAGATGACCCAGGTGCCGTTGACCTTCTCGTAGGCCTGCGGGACGTGCGCGTGGGTGCCGAGGACCAGGTCGATGTCGGGGCGGTTCCCGGTGCGCGCGGCGGTGAGGCTCCGGGCCAGGGTCAGCTGCCGGTCGTCGGGGGCGTCCTGCCACTCGGTGCCCCAGTGCAGGGAGACGACGACCACGTCGGCGCCCGCCCGGCGCGCGGCCCGGGCGTCCTCGACGATCCTGGCCTCGTCGATGAGGTTGACGGCCCAGGGCTGCCCGTCGGGGAGGGGGAGGCCGTTGGTGTCGTAGGTGTAGGCGAGGTGGGCGACCTTGGCCGGTCCCGGCTCGAGGAGGGTCGCCGTGCGTGCCTCCTCCTCGGAGCGTGCCGAGCCGGCGTGCCGGACGCCCGCGCGGTCGAGGGCGTCGAGGGTGCGGCGGATGCCGTCGGCGCCGTCGTCCAGGGTGTGGTTGGAGGCGGTGGAGCAGCCGTCGTAGCCGGTGACGGCGAGGGCCTGGGCCACCTCGGGCGGGGATTTGAAGGTGGGGTAGCCGGTGTAGGCGCCGTCCGCGCCGTAGACGGTCTCCATGTGGCACAGGGCGATGTCGGCGCGGGAGACGACGGGGCGGATCGCGGCGAGCATCGGCCGGAAGTCGTAGCCGGTGCCGCCGGCGTCGAAGCGGGCCCGGTCGATGATCGTGCTGTGCGGGAGGACGTCACCGGAGGCGACCAGTGTGAAGCCGCGGGGCCCGGCGGCGGGTGCCGGACGTCCGGGGCCGGGCTTGTCGTGTCCGCGGGCCTGGCAGGCGGCGCCTGCGGCGAGGACGACGGTCAGGGCCAGGGCGATCTGTCGACTGCGTGCGAGCATGCATTCACCCCACTGTGGGCGTTGTGGTCGTATTTGCGCACAATCAGGAAAGAAGGCAGGTGGCGCCCCATGCGGCTCCGACACGCTCATCAGCCCCTCCGGCACCCACATGGCCTGGCGCCCTGACCGTTCGTCGAACCGTTCGTCGACGCGATCGACCGTCCGCCGCACAGCCGGGTACGTGCCCTGTGCCCGGACCGCCCCCTGCGGTGGCATACGGCCATGACGGCCGGATCCACTCTCACGAACGGAACGACCGCCGAGCACGAGCTCGCCGCACTGCAGCGGGAGCACGGCCGGCCCCTCTTCGCGCTGCTGCTGCGGCTCTGCGACGGCGACCGGCAGCGCGCGGAGGACCTGGCCCAGGAGACGCTGGTGCGCGCCTGGCAGCATCCCGAGGCCCTGCGCGCCGACGACTTCGACTCCGTGCGGCCCTGGCTGATGACCGTCGCGCGGCGCCTCGCGATCGACGCCCGGCGGGCTCGTCAGGCCCGTCCGCCCGAGGTCGGCGACGCGGTGCTGGAGAACGCGCGGGTCGTCTCCGACCACGCCGAGCGGGCCGCGGCGACGCTCGACGTCCGCGAGGCTGTGAAGACACTCACTCCGCAGCACCGTGAAGTCCTGGTGCTCGTGTACTTCCAGGGGGCGAGTGTGGCGGAAGCAGCGGCGACCCTCGGCATCCCGCCCGGTACCGTGAAGTCCCGCGCGTACTACGCGCTGCGCGCCCTGCGCAGGGTGCTACCGGGATACGCCGCCGACCTGCGATGAAACCAACAGGTGGGTCAAGCCTCCGTAAAGCGCCTTGCCGATGACCCCGGTTGAGTAATCGGCTGTTCTCATCCGTGTTCCGGAGGGGGCCGTCAGCGTCCCCCGGAGCCCGGTGTCGGGCGACGCGCAGGTACCGGAGGAAGGCAGGAAGGGATGCTGGACAGAGAGCAGGGGAGCACGGACGGCGCCGACGGCGAACTGACCGTTCCCATGGCGTGGTTGTACGCCGAGTACATCGCCGACGAGCTGCTGCGGACCGGCGATCTCATGCCGCCGACGTCCTTCGAGTTCCGCGCCGGGCGCGATGCCCTGGCGTTGACCATCTTCCTGTCCGACACCGACGGGGAGCTGTCCGGCATCCGGGTCGTCACCCAGCTGGAGACGTGGCTGTCGCTGACCGCGTACGACCAGCCGTGGCAGGAGTGGGTGCGTGAGCGGCTGGCCGAGCTCGCCGTGGGCGCCGCACGGTCGGGAGGGCCCGCGCCGGACCTGGCTCTCGCCGAGGAGGCCTGGCGCTGGCTGCAGGAGACGGAGCTGCTCGCGCCCGATCTGAACGCGGTGCCGGGGGGCGCTCCGGTGGCCGGGGAGGACGACGGGCCGAAGGTCTGGACGCCCGCCTGGCAGCTCGGACTGCCGCTGGGACACCTCGCGATCCATCTTTTTTAGATTTCTGCGGCCCCCGACCAATCCGGGGGCCGGAGGGCTCCGAATCCTTTGGTTGCGATTGTGTCGCCGGCTTGAGTGATTCCGCTGCCAGGTCCGTACCGGTGGGAGCAAGGAGTAACCCCACCCGCACCCAACGGCACGAGGATTCGGCATGAGGTCCCTGGAAAGGCATCACGACGTCGCGGCCTACGCGCTCGGCGTGCTGGACGAGGCGGAGGCATTCCGCTTCGAGGACCACCTCATGGAGTGCCCTCGGTGCGCTGCAGAGGTGACGGAATTCGGTGCGACCACACGGCAGTTGATGCTGTACCGGCGGGCGACGCCACGGTTCGTGCACCCGATGGCGCAGCCCGGCCCGCGCATGCTGGACGGGCTGCTGGCCGAGGTGGCGACCCGGCGCCGGACCGGACGCAGGCGTCTGCTGTTCGCCCTGACCGCCTCGGTGGTTTTCGCGGCGTCGGTCCCCGGCATCGCGATGATGGCCGAGGGCAGCGCCGAGGAGTCACGGACGGTGGCGGCGACCGATGCGCGCACGGGCGTGTGGGCACAGGTCACCACCGAGGACGAGGCCTCGGGCAGCCAGGTCGAGCTGAAGGTGAAGGACGCCTCGGGTCCGCGCCCCTGCCACCTGGTGATCGTCGGACACGACGGCACCGAGGAGACCGCGACCAGCTGGCAGGCGCCCGGCCACGACGACCACCCCAACACGATGATGGCCAGCTCCTCCATGCATCCGGAGGACATCGCCCGCTACGAGATCCGCTCGGCGGCCGGCGAGGTCCTGTGGAGACTCCAGCCGAGCTGACCATCCGTCCGCCCCTGTCACCGGGCGCCGCCCGCGCCCCGGTGTGAGTTCGCCGACTGCATCATCGGGGCGACGGCCGCGGGCGAGCTGGCACCCGAGACACTCCGGCGGCTCACCACGCCGTCCTCGACACGCCCACCAGCCGGCTGCGGGACGACGCGACCATCCTGATGTTCGAGTGGACACCGCCGGCCCCATGACCCCGGGCCCGGGTCACTTCAGCAGGCGGGACATCCTGCGGTCCGCGAGCGGCTTGCCGCCCGTCTGACAGGTCGGGCAGTACTGGAGCGAGGAGTCGGCGAAGGACACCTCGCGGACGGTGTCGCCGCACACCGGGCAGGGCTCGCCGGTGCGGCCGTGGACGCGCAGCCCGCTCTTCTTCTCGGCCTTCAGCCGCCCGGCCGCCACGCCCCGGGAGCGTTCGACCGCTCCGGCGAGCGTGTCGCGCAGGGCCGCGTACAGCCGCCCGGTCTCCTCCTCGCTCAGCGACGCGGCCAGTTTGAAGGGCGACATCTTCGCCGCGTGCAGGATCTCGTCGCTGTACGCGTTGCCCACCCCCGCGATGAGGCTCTGGTCCCGCAACGCGCCCTTGAGCTGCCGCCGTTCGCCGGCCAGGAGCTCCGCCAGGCGCCGCTCGTCGAAGTCGCCGGCGAGCGGGTCCGGACCGAGCCGGGCCACGCCCGGCACCTCCTGCGGGTCGGCCACGACGTACACCGCGAGGCGCTTCTGTGTGCCGGCCTCGGTGAGATCGAACCCGGCACCGGTCTCCAGGGCCACGCGCAGCGCGAGGGGGCCCTTGCCGGGGCGGGGCGGCCCGTCGGGCAGGCGGTCCTTCCAGTGCAGCCAGCCCGCGCGGGCCAGATGCGTCACGAGGTGCGGGCCGTCCGCGGTCCGCAGGTCGAGGAACTTGCCGTACCGGCGTACGGCGGTGACCTCCTGGCCCTCCAGCGCGGACAGGGGCGGTTCGTACGTCTTCAGGACGCTGATCGCGACGGGCAGCACCCGTACGATCTCGTGGCCGACGAGGTGCCCGGTCAGGAAGTCCTTGAGCGCCTCGACCTCGGGGAGTTCCGGCATGAGTCCAGAGTGCCACGCCGGGTCAGCCGGAGTCGGGCACCACGAACTCGCACCACACGGCCTTGCCGCCGCCCCGGGCCTCCACGCCCCACACGTCGGTGAGCAGCTCGACCAGGAGCAGGCCCCGCCCGGAGACGCCCGCCTCGCCCGCCTCGCGGCGGCGCGGCAGTGCGCTGGAGGAGTCCTCCACCTCGACGCGCAGCCGCCGCTCGGAGCCGGTGAAGGCCCGCAGGGTGACGACGGCGGCTCCCTCGGTGTGCATCAGGGCGTTGGTGATCAGCTCGTCGGCGACCAGTTCGACCTCGTCGGCGCGCTCGCCCGCTCCCCAGCCGGCGACCGCGGTGCGGATCATGTGCCGGGCGTCGGCGAGGGCCCCGGGATCACCGGGGGCCACATGCCGCTGGAGCCGGCGGCCGGACTGCGGATGCTCGGGGCCGCGCCGGCGCAGCAGGAGCAGCGCCACGTCGTCGTAACCGCCGCGCTCGGCGGCCACGTCGATCAGCCGCTCGGCGAGGTCCCGCACGTCGTCAGGGCCGGTGGCCACGAGCGCGCCCAGGGTGCGCATGCCGTCGTCGAGGTCGGCGCCGGGCTGCTCCACCAGACCGTCGGTGCACAGCAGCAGGGTCTCGCCGGGGTCGAGCTCTATGGTGCCCACGGGGTATTCGAGGCGGCCGAACTCGGCGGACAGGCCGAGCGGCAGCCCGCCGGGGACGGTGACACGGCGGCAGGAGCCGTCGGTGTGGCGCACCAGCGGATCGATGTGGCCGGCCCGGACCATCTGGAGCACGCCCGTGGACAGGTCGGCTTCCGCGTAGAGGCAGGTCGCGGAGCGGTCGGTGTCGAGTTCGTGCAGGAAGACGGAGGCGCGGGCCATGACGGTGGCCGGGGGGTGCCCCTCGGCGGCGTAGGCGCGCAGCACGATGCGCAACTGGCCCATGACGGCGGCCGCGTGCGTGTCGTGGCCCTGGACGTCGCCGATGACGGCGCCGACCCGGCCGCCGGGCAGCGGGATCAGGTCGTACCAGTCGCCGCCGATGTCCCGGCCGACGGAGCCGCCGATGGTGGCGGCGCGGTAGCGGACGGCGATATCGGCCCCGGGCACGCTCGGGATGGTCCGGGGCAGCATGGCCTGCTGGAGGCCCTGTGCGAGGTCCATCTCCTGCTCGTAGAACATGGCCCGCTGCAGGCTCTGCGCGATGCTGCTGCCGAGGGCGACGAGGATGTTGCGCTCCTCGGTCGTGAAGCCGTACCGGTCGCTGTAGAGCAGGCCCATCACGCCGATCGGCCGGGCCTGGACGATGAGCGGCAGGTAGGCGGCCGAGGTGATGTCGAGGTCGGTGATGTGCGGCCACAGGATCGGGTAGCGCTCGGCGAACTCCTGCGGTGACTCGATGAAGCACGGGCCGAGGGTCCGTACGGCCTCGCTCATCGGGTAGGGCTCGTCGATCCGGGTGACGCGGGTGCCGGGCACGAAGCTGCCCGCGGGGCCCTCGGCGACCAGGCGGATGCGGCCGGCCTCGACCAGGCCCATGACGAGGCTGGTGGCGCCCAGATGGACGAGGCCGTGGGTGTCCTTGAGGACGTCGATGACGTCCTGGACGGTGCGGGCGTGGGCGAGGGCGGCCGTGGTCAGTTCGACGACGCTGGTCTGCTCGCGGCGGGCCTCGTCGCGGGCGGCCTGGTCGAGGCGGGCGTCGCTCTCGCCGAGTTCCCGGGTGGCGTCCCGGATGATGCCGATGATGCGGCGGGGCCGTCCGGTGTCGTCGCGCCGGATGTAGCCCTGGGTGTGGGTCCAGCGCAGGGAGCCGTCACGGCGGCGGATGCGGAAGTAGGCGCCGTAGTTCTCGCTGCCGTCCTTCAGGGCCCGGGAGACCGCGGTGTCCAGGCGGCGGGACTCGTCGGGCGGGACGCGCTTGGCGAGGGTTTCGGGGTGGTCGTCGTACTCGTCGGGGCGCACGTCGAAGACCTCGTGGGCCTGGGCGTCCATCTGCATCAGGCCGGTGTCCAGATCCCAGTCGAAGCTGCCCATCCGGTTGAGTACGAGGATCGGGTCCGGGTGGGCGGGCCAGTCGTCCGGAAGGGACAGGGCGCTCGCTCCCCGATCAGCCATGGGCCCACCTTGCCAGGATTCGTCCGATTCTTCGACCGGATGTGCTGAGTCTACGAGCCGCGCCGCCGGATCGGCCCTCTGTTGATGAAGACGCCCGTGGGGCTGCCGGGGATGCGTTCGGCGGCCAGGTCGTCGGGGATGAGCCCGGCTCCGTCGGGCGGATCGGGGTTGTCGGGGACGGCGTCGGGGCCGACCTCGTCGGATCCTGCGGGGCCCTCCGGCTCGGCCGGAGGGTCGGGAAGCGGGGCGGTCTCGCCGGACGTCGGAAGGGGGGTTTCCGCGGCCGGGAGACCCGTCTCGGCCGGGGTGTCCCCGGGGGATGCGCCGCCCGGGTCGGGATCCGGCTCCGGGGACGGCTCCGTTTGCGGCGGGACGCGGGTCTGCGGCGGTGACGGTGCGGGCCGGGACGGGTCCGGGGGGTCCGTCACCCGGGCGGGGGGCGGCAGGGCCCGGTCGTGGCGTACGTCGTGGCCGGTACGGCGTTCGATCCAGGTCCGGGCGGTGACGTCGATGATCGTGAAGCCGGCGACGGCCCGCGGGGCGGGGGTCACGGCGATCACCCGGCCGGACCGGTAGCCGGGCCAGGGGGTGCCTCGGGTGACCGGGGTGCCGTGCGACTCGGCCGGCGGCCCGAGCGGGTTCCCGCAGGCGCACCGGACGCGCGGCATGCCCCGGTCGTCGACGAGGACGGCGGTGCCGGCCTGGAGGACGGACTGGTAGCGGGTGATCCGCCCGGCCCGGAAGCCGTGGCCGGTGACGCGGGTGTCGGCACGCAGCACGACCGGGGTCAGCGCGCGCACGTGGTCGGGGAGCGCCGCCGGGGAGATGCCCACGACCTCGGCGAAGGCGCGGCCCCTGGCCGGGTCGCGGACGAGGTGGCCGACCTGCCGGCCGATGTCGCAGCTGCCCGTCCGCTCGGCGCCGCCGTACAGGCCGGGCGTTCCGCCGGAGAGGGCACGTGGGCCGCCGCCGGCGGCGGGAGCCCGGTCGGTGCGAGGTGGCGTTCGCGGGGCGGGGGACGGGGTAGCCGCCGTGAGGGCCGTGGAGTTGGTGAAGGGGTCGGGCCCCGGAGCGGCGGCGGGCAGGAGGAACAGTTCTCCGCCGGTGCCCGCGCCGAGGCGGGTGGTGCCGGGGTGCCGGGTGGTGTGGCCGACGCAGCCCGAGAGGAGGAGCGCCGCCGAGAGCACACAGGCCAGGACGACGGTCCCGGTGGGTGTCCGCACCTCGTCCTCCCGCTCACCTCGGCCCGTTCGGGGCCGTTCGTCACTATTGTTTGCTCCGGTCACTTGCGTCACGCAACCGGAGCGGTGGCACACGGAGTGTGACGTCCGGGCAGGGCGCCGCACTGGGAGGAGGACCGCACCCCGTGGAATGGTTCGGCGCGTCCGACTACTGGCTGACCCGGCTGGTCTTCCAGCGGGCGCTGGCCGCCGTCTACCTGGTGGCGTTCCTGACGGCGGTGCTCCAGTTCCGCCCGCTGATCGGGCGGCGCGGCATGCTGCCGGTGCCGCGGTTCGTGGAGCGGGTGCCGTTCAAGCGGGCGCCGAGCCTGTTCCAGTGGCACTACTCGGACCGCTTCTTCGCGCTCTGCGCCTGGGCGGGCTGTGCGGTGGCGGCGGCGCTGCTGGCGGGGCTCGACTCGCTGCTGCCGTTGTGGGGCGCCATGCTGCTGTGGCTGGTGCCGTGGGTGCTGTACCTGTCGATCGTCAACGTCGGGCAGACCTGGTACGCGTTCGGCTGGGAGTCGCTGCTGCTGGAGGTCGGGTTCCTCGCCGTGTTCCTCGGCAACGACGAGGTGGCGCCGCCGGTCGTCATGCTGTTCCTGCTGCGGTGGATCCTGTTCCGCGTGGAGTTCGGCGCGGGCCTGATCAAGATGCGCGGGGACGCCTGCTGGCGCGAGCTCACCTGCCTGGACCACCATCACGAGACCCAGCCGATGCCGGGCCCCCTCAGCTGGTTCTTCCACCATCTGCCGGGGCCCCTGCACCGCGTCGAGGTGGCCGCGAACCACGTCACCCAGCTCGTGGTGCCGTTCCTGCTGTTCACCCCGCAGCCCGTCGCGACGGCCGCCGCGTCGCTGATGATCGTCACCCAGGTGTGGCTGGTGCTGTCGGGCAACTTCTCCTGGCTGAACTGGATCACGATCGTCCTGGCGCTGTCGGCCCTCCGGTTCCCGGCCGATCCGCCGGACGTGCCCGGCGCCCCGGTGTGGTACGTCGTGGTGGTGCTCGCGGTGGCCGTTTCGCTCCTGGGCCTCAGCTACCGGCCGGTCCGCAACATGCTCTCCCGCCGCCAGGTCATGAACCGCTCCTTCGACCCGCTCCACCTGGTCAACACCTACGGGGCGTTCGGCAGTGTGAGCCGGGTGCGGTACGAGGTGGTGGTGGAGGGCACCGCGGACGACGTGTTGCGCGAGGACTCGGGCTGGCTGGAGTACGAGTTCAAGGGCAAACCGGGCGATCCGCGGCGCTGGCCGCGCCAGTTCGCGCCCTACCATCTGCGGCTGGACTGGCTGATGTGGTTCGCGGCCCTCTCCCCCGCCTACGCCGACCCCTGGTTCGGGACGCTGGTGGAGCGGCTGCTGGAGAACGACCGGGCCACCCTGAAGCTGCTGCGCCGTTCCCCGTTCCCGCCGGACGCGCCCCCTCGGTTCGTGCGCGCCCGCCTGTTCCGGTACCGCTACACGACGTGGCGCGAGCTGCGGGAGACGGGCGCGTGCTGGGAGCGGACGTACGTGAGGGACTTCCTGCCGCCGACGCGGCTGGCGGGGCCGGTTCAGAGGCCGTAGACGCGGGTGGCGGTGGTCTCGAGGATCTGCGGGTGGTCCTGCGGGTCGGTCAGCCGGCGGGTGAGGTCCAGAGTGGCGCCGTACGCCGCGCCCAGGGTGCACACCGGCCAGTCCGAGCCGTACATCAGCCGGCCGGGCCCGAAGGCCTCCAGGGCCACGTCGGCGTAGGGGCGCAGGTCCTCGACGGTCCAGGAGGCGGGGTCGGCCTCGGTGACCAGGCCGGACAGTTTGGCGACCGTGTTGGGCAGGGCGGCCAGGGCGCGCAGGCCGGTCACCCAGGGTTCGAGGGCACCGGCGGCGATGGGCGGTTTGCCCAGGTGGTCGAGGACGAAGGTGAGGCCGGGCAGGGCGGCGGCGGCCCGGACGCAGGCGGGCAGGTGGTGCGGGAGCACCACCAGGTCGTAGACCAGCCCGGCGTCGGCGACGGCAGCCAGTCCGCGCTGCACGTCCGGGCGCAGCAGCCACTCGGGGTCGGGTTCGCCCTGGACCTGGTGGCGGATGCCCTTGAGGTAGGGGCCGCCGGGGAGCGCGCGCAGGCGGGCGAGTTCGTCGGCGACGTCGGGGCGGGTGAGGTCGGTCCAGCCGACGACGCCCGCGATCAGGTCGTGCTCGGCGGCCAGGGCCAGGAACTCCGGGGTCTCCTCGGGCACGGTGACCGTCTGGACGAGGACCGTGCGGGTCACTCCGGCCGCTCTCGCCTCGGATGCGAGGTCCTTCATGGTGAAGTCGCGCCGGAGCGGGGCGAGTTCGGGGCCGGTGATCCAGTCCTGGTCCCGGACGGACAGGTCCCACACGTGGTGGTGGGCGTCGACCACGGTCATGCCGGCAGCTCCCAGACGACGGGCAGACCGGCGTCGGCGCCCCCGCCGGAGTAGTCGTGCACGACGTCGAGCAGTTCGGCCATGCGGGCCTGCCAGGCGACGTCGACCGGCAGCTTCTCCAGTTCGGCGAGGAGCCGGGCGTAGTCCTCGCACTCCAGGACGTGGAAGAGGTCGGTGCCGCTGCGCCAGATGATCCAGGAGGTGGCGCCGGCGGCCCGGATGGCGTCGGTGAGTTCTTCGGGGACCTGACGGTGGGCGGCCTCGTACGCGGCGATGCGGTCGGCGCGGACCTGGGTGTGCAGGGCGACTCTCATGCCGGCTCCTTCAACGCCTCGTCGGGGACGGGCGCGTCGGCGGGCAGCAGGCCCTCGGCGCGCAGGTCCTGCCAGAACCCGGCGGGCACCCGGGCGGCGAACTGGTGGGCGCAGTCGCGCACTTCGTGGGCCGAGCGGGCGCCGACGAGGACACTGGCGACGGCCGGGTGGGCGGCGCAGAAGGCCAGGGCGGCGGCGCGCAGCGTGGTGCCGTGCCGGTCGGCGAGGGACTTCAGGCGCAGGGCGCGCTCGACCAGTGCGGAGGGAGCGACGGTGTAGTTGTACCTCGCCCCGGGCTCGGGGTTGGCGAGCAGGCCGGAGTTGAAGGCGCCGCCGATGACGACGGACGTGCCGCGTTCCCGGGCCGCGGGCAGCAGGCCGGTGAGGGCGCTCTGGTCGAGCAGGGTGTAGCGGCCGGCGCAGAGGACCACGTCGACGTCGGTGTCGCGGACGAAGCGGGTGAGCGTCTCCGCCTGGTTCATGCCGGCGCCGATCGCGCCGACCACGCCCTCGGAGCGGAGCTTCTCCAGCGCTGGATAGCCCTCGCGGAAGGCCTGTTCGGCGTGCTCGTCGGGGTCGTGGAGGTAGACGACGTCGACCCGGTCGAGGCCGAGGCGTTCCAAACTGGAGTCCAGGGTGCGGCGGATGCCGTCGGCGCTGAAGTCCCACACGCGGCGGTGGCTCGCGGGCACGGCGAATCCGCCCGCCAGGTCGTCGCCGCCGCCGTCCGAGGGTTCCAGGCGGCGACCGACCTTGGTGGAGAGGGTGTACTGGTCGCGGGGGTGGTCGCGCAGGGCGGCGCCGAGGCGGCGTTCGGAGAGGCCGAGGCCGTAGTGGGGGGCGGTGTCGAAGTAGCGGACGCCCCGCTGCCAGGCGGCCTCCACGGCGTCGTGCGCCTGGGCCTCGCCGACCTCGGTGTACAGGTTGCCGATGGCGGCGGCGCCGAAGGACAGGGAGCTGACCTCGACGCGGCTGCGGCCGAGCCGGTTCACCGGGCCACCGGGCGCAGCCGCAGGCCCTGCATGCCGCCGTCGACGGCGAGCGCGGTGCCGGTGGTGGCGCCGGACAGGGGGCTCGCCAGGTAGGCGATGGCGCCCGCGACCTCGGCCGCGGAGACCAGGCGGCCGGCGGGCTGGCGGGCCTGAAGGGCGGCCCGTTCGGCGGCCGGGTCGGGTGCGGCGTCGAGGAGGCGGCCGACCCACGGGGTGTCGACGGTGCCCGGGTTGACGCAGTTGACGCGGATGCCCTCGCGGACGTGGTCGGCGGCCATGGCGAGGGTGAGGGAGTACACCGCGCCCTTGGTGGCGCTGTACAGGGCGCGCTGCGGCAGGCCGGCGGTCGCGGCGATGGAGCAGGTGTTGACGATCGCGGCGTGCGCGGAGGCCCTCAGCTGGGGCAGGCAGGCGCGGGTGGTGCGGACCATGCCGAGCACGTTGACGTCGTAGACGCGGTGCCACTCGTCGTCGGGGTTGTCCTCGACGGTGCCCTGGGCGCCGATGCCCGCGTTGTTGACCAGCACGTCGAGCCCGCCGAGGTCGGCGACGGCGACGGCGACGGCCTCACGCACGGACGCGTCGTCGGTGACGTCCGCGCGGTGGGCGAGCAGCGGCTTGTCGACCGGCGACGGGTCCAGGTCGAGGACGGCGACCTGGGCGCCGCGCTCGGCGAGGAGCTCGGCGGTGGCCCGGCCGATGCCGGAGGCGCCGCCCGTCACCAGGGCCCTCAAGCCCTCGAAGTCGCTCATTCAGCCTGCTCCTTTTGGAGGTCGGCGGCCCAGAACGCACCGCCCGGGTAGGTGTACCGCGCCAGCGACTCGGGCCGCATGGCCGCCGAGAAGCCCGGCGCGGTGGGTGCCGTGTACCGACCCTCGCGGATCACCACCGGGTCGAGGAAGTGGTCGTGCAGATGGTCGACGTACTCGATGACGCGGTCCTCGGTGGTGCCGGAGAGGGCCACGTAGTCGAACATCGACAGGTGCTGGACGAGTTCGCACAGGCCGACGCCGCCCGCGTGCGGGCAGACCGGCACGCCGAACCTGGCCGCGAGCAGCAGGATGGCGAGGTTCTCGGGGACGCCGCCGACGCGGGCCGCGTCGATCTGGACGACGTCGAGCGCGCCGGCCTGGAGGAGCTGCTTGAAGACGATCCGGTTCTGCACGTGTTCGCCGGTGGCGACCTTCACGGGGGCGACGGCCCGGCGGATCGCCGCATGGCCGAGGATGTCGTCGGGACTGGTGGGTTCCTCGATCCAGTACGGGTCGAACCCGGCGAGCGCCTTGGTCCAGCGGATCGCCTCGTCGACGTCCCAGCGCTGGTTGGCGTCGACGGCCATGCGGACGTCCGGCCCGATCACCGAACGGGCCACACGGCAGCGGCGGATGTCGTCGTCGAGGTCGGCGCCGACCTTGAGCTTGATCTGCCGGAAGCCGTCGGCGACGGCCTCGGCCGCGAGCCGGGTGAGCTTCTCGTCGTCGTAGCCGAGCCAGCCGGGCGAGGTGGTGTAGGCGGGGTAGCCGGACTCCAGCAGGCGGGCCGTGCGTTCGGCGGCGCCCTGCCTGCCCCGGTGCAGGAGGGTCAGGGCCTCCTCGGGGGTGAGGGCGTCGGTGAGGTAGCGGAAGTCGATCTGTCGCACGATCCATTCGGGTTCGGCCTCGGCCAGCAGCCGCCACAGCGGCAGTCCGGCCCGCTTGGCGGCCAGGTCCCACACGGCGTTGACGACGGCGCCGATCGCCATGTGCATCACGCCTTTCTCGGGTCCGAGCCAGCGCAGCTGGCTGTCGCCGATCAGGTCGCGGCTCAGGGTGGAGGGGTCGGCGCACAGCTCGTCCAGGTCCCGGCCGACCAGGTGCCCGCTCAGTGCCTCGATGGCGGCGACCTGCACCTCGTTGCCCCGCCCGATGGTGAAGGCGAATCCGTGCCCCTCGTGCCCGTCGGCCGCGTCCGTGCGCAGGACGACGTAAGCCGCCGAGTAGTCGGGGTCCGGGTTCATCGCGTCGGAGCCGTCGAGCTCGCGCGAGGTGGGGAAGCGGATGTCGTGGGTGTCGACCGCGGTGATGCGGGCGGGCGTCGGGGACACGGAGTGCCTTTCGGTCGGGTGCACAAGGGCGGGGAGGTCAGTCCTGGGCGCGGCCGGTGGTGACCCGGGCAATCATGAGGGCGACCAGGATGATCCCGCCGTAGATGGCCTGGATCCAGAACGACGGGACCTGCGCGAGGGTGAGCAGGTTCTGCACGACACCCAGAAGGAGTACGCCGGTCAGGGCGCCGAACATGGTGCCCTTGCCGCCGTCGAGGGCGATGCCGCCGATCACCGCGGCGGCGAACACCGTGAAGATCATGTTCTGGCCCTGGTTGGCGCTGATCGCGCCGACGTAGCCGGTCTGCATGATGCCGCCGACCGCGGCGAGGACGCCCGCGACGACGAACACGCCGAGCATGACGCGCTCCACGCGGATGCCCGCGGCCCGGGCGGCGTCCGCGTTGCCGCCGATGGCGTACAGGGCGCGTCCGACCCGGTGGTACTTCAGGACGAGCCCGGCGACCGCGAAGGCGATCGCGGCGAGCCACACCGACAGCGGGACGGTGAGGAAGGTGGTGGTGGCCGGCGAGTAGAAGCTGTCGGGCATGCCGAACAGCGTCTTGCCCTTCGTCGCGCCGACCAGCAGGCCGCGCAGCACGATCAGCATCGCCAGCGTCACGATGAACGCGTTGAGCTTGAACTTCACGACCAGGACGCCGTTGAAGGCGCCGACGGCCGCGCCCGCGACCAGGACCGCGAGCAATGCCAGGGCGGCGGGGAACTCGGTGCCCCAGCCGGACTGGGCGGCGGGCAGCACGAGCAGCGCTCCGACGGCGGGCGCGATGCCGACCACCGACTCCAGGGACAGGTCGAACTTGCCGGTGATGAGGACGAGCGACTCGGCGAGCACGACCATCGCGAGGGCGGCGGAGGCGCCGAGGATCGAGATCAGGTTCCGCTCGGTGAGGAACGAGTCGTTGACGATCGTCCCGAGCACCGTGAGCAGCAACAGGGCTGGTACGAGGGCCAGTTCGCGGGCCCGGCGCAGCAGCACGGTCCTGGCCGACCCGGTGCCGGTCACGAGCACCGGCTTCACCGGTGGGGCCTTGGTGTCAGCCATGGTCCACTCCTTCGATGGAGGCGATGAGCTCGTGGTCGCGCCAGCCCGCGCGGTGTTCGGCGACGACACGGCCGTGGAAGAGGACGAGGACCCGGTCGCAGCGCCTGAGGTCGTCGAGTTCGTCGGAGACGACGAGCACGGCGGTGCCGTCCTCGCGGGCGCTGTCGACCCGGGCGAGCAGGGACTCCTTGGACTTCACGTCGACTCCCGCGGTCGGGTTGACGAGGACCAGGAGCCGCGGGTCGGAGGCGAGGGCCCGGGCCATGACGACCTTCTGCGCGTTGCCGCCCGACAGGTCCGAGACGGGCTGCTCGGGTCCCTCGGCGTGGATGTCGAGCCGTTCGATCAGCGCGGTGGCGACGTGGCGCCTGCGGTCGGTGCCGACGAAGCCGAAGCGCCCGAGCCGGTCCAGAACGCTGAGGGTGGCGTTGTCGCCGATGGACATGCCGAAGACGAGGCCCTGGTCGTGCCGGTCGCGGGGCACGAAGCCGACTCCGGCTTCGAGGGCCCTGCGGACGTCGCCGAACGGCAGCGGTGCTCCGTCCAGCCGCGCCGTCCCACCGGTGGGCGTGTGCAGTCCCGTGAACGTCTCGGCCAGCTCGATCTTGCCGCTGGCGCTGGACCCGGCGAGTCCGACGACCTCCCCGCGGCGGACGGTGAGGTCGACGTTGTCGTACGCCGTCGAGCGGAGACCGTGAACGTCGAGGAGCACGGGGCCCGCGGCCTCGGCGGCCCGCTGCCGCTCGGCCGCCTCCGCGATCGTCTCCCCCGCCATGGCCTCCACCAGCGCCTGGCGCGGGAGGTCGGCGACCGGCGCGGTGGTGATCCAGCGGGCGTCGCGCAGGACCGTGACGGTCTGGCAGACCTCGTACACCTCCTGGAGGTGGTGCGAGATGAACAGGAAGGTGACGCCCGAGTCCTGGAGGGCCCGCATGCGGGTGAAGAGGCGCTCGATCTCCCGGTTGTCGAGCTGGGCGGTGGGTTCGTCCAGGACGATGAAGCGGGCGCCGAAGCTCAGCGCCCGGGCGATCTCCACCATCTGCCGGTCCTCGACCTTGAGGTCGGCCGTGCGGGCCTCGGGGGCGACGCGTACGTCCCAGGTGTCGAGGAGGGCGGCCGCTTCGGACGTGAGGCGGCGCCAGCTGATGAAGCCCTTCCTCAGGGGCTGCCGGTTGATGAACAGGTTCTCGGCGACGGTCAGTTCGGGGACGACCGTCGGATGCTGGTGGACGCAGGCGACCTTGCGGCGCCAGGCGTCCCGGTCGGTGAGCGGGGGCGCGGGCTCCCCGTCGAAGTGGACGGTGCCCTCGTCGGGTGCCTGGAGGCCGGTGAGGATGCGGACGAGGGTCGACTTGCCCGCGCCGTTGCGGCCGACCAGGGCGTGGGACTCGCCGGGCAGGACGGTGAGCCGGCCGTCGGCGAGGGCGGTGGTGGGGCCGTAGCGCTTGACGACGCCCCGAGCCTCGACAAGTGGGCTGCTCATTCGACCGTGTTGCCCCACAGCTCGGGGTCGTCGACGTTCTCCTTGGTGACCAGCGGGGCGGGCAACTGGTCCTCCAGGATGCCGCTGGGCAGCTTGACGATGGTCGAGTCGTGGTCCGTCGGGCCCGGCTTGAACCGCTTCCCCTGCATCGCCGCCTTGATGTAGTACATGCCGTACTTGGCGTAGGCGTCGGCGGGCTGGGAGACGGTGGCGTCGATCTCGCCCTTGCGGATCGCGTCGAACTCCTGCGGGATGCCGTCGTTGGAGACGATGGCGATGTGGCCCGACTTCCCGGCCTTCTTCAGCATTCCCTTGGACTTGAGGGTCTGGAGGGTGGGCGCGAGGTAGACGCCGCCCGCCTGCAGGTAGATGCCCTTGATGTCGGGGTTGGCGTTGAGGAGGGTGTCGAGCTTGGAGGCCGCGGTGTCGGACTCCCACTTGGCGGGGATCTCCAGGACCTTCAGCTTCGGGAAGTTCTTCTGCACGCAGGCGCGGAACGCCGCGGAGCGGTCGCGGCCGTTGACCGAGGCGAGGTCGCCCATGACCTGCACGACCTTGCCGGAGGTGATGTGCTCGCCGAGGTATCGGCAGGCCTTCTCGCCGTACGCGACGTTGTTCGCCCGGACCACCATGGCGACCTTGCCCTTGTCGGGTGCCACGTCCACGGCGACGACCGGCACGCCCTTGCGCTCGGCCTGGACGAGTCCGGCCTCGATGGCGGCGCTGTCCAGCGGGGCGACGACCAGGCCTTCGACGCCCTGGTTCAGCTGGTTGTTGATGTCGGTGATCTGCTGCGAGGGGTCGCTGTTGGAGTTGACGGTCTTCATCGCGTCCACGCCCTCGGACTTCGCCATCTTCGGCACGTAGTCGTTGTACGACTGCCAGAACGGCGAGGTCAGCAGGGGCAGCACCACCCCGACCTTGCCGGTGCCGTCACCGCCTGCGGCCCCGGAGGCTCCGGTGTCCTTGGTGCTGCCGCACGCGGCGAGCACCAGGGACGCTCCGGCGGCCAGGGCCACCGCGCCGAGCATCCGGGACGTGTTCCGCTTCCGCACTGTGCTTCCGGGCATCTCAGGGGGCTCCCATCGACCGGTCTTCCAGCAGATGCCCGCATACTTATCAGACCACTCCCTCGCCAGAACACCCTTCGACGCCGGATTTTCCCGCTTGTGGCTCGCAGTGGTCCGACCACCTGGCTGGTTAGACTGCGCCGGAGCGCGGTGATCGGAGGAGTGGCGTGGACGACGAGACAGCCCCGCAGAAGGGCACCGTGACGCAACGCGCCATCGAGCGGATCAAGGCGATGATCGGCGAGGGCCGGCTGGAGCCGGGTCAGCGGCTGCCCACCGAACGCGATCTGGCGGTCCAGCTCGGCATCTCCCGCAGCTCGATGCGGGAGGCGATCCGCGCGCTCACGGTGCTGGGCGTCCTGGAGGCCCGGCACGGCTCGGGCATCTACGTCACGCAACTGGAGGCCGGCGACCTGCTGGAGACCTTCGGTGTCGTCGCGGACCTGTCGCGCGGCCCGCAGCTGGTGGAGCTGCTGGAGATCCGGCGGATCCTGGAGTCGACGGCGACGGCGCTGGCCGCCGCACGGATCACCCCGGACCAGCTGGCCGAGGTGGAGAAGCACCTGGCGGCGATGAACGCCACGGACGATCCGGAGGAGATCCTCGCCCACGACCTGGCCTTCCACCGGGAGATCGCGGCGGCCGCGGGCAACGAGACGATGGCCGCGATCCTGGAGGGCCTGTCGTCACGGACGTTCCGCGCCCGCGTCTGGCGCGGCTACCAGGAGGAGGGCGCCTTCGCCCGCACCCGCCGCGAGCACGCGGCGATCCACCGCGCCCTGGCGGCCCGTGACCCGGAGGCGGCCCGCGCGGCGGCGGCCGCGCACGTGGGCGAGGTGGAGCAGTGGCTGCGCGCGCAGCTCGGGCCCTAGGCCAGTCCCAGGGCCCGGTGCTCCGCGGCTACTTGAACTGGCCGGCCTTGTAGTCGCCCGCCGGCTGCTCCAGCAGGACGTTCAGCCGGTTCGCGGTGTTCATGAAGGCGATCAGGGTCACCAGCGCCATGAGCTGCTCCTCGTCGTAGTGCTTGGCGGCCCGCTCCCACACCTCGTCCGGCACCCCGCCGGCGCCGTCCGCGATCCGGGTCCCCTGCTCGGCCAGCTCCAGCGCGGCACGCTCGGCGTCGGTGAAGACCGTCGCCTCCCGCCACGCCGCGACCAGATGGAGCCGCACGGCGCTCTCGCCCGCGGCGGTGGCCTCCTTGGTGTGCATGTCGATGCAGACCGCGCATCCGTTGATCTGGCTCACCCGCAGCGAGACCAGTTCCCGGGTGGCGGCCGGCAGCGGTGACTCCACCACCAGCCGCCCCACGGAAGTGAACTGCTTGACGAGCTTGCTCGCGGTCGGGCTGCCGAAGATGTCCAGTCGTGCGCTCATGGTGAGCTCCTCTGCCGTTGTCGGTGCGTACACCCCTATGAGGCAGGGGCCCACCACGATGTGACATCGGCGAATGTGACCTGCGTCTCCCGCCTGCCGTCAGGCGCGCCGCAGCCGGAGGGTGACCAGCCGCAGCCGCAGCCGCAGCGCGATCCGCCCGTCGCGGATCTCCGGTGCCGCCGCGTCGGCGAGCGGGCGTTCCAGCAGGTCCGTCACCGCGACACCGGCGACCTCGAACCCGGCGGTGAGCGTGGCGCGTGCCCGGCCGCCGAACGCCTCGTGGAACCGGACGACCACGTCACCGCTGCCGTCGTCGGCCAGCTTGACGGCCGTGACGACCACCGCGTCCTGGTCCGATGTCACCAGGGGCGCCACCTCGGCGGCCCCGGTGAGGTGGCGTTCCGGCAGATCGATCCGCCAGCCCTCGCGCACCGCGTCCCCGATGCCCACGCCGGGCACCAGCGCGTGCCGGAACCGGTGGACGCCCTGGTCGGTCTCCGGGTCGGGGAAGCGCGGGGCCCGCAGCAGGGAGGCGCGGACGGTGGTGGTCGTACCGCCGTCGCCGTCGGTGCGGACGGTGCGCGTCACATCGTGGCCGTACGTCGAGTCTTTGACGATCGCGACGCCGAAGCCGGGTTCCTCCAGGTGGACGAAGCGGTGGTTGCACGCCTCGAACTTGGCGGCCTCCCAGGACGTGTTGGTGTGGGTCGGCCGGTGGAAGTGCCCGAACTGCGTCTCGGACGCGTACCGTTCGGCGTGCACGTCGAGCGGGAAGGCGAGCTTGAGGAACTTCTCCGTCTCGTGCCAGTCGACCTCCGTGTCCACGACCAGCCGCCGCTCCCCCGGTGCGAGGGACAGCGGCCAGAGGGCGACCCCCTCGTCACCGAGATCGAGGAGAAGCACGGAACGCCCGAGGAGAACCCGGCGTTCTGGCGCGGCGTCTCCCCGCTCACCCACGCCGACCGCGTGTCCGACCCCCTGCTGATCCAGCACGGAACCGCGGACGACACCTGCCCCCTCGCCTGGTCACGCGAGGCCGCCGCGGCGTTCCAGGAGGCCGGCAAGGACGTCGTGCTCCGCACCGTCAGCGGCGAAGGGCACACGTTCGGGCTGAAGTGGGCGGCCTCGATGGACGTCACCGAGGCCTTCCTCGCACGCCACCTGCGCTGACACCCACCACGGACACGCGGGTAAGCGGTCGGCGACCTCGACGGGCGGCCCCGGACCGGTGCACAGTTCTCCCTACGTACTCGTCAGTAAGTCCGCCCTCTCCCCTCCGAGGAGCCGCTGTGACCACCTGGACCGGCCGCACCGCCGCCGAGATATCCGCCGCCGTACGCGAGAAGCGGGTCACGCCCCGCGAGGTGGTCGCCGAGCACCTCGCCCGGATCGAGCGGCTCGACGGCCGGGTCGGGGCCTTCCGCACGGTGCGCGCCGAGGCGGCCCTGGCCGAGGCCGACGAGGTGGCGGCGCGCGGCGACTTCGTCGAACTGCCCCTGGCCGGGGTGCCCGTGGCCGTCAAGGACAACCTCGCCGTGCGCGGCGAGTCCCGGCGGATCGGCTCGGCCGCCACGCCGGACACCCCGGCCCCGCAGGACCATGTGACGGTGGCCCGGCTGCGGGCCGCGGGCGCGGTGGTCGTGGGGCTGACGAACGTCCCCGAGCTGTGCGTCTTCGGCACGACGGACGGCGTGCTGGGCATCGCCCGCAACCCCTGGGACCCCACGCGTTCGGCAGGCGGTTCGTCGGGCGGCAGCGCGGCCGCCGTCGCCGCCGGCATGGTGCCGATCGCCCTCGGCAACGACGGCATGGGGTCCTTGCGCATACCGGCGGCCAACTGCGGCCTGGTCACCATCAAGCCGGGGCAGGGGGTCGTCCCGACCGGCGACGGGGACAGCACCTGGTTCGGCATGTCGGAGAACGGGCCGCTCGCCACGACCGTCGAGGACGCCCGCCTGATGTTCTCGGTCCTCGCAGGCACCGAGCCCGCTCCCGTGTCCGCGCCCGGCGTCCTCAGGGTCGCCGTGTCGCTGCGCAGCCCCCTGGCGGGCGTCACCATCAGCCGCCCGTACGCGGCGGCCGCCCGGGACGCGGCGGGCCTGCTGATGCGGGCGGGGCATCAGGTCCGGCGCGCCGACCCGCCCTACCCGCTGTCGCTCGCCACGACCTCCCTGGCCCACTGGTCGGCGGGTACCGCCGCGGACGCCCGGCCCCTGGACCCCCGGCTGCTGACCCGGCGCACCCGCGTCCACGCCCGGCTCGGCCGGCCCTTCCTGCGCACGGTCAGCTCCGGGGCGAGCCGGGAACAGCTGCGCCGGAGGCTGGAGCCGTTCTTCACCGAGCACGACGTGCTGCTCACACCCGCGCTCGCCCGCCGCTCCCCGAAGGCCGGCCCCTGGCACGAGCGGGGCTGGCTGAGCAATGTGCTGGTGAACACGAACTACTCACCCCTGACGCCCGCGTGGAACCTCACCGGCTGGCCCGCCATGTCCGTCCCGTGCGGGACCCTCCCCTCCGGCGCGCCCTGCGCCGTGCAGTTGGTGGGCCGGCCCGGCACGGAGTCCCGACTGCTCGATCTGGCCGGGCAGTTGGAGGAGCGAAACCCGTGGCAGCGGACGGCGCCGATGGACTAGGGTCGGGCGGGTGACTGCCGGGTCGGCCGTAGGCCATGCACGAGTGAGGCGCCCGGCCTCGCAGTGAGCGCGGCGGGGGTGACCCCGCCCGGGCCCGCCCGAGAGCCGGAGAGGGCACGCGCCCCGCCTCCCGTTCTTCGTGTCCTCATCCCCGCGCCCCTCAGCGGCGCTTCACCACGGATCCCGAGACCCGGAGACGAACCCACGCATGTCCGACACCCGGCACGCCACCGACCTTCCGACGACCATCGCCCATCTGAACCACACCGCCGTCTACGCCTCCGACCGCCACCTGTCGGCGGAGTTCCTGGCGACCGTCCTGGGTCTGGAGGTCGGTGCCCCCTTCGGCCCGTTCCTCCCCGTCGACCTGGGCAACGGCGCGACCCTCGACTACTACGAGATGACCGACGAGCCGATCCAGTCGCAGCACTACGCGTTCCTCGTACCCGACGAGCGGTTCGACGGCATGATCGACCGCATGGAGGCGCTCGACGTCACCTACTACGCCGACCCGAACCACACCCGTCCCGGCCGGGTCAACGACCTCTTCGGGGGTCGCGGCGCCTACTTCGACGACCCGGACGGCCACAACATGGAGATCATGACCCGGCCGTACGCCCGGCCCTGAGAGCGGCGACCGCCGCGTCGGCCTACAGCGCCCGGTACATGATGTGCAGCCCCACCCGGCCGTGGCGGGGGTGGTCGAACGCGTCGGGGACGGTGCCGAGGACCGTGAAGCCGAGGGAAATCCACAGCCTCACGGCCGGGTTGGTCTCGACGACGGCGTTGAAGACCATGCCGCGGTAGCCGGCGGCCCGGGCCTCGGTCAGGAGGTGCTCGGCGAGGGCGCGGCCGTAACCGCGGCCGCCCCGGCCGGGGTCGACCATGAAGCCGGCGTTGGCGATGCGGGCGGCGGGGCCACCGTAGTTGGGGGTGAGGTAGGCGGAGGCGACGACGGTTCCACTGTCGTCCTCGACGACGTAGACGCGTTTCGCCGGGTTCATCCACAGGACCCGGGCCTCCTCCTCGGAGGTGCCCGGGTCCCATGCGTAGGTCTCGCCCGTGGCGACGATGCGGTGCCAGAACGGCCAGATGCGAGGCCAGTCGTCAGCCGTTGCTTCCCTGATCAGCATGGCCGCGAGTCTGGCACGGCCATGCGCTCGGAGGTCGCGGAGGGTCCGCCCCGGGTCAGTCGACGCTGGGCAGGATGTGGGGCTCTGCGAGGTCGTCCTCGTAGCCCGCGAGGCGGATCGGGGCCGAACGGGCCCACACGTCGAGGCTGCCGAGCTCGTCGGCCCGTCGGCCGGCGCGCTCGCCGCGTTCCTTGGGGCGTTGATCGCGATTCGTCTTCTCCGGTGTCACCGCGCACTCCTTATGTGTCGGTCACCCTCGGGACGTACGCGCCGGTCCTGCTGCGCCTGACGCCCGCTCGGGCCTCTATGTCAAATGCAGTTCGGACGCGGTGGCGCCGGTCGACTCACGGGAGAGCAGGCCGTGGTGAACCGGCTGGTCCCATGACGGACCGTGGGTGTGGGTAGGACCCCGTACTGCTGTCCGTCCGCATCAGACTAACCAGATGAGCGAAGCCCCGCTCGATGGGGCTGAAAACAGCCGGTAACAATCACGCGTCATCTGCCGTTCAACTCGTGTTTGCGTACGGGTTTGTAGACATAGGACCGTTTTGCGAATCACTCGAACGGCGTACGTCGGGGGCAGCGCTTTCCAGACGGTTGCGCAGTTCAAGCGGCGTTGGCCGCGTCGCAAGCTCGCCATGCTCTGCTGCCGTACGCAACGGCTGTCTCGCGGGAGGACTGACGCATGGAGCCGCGCAGCGTCGAGGAGCTGATGGATCTGCTGTACGCCTGCCGGGGCACCCGGGACGTCCCGGTCCGCGCCCGCCCGCCGGTCGACCCGCACGACCACGCGCTGCGGACCGCGGCGCTGCTGCGCCGCAGCCGGCCGGCGGACAAGGAACTCCAAGTCGCGGGCCTGGTGCAGCCCGTCGGCGGGCTTCTGTGGCCCGGCGATCACGCCGGGCGCGCTGACCAGGCGGCCGACGCGGTGCGCGCCCTGCTCGGCGAGCGGGTCTCCCGCCTGGTACGCCACTGCCCCCGCCGTGACGCCCCGGCCGACGACAATCTCCTCACCCTGCGCCAGGCGACCGAGGAGGGCCGCACGGCGGGTTTCGACGCCGGGGTCCTGGAGGACTGGCGCACGGTCCTGGAACTGCTGGCGGCACGCAACTCCCGCCTCAAAGCGGTGGACTGACGGGCCGCCACCACTTGAGACACCCCGGGGTACGACCGGCTCAAGGGCGCGGGGAGCCGGCCACGGCTACCACTTGCCCGGCGCGTAGTCCTTCATGAAGACGCCGTACAGGTCCTCGCCCGCCTCGCCCCGCACGATCGGGTCGTAGACCCGGGCCGCACCGTCGACCAGGTCGAGCGGGGCGTGGAACCCGGCCTCGGCGAGCCGCAGCTTGTCGTAGTGCGGCCGCTCGTCCGTGATCCAGCCCGTGTCCACCGAGGTCATCAGGATGCCGTCGGTCTGGAACATCTCCTGCGCGCTGGTCCGCGTCACCATGTTCATCGCGGCCTTGGCGGCGTTGGTGTTCGGGTGTCCCGCGCCCTTGTACCCGCGCCCGAAGACGCCCTCCATCGCGGACACGTTCACGACGTACGCGCGGCCGCTCTCCGCCTTCTTCGCGGCCTCGGCCATGGCCGGCCGCAGCTTGCTGATCAGGATGAACGGCGCCGTGTAGTTGCACAGCTGCGTCTCCAGCAGCTCCACGGGCGAGATCTGCTCGATCGTCTGCACCCAGGTGTTGGAGTCGACCACGTCGGGCACGAGGCCGCCCGCGTCGATCGCCGTGCCGTCCAGGTGCCGTTCGACGCTGGCGTTGCCCGCGACGAGGGCGAGGTCGGCGACCTTCTGGGCGTCGAGGCCGCTGGTGCCGAGGGGCAGCGCCGCGATGCCGTCCACCGCGCCGGAGTTGAAGGCCCCGATGACGTGGTGGGCGGGCAGCTCGCCGGCGGGCAGCGGGGCGCTCTCGCCCTCGACCAGTGCGGCGTATGCGGAGGGCAGGCGCCGCACGGTCTGGGTCGCGTTGTTGACGAGGATGTCGAGCGGTCCCGCCTCGGCGACCTGGTCGGCGAGGGCCACGGCCTGGGCGGGGTCGCGCAGGTCGATGCCGACGACCTCCAGGCGGTGCATCCAGTCCGCGGAGTCGTCCATGGCCTTGAAGCGGCGGATGGCGTCCTTGGGGAAGCGGGTGGTGATCGTGGTGTGCGCGCCGTCGCGGAGCAGCCGGAGCGCGATGTACATGCCGATCTTGGCCCGGCCGCCGGTGAGCAGGGCGCGCTTGCCGGTGAGGTCGGCGCGGACGTCGCGCTTCTCGCGGTTCACGCGGGCGCAGTCCGGACAGAGCTGGTGGTAGAAGTAGTCGACTTCCACGTACCGGGACTTGCAGGTGTAGCAGGAGCGCGGGCGCTGGAGTATCCCCGCGATCCTGCCCTCCTCGGTGTTCGACGACGGCAGCAGACCCTCGGTCTCGTCGTCGATGCGCTGGGCGGAGCCGGTCGCCGTGGCCTCCGTGACCGCCTTGTCGTGGGCGGTCTTGGCGGCCCGGCGCTCCTGGCGGCGGCGCTGCTTGACCGTGCGGTAGATGCCCGCGGTGGCCCGGCGCACGGCGATGGCGTCCGGGTGGTCGACGTCCAGCTTGTCGAGTTCCTCGAGCACGCCGAGGCAGACGGCCAGGCGCTCCGGGTCGATGCCGGGTCCGTACGAGAGCCCGCCGGTCTCGTCCATGGCCTGCGGGCCGTCCTCTGTCACCGTCATCGCCGCTGTCGTTCCCTGCTCTGCCCTCGCGGCGCGCCGGTCGCGCCCGCATTCGAAGGGCGAATTCTACGGAGCGTCGGGCCGCACCGCCAAAGTTGCCTTGATCACGACCGGCAGGCCTTGATCAGCGTCGCCGCCTCCTGGGAGACGGCCGCGGCGAACAGGTCGAGGTCGGGGACCGCCTCGCCGTCGGCGACGAGACCGTAGTGGACGCTCCCCCGGTACGTCGAGACCGCGACGGCCAGGGAGTGGCCGGGGGCCAGCGGGGCGAAGGGGAAGACGGCGGTGAGCGGGTGTCCGCCGAGCTTCAGGCCCAGGCTGGGCAGCGGCACGCTGGTCACCAGGAGGTCGAACCAGAGCCGGGCCGCCTGGCCGACCAGAGGGCCGCCGAGCCGGTGGGCGAAGGCGGGGACGTGGTCGGCGAGCAGGGCGACGGCGCCCGCGCCCCGGTTGGGGCCGGCGTCCTTGTTGCGGTCCATCGCGTCCCGGACCGAGGCCAGTCGGGCCAGCGGGTCCGGGTCGTCCACCGGAAGCCGCATCAAGTACCCGGAGAGCCGGTTGCCCTGCGGGTACGCGGTGCGCGGGCGACGCTTGGAGACGGGGATCAGGGCGCGGGGCGCGACGCCCTCGCTGCCGTCGCCGCGCTCGTCGAGCCAGCGGCGCAGGGCGCCCGCGACGACCGCGATGAGGACGTCGTTGACGGTGCCGCCGACGGTCTTGCGGACGCGGTGCACATCGTCGAGGTCGAGCACCACTCCGGCGGTGCGGCGGGTGCCGCTCGGCTCGCACGTGAGCGCGGGGGTGGAGCGCACGTCGAGGGAGGAGCGGGCGACGGAGGCGCCGATGTCCAGGGCGCGGCTCATGTCGGACAGGGCGCCGCGCATCAGCCCGGGCAGGTCCCGCACGTCCGGCACCAGAGGGCGGGGGGCCTCGGCGGGGCGGGGCCGGGGGGCGGGCATGTCCATCGGGTCCATGACGCCGGCGGCGAGGGTCAGCGCCCGCAGCCCGTCGGCCAGGGCGTGGTGGAACTTGAACAGGACGGCGAAGCAGACACCGTCCTCGCCGGGCAGGACGTGGGCCTCCCAGGGCGGCCGGTCGCGCTCCAGGGGGCGTTCCATGAGACGGCCCGCCACCGTGTGGAAGTCGGCGGTCGGCGCGTGCAGCCGCACATGGTTCAGGGAGTCGAAGTCCG
The DNA here is from genome assembly GCF_014207295.1 of Streptomyces sp. AK010. Classification (NCBI taxonomy): domain Bacteria; kingdom Bacillati; phylum Actinomycetota; class Actinomycetes; order Kitasatosporales; family Streptomycetaceae; genus Streptomyces; species Streptomyces sp. AK010. The sequence continues at coordinate 100,866 of NZ_JACHCX010000001.1, forward strand.
GGTCCGCCTCGCGGGCGGCACCGCCGAAGGCGAGCGGGCGGCGCAGGGCCGAGGGCAGCGGCTGCCACACGTCGCGGATGCGCATCCGCAGTCCGGGGACACCGGCGGCCCGGGCCGCGAGCAGGTCCGCCGCGTGGGCGCCCGCGGCGGGCGAGTGGGCCGAGAAGATCCCGAGCGCGCCGAGGTGCATCGGGTGTTCGGCGGACTCGATGTTCCAGAACGCCAGGTCGAGAGGAGCGAGCAGATCAGCAGTCAAGGCCTTGCCTCGCGTCGACGACGGGTGGGTCAGCAGTCAACCGCCCCCAGCCGATTACGGTCAAGTACGATCACGCTACGTACAGTTAACAGCAGATTAAGTCCCGCCCCGGCGAAAGGGGCGGGACTTATGGTGCATGTGGGGTCAGTTCAGCACAGGTTGCGCCGCCGGGCACCCCGTGGGAGTCACCCGGGAGGCGGCACGGATCAACGCCTCGTGCGCCGCCCTCAGCTTCGCCGTGTCGGGTTTCAGCACCGCGCGGTCATAGGTGAGGAAGCCGTTGAGCTCACCCTCGACGTCCGCGATCTGGGTGTACACGGCCCCGCTGCTCCCCTTGCCGTGCTCGTCGATCATCTCCTTCATCTCGCGCTCGTAGCGGGCGCGGGAGGCGGCACTCGGGTTCACCCCGGCCGTCATCGCGGGCATGTCCTGCCACACCAGCAGCCCGAGCCGGTCGGCCCAGTAGAACCAGCGGTCCGGCTCGACCTTGATGTGCTTGCGGACGGAGTTGAAGCCGAGCCGCTTGTGCGCCTTCAGGTCGTAGGCGAGGGCCTCGTCGGTGGGCGCGGTGTGCAGGCCGTCCGGCCGGAATCCCTGGTCGACGGTGGCCATCATGAAGACCGGCGTGCCGTTGAGGACCGTGCGCGGCACGCCGTCGATCTCCTTGACGGCGATCGAGCGCATCCCGAATTGGCTGCCGACCCGGTCAGCGCCGGCCTTCACCTCCAGGCGGTAGAGGAAGGGGTCGTCGGGTGACCACAGGTGCGGGTCGTGGAGGGTCAGGGTCAGCGGCCGGCCGGTACGGCCGCTCGCCGTGGCCACCTTGCGCCGACCGTCGTACGCCGTCGCCGTGATCGGTACGCCGTCCCGGACACCGCGGGCCTCCACGGTCAGCGAGCGCGCAGAGCACTGACGCGAGGCGGTTTCTGAGGCGTCGGGGACGCACGGAACCTCCATGCCGACGTTGGCATGCACAGGAGGTTGCATGCCACCATGGATTCCGCTCTTCGTCCATAGGCAGGACAAAGTCCCGGGGCCGCCCCGCGTCAGGTGACCAACTGCCCCTTCCCGAGGGCGATGACCCCGGCCTTGGAGACCGTGTACAGCTCCGCGTCCCGCTCCGGGTTGACGCCGATGGTCGCGCCCGGCGGCACCTCGACGTTCTTGTCGAGAACGGCGCCGCGCACCACCGCTCCCCGGCCGATGTGCACGTTGTCGTGCAGCACCGAACCCTGCACCACGGCCCCCGGGTCGACGAGCACACCCGGCGACAGCACGGACCGCGTGACCTGTCCGCGCACCAGGCAGCCGGCGCTGATGATCGACTCGCTGGCGATGCCGCCGGCGTTGAAGCGGGCCGGCGAGAGCTGGTACGAGTGCGTGTAGATGGGCCAGCTGCGGTTGTACAGGTTGAAGGCGGGGCGCTCGGCGATCAGGTCCATGTGGGCCTCGTAGTAGGCGTCCAGCGTGCCGACGTCCCGCCAGTAGCCCTGGTCGCGGGTGGTCTCGCCAGGCACGTGGTTGGCGCTGAAGTCGTACAGCGCGGCCTCACCCCGGTCGGTGAGCTGGGGCAGGATCGAGCCGCCCATGTCGTGCACGGAGGACTCGTCCTCCGCGTCCCGCTTCAGCGCCTCGATGAGGGCCTTGGTGGTGAAGATGTAGTTGCCCATCGAGGCGAAGACGGAGTTGGGATCGTCCGCCAGCCCGGGCGGGGCCGAGGGCTTCTCCAGGAAGCGCTCCACCGTCTGGCCGTCCGAGCCCGGCGTGATCACCCCGAAGGACGAGGACTGGGTGCGCTGCACCCTGATCCCGGCGACCGTCACGCCCGCGCCGCTCTCGATGTGCTGGTCGAGCATCTGGCGCGGGTCCATGCGGTAGACGTGGTCGGCGCCGAAGACGGCGACGTACTCGGGGCGCTCGTCGTAGATCAGGTTCAGCGACTGCAGGATCGCGTCGGCGCTGCCCAGGTACCAGTGCGGGCCGAGGCGCTGCTGGGCGGGCACGGGCGTCACGTAGTTGCCCAGCAGGTTGGACATCCGCCAGGTGGTCGTGATGTGCCGGTCCAGCGAGTGCGACTTGTACTGCGTCAGGACGCAGATGCGCAGGACACCGGCGTTGACGAGGTTGGACAGGACGAAGTCCACCAGGCGGTACGTACCGCCGAAGGTCACCGCCGGTTTGGCCCGGTCGGCGGTCAGGGGCATCAGCCGTTTGCCCTCGCCGCCCGCCAGCACGATCCCCAGGACCGAAGGACCACCACCACGCATGGCCGCTCCCCTCACGCCGATTTCCCGATGCCTGCCCCTGAGCAGTACCCACTAAGCCTGTTTGACGATCTCCTCGTAGAGCCGGACCGTGCGGCGGGCCACCGCGTCCCAGCCGAACTCGCCGACCACGCGCTCCCGCCCGGCCTCGCCCATCCGCCCGGCGGCCTCCGGATCACCCAGAACCGCGTCCATGGCCCGGGCGAGACCCGCCTCGAAATCGTCGCCGGGCGGGACCAGCAGCCCGGTGGCGCCGTCGTCCACGACCTCGGGGATGCCGCCGACCGCCGAGGCCACCACGGGAGTGCCGCAGGCCATCGCCTCCAGGTTCACGATGCCGAGCGGCTCGTACACCGAGGGGCAGACGAACAGGGCCGCGTGGGTGAGGAGCTGGATCACCTCCGGGCGGGGCAGCATCTTCGGTATCCAGAACACGCCGTCGCGGACCGCGCTCAGCTCCCCGAACAGCTCGCGGAACTCCTGGTCGATCTCCGGCGTGTCCGGGGCGCCCGCGCACAGCACGACCTGCGCGGCCGGGTTGATGTCCCGCACCGCGCGCAGCAGGTGGGGCACGCCCTTCTGCCGGGTGATGCGCCCGACGAACAGCACGAACGGGCGGGAGCGGTCGAGCCCGATCCGCTCCAGGGCGTCCGTGCCGTGGTCGGGCCGGTAGAGGGAGGTGTCGATGCCGTTGTGCACGACGTGGACCCGCTCGGGGTCCAGCGCCGGGTAGCAGCCGAGGATGTCCTCGCGCATGGCTCCGGAGACGGCGACCACCGCGTCGGCGGCCTCGATCGCGGTGCGTTCGGCCCAGCTGGACAGTCCGTAGCCGCCGCCGAGCTGCTCGGCCTTCCAGGGGCGCAGCGGCTCCAGGGAGTGCGCGGTCATCACGTGCGGGATGCCGTACAGCATCTTGGCGAGATGGCCGCCGAGGTTGGCGTACCAGGTGTGGGAGTGGACCAGCTCGCGGCCCTCCAGGGCGGCGGCCATGGCGAGGTCGACGGCGAAGGTGCGCAGCGCGTCGTTGGCGCCGTCGAGCGCGGACCAGGGGCGGTGGCGCAGCACGCCGTCGGCGCGGCCCTCGCCCCAGCAGTGCACGTCCAGGTCGACGAGCGGTCTGAGCTCGCGGGCGAGGAACTCCACATGGACGCCTGCACCGCCGTAGACATCCGGCGGGTACTCCCGGGTCAGCAGTGCCACTCGCACCCGCAACTCCCTGCTCTCAGCGGCCGTTCCCTTTCATGGTCACCCAGAAGCGGCGCGCGGGGAAGAGCGGGGCGGCCGTGTGAAGCAACAGTCGCCGCAGACGCCCCCGCCGGGCACCCGGTAGTACAGGCAGCAGCTGCGGCGCCGGAAGGCGGTGCCGTCGAGGGTCCCGGCGCCGGTGAGCAGGGGGTGGGCGAGGACTTCCGCGGCCAGGGAGCGGGCCCGGGCGGCGGCGTCCGGACGGCCGTGCCGCCGGGCCCAGCGGCCCAGTTCCCGAGCGGCGCCGGCCAGCGCGGAGGCGGCGTTGCCCCGCAGCAGGCCCGGGGCGAGGCCGTGATGGGCGCGCAGAGCCGCCGCCAACGGGACGAGGTGGCCGTGCAGGACGACGTCCGCGAGGGCCGCAGCGTCCCCCGGGAGGGGGCGTACGTCCGTGAGCCACAGGTCGTCGGGGGCGCTGCCGTCGGCGTCCCAGCGCAGCAGCCGGGCGTCGAGGTCGGGGACGCCGCCGTAGAGCGCGGCGCAGCCGAGGGCGATCGACCAGAGCCGGGCCGCGAGTCCCTGGTGGGTGACGGACGCGGCGACGCGCGATTCCGGGACCCGCAGGGCTGTAGCGATTTTTCGCACACGAAAAATCAGAGGATTTACCGATACATCCGGTGCTACCGGGGCGTAGGCCTGTGCGAGAGTGGGAAGAGACCCGGCCGATGCTCCTTCCGTGCGCAGCACGAAGAAGCCGGCGAGCGGGCGGAGCGCGGCAAGGTCGGGGTCGAGGTCCATGAAGAGCAGTAGTACCAAGGCCCCTGCGGGATGCGACCCGGTGGCCCCCGACCGGACTCGCCCACCCTGGGGATGATGGGGGTCCCCTCGTACTCCATCGGCAGTAGGACCCAATGAGTGCTCAGGGACGACGACGGGAAGACCTGGACACGGCAGGGTGTTGGTCATGAAAGCCCACCTTTCGCCGCGCCGGGCCGAGCGCCCCCGCCTGACGCAGAGGATCAGCCGATGAGCGCCCTCGCGTTGTCCGTCCTGCTCTCCCTCGTCTCCGCGTTCGCCTACGCGGGCGGGGCGATCGTGCAGGAGCGGGTGGCGGAGTCCTCGCCGGGCGAGCAGTACGCGCCGCTGCGGCGGCCGGGCTGGTGGGCGGCGGTCGGGCTGAACGGCCTCGGCGGAGTGCTGCACGTGGTGGCGCTGGCCTACGGGCCGCTGAGCCTGGTCCAGCCGCTCGGCGCGCTGACCATCGTGGTGGCCCTGCCGATGGCGGCGCTGTTCGTCGGCCGCAAGGCCGGTGCCACGGCCTGGCGGGGCGCGATCATGGCGACGGTCGGGCTCGCCGGTCTGCTGTCCCTGGTCGCCGCGTCGGACGCACAGTCCCTGAACACGGCGGAGCGGGCGGCCGTCGCCGTCGTCACGGCCGGTGTGGTCGTGGCGCTGATGATCGCCGCCCGGGCCGCGCACCGGCACCCGGCGGTCCGCAGCATGCTGCTGGCGACCGCCTCCGGTATCGCGTTCGGCATGTCCTCGGTGTTCACCAAGACCGTCGCGGTCGACTGGACGGGCGGTGTGTCGGCGGCGGACGTGCCGTCCCTCGCCGTGATCGGCGCCCTCGCCACGGCCGGCATGCTGTTGTCACAGGCCTCCTACCGGGGCGCCGGCCTCGCGGCCCCGCTGGCGACGCTGACGGTCGTGAACCCGGTGGTGGCGGCCGCGGTCGGCATCACGATGTTCGGAGAAACCTTCCGCTACGGAACGACGGGCACGGCGCTCGCGCTGAGCTGCGGCGTGGTGGCCGCGGGCGGCCTGATCCTGCTGACGACGGAGCGGCTCACGCACGGGCAGCCCGCGGACACGGAGGGTCTGCCGGCGGCGGGGCATGCACCGAAGGCCGTGGGCGCCGGTTCCGCGGAGATGCCCGCAGCCCCCGAGGGCGTGGACGGCCGGACCGAGCCCGTGACTGCCGGAGCCGAGGCCGTGCCCGCCGCGGGGCGCCTGCCCGTGCAGGACGTGCTCGCGGCGGGGCCGAGGGCGGGGACGGTGTCGGCGGTGCTCGTGCCGGGGCCGGGGACGCCTGCGGCTGTGCTCGTGCCGGGGCCGGGGCCGAGGGCGCCTGCGGCTGTGCTCGTGCCGGGGCCGGGGCCGAGGACGCCTGCGGCTGTGCTCGTGCCGGGGTCGGAGGCCGCCGGGCTGCGGGGCGAGCAGGAGACGCCGGCGGAGGTGCCGGACGCCGCGGACGCGGTGCTCGTGCCCGGGCCGGATGCCGTTGCCGCGGCGGCAGCGGTGGTGGCTTCCGTGGCGGACGCCTCGTACGAGAGCGGGGAGCCGTCGGTGGCGGCGGCCTCCGACGACGAACGCCCGCTCTCCTACGTGCCCTTCTACGGCATCCCGTACGTCCCGCTGCCCACGGTCGACCGGCACCGCATGCGTGTCAGATCCTGACGCCGCCGGCCCGGAGGTACGCCACCGGGTCGACGTCCGAACCGAAACCGGGCCCCGTCCGCACCTCGAAGTGCAGATGAGGGCCCGAGCTGTTTCCGGTGGAGCCCGAGCGGCCGATGCGCTGGCCGGCGCTCACCGACTGCCCGTCCCGCACGGAGATCGCCGACAGGTGGGCGTACTGGCTGTAGCGGCCGTCGGCGTGCCGGACCACGACCTGGTAGCCGAACGAGCCGCCCCATCCCGCGCTGACGACGCTGCCCGCCGCGACCGACTTGACCGACGTGCCGGTGGGCACGGGGAAGTCGATGCCGGTGTGGTAGCCCTTCGACCAGGAGGAGCCCGCCTTGCGGTAGGGCGTCCCGAGTGAGGCGCCGACGGGGGCCACGAGGCCCTGCCGGGTGGCCGTGGACCGGCCTGCGCGCTCCTTGCCCTCGCCCTTCGGCCGCTCCTTGGAGCGCTCCTTCGGCCGCTCCTTGGCGCGGTCCTGGACCGGCTTCTTCGTCGACGGCTTCGCCGACGGCGCCGGCCGGTGCGCCGGCCTCGTCTTCGTGGCGCCCTCGCCGCGCAGGGCGAGACGCTGGCCGGGCACGATCAGATCGGGGTCGGACCCTATGGCCGACCGATTGGCCGCGTACAGGCCCCGCCAGCCGCCCCGGACGTCCTGGTCGTCCGCGATGCCGGAGAGGGTGTCGCCGTGGACCACGGTGTACATCTCCGCGTTGCCCGCCCGGGACTGCGGCGTCGACTGCGGCCGTACGTCCTCGATCGAGGTCTTCTTCTTCGTGTTCTGCTGCGTGTCCTTCTGCTTCGTGTGCTTCTGCTGCGTGTCCTTATGCTGCATGCGCTCGGCGGCCGGCCGGATGTCGGGCTCGCCGCCGCCCCGGGTCAGTCCGGCCCGTACCGAGCAGACCGGCCAGGCGCCCGGGCCCTGTCCGTCGAGGACCTTCTCCGCGACGGCGATCTGCTGGTCCTTGCTCGCCAGGTCCGCGCGGGCCGCGTAGGCCCGGCCGCCGTAGGCCTCCCAGGTGGACTGGGTGAACTGCAGTCCGCCGTAGAAGCCGTTGCCGGAGTTGATGCTCCAGTTGTTGGTGGACTCGCAGGCGGCGACCTTGTTCCAGGTGTCCATGTCCGCCGCCTGGGCGGCGCCGGTGCCCATGAACGGCAGTGCCATGCCCGCGCCGCCCGCCGTGACGGTGAGTGAGGCGCGGTTGATCCTGTTCGGCTGATACCGGCGGTGCCGGCCGCGTACGGCCATCGAAAGCCCCCCTAGACATGCGTCTGGAGGGGCAAAAGTAAGCGCTGCGAACCGGCCAGAACAAGACGGCTTTTCGCCGCCCGGGAGCCCAAATGGCCGGTATGAGGCCCCTGTTGCGCGGCCTGCGCCACGGTGGTGCACCGTGGACGGCACACGGTGCGCCGGTGCGCCGTGCGCGGGGACGCGTACGGCGGCTGAGTGCGACGGGGCTCTCGTCCGTATCAGCCTGCGCCACGCCGTGCGACCCGGGCGTGCGGACGAAGTAGCGGCACGTAAGGATGGTCGCCGGGGATGCCCGAGGGCACCACCCGCCGGCAGCACCGATACCGAGGTCTTTAGGAGCGAACCGTATGAGCAGTACAGCGCAGATCGGCGTCACGGGTCTCGCGGTCATGGGCCGCAATCTCGCCCGCAACTTCGCCCGCAACGGCTACACGGTCGCGGTGCACAACCGTACGCCCGCGCGCATGCACGCCCTGGTGGAGGAGTTCGGCGGCGAGGGGGAGTTCGTCGCGTGCGAGAGCGCGAAGGACTTCGTGGCGGCGCTGGAGCGGCCGCGGCGCCTGGTCGTGATGGTGAAGGCCGGTGAGCCGACGGACGCGGTGATCCAGGAGTTCGCGCCGCTGCTGGAGCCCGGCGACATGATCATCGACGGTGGCAACGCGCACTTCACGGACACCCGGCGCCGGGAGCGGGACCTGCGCGAGCAGGGCATCCACTTCGTCGGCATGGGCGTCTCCGGCGGCGAGGAGGGCGCGCTGAACGGCCCGAGCATCATGCCGGGCGGCCCGAAGGAGTCCTACGACTCGCTGGGCCCGATGCTGGAGAAGATCTCGGCGAAGGCCGCGGACGGCTCGCCGTGCGTGTCCCACGTCGGTCCGGACGGTGCCGGGCACTTCGTGAAGATGGTGCACAACGGCATCGAGTACGCGGACATGCAGCTGATCGGTGAGGCGTACCAGCTGCTGCGGGACGTCGCCGGGTACTCCCCCGCCGAGATCGCGGAGATCTTCCGGACCTGGAACCGGGGCCGTCTCGACTCGTACCTGATCGAGATCACGGCCGAGGTGCTGTCGCACGTGGACGCGGAGACGGACAAGCCGTTCGTCGACGTGGTGGTCGACCAGGCCGAGCAGAAGGGCACCGGCCGCTGGACCGTGCAGATCGCGCTGGACCTGGGCGTGCCGGTGTCCGGCATCGCCGAGGCGGTGTTCGCGCGCTCCCTGTCGGGCCACGCGGCCCTGCGGGACGCCTCGCGCGGGCTGGCCGGCCCCAAGGCGCAGCCGCTGAGCGAGGCGGAGGCCCGGGCGTTCGCCGACCGGGTCGAGCAGGCCCTGTACGCGTCGAAGATCGTGTCGTACACGCAGGGCTTCCACGAGATCGACGCCGCCCGTGGTGAGTACGGCTGGGACATCGACCTCGGCGCGGTGTCCGCGCTGTGGCGGGGCGGCTGCATCATCCGCGCGGCGTTCCTGGACCGGATCCGCGCCGCGTACGACGCCCGGCCCGACCTGCCGAGCCTGCTGTCGGACGCGACGTTCGCGCAGGAGATCGCGGACGCCCAGGACGACTGGCGCGAGGTGCTGGTCGCCGCGACCCGCCAGGGCGTGCCGACGCCCGGCTTCGCCGCGGCCCTCGCCTACTACGACGCCCTGCGCGCGGAGCGGCTGCCGGCGGCGCTGACGCAGGGCCAGCGGGACTACTTCGGTGCGCACACGTACCGCAGGGTCGACCGTGACGGCTCGTTCCACACGCTGTGGGGCGGGGACCGGTCGGAGACCTCCGCGTAGGCGCTGATCGCTCGGGGAATTGAGCGGGGCGGTGGACGGCACGGCATGCCGTCCACCGCCCCGCTCGCGTACGGGTCGGGATCGGGGATCAGGACAGGGGCGGTCCGGGCTCCGGGCTCGGGACGGGCTCCGGTCCCGGGGGGATCGGCGACGGGTCGGGGCCCGGAACGGGGCCGGGGGCCGGGGGTGCCGGTGGAGTGGGCGCCGGTGGGGGCGGGGTCGGCTCCGGGCCCGGCGGGGGCTGTGGGTTCGGCACCGGGTCCGGGTGCGGCTCCGGGCGCTGGGGATCCGGGCCCGGGGTCGGCGCCGGCGGCACGGGGTCGGGAATCGGGTTCGTCATCAGGTCCTCCAGCCAGTGGGACGACTCCGGCTCTGGACTACTCCCCCGCCTACCCGGCCCCCGCCTCGGCAGTCACTCCCCGGCGGGACCGGGAGGGGACCAGGTGGGGGTAGGGGGCCGGGGTGATGCGCGTGGCGGGGGTGGGCCGGTTCAGAAGCGGCCGGTGGGCCCTTTCAGAAGCGGCCGGTGGGCCCGTTCAGAAGCGGCCGGGGTGGGCCCTCAGCCAGCCCTTCGCCGCCGCCAGCAGGTCCTGGCCGGCCGGCGAGGCCTCGTCGGGGTGGCGTTCGATCCACCGGGTGACGTAGGGGCAGAGCGAGGCGACCGCGCTGTGCTCGCGGCCGGCGAGGGCGAAGAGCTCGCGCGCGAGCGAACCGGCGATGCCCTTGCCCTCGTGGGCCGGCTCGACGATCGTGTGGACGGGCACGAGCGCCCGCTCGGGGCTTTCGAGCACGAAGTACTCGATGCCGCCGACGACTTCACCGCCGGACACGGCCTCCAGCCGGCCCGCCGCCCGGTCGTCACGGATCTCCGGGTCGCTCATCGACACGCTCCTGTCCCCTCTGCGTCGGTCAGGCTCGGACGGCCTGCGGGCTGCGCTGCTGGTCCGAACCGGGCACCGGCTCGGACGGGTCCGCGCCCAGGGCCACGACCCGGTTGTCGCGGTCCACGTGCACGACCCGGGGGGTGAGTGCCCGCGCCTCGGCATCCGTCACCTGGGCGTAGCTGATGATGATCACCAGGTCGCCGGGGTGGACGAGATGGGCGGCGGCCCCGTTGATCCCGATCACGCCGGATCCGCGCTCACCCTCGATGACGTATGTCTCCAGCCGGACGCCGTTGGTGATGTCGACGATGTGCACGAGCTCGCCGGGCAGCAGATCGGCGGCGTCGAGCAGGTCCGCGTCGATGGTCACGGATCCCACGTAGTGCAGGTCGGCCTGGGTGACGGTGGCTCGGTGGATCTTGGACTTGAACAGAGTACGCAGCACTTTGGACTCCTGGAGGACGGCTCCCTGCCGGCTTTCTGCAGGTCAAGGGCGGTATCACTCTACAACTGGCACGCGCCTGACTCGAAGATTGTGAGGAACATCGCTTCACTCCGGTAAGCAGGCTCCTGCCTGGGCTTCAACGCGAACACGGCTGTTGTGGCTCGTCGAAGGTGCACCTACTCGAACGCTCTTCGCGGAACTTGCCAGGATCGATGCTGACGAAACGCCGGATTTACCTGACGGCATATCAGGAGATTTGGGGGTGCCATCGGGTCACTGCTCAAGGGGCCGCGCCCTTCGTTCCTCGACGAGCCGCGCCGCCCGGACGAGACGGACTTCTGCACCGCCGGTACAGAGGACCGCTACCCGGATGCGTTCGAGCTGCTACCCATGACCGGCCGCTCCGCCCGCCTCACGGAGCGGCCGCCCTCCCGTACCAAGACCCTCGGCCTCGGCCACGATACGAACACCAACGCCCTCCAGGAGAAGACTGCCTTCAACCTCCTCACCTGAGAGGGGTCGTGGCAGCGAACCGCGCGACGTCGTGCCCGCCTGTACGCCGGGACAGCACCGGTCCAAAGCCGATGCTGTCAGCGCTGGTAGTCGATGGATCCAGCCGGAAGCCTTCCGACCAATTCTTCGAGCTGGCTGTTACCGAGTTCCACCGTCGGGATCCGGACTGGGCCTGGGAGTGGGAGCGGGATGCAGTGTTTGACCGTTACCGCACCCAGGTTTCGCCGTGATGACCGCCTCTCAGGCGTTCTCGTCATGGATCCGCGCACCCAGATCCTCCGCCCACTCCAGCGCCCACGCCTTGAGTTCTTCGATCTGCCGGGAGGTGAGCCCGTATGCGGTGTAGTCCTCATCCTCGTACCAGTCAGCGCCGATCAGCCGGTCCCGGAGGTCTTCGAGGCTGAACTCGTCGTGGGCGCGACGGCGGCCCAGGGATTCGAGGTCGGCGAGGGAGCGGTGGCGGGAGGCAGCCTGGACGTCGATGAGGTCGCGGACGGTACCGCGGTCGGCGAGGGCACGGACCTTGGTGCCGATCACGTCGTCGAGGGAAAGAACCGGGCCGTAGGGAGTCTGGGCAAGCTGAGCCCAGAACGCCTCCTTGAGGACGTCGACCTCGCACTCCTCGCCGGTGTCCGGATCGGTGACGAGAAACCGGCCGCTGAGCGGATCGGTCTGGACGTGCGTGGCCGCCATCCGCGCGCGCTGAGGCCGGCTGTGAGGGAGGCGACGATCTCCTCCATCGGAGCGGGGTTCTCGGTGGCGACGTCGAGGTCACGGCTGAAGCGTTCGACCAGGCCGTGGGCCTGCACGGCGTATCCGCCGGTGAGGACCAGAGGGTAGGGGGAGCCGAGGTCGAGGATGTCGGCGAGGAGACGCTCGTGGAGCGGAGTGAGCTTCACGCGGCGGTCGTGCCGGCCGGAGCGGTGCAAAGCAGCAGCTCGGGGAAGGCGTCCTCCCAGACCTCGCGGATGTAGGGACTGATCAAGCGCCGCAGCACGGGCCACTGCTCGGCGAGCAGCCGGTGGTGCACGAGAGTCATCAGGTCCTCGCGCAGTCCTTCGGCGAGGACGGTCCGGTAGAGCGTCATGCGGGACTTCGGACGGTCCAGGCTGTAGCTCGTCCGCCCGGACCAGACGATGTGGAGCGGCAGGTCCACGTCACCCTCGACGGGGCCGGCCAGCTCCTGCAAGCGCTCGGGCAGTCGGCTGCGATAGCGGTCCCGCAGCACCTCGGCGCGGGGCGCGGTGGTCGTCGTGTCCATGCATCCAGTATCACTGCTGGGAGGCGGCGGCATGGCGGACACGGGGGTCACCTGTCGTACGTACTTCGGGTGCCCGCCCTTCCCTCGGACATCTCACCCAGTGGGCGCTTAGCACATCATCGCCTCCCCGTACAGGCCCCCAGGTGGCGCGGCAACCGGCTGCCCTGCAGACCCGGGACCCGTCCCGCCCGCGGGCGCGGGTGATCATGACGCACCCACTCGGAAAGCGCTTGCGCTCGGAAGGTGACCCCAGGCGCGAGAGAATGTCTCGACCCCTGCAGCGACCTGCACACGGTCTGCCCGAGCATCCCCCAGCTTGGGAGGAGCGTTCCCCGCGTTTTCGAAGGGGCTGACCCCGCGCCCGGAGCATGCGCATCAGGGCCCGGGCGGGAACATACTGGCGTGTAGAGGTGAGAGCCATGGCGCCTGTGCGAGACGGATTCGATGTGCCTCCGCCCGTAGGACCGCACGACCTCCTCGATGCGTCCGCCGACGCGGTAGCGCTGGTGTCCGCAGCCGGCAAGGTGATCGGCTGGACGCGGGGGGCCGAAGCACTCCTCGGCTACTCCAGTGCGCAGGTGGTCGGGCGTCCCGCCTCAGAGCTGCTGGCGATGCCCGGGGACCCGGTACGCGTCGCCCGTATCGCGGAACGATGCCGCGCGGGAATGGGCTGGAGCGGCCGGGTCGCCGTCTGGCGCGACGGTGCTCCCGTCGAGGTCAGCCTGCGCGTGTCCGGGTCCTTCCACATCGGCGAGGACGAGTGTTTTCTGATCTCGGCACGACCGGAGCGGCAGCAGTGGACCATGGGCGAGTCCGTCCTCGACGGCTTTCTGACCCGCTCTCCGGTCGGCATGGCGGTGATGGATCTGGAGATGCGCTACGTCTGGGTCAACGACACCCTGGAGCGTTTCGGCGGTGTGCCACGTGAACAACGGCTGGGGCGCCGGCTGCGCGACCTGCTGCCGGGCCTGCAGGGGGAGACCCTCGAGGGCGTGATGCGCAAGGTGCTCACGACCGGCGTGCCGGTCACCGACTACGAGTACCTGGGATGGAGCTGGGCGGACCCGCACCGTCAGCACGCCTACTCCACCTCGTTCTTCCCGCTGGTGGATGCCAACGACTCCGTCACCGGGCTGTGCTACATGGTCATGGACGTCACCGAGCGCTGGAACGCCCGCCGACTGCTGTCGCTGGTCAGCGAGGCCGGGACCAGCATCGGCAGGACGCTGGACGTGATGCGCACGGCGCAGGAACTCGCCGACTTCGCTGTTCCGCGCTTCGCCGACTTCGTCATCGTCGACCTGCTCGAGCCGGTCCTGAGCGGCGAGGGCCAGGGGACCTGGTTGCCCGACCCCGGGCCGGCGCCGGCCCGGCCGGTGATGCGCCGGGCCGGAATGAGCTCCGTACGACCGGGCTGCCCGGAGGCCGTCGCGCGGACAGGAGACAAGGTCGACTTCGTTCCCCCGCCGCACGACGCGAACCTGCTCGTCAACGGCGAACCGATCTTCATACCCGCGCTCGACCCGAGCGATCCCCTGTGGATCACCGAGCAGCCGGCCAGGACGGCCAGCATCCGCGAGTTCGGTCTGCATTCCCTCATCTCGGTGCCGATGCGGGCGCGCAACACCGTCCTCGGTCTCGCCACTTTCGCCCGGTCGGTGAACCCCACCTCGTTCCAGCAAGACGACGTGCTGCTGGCCCGGGAGCTGGTGGCGCGGGCGGCGCTGTGCGTCGACAACGCCCGCCGCTACACCAGGGAACACACCGCGGCGGTCACGCTGCAGCGCAGCCTGCTCCCCCACGCCCTGACCGGTGGAACAGCACTGGAGGTGGCCTCCCAGTATCTGCCGGCGGACGCGTCGGGCGGGGTCGGCGGCGACTGGTTCGATGTGATCCCGCTGTCCGGTGCCCGTGTGGGTCTGGTCGTCGGTGACGTGGTCGGCCACGGCATCACCGCGGCGGCGACCATGGGCCGGCTGCGCACCGCCGTGCAGACCCTCGCCGACATGGACCTGTCCCCCGATGAGCTGCTGGCTCACCTCGACGACCTGGTGCTCCGGCTGAGCGAGGAATCGACCTCCGACCCCGCCGACCAGACCGCCACCGCCTTCCTCGGAGCGACCTGCCTGTACGCCGTCTACGACCCGGTGACACAGCGGTGCACGCTGGCCCGGGCCGGCCATCCACCGCCGGTCGTCGTCACCCCGGACGGGCAGTTCTCCTTCCCGGAGCTTCCCGCCGGTCCTCCGCTCGGACTGGGCAGCATGGCCTTCGAGGCCACCGAGATCGAACTCCCCGAGTACAGCATCTTCGGCCTCTACACCGACGGCCTGGTCGAGGGGACCGACCGCGACATCGAGGGCGGCATGTCCCGTCTCGGGCATCTGCTGTGCTCGACCGGCCCCGACCTGGAAACGCTGTGCGCGAACGCGGTGCGCCGGCTCGTTCCCGCGCCGCAGCCCGACGACGTCGCCCTGCTGCTCGCCCGCGCCCACGCCCTGGGCCCCGATCAGGTCGCCTCCTGGGACGTGCCGCTGGACCCGGCCGCCGTCGGTGACGTCCGCGCAGCCGCGACACGTCAGGTCGAGACCTGGAGCTGCCGGGAACTGGCCATGACGACGGAGCTCATCGTCAGCGAACTCGTCACCAATGCGATCCGCTACGCCTCGGGTCCCGTACGCCTGCGACTGCTCCGTGACGCTCGCCTGACCTGTGAGGTCGCCGACGGCAGCAGTACGGCTCCTCGCATGAGGCACGCCCGCAGCATGGACGAGGGCGGCCGCGGCCTCTTCCTCGTCGCCCAGCTCTCCCATCGCTGGGGTGCCCGGTACACGCCCGGAGGGAAGATCATTTGGGCCGAGCAGGAGCTCCCATGACGCACCGTCCTCATGCGGACCATGGGCGCTGGAGTGCGGGCAGAACCGGAGCGGCCACGTCCCCAACCTCACAGGGCAGTACACCTGGACCGCCTCGAAGGCAGCGGTGAGCAACCGCCTGCACAACGGGGCCCGGCAGTCGCGGGAGCGCCGATTCCGGGTCAACGTTCTCAGCCCGGGACCCACGGCACCACCGACTCCACGGAATCCGGCGGTCCCGGACGCCCAGGGCACTCCTTGAATCCGTTATGGAAATGATTACCATGTGCGTCACTTCGGAAGGTCAGACAGCACGGCCGTCCCGAGACGCAGTCAACTGATCCCCGCTTCGCGGGAGGTGGACGTTCTGGGCGACGCAATGCCGGCATCGTCATCGGTGCCGTGGCGCCGAACGCGGCAGCGTAAGGCTGTACTGAGCGCACTCCACGACTGCGCCTACTTCACCTCCGCGCGGGAACTGCACGAGGCGCTCGAGGCCGACGGCATCCCCATCGGCCTGACCACGGTCTACCGGGCCCTTCACGCCCTGGACCGCTGCGGACAGGTCGACGTCGTACGGGAGAAGTCCCCGGGGTCTGCGGTGGGACGGTACGCCGCATACAGCGCGGCGGCCCAGCGCACCGTGCTGCCCTCGTTGCGCAGCCCGTAGCCGTGACCAGCCAGGTCAGCGGCGGGCGCGCATACCGAGCAGTAGACCGCCGCTGAGCCTCACCGCACCGGAAACCGGGCCGGCGTCACGTGCTCAGGAGGGGGCGGTGAGGATGCGGTTGAGCGCGCTGCGGTGGCGGCCGGTGAGTTCCTCCCAGGTTCCCTCTTCCGTGATGCGGCCGCTCTCCAGGACGGCGATGCGGTCGGCGCGGCGGATGGTGGCGGGGCGGTGGGCGATGACGATGGTCGTACGGCCCTCCCGCCGCAGGGCGCCGGCGAGTTGGGCGTCGCCGGTGTTGTCCAGGTGTGCGGTGGACTCGTCGAGGATCAGCACTCTAGGGCTGACCAGCAGCGCCCGGGCGAGGGCGATGCGGGCCCGCTGGCCTCCCGAGAGCGTGGCACCGCGCTCGCCGACCAGCGTGTCCAGCGGGGCGATCCGGTCGACGCCGCACAGCCGTGCCGCTTCGGCCAGCGCCCGGTCGTCGGCCTCGGGTGCGGCGAGCCGCAGGTTCTCGGCGAGGGTGCCGTGGAAGAGCGGTGTCTCCTGTCCGACGAGAACGACCGCGCGCCGCAGTTCGGCGTCGTTCACCTCCCGGACGTCCACGGGGTCACCGTGGGCGGGCAGGAGCTGGACCGCTCCCTCGGACGGGTCCCAGAAGCGGGCCAGCAGGTGGGCGCAGGTGGACTTGCCGGCACCCGAGGAGCCGACCAGGGCGAGCGTCTGTCCCGGGCGAACGGTCAGCTCGACGCCGTCCAGCACGGGCGCGCCGCCGTAGTCGAACCGCACCCGGTGCAGCCGGACACCCAGCGGTGCCGGTGCCGGTGGCAGGGCGCGGGGCGTGGTGGGGGGTGGGGCGAGGGCGGGGGCATTGACGGCCGCGTCGACCCGGGAGGCGGCGGCTCGCAGGGCCACGGCCTGGCTCAGGGCCCGGGCCGACTCCGCGACCGGCCCGAGGACGGACAGGGCCAGGGTCATCGCCGCCGGGGCCCAGGCGCCGTGCAGCCGTCCGGCGGTCACGGACTGCGCGGCCGCTGCGACCACGCCGAGGACGGCGGCCACGATGAGCAGGTCGCGGACGGCGGCGGCGACGGCCTCCCAGGTGGCTTCGGCGCGCTGGGCGTCGCCCACCTGCCGTCCCCGCTCCGCCAAAGCACGGCGGCGTCCGCCCAGGGCGCCGAAGGCGAGCAGTTCGCGCAGCCCGTCGACGGTCTCCACCGTGTCGGCCGACAGCGCGGCCACGGCCGTACGGGTGCGGCCGCCGCGCGCCGCGCGGGCGCGGGCGTCGGCGAAGGGCGCCACGGCGAGCAGAGCCGCGACCGGCAGGACGGCCACGAGCAGCCACGGTTCCACCGTGGCGAGAACCACGGAGCCGCCGGTGAAGACCGTTCCTGCGGCGAGCAGTTGGGCGGTGGTGTGGGCGTAGAAGAACTCCAGGGCCTCCACGTCGGCCATGGCGGTGGCGGCGAGGTCGCCGCTGCGGCGGCCCGCGACCCGGGCGGGCGCGCTGCGGGCCAGTCCGTCGAAGACGCGCACCCGCAGGACGGCCAGCACGCGATAGGCCAGGTCGTGGGAGAGATCCATCTCCCGCCAGGTCATCAGGGCGCGCGTCACGACGAGGGCGACGAGCGCGGCGACGGTGCCGGCCGAGGGGCCGTGCCCGTCGATCACGGCGGTCCCCACGGTGTGCGCGGCCAAGGTCAGCAGCACGACGAGGGAACCCTGTTCGAGCACGGCGGCGGCACAGGTGCGCGCCGTCATGGCGCGGTGCGCGGCGAGGGCGGGCAGCAGGGCGCGCAGTGCGCCTCGCGCGGGGACGTCCGCTCCGGCGGGGGTGGTCGTGGCGGTGGCGGTGCTCATGCGGCGAGTTCCCCCCGGTGGGCGCGGCCGGCCTCGACGAGCCTCGTGTAGACGCCGCCGGCCTCGATCAGGCCGGTGTGGTCGCCGACGGCGTCCACCCGTCCCGCATCGAGGACGACGATGTGATCGGCGTGCCGGACGGCGGCCAGCCGGTGTGCGACCACCAGCACCGTCCTGCCGCTCGCCGCGTGCAGCAACTCCCGGACGATGTCCGCCTCGCGGCGCTCGTCGACCGCGCTCGTGGCCTCGTCGAGGACCAGCACCGGGGCGTCCGCCAGCAGGGCCCGCGCGAGGGCGAGCCTCTGGCGCTGACCGCCCGAGAGGGTGGCACCGCGTTCCCCGAGAACGGTGGCGTAGCCGTCCGGGAGGGCGGTGATCTCGTCGTGGATTCCTGCGGCGCGCGCCGCCCGGGCCAGGTCGTCGTCCGTGGCGCCGGGGCGGGCCATGCGCAGGTTGTCGGCGATGCCGGCGTGGAAGAGGTACGTCTCCTGCGAGACCACGGCGATGTGCTGCCGCAGCGAGTCGAGCGTGTACTCGGTCGTGGGACGGCCGTCGAGGGTGATCCGTCCTTCCTGCGGGTCGTGGTGGCGCAGGAGCAGCGCCAGCAGCGTGGACTTGCCCGCGCCGGACGGCCCGACGATCGCGGTCGTCCGGCCCGCCCGCGCGGTGAAGGAGACGCCGTCCAAGGCGGGTGCGGGGGCACCGTCGTAGCTGAACCGGACGTCGTCGAAGCGCAGTTCGGGCGGCGTCTGCCTGGGCACGGATGCCGTTCCGGTGTCGGGAACAGCCGGTTCTGCCGTGCGCAGGGCCCGGAGCCCGTCCGCCGCCGACACGCCCAGGTATCCGGCGTGCCATTCACGGGCGAGGTCACGCACCGGCCGGAAGCACTCGGAGGCCAGCAGCAGCACCAGATAGGTGCCGGTCGCCGTGGTGGAACCGGTGACGGCAGACCAGCACGCCAGCAGGGCCGCGGCGGCGGTGCCGCCCTGGATGGCCAGGTCGGTGATGCCGGTGTCGACCAGGGAGACCCGCAGTTTCGCGACGGTCGCCCGGTGCAACGCCGCCGACCGCTCCTCCAGACGGGCCCGGGTGCGGCCGACCGCGCCCGCGGCGCGCAGGGCCGGCATGCCCTGGAGCGCCTCCAGGTAGTCGGCGCCCAGCCCCTCGTACGTGTCCCAATGCTCCTTGCCGCGGGCTGCGAGGAGCCGGTCCCAGGCACGTGGCCCGGCCAGCGCCAGGGCCAGGGCGGGGACAAGGCCGAGGAGGGCCCACGGTTCGACCGCGGCCAGACCGGCCAGCACCAGGGACGGCACCGTGAAGGTGACCAGGAGCTGGGGCAGGTAGCGGGAGACGTAGGCGTCGACGCCCTCCACCCCGTCGACGAGGGTGGTGCGGACCGCTCCGGCCCGCGCGGTGGTCAGGTGAGCGGGACCCAACCGTCCCAGGTGGGCCAGGAGTTCGTCCCGCAGGGCCACCCTGACCCGGGCCCCGGCGCGGGTGGCGGTGCGCCGCTGCCACACGGCGAGCCCGGCGCGGGCGGCGACGACAGCGAGCACCGCTGCCAGCAGCCAGGGAAGCCGGCCGGTGTCGCCGCGGGCCAGGCCGGCGAGCGCGAGGGCCAGGAGTGCGGCCTGTGCCAGGTGGGTGAGGGTGACGGCGCCCTGCAACAGGGTGGCCGCGAGCAGGGGGCGCCGTGCGGGCCGGGCGGCGCGGCGCAGCTCGGGGTGGACGATCACGGGGTGTTCTCCTCGTCGGCGTGACGGGTGCCGAGGGCCAGTGCGTGGACGACCCAGTCGCGGTCCGGCTCGGCTCCGAGGGCGGCGCCGAGGTCGGCCTGCTGCCAGGAGCCGACCGGCCGGGCGGCCAGGCCGTGGCGGCGGGCGGTGACATGGGCCAGGTGGACGGCGTAGCCGGCCCGCAGGTGGGCGCGGCGGATGTGCGGGGTGTCGGCGTCGGCGGGGCAGCCGATGGCGAGCAGCACGGCGCCCGCGTCCGCGATCCATGCCTGGCCCGCGGCCCAGACCGCGAGTGTCGGACGGGCCTCACCGGCCGCGTACCGCCGCAGGCTCGTACCGTCGGAGGCCAGTTCCATGAGACCGGGCCAGGGTGGGCCGACGGCGACGCACCAGCGCAGGTCGTCGGTGCCCGCCCGTTCGGCGGTGGCGAGGACCGCTGCCAGCGCGTCCCGGGAGGGGGCTCCCCGCAGGGGCGGTGGGGCACTGCGGCGTGCCAGTAGTTCCGCGTGCGTGGGAGGGCCTCCCGCCGGCTCCCCGGTACGGGCGTCGTCAGCCGGACGCACCGGGCTCCGCCCGCCGCGCAGGGGGATGTGCACGACGGCCAAGGGCTTCTCGGTGAGTCCGTCCAGTCGTACCCCGGGCTCGCCGGCGCCGAGTGAGCAAGCCGCCAGGAACAGCGCGGCGGCCGCGTGCCCGGTGTCGAGCAGCAGCAAGGGCCAGGCCCGGTGCCCGTAATGGGACACCGTGCGCCGAGCCGTGACGGACAGTTCGGCGGTCACACCGGGGGGCGTGCCGTTGGGAGGCGGGCCGAGGGGGTGGACGCGGTGGCGCAGCGGGTCGTAGCCGTAGCGTCCGGGCGGCAGGGAGCAGCCGGCGCCCGCCAGGAGTTCGGTGTCCACCGGATGCAGGGCACCGGCGGACGGTGCCGGCCGCAACCGTCCGGAGTGGTCGGAGGCGGCCAGGGACAGCATCAGCAGGGTGCACAGGTCGAGGTCGGCCGGGCCTGCCGCCGGGATCGGGCGCGGCGCGTCCGGCCACGCCCGGACGGCTGTTCCGGCGGGCGTGTCGGGGCCGGGCCGCTCCATGGAGCGGGCGAGGGCGAGGGCGGCGACGAGGTCCGGCGGACGGTCCTCACGGGCGTGTTCCACGGGAGGCCCTCACATGTGCGGCGGGGGCGCCAGGGTGAAGTCCCCCGGCGCGTACGGCGGTTCGGCACGCCAGCCGCGGGCGACGGCGGTCTCGGCGAGGCGCGGGCAACCGAAATAGCCGAAGGCCGCGGGAGCGTTGGGCAGGAGCCCGGAGACCAGGACCCTGGCGACGCGCAGTGGCGTCTCGGCCACGTCCTCGGTGGTGAGGTCGAAGGTCATGACACGGTGGCCGCCGGCGCGCAGCGCGTTGTCCAGCCGGTCCCGGCTTCCGGGCTCGACCGCGTCGACGGAGACGGTTTTGAGGGCCGGTGCGGTGAACCGCCGGGCCTCGGCCGCCATCCGCTCGTCCAGCCACACCTGCACGTGCGCGCCCAGGTCCCGCACATGCTCGAACTGCTCGCCGCACGCGTCGAGATAGCGGCCGTCGGCCCGGTGGTCCAGGTACAGCCCGCGGGCCAGCAGCCCGGCCTCGACGGCCTGGAACACCCAGCCGCCGGCGTCCGTCAGGCCCTGGGTGAAGACCCAGGTGTGCACGGCTTCCAGGACGGCCTTGCGGGCGGCTTCGGCCGGGTCGTACTTGCAGGCGAAGCCCGCGGCGTACAGGCCGAGGCGCGGGTCGTGGACGAGCGCGGCCATACAGGGCGCGAACTCCGAGTGCATCTCGACGATGTGGACGTCGAACGCGGAGCCGGCCAGGTCGTCGGCGAGTCCGGGCACGCTCGCCGGGTCGATGCCGCGGGCCGGGCCGTCCAGGTGCCACCACAGTTCCAGGGCGTCGCGTTCGACGATCTCCAGCAGGCCGCGTTCGACGGCGTCCTCGAAGCCCTGCCCGGTGGCGATCCCGGCGTAGTTGAGGTGGTGGGTGCGCGGCAGCTCGCGCAGGTCGCCCTGGCGCCAGTTGAGGTGGGTGAGCGAGACGGGTGCCCAGACCTCGACGGCCGTCCCGTCGGGCAGTCGCTCGCTGCCGCGGGTCCACAGGGCCGGAGTGTCGGCGGTGAGGGGGCGGTACGGGAACTTCTCGCGGGCGTACTGCCAGTCGGCGTAGGCGGGCAGGTCCTGCGGACCGTAGAGCCGCAACCCCTTGTCGGTGAGTTCGGTGGCGGTGGCCCGCACGGGGGCGTCGGGGTGGCCGGGCGGCGGCACACGGTTGCCGCAGTAGCGTTCCACCCCTTCGGCTATGGCGGCGACACGGGCCTCTGCCGGGTCGCCGAAGGTGGTGCCGAGGGAGACCCGGTCGGCGGGCCACAACCCGTGTCTGCGGGCGTCGGATATCTCGGCCGTGAGCGCGGTGTACCGGGGTGGGGCACCCGCGGGGTGCTCGACGGGTTCGACCTTGCGGACGATGCCGCAGACGGGGTCGACGAGTGCTTCCATGGGCAGCGCCGTCATCGCAGGATCTCCTCGGCGGGGTCGATGGGGGTGGGGCGGGACGGAAGCACGGGCAGCGTGAGCGCCGCCCCGGCCGGGTCGACTTCGCGCCGGGAGACGAGCAGCCGGCCGGCCGTCACCGGGTCGTCGCCGCTGTGGGGATTGCGGGCGTGGGCCGGGAAGTGGTGCCCGGCGATCTCCAGGCGCAACCGGGAACCGGCCCGAAGCCGGCGCGCGAGCCGGCCGAGCTCGACGGTGAACTCGGTTGCCGTTCCCGCAGGTTCCTCGCGCCGCAGGACGCCGACGGCGAGATGCTCGGCGGTGCCCACCGGTGCGAGGGCGACGAGCCGGACCGCCCAGTCGGCGGACGGCGTGTCGGCGGTGGCCCGCAGCCGGACCCGCGCGGGTCCGACCACGTCGAGCGGGCGCGGCAGCGGCGCGGTGACCAGCAGGCAGCGGTCGGGCGCACCGTCGGTGGGGAGGGTCAGGTCGTCGGAGCGGACCGGGCGGTCGGGGTCGGCGGTGAAGGCAGAGCCGTGCACCAGGCGTGTGCGCAGGGTGCGCGGTGCGCCCTCGGCGCCGGCGGGCAGCCACAGGTCCGCGCACCCGAGCGCCAGTGCGCCGTGGCGGCCGGGGGCGAGTTCGCCGGTCAGGGCCCGGCGTGCCCACCGCACGTACAGCTCGCCGAGGTTCAGCCGATGCGCGGGTCCCGCGTCCGGGCCGGGCGCGCCGACCAGGCCGTGCCCCCACGGACCGAGCAGCAGGCGCGCCGAGGAACCACCCCAGGCGTGCCACAGCGCGACCGTCTCGGCGGTGAAGTGGTCGTGGTGGCCGCCCACCGCGAGCAGGGGCTGCCCGGCGTGGGCGGCCCGCGCCACGAGGCGACCGCGATCGTGATGGTGCCACAGCCCCTCCCAGGAGGGCAGACTCCGGCCGAGCCGCTCCGGGAGAGCGGACACCGGCAGGTGGGAGAGGAGACCGGGGTCCACGGCGAGTGCCTTCCCCAGGGCGCTCTCGTCGGAGTCCGGCCGGTCACCGTGGGCGGCCCACCATCCGGCGCGGGACAGCAGTCGCTCCGGGCCCGACGCCTCGCGCGCCGTGTCCGCGAGCCCGAGTGCGGGCACGGCCGCGATGACGGCGTCGGGCCGGGCGTCCTCGGGCGCGTCGAGGGCAAGGACAAGGGCGCAGTGGGCGGCATAGGAGGCGCCGGCGGCCACCAGTCGCCCGTCGCTCCACGGCTGCCGCCGGATCCAGCGCGCGGCCGCCGCTCCGTCGGCGGCTTCGTGCGTGTACGGGTGCCACTGCCCCGGTGACGCGAAGCGGCCCCGCACGTCCTGGACGACGGCGGCGAATCCCCGGCGGGCCCAGCCTCGCGCCTCGGCGCCGTGCCGGGTCCGGTCGTAGGGGGTGCGGATCAGGACGGCGGGGAAAGGGCCGTCACCGTCCGGAAGGCTTACGTCGGTGGCGAGGTCCTCCACCGCCGCGCTGAACGCCGTCATATGTCCTTCCTCGGCCTCGGTGCGACGACGGGCACCGGGAGGACGGGGTGCTCGGTGACAGTCAGCGTGCGCAGGTCCAGGTGGCGGAGCCGACGGCGTGCCGGGAGGCCGGCCGTGTCGGGAACGCCGGTGGCCCACCGCGCGAGGTCGTCCGCGAGCAGCGCCGCGAGCAGCGTGGCGGCGGGTGGGGTGAGCCGGGCCGGCGCGCCGGTGGTGCGGGGCCCGCTCCAGTACGCGGCCAGTTCGCGGTGGGCGGGGGTGGCGGCGAGCCGTCGGGAGCGGACGTGGGCCGAGGTGACGTCTCCGGGAGCGGCCGCCAGCGGCTCGACGTACGCCTGCCAGCCCTCGCGGTGGCAGCGCAGCCACGCGACGCCGTGGCCGGGCAAGGTGTCGGCGGCGTCCCACAGACCGTCCGGGACGGGCCCGTCGAGACACCACACGACCGCGGAGGGGTCTGAGTCGAGCAGGTCCTCGACGCCCACCGGTGATCCGCCCGAGGCGGTGGCGGCCCCGGCCGTGCGAGGCCGGGCGCCCAGGGCGGCCAGCTGTGCGGCGAGCGGTTCCGTCAGTACCGGGTCACCGAGGACCCGGATGTCCCGGCGAGCGGCGGGCCACTGCGCGTCTTGCGGCCCTTCCGCCAGGTAGCCAGCCGCCTCGAACGCCCGGACCACACGCGCGAGTTCCTCGCCCTCCGGGTCCGTCGTCCCGCCGGTGAGCCGGGAGAGCAGAACGTCCTCTTCGGCACTCCCCGTCCTGACGCTGAGGAACTCCCCTTCCTGGGTCCGGACGGCGAGCCCCCGCCCGGGCACGGCGACGACCTCGACACCGGGGACGAGTCGGCTGCGGGACACGGTGTTCCTCCTGACGAAAGGTGAGGGATGGGCGTGGGCCCGCCCGGAAGGCAAACGGGCGGGCCCACGGTCGAGGGTGGTTGGCCCCTCGCTTACTCCTCGTTGTCGTCGAAGGGGTTCTCGACGAGCGCGTTGGAGTGGGAGGCCGAGGCGTGGGCCAGCTGTCCCTGGTCGGCGATCGGGGTGAAGATCTGCTCGTTGTCCATGAACTCTCCTTATACGTACGGGAGTTGCGGCGTTCGGGTGAGCGCCGTGACCCACGTTAATGAATCTGGTTTTCATATTCTAGACTTGAGAGAGGGTGATCTGGGTAACACACCGGCCAGCCTCCCTCGGGGTCCCGGCCGACCCGTCCCGCCACCTTCAGCACCTCCGCCAGCAATCCCGGGGTCACCACCTCACCCGGTGTCCCGTCGGCCACCACACGCCCCTCGCGCAGGGCGACGATCCGCTCGGC
Organism: Streptomyces sp. AK010; assembly: GCF_014207295.1. Lineage (NCBI taxonomy): Bacteria > Bacillati > Actinomycetota > Actinomycetes > Kitasatosporales > Streptomycetaceae > Streptomyces > Streptomyces sp. AK010. The sequence goes on from NZ_JACHCX010000001.1 coordinate 125,617, forward strand.
GAACCGCGCCGCGTGGGCCAGGTCGTGCAGCACCATCACCACGGTGAGCCCGCGTTCCTCGCGCAGGCGGACCACCGTCTGCAGCACGTCGAGCTGGTGGTGCAGATCCAGGTAGGTGGTCGGCTCGTCGAGCAGCAGGACGCGGGTGTCCTGGGCGAGCGCCATCGCCAGCCGCACCCGCTGCCGTTCGCCTCCGGACAGCGCGTCGACGTCACGGTCGGCCCACTCCTCCACCCCGACGTCACGCAGTGCCCGGTCCACGACGGGGTCGTCGCCTTCGCGCAGCATGCCCAGCGGCCCGCGCGTCGCATACCGCCCCTGCCGCACGAGATGACGCACCGTCATCCCCGGTATGCCCGGTGCTGATTGGTGCAGCAGGGCCACCCGCCGGGCTGTGGCGCGACGGGACAGCCGGGCGAGGTCGTCCCCGCCGAGCCGAACGCGCCCCACGTCGGGTTGCAGCAGCCCGGCGGCCAGCCGCAGCAGGGTCGACTTGCCGCAGCCGTTCAGCCCGATGAGGGCGGTCAGTTCGCCCGGGCGGACGGTCAGGTCGACGCCCCGCAGTACAGGTCGTCCGGGGTAGCCGAAGTGGACCCCCTCGACGTAGATCCCCACGGACTCGGTCATGCTCTGTCCTCGATTCGACGTCAGAACGTACGGCTCGGCGTGCGGCGCACGACGACCAGCAGCAGGGCGGCGCCGAGGCAGGCGGTGAGCGCTCCGACCGGCAGCGTGAGCCGTCCGGAGTCCAGCGCCCCCGCCAGCAGCCGCGAGGACAGCTGCGCCGTCGCGTCCGCCCCGGACACCACCACCGCCCCCACCAGGGCCGCGCCGGGCAGGCTCACCCGCAGGTCCGCACCGAAGACGGCCACGGCCAGGTGCGGAACGAGCAGGCCGACGAAGCCCAGCGCCCCGACGGCGGCCACCGCGCCCGCCGTCAGCGCCACCGCGCACAGCAGGGCCAGGGTCCGGGCCGGGCGAGCCGAGAGCCCGACGGCCAGGGCGATGTCGTCCCCGCAACGCAGCAGGGTCAACGGCCCCGCCAGCAGCCAGGCGGCAGTCCCCCAGAGGAGCGCCCACGGCCACAGCAGGTGCCAGTGCTGCCACACCCGGCCCTCTGTCGTGCCCACCAGCCACTGGACGACGCTGCCGAGTTCGCCGGGCTCCACGAGCAACACCATGGCGGTGAGTCCGCCGAGCACCGCCGACACCAGCACCCCGTGCACGGCGGTCTGCGCGGGGTCACCGCGCCCGCGGCCGGCGAGCAGCCACAGCAGTGCCGCTCCCGCGCACCCGCCCGCGCACGCGGCGAGGACCACGGCCAGGGGCGAGTCCCACCCGGCGAGTCCCAGCGCGGTCGCGGTGACGGCGCCGAGCACCGCCCCCGGGGTCACGCCCGTCACCTCCGGCCCGGCCAGGGGATTGCGCAGCGCGGACTGCAGGACCAGTCCCGCCACGGCCAGGCACGCGCCCGCACCGAGCGAGACCAGAAGCCTGGGCAGGCGCAGTTCGAAGAGGATGTGGCGCTCCGTCGCGTCACCGCCGCCGCCCAGGACGTCCCAGGCCGTGCCCGGGGACATGCCGCGCCCGGCCACCAGTTCCACACCGGCGCACACGATGGCCAGGGCCGCGAGCACCGTGAAGCGCCGGGTCACCTTACGTCCTCCGTTCCGGCAGTCCTGGAAGGTTCACTTGCGGAAGTCCTGGAAGATGGCGGGCAGGCACCGCCGGGGCCGCCGCGTCCGGACTCGTATCGATGTGCGTCGTCCGGTGCTCCCGCGCCTGGGACTCCGTCCGCCGCACCGGATACCGGCTTCCTCGGCCTGTGCGGCGCCGTGCGCACGGCAGCCGTAGCGGCCCTTGCGCCCCGGCCCCCGCGGCCGCGCCCGCCGGACCGCATCAGCGCGACCCCGGCCGGCACCCCCAGCAGGGCCGTCCAGGCACCGGCCGGTGTCTCCACGGGAGCCAGCGCCAGCCTGGCCGGCACATCGGCGGCCGTCACGACAACGGCACCCCAGGCGGCGGACCACGGAAGCCAGCGCACCGCCCCCGCGGCGGGGTCGAACCAGCGCGCCAGGTGCGGGGCGAGGAAACCCACCCACGCGACGGGTCCGCACACGGCTGTCACCGGGGCGATCAGCACCACGGCGATGGCCAGTGCCCCCAGCCGCGCGCGCTGCGCGCGCACACCCAGCGCCTCGGCGTCCTCGTCTCCCAGCCGCAGCACCGACAGCACCGGGGCGCACAGCACGAGTGCGGGGGCGGCTACGAGCAGCCACGGCCCCAGGCCCGTCACGTCGTCCCACGTCCGGGCCGAGAGCGAGCCGAGCAGGTACCGGTAGATGAGCTGGAGGTCGAGCTGGTCGGCCATGACCATCAGGACGAGCAGCGCGGCCTGCAGGGCGGCCGCCACCGCGGCACCGGTCAGCAGCACCGAAGACGGACTGCGGCCCAGCCCTGCGACGAGGAGCGTGAGCCCGCCGCCGATCGTGGCCCCGCCGAGGGCCAGCAGCGGCACGACGGCGGCCGGCAGCGACAGGCTCAGGACCAGCGGCGCGGCCACCCCCAGAGCGGCGCCGGACGAGACACCGAGCATCTCGGGCACCGCCAGGGGATTGCGCAGCGCCTCCTGGAGCACCAGCCCGGCCGCCCCCAGACAGGCTCCGGCGACGAGAGCCAGCAGCAGCCGGGGCACGCGGAGTTCGGTGACGACGATCCCGGCGAGCGTGCCGTCCCCGTCCAGCACCGCGGCGACCAGCTGGTGCGGGGGAACGCCGGGGGTGCCGAGACTGAGCGCACAGACCGAGGACGCGGCCAGCAGTACGACGACCAGGAGGGGTTGCCACCTCCGTGCGCCGCGCGCCGGCCGGGGGCCGCCCGCCGCGGCGCGCTCGACCGCGGCGGGAGCCGAGAGGGGCGGCCTCACCGCAGCGCGGCCGTGGCCTCGTCGAGGACCATGCCCAGCGAACGGGTGCCGCGGCCCTTGGCCCACACCTCGGAGTTCACCTCGTGGACGTCGCCGTTCCTCACCGCCGGGATCTTGCCCCACAGGGGGTTCTCGGCCAGCTTCTCCGAGAGCTTGCCGTCCGCGTCGCCGAAGCTCAGCGTCTCGACGAACAGCACGTCGACGTCCTTGGCGAGGATCTCCTCGAGACTGTAACTACCTTCCACACCACGGGATTTCCACGGGTAGTCGGCTACCTTGGGGAACAGACTCGCGGCCACGTCGCTCTCCGGGGTCGCGACGCCGAAGTTCTCGTCGCTGCCGTAGATGATGAGCGCCGTCTTGTCGCTCGGGGCTTCCTCGGCGGCGGCGAGCTTGGTCCGGAAGGTCTTCTCGGCCTTCTCCCCCTCGGCGGTGCGTCCGGTGAGCGCGGCGACGTCGCGCAGGTATCCGACGCTGTCCTCCCATGTCTCGGGCTGCATGGCCCAGAACGTGGTGGCGCCCTTGAGCGCAGGGGCGAGCTTGCCGTGGGTGTCCCCCAGCCCGACGACGAGATCGGGCTTGTGGGAGAGGATGGCCTCCACCTCGGGGGCGATGAACCCGCCCGGGATGACGTCGACCTCCTTGGCCTTCGTCTCCCCCAGGAAGCCCGGGTGGGCCAGGAGCGCGCTGTTGGTGGCCGTCGGCACGATGCCCAGTTCGGTCAGGATGTCGTCGCACAGGGCGAACAGGCAGACGATCCGCTCCGGCTTCTTCTTCAGGGCGATCTTGGCGCCGTTCGTGTCGGTCAACTTCGTCGCCGCCTTGATGGGTTCGACGGTGACCTGGGTCTTTGGGGCGGGCCTGGCCTTGTCGCTCGCGGGTTCTTCGGACGACGAGCCGCAGCCGACCAGGACGGAACCCACCACCAATGCGGTGATCCACGTGCGGACGTTTCTCGACGGTGAGCGCAGCATCGAAGCCCTCGCTTTTTCTCAAGTGCTGGGAACGCACCGAAGATACATGATAATCGTTTTCACCAGACCGGCTTTCTGGAGGATCGCATGCCCGCTGCCGCTCCTGTCCTGCTCGTCTCCGACCACGTGAACGGTTCCGTGCATGTGGTGACCGTGCCGGACGGCGCCGTCGCGGGGCGTCTCACCGGCCGTCATCTCTCGGAACACGCCGGGTTCCTGGCGCTGCCGGGCGGGCGGGTGGCCTGTGTCGACGACCGCCGCGGTGAACTGCTGGTGCTCGATCCGTTCGGGGAGGAGCTCGTGGAACGGGCGGTCCCGGTCGCCGTGCCGGCCGAGCACATCGCGTGCGACCCGTCCGGTCACCGGCTGGCCGTGACCACCGGCCTGGGCGGGAACACCGAACCGTGGTCGGACCTGCTGACGGTCGTCGACCTGGCCACCGGGGAGGCCGCCCGGGTCCGCACGCGGGTCGGCGAGCCGGGCGTGACGGTGCTGGGCGGCGAGGACCCCATGGTCGTGCTGCGGCACCGCGAACCCGGCGCGCTGGCCGTGCACCGGTTCGCGGACCTCCTCGCGGCTGCGCCCGGCTGCCCTCCGGTCACACCTCACGCGGTTGTGCCGCTGCCGGACGACGGTCACGGGGACGCTCAGGATCCCCGCACGGACCATGTGTTCGCGGCCACGGGCGAGGGGGTGCACCGGGCCCGGCGAAAGGGAGACGCACTCACCGCGGAGACGGTCATCCCCTGGGGATCGCCCGCCCGGGGCTGGTACCTCCGGCTCGACACCCGCCGGCAGGCCCTGTGGAGCACGCTGCGCGGCGGTGATCCGGACCCGCTGCGGTGGCCGGAATGGACCAACCAGGCGTGGCGGCACGACCTCGAGACAGGACACACGTGCCACACGGAACTCGGCCCCGGACTCGTCTTCCGCCTGGCCTTCGCCCGGCGCCACACCGCCTTCACGCGTATCCACCCCGACGGCGACGAACTGGTCCTCCTGGACGACGGCAGCGTCCGCCGCTGCCCCCTGCCCCCCATGGACGGCGCTCCGCGTCGCGGCGGCACCCCCTGGGAGGGCGTCCAGCGCCGGGCGGTGGCCGCCTCACCGGGCTCCGACTGGGTCGCCGTCAGCCGGGGCGGCCACGGCGAGGTGCACCTCGTCGACGCGGAGACCGGCCACGAGGCGACCCGTGTCCGGCTGAGCACACCGCTGCATCACGGCGGCCACATGGCACTGTGCGGCCGCAACGACGGTACCCACGGTGATCCCTTCGGACGGTGACCCAGTGCCCCGGCAGGCAACGTCCGCCTCGTCGCGAACCTTGCCTGCCGAAGCACTCGTTCCGGACCGGGCCGGTCCGGGCGAGCGGCGTGCCCCCGCCGGCGCGACCGGAAGGCCGGGGCGGCGAGGGCGAGGAGCTGGGCGAGGCCAGTGTGGTGCCGCTGGGGATGACCGCGCCGATCGCCCTCAGGCCGAAGCGGTCGGCGAGGTAGCCGAAGACGTGGTGGTTGGTGACCAGGGCCCGCTTGTCCTCGGGAACGCGGTCGAAGGACTTCTCCATCCAGGCGGTGAGGCCGGTGAGTTCCTCGGCGTAGCGGTCGGCGTTGGCGCGTATCGTGCCGGCGTCCACGCCGTCGACGTGCTCGATGACCTGGTCGGCTATCAGCGCGGTGGCCTTGCGCACCCGGTCGGGGTCCGTCCAGAAGTGCGGATCGGGTTGCCCTTCCTCACTGCGGGGGCCGCCGTCGTCGGCCGTGCGGAAGGTGAGCGGGTCGGCCGCCTCGCCGGCCGCGAAGGCGGCGACACCGGACTCGCGGGCGGCCTCCACATGCCGGAGTACGTTCTCCTCCAGCCCCAGGCCGTTGTAGACGACGAGATCGGCCCGTTCCAGTTCGGCGGCCTGCACCGCCGACAGACCGAAGGAGTGCGGGTGGGCGTTGGGCTTCATCAGCACGGTGACGTCGGCCTGGTCACCGACGATCTTCCGGGTGACATCGCCGAGGATGTTGGTCGTGACGACGACGCGGGGCCGGTCGTCGTCGGTGGTGCACGCCGTCGCGGTCGCGGCGGTGACGAGAGCGAGCAGGCCCACGATCAGACGGCGCAGACGCGCGACGCCCACCCTCGCGCGCTGCTTCGCCTCGGTCCGGCTCATCGGCCGGTCTCCGCCATGAGGACCGGCTGGACGTCCAGGTCGAAGGAGCGGGCGACGCGCAGGCCGTCGTTGTAGTCGATCTCGAACACCTTCTTGCCTTCGGGGTCGTTGACGTAGGCGCGGCTGCGGTCCACCTCGATCACGGGGGCGCTGCCGTCGGCGCCTGCCCCCTTCCCTCCGGTCAGCAGCGGCTTGGTCCGCGCGGTCCGCTTTCCGGTGGTGATGTCGTAGCCGTGCAGGGCGCCGTCGGACTGCAGGACCAGCAGGGGGGCCTTCTCCGGCCGTGCTGGCCGCGACGACCGGGCCGGTGTCGACCCGGGTCCAGGTCCGCTCGGTGACGTCGAGGACCCATACGGCGTCACTTCCGGCCGGGGCGGTGAGGGTGCACCTCGAACGCAGCATCGGCCGGGGTACGAGGCGGCCCCCTCGGCACGCGCCCTCACGTCAAGCCTCGGCAATGATTTTCATATCGATCAGTTTCAGCCGTGGCTCTGACATTCGTTTCCATCTAGCGTGGATAAGTAACCGGCCTTGACCGACTGATCCGATCTAGCCCGATCCATCACGAATACTCCCGTTCTCTCCCCTCCTGGAGGACTCATGCGCACGTCCCCGTCCCGCCGCTGCCTGGCGCTGATAACCGGCGCCTCCCTGGCACTGCTGGCGGGTTGCGGCAGCTCGGACGCCGGGGGTGACGGGAGCGCCGGGGCGGACTCGAGCGACTCGTCCAAGGTCACGGTGGTGGCCTCGACGAACGTCTACGGCGACATCGTCGAGCAGATAGGCGGCGGGCACGTCGACGTCACTTCGATCATCAGCAACCCCGACCAGGACCCGCACTCCTACGAGGCCGACACCCGAAACCAGCTCGCCCTGTCCAAGGCGAAAGTCGTCGTCGAGAACGGCGGAGGCTACGACGACTTCGTCGGCAGGATGCTGAAGAGCAGTGATTCCTCCGCCGAGGTGATCAACGCTGTCAAGGTCTCCGGCAAGACCGCGCCCGAGGGCGGCGAGCTCAACGAGCACGTCTGGTACGACTTCCCCGGCGTCGCCAAGATCTCCGACAGCATCGCCACCGCGCTCGGCAAGGCGGACCCGGACAACGCCGCGACCTTCAGGAAGAACGCCGAGACCTTCAAGGCGAAGCTCACCGGGCTGGAGTCGAAGGAAGCGCAGATCAAGAAGGAGCACGGCGGTGAGGGCATCGGCATCACCGAGCCGGTGCCGCTGTACATGACCGAGGCGAGCGGCCTGGTCAACAAGACGCCAGAGGAGTTCAGCGAGGCGATCGAGGAAGGCGACGACGTCTCCCCGAAGGTCCTCCAGGAGACCCTGGCCCTGTACAGCGGCAAGCAGGTGAAGGCGCTGGTCTACAACGCGCAGACCTCCGGCCCGCAGACGGAGAAGGTCGAGGGCGCGGCCAAGGCAGCCGGCATCCCCGTCGTAGCCGTGACGGAGACCCTGCCCAGGGGTGAGGACTACCTCGGCTGGATGACGGCCAATGTCGACGCGCTCGCGAGCGCGCTGGCCAAGTGAGGCGACCGGGCGTGTCCTCCCTGCCGCAGTCCCGCCGCAGCGACAACCACACCGGTGTCGCCAACGGCTCCCCGGTGCTCGGTCTGCGCGGCGCCGCTGTGTCCTTCGGCGAGCGGGTGGTCTGGCACGGCCTCGATCTGGAGGTGCGGCCCGGAGAGTTCCTGGCCGTCCTCGGGCCGAACGGATCTGGCAAGACCAGCCTCGTACGGGCCCTGCTGGGCCGGCAGCAGCTGTCCGCCGGAACGCTCACCGTCCTCGGCCGGCCCGCGCGTGAGGCGGGCCGGCACATCGGCTACATCCCCCAGCAGGCGGACGTGTCCGCCCACGCGCTGCTGCGCGCCCGCGATCTCGTGCGTTTCGGGATCGACGGGCACCGCTTCGGGCCGCGGTTGCCTGCCGCCGGAGTCCGCCGACGGGTGGACGAGATCCTGGAGGCGGTCGGAGCTTCGGCGTACGCCGACATCCCCCTCGGCATGCTGTCCGGCGGCGAGCGGCAGCGGGTACGCATCGGGCAGGCGCTGGCGACCGACCCGCGCATCCTGCTGTGCGACGAGCCGCTGCTCTCCCTCGACCTCCACCACCAGCAGGCCGTCACCACACTCGTGGACGCCCGGCGCCGCTCCCACGGCACGGCGGTGGTCTTCGTGACCCACGAGATCAACCCGGTGCTGGAGCTGGTGGACCGGGTGCTGTACCTGGCCAGGGGCGGCCATCGGGTGGGGACACCGGAGGATGTGCTGACCTCGGAGTCGCTGTCCCGGCTTTACGGCTCCCACGTGGACGTCGTCCGGGTGCACGGCCGGATCGTGGTCGTCGGAGCCCCCGACGAGCCGGTTCCGCCGTCCCGTCATCCCGCCCCAGAGACCCACCGGACCGACGAAGCGCGCCCATGACGTTCACCGACGGGATCTGGCAGCAGATCTTCAGCTTCGACAACTACACCGAGCTGCTGGTGCTGGTCCGCAACTCCCTCATCGCCGGCGCCGCGCTCGGTCTGATCGGCGGCCTTGCCGGGGTTTTCGTCATCGTGCGCGACCTGCCCTTCGCGGTGCACGGAATCAGCGAGCTGTCGTTCGCGGGCGCGTCGGCCGCGCTGCTGATGGGGGTCAACATCGTGGCGGGCTCCATCGTCGGCTCTCTGGTCGCGGCCGGAACGATCGGTGTGCTCGGAGCGCGCGCCCGGGACCGCAATTCGGCGATAGGCATCCTCATGCCCTTCGGTCTCGGCCTGGGGGTACTCTTCCTCGCCCTCTACGAAGGGCGGGCAGCCAACAAGTTCGGTCTCCTCACGGGTCAGATCGTCGCCGTCGACACTCCGCAGATGACATGGCTGCTGGGTACCTCCGCACTCGTTCTGGTCATCTTGGCGATCATCTGGCGCCCGCTGACCTTCGCCAGCGCCGACCCGGACGTCGCCGAGGCCCGCGGCGTACCGATACGGGGACTGTCCTTCGTCTTCATGCTCGTCCTCGGACTCACGGTCGCCCTGTCCGTGCAGGTCGTCGGCGCCCTGCTGGTCCTCACCCTCGTCGTCACCCCCGCCGCGGCCGCCGCCCGCATCACCGCGTCCCCCGTCCTCCTGCCGCTGCTCAGCGTGGCCTTCGCCGTGGTCTCGATCGAGGGGGGCATCCTGCTCGCCCTCGGCAGCTCCATCCCCATCAGCCCTTACGTCACGACGGTCTCCTTCACCATCTACGTCGTCTGCAGGTGGGCGGGCAACCGCCGGACGCGACGCCGGGGAACAGGCGGAACACCTCCACCGGTCGCATGGGCCTCACCGGAAAAGGTGCCTCACTGAGGGACCCAGGCGCACATTGTCGTAGGTGTACGGCTTCTCGCGAACGGCCGGCCTGTGAACGGAGGGAAACCTCATGCAGCCCGCAGCTCTTGCCGCTACCGCATTCGGCCGCCTCGCCCACCACGCCGTATCGGGTGTCGTCGGCGCCGTCCTGATCCGTGGCGCCGCCAAAGCCGCGCCCCGGGTGAGGCCCGCCGCGCGTCGGGGGGTGGTCAGCGGGATCGCCGGCGGGATCGTGGCCGCCAGATGGCTGGGGTCGGCGGCCGAGGAGGCGCGACTGAAGGCCGGGGACATGGTCGCCGAGGCCCGGGAGTCACTGGGTGAGGAGGCACCGCCACCGTCCGCGGTCGATCTCAGCGGCCATGACCATGACCACGACCACGAGCACTGATCATGCCCGGCGTCCACGTCCGTTCCGTCGCCGCCGGGCGTGTGCGGCTGACCGTTCCATGGCTGCGGGCCCGGCCCGGCTGCGCCGGACTGGTCGACGAACGCCTCGCCGATCTGGCGGGCTTCCGCGCCCTGCGGATCTTCCCGCGCACCGGCAGCGTCATCATCTGGGTCGAGCCCGACCGCCTGGACGTCGACCGCCTGGTCGACGCCCTGGACGAGGCGCCACCCGAATCCGCGGTGATCAGGCGGAGCCGGTCGACTCCGGACTCCTCCACCGGTGAGATAGCCCGGCTCGTCGTGGGCGGTGCGGTTCTCGCGGTGGTGGCTGTGCACCGGCTGGTACTACGACGGCCGGCGTGGGCCGGGGGGCGTCTCGGCGTCCTCGGCGCCGTCACGGTCTTCAGCGGCCTGCCGTTCTTCCGCGGTGCCCTGCGCACCATGACAGGCCGTCAGCATCCGGGCACCGACACGCTCGTCACGGCCGCGACGGTGATCTCCCTGCTGCTGCGGGAGAACGTGGTCGCCCTGACCGTGCTGTGGTTGCTCAACATCGGCGAGTTCCTCCAGACTGTCACACTGCGCCGCACGCGTCGCGCCATCGAGGAGCTGCTGCGCATCGGCGACGAATGCGTCTGGGTCGTCCGCGAAGGCGTCGAGGTGGAGGTGGCACTGGAGGACGTGACCGTCGCGGACGTGGTGGCGGTCTACGAGCATCACAAGATCCCGGTGGACGGTGTCGTGACCGGCGGGGAAGCGCTCGTCGACCAGGCGGCCGTCACCGGCGAGGCGCTGCCCGTCTACACGCGCGAGGGTTCCGAGGTCTACGCCGGTACGGTCGTCACCTCCGGTTCGCTCACCGTACGCGCGGTCTCGGTCGGTGACGACACCACCGTCGGGCGGATCATCAGCCGCGTCGAGGAGGCCCAGGCCGACCGGGCGCCCATCCAGACGGTGGCCACCCGTTTCACCCGCCGCTTCGTCCCCGTCTCCCTGGCGCTCGCCGCGGGCACCTACGTACTGACCCGCGACGCCCGCCGGGCGATGACCATGCTCCTCGTCGCCTGCCCCTGCGCGGCCGGACTCGCCACACCCACCGCGATCAGCGCCGCCATCGGCAACGGCGCCCGCCACGGCACCCTGATCAAGGGCGGTACCCACCTGGAGGGCGTCGGCCGGGTCACCGCCGTCGTCTTCGACAAAACCGGCACCCTCACGCTCGGCCGTCCGCTCGTCACCAGCGTCGTGGCACTGCACGAGCGCTACACCGCGGACGAGGTCCTGAGCCTGGCGGCATCCGGTGAGCTGCACGCGCGCCACCCGCTCGCGCAGGCGATCGTCACCCGCACCGAGGAACAGCACCTGCACATCCCCATCCACCAGGCCTGCGAAGTCGTCCTCGGCATGGGCATGCGCGCCGAACTCGACGGCACCCGCCTCCTCGTCGGGAGCCCCGCCCTGCTCCGCCGGCACGGTGTCCCCCTCCCGGACGTGGCCCAGGAGTGGACCGAACAGCTGCGCCGCCAGGGCGAAACCGTCATCTGCCTCGCCCACGACGACACCCTCATCGGCATGCTCGGCGTCTCCGACGCCGTACGCACCGCCGCGGGGCCGGTCATCCGGCAACTGCGCGAGCTCGGAGTGCAGAGGGTCATCCTGCTGACCGGCGACGCCCCGGAAACCGCCCAGACCGTCGCCGACGCCCTCGACATCGCCGAGGTCCACGCCCACGCCCTGCCCGAGGCCAAACTCCAGCTCATCCGGGACCTCCAGGACGAGGGCCACACGGTCGCCATGGTCGGCGACGGAACCAACGACGCCCCTGCCCTCGCCCTCGCCGACATCGGCATCGCCATGGGCGAGCACTCCTCCCACGTCGCACTGGAGACCGCCGACATCGCCCTCGCGGGTAACGACCTCCGCCAGGTCGCCGCCGTCGTCGAACTCAGCCGCCACACCCTGCGGGTCGTACGCCAGAACTACGGGCTGGCCATCGGCGTGAACCTCGCCGGTCTCGTCGCCGGCGCGGGCGGCTCCCTCAACCCCGTCGTCGCCGCCCTGCTGCACAACACCAGCAGCATCGCCGTGGTCGCCAACTCCGCCCGCCTGGTCAACCACACCCCGCACCTGCCCGCCCCGGGCACGACCGGCGGGCGGCTGGCGCAGGCTCCGCTGCGGGAGACACGGGTGCGGTGACCGCTCGACCGCCCTGCCCTGAGGCGTGCCCAGGACCTGACGGCAGACGGCTCCGATCGGCCCGATTCCTCATTCGTCGACTGGGCGGCGCACAGCGGCAACACGGACGACAACACTTGCCTGATCCGCGGTCGGTACCCGTCAACCGACATGAGCGATTCGCTCCTGGTCGGCATGATCGTCGGCTCGCTCAGTGTCCTCCACGACGCCATGGTCACCCCCCAGAGGCGGAGCCCGTCCGGACCACAGCGGGTGACGAGGCGGCACAGTCAGCGGCTCCAGGCGCGACCGGGGCGTTCAGAGCGGATCGGTGCCACCACAGCCCGCATGCCAGCGGGCTACGTATAGGGCCTATGGACACCGCTCCAACAGCCATGACTTCACGGCCTTGGGCAGGTCGAGTGCGTCCGCAGTCTCACCGACCGCCGCCGCGTCGACGTCCGCATCACCCCTGAAGGCAGAAGCGCCCTCGACCACCTCAACGCCGATATCGCCTCCGCGGACGACGACATCCCGACGCCGCTGAGCGAGGCCGAACGCGAGCAACTCGCCTCCCTGCTGCGGCGCGTGCACGCCCACCACGAGGCGGCGGGCCCTGCCGCCGGGTCGCGGCCGGCGGCTCAGGCCCGCCAGGCGTAACGGCGTTCGGGCCGCCCGGTGGCGCCGTAGCGCAGGGCCACCTCCGCGCTGCCCGTGCCGTGGAAGTACTCCAGGTAGCGGCGGGCGCTGACGCGCGAGACGCCGGTCAGAGCCGCGCATTCGGTGGCGGACAGGGTGCTGTCCGCCTCGCGCAGAGCCCGTTCGACGAGTTCTGCGGTCTCCACGCTCATGCCCTTGGGCAGGGTGTGCGCCGGGGCGGGGACGAACGCGCCGGCCAGGACGCGGTCCACGTCCGCCTGCCCCCGGACCACCGTCGTGAGCAGCCGGCCCCGCTGGGCGGCGTATCGCTCCAGGCGCAGACGCAAGTCCTCGAACTCGAAGGGCTTGAGGAGGTAGTCGACCACCCCGCGGCGGACCGCGCCGCGTACCGTGCCGGCCTCCGTCGCCGCGCTGATGACCATGACGTCGCAGTCATGGCCCGCGGTGCGCAGCCGGGGTATGACATCGAGCCCGAAGAGGTCGGGCAGGTACAGGTCCAGCAGGACGAGGTCGGGGCACAGCTCGTCGACCGCCTCGACCGCCTGCTCCCCCGTGTGGGCCGTGCCGACGACACGGAACGGCCCGACGCGTTCGACGAACGCGCGGTGGACCCGGGCCACCATGAAGTCGTCGTCGACCACGAGGACGTCGATCGCGCCCGCCTTGTCGCTCGCCTCGGTCATGGGGCCGCTCCTTCCGCCACCGTCCCGGTGAGGTGGCTGACGGTCATGCGTGCGGTGAACACGGCCCCTTCGGGGGTGTTGGCCACCGAGTTCTCTCCCCCGTGGCGTTCGCAGACCAGCTTGGTCAGGGCCAGTCCGATGCCGCGCTCGCCCTCACGGGCGGCCTTGGTGGTGAAGCCGTGGGAGAACACCTCCCGGGCCAGCTCGGGAGCGACCCCCGGCCCGGAGTCGCGCGCGGGGCGCACCAGCTGGCTGCGGACCAGGGGGTTGGCGGCCAGCTGTTCGGCGAGCGCGCTCACCCGGCGTCCCTCGACGCGGTTGAAGGTGGCCTGCGACTGGGCGAGGGAGACCGCGGCGACAGCCAGCAGCACCACCACCACGATGGCGAGCTGGAGCACCAGCATCTCGCCCGCGAGCGAGTGGCGACGAAAGGTGGCGACCACGACGAACTCAATCTCCGATGCCGCCGCGAGGGGGGCGGCTCATGTGCCGAGCCGCACCATCATGACGCCCACCAGCCGAAATCGAAAGAGAGCTGTCACCGCCCGCCCGGCCTGGGGCCGATGCCCCGCAACTCCCTGATCGTGCCGCCGAGCTTCGCGCGGAAGGACTCCAGCAGTGCCGGTTTCACACTGACCACCCAGCGCGTGCCGACGAGGTACTTGCCACCGTAGACGCGTGCCTCCTCCAGCCAGGTCTTCTTGAACTTCTCCTCGGGGAAGGTGGTGATGAGGTAGTCGGCCTTCTTGGTGTGGCACAGGCCTTGGCGCAGTTCTTCGGCGTCGATGCGGATCTTCGCCTTGCAGCCGGTCAGCCCCGCGATCACCTCCACCTTGGCCGGTGCGACGACTCCGGCGGCGGGGGCGGCGGTCACGCTCGGCGCCGCCTTGCCGCCGTCCGCGCCCTTGCCGTCGTCACCGCCGCCGCAGGCCGTGACCAGGGGGAGGGCGACCAGGGCGCCGGCGGCCGCGAGGGCGCGCGGCCGGTGGGCGCGGGAGGGTGTGCGGCGGGGGGATCGTGTGGTCGGTTGCTGCTGGGACACGTCGCCTCTCCGGGTGCGGGCTCTCGGCAGGTGTTCGACAGGAGTACGCACAGGTCCGGGCGGGCGTTCACGCCTCACGCGGCCTCCTCCACCGCCTCGCCCCGCGTCCCGCCGGCCGGTCCCGCGAACTGGGTGCGGTACAGCTCCGCGTACCGCTGCCCGGCCGCGAGGAGTTCCTCGTGCGTGCCCCGCTCCACGATCCGGCCGGCCTCGACGACCAGGATCTGGTCGGCCGCGCGGACGGTGGACAGGCGGTGGGCGATCACGACGGCGGTCCGGCCCTCGAGTGCTTCGGTGAGGGCTTCCTGGACGGCGGCCTCGGAGGTGTTGTCGAGGTGGGCGGTGGCCTCGTCGAGGATGACGACGCGCTGGCGGGCCAGCAGCAGCCGGGCGATGGTCATGCGCTGGCGTTCGCCGCCGGACAGGCGGTAGCCGCGTTCGCCGACCACGGTGTCGAGGCCGTCGGGCAGGGACCGCACGAGGTCGTCGAGACGGGCCCGGCGCAGGGCGTCCCACAGGTCGTCCTCCATGGCCTCGGGGCGGGCGAGCAGGAGGTTGGCGCGGACGGTGTCATGGAAGAGGTGGCCGTCCTGGGTGACCATGCCGAGGGTCTGCCGCAGGGACCCGGCCGTGAGGTCGCGGACGTCGACGCCGCCGATGCGCACGGCGCCCTCGTCGGTGTCGTACAGGCGCGGCATGAGCTGGGCGATGGTCGACTTGCCCGCGCCGGAGGAGCCGACGAGTGCCACGGTCTGGCCGGGTTCGGCGCGGAAGGACAGGCCGTGCAGGACCTCGTCGCCGCCCCGTTTGTCCAGGGACGCGACCTCTTCCAGGGAGGCCAGGGAGACCTTGTCGGCGGCGGGGTAGCCGAAGCGGACGCGGTCGAACTCGACCGCCACGGGCCCGTCGGGCACCGGGCGCGCGTCCGGCTTCTCCTCGATGAGGGGCCGGAGGTCGAGGACCTCGAAGACCCGCTCGAAGCTGACCAGGGCGCTCATCACCTCGACACGCGCCCCCGCGAGGGCCGTCAACGGCGCGTAGAGCCGGGTCAGGAGCAGGGCGAGCGAGACGACCGCGCCGGGTTCCAGGGCGCCGCGCAGGGCGAACCAGCCGCCGAGGCCGTAGACGAGGGCCAGGGCGAGGGCGGAGACCAGGGTGAGAGCGGTGATGAAGGCGGCCTGGGCGGTCGCCGTCCGGACCCCGATGTCCGCGACCCGGCGGGCCCGTTCGGCGAACTCCCGTGACTCCTCCTCGGGACGGCCGAAGAGTTTGACCAGGGTGGCGCCGGGGGCGGAGAACCGCTCGGTCATACGGGTGCCCATCGCGGCGTTCAGCGTCGCCGCCTCCCGCTGCATCCGTGCCATCCGGCTGCCCATCCGCCGGGCCGGGATCACGAACACCGGCAGCAGCACCAGGGCGAGCAGGGTGATCTGCCAGGACAGCGTGAGCATCACCGCGAGCGTGAGCAGCAGCGTGACGAGGTTGCTGACCACTCCGGAGAGGGTGTTGCTGAACGCGCGCTGGGCGCCGATGACGTCGTTGTTGAGCCGGGAGACCAGGGCGCCCGTACGAGTGCGTGTGAAGAACGCGACCGGCATGCGCTGCACATGGTCGAAGACGGCGGTCCGCAGATCGAGGATCAGATGCTCCCCGAGCGTCGCCGACAGTCTCCGGCCGAGGATGCCCAGCACCGCCTCCGCCACCGCGATCAGCGCGATGAGCAGGGCAAGGCGTACGACCCTGCCCTCGTCGCCGTCCGACACGATCGTGTCCACGACCCACCCGGCCAGGACGGGTGTCGCCACGGCCAGCAGGGCGGTGCCCATGCCGAGCAGGACGAAGAGGGCGATGCGGCGCCGGTGCGGGCGGGCGAAGGCGCCGATGCGGCGCAAGGTCGCCAAGGCGAAGGGACGGCGGTCCTGTTCGGCGTTGATGACACTGTGCAGCTGTGTCCACGCCGTGGTCTCCATGCTCATGGAAGAGACCCTAGAACCTCAAGCAATCTTGAGGTCAAGGAGCTCGCACATTTCCCCGACATCCCGCACAATCAGCCCGATCCCCCTCTCTTCCCCGTCCCTCCGCGCAAAGGCCCCGATGACGCTCCCCACCCAGCCGCTTCCCGCGCGCAATCCCCAGTCCCCGCTCCCGCAACCCGCAGTTGGCACGGCCCGGACAGCCTCTTCAGACGTGACAGCGGTACAGCTCCCCGAACTCCGCCCGGGACGACTCCCCCGTCGCGTCCCGGTCCGCCGCCTGCGGCAGATCCTGTGTCTGCTCCCGCTCCTGCTCGTGACCGTGGTCGCGGTGCAGCACCGGTCGGTGCTGGCCGCCGGTTTCGCGCATCTGGGCACCGCCGAGTGGCCCTGGCTGCTGGCCGCGGCCGGTGCGACCTGCCTGACCTGGGTCGCCGCCTCCTGCACCCGGCAGGGCGCGGTCGTCGAGCGGCTGCCCCGACGACGGCTGCTGGCCACGCAGTTCGCGGCCGGGGCGGCCAACCACCTGCTGCCGACCGGGCTGGGGGCGAGCGCGGTCAACCTGCGCTTCATGACCGTGTGCGGGCTGCCGCTCGCCCGCTCCTCGGCGGCCCTCGGCCTGTACCTGCTCGCCGAGAGCATCGGCCGGGTGGCGCTGCTGGGTGCCCTGCTCGTCGCGTTCCCCGACGCGCTGCGGCTCGGCGCGCTGGTGCCGGAGACGGCGTTCGGCCCGCTGCTGGCCGGCGTCGCGGTCGTGCTCGTGATCGCCGTGACCGTGCTCGCCCTCGTGCGGCGGCTGCGCTCGGCCCTGGTGTCGTTCCTGCGGACGGCGCTCGGCGAGGCGCGTACCGTGCACACCCGTCCGGCGCGGGCGCTGGCGCTGTGGGGCGGGTCCTTCGCCTTCCCGGCGCTGCAGGCGTCCGTGCTGGTGCTGACGGGGCGGGCGCTGGGGCTGGACGTCCCGGCCGCGCACATGGCGGTGGCCTACCTGGCGGCGACGGTCGCCGTCGCGCTGGTGCCCACACCCGGCGGCATCGGCTCGGTGGAGGCGGCGCTCGTCATGGCGCTGGTGGCGGCGGGCGGCCCGGCCGCCGTGGCCACCGCGGTGGTCCTGGCCTTCCGGGTCATCACCGTCTGGCTGCCTCTGGTGCCGGGCGCGCTGACGCTGGCGGCGCTGGTCCGGCTGAAGGTGATCTGACCCGGGTAGCGTGCCGATGCCGTCACGCAGAAGGGACTTCACCATGCCGGTGCGGATCGAACGCCAGGGCCATGTGACCACCGTGGTCCTCTCCCGCCCCGAGGCACGCAACGCGGTCGACCGCCCGACCGCGGCGGAACTCGTCTCCGCCTTCCGGGAGTTCGACACGGACGACGAGGCCCGGGTGGCGGTGCTGTGGGGCGAGGGCGGCACGTTCTGCGCGGGCGCCGACCTCAAGGCACTCGGCACCGAGCGCGGCAACCGGGTCGAGCCGGAAGGCGACGGCCCGATGGGGCCGACCCGGCTGCGGCTGTCCAAGCCGGTGATCGCCGCCGTCGCCGGGCACGCCGTGGCCGGAGGCCTGGAGCTGGCCCTCTGGTGCGACCTGCGCGTCGCCGAGGAGGACGCCGTGTTCGGCGTGTTCTGCCGCCGCTGGGGCGTGCCCCTGATCGACGGCGGCACCGTACGGCTGCCCCGGCTGATCGGCACGAGCCGCGCCCTCGACATGATCCTCACCGGCCGCCCGTCCCCGCCGCCGAGGCCCACGGCATGGGGCTGGTCAACCGCCTGGTGCCGCCCGGCCGGGCCCGAGCCGCGGCGGAGGAACTGGCCGCGGAGATCGCCCGGTTCCCGCAGTCCTGCCTGCTCTCCGACCGGGCCTGCGTCCTGGACCAGGCGGGCCTGGACGAACCGGCCGCGCTGCACACCGAGTTCCGGCACAGCGCGGGCGTCCTCGCCGAGAGCCTCGAAGGAGCCGCCCGGTTCGCCTCGGGCGAGGGCCGGCACGGGTCGTTCACGGACCTGGGAGCGAGCCGGGCGTGACAGCGCGCCATGTGCAGTAACTCACCCTCCGCTCACCCCCGTCTCCGGTACGGAACCCCGTACGGGATACGGCAGGATGAACGATCGTGCCGACCGCAGGTCAGGGTGGTCGGGCACCTTCGGACATCCCGGAAGACGAGCAGGTGACGACGTGACGAGACTTCACATCCAACCGCCGGTGACGGCGTTCGCGGCAACTCCCCGCCCCGGAGGTGACCGGTGAACCGGGCACTCACCGTGGACGATCTGCTGTTCGCCGGCATCGCCCTCGCCTCGGGCCTGCTGGCGGCGTTCGCGCTGCGCATCCTGCTGCGCTGGCTGGGCCGGCACGCCGACCGCACCCGCTGGACCGGCGACGACGTCATCGTGCACGCGCTGCGGGCCGTGGTGCCCTGGGCCGCGGTCGTGGGCGGCGTGGCGGGCGCGGCGGCGGTGCTGCCGCTGACCCGCACGGTGCAGCACACCACCAACCAGGTGCTCACCGTGCTGCTCATCTTCGTCGCGACGGTGTCGGCGGCCCGGGTCGTGACCGGGCTGGTGCGCACGGTCACGCAGTCCCGCTCCGGGGTCGCCGGTTCGGCCACGATCTTCGTCAACATCACCCGGATCCTGGTCCTTGCGATCGGCTTCCTGGTGGTGCTCCAGACCCTGGGCATCTCCATAGCGCCGCTGCTCACCGCCCTGGGTGTCGGCGGCCTCGCGGTGGCGCTGGCGCTTCAGGACACCCTCGCCAACCTCTTCGCCGGCATCCACATCCTCGCCTCCAAGACCGTCCAGCCCGGCGACTACATCAAGCTCAGCAGCGGCGAGGAAGGCTACGTCGAGGACATCAACTGGCGGCAGACGACGATCCGCAACCTGTCCAACAACCTCATCGTGCTCCCCAACGGCCAGCTCGCGCAGGCGAACATGACCAACTTCATGCGCCCCGAGGAGCAGCTGACCGTCCTGGTCCAGGTCGGGGTGGCCTACGACAGCGACCTGGAGCACGTGGAGCGGGTGACCAACGAGGTCATCGCCGAGACGATGACCCAGGTCGAGGGCGCGGTGCCGGACCACGAGCCGATCATCCGGTTCCACACCTTCGGCGACTCGCGCATCGGCTTCACCGTCATCCTGGGCGTCGGCGAGTTCAGCGACCAGTACCGGATCAAGCACGAGTTCATCAAGCGCCTGCACAAGCGCTACCGCGCGGAGGGCATCCGCATCCCCGCCCCGGCCCGGACGGTGGCACTCCAGCAGGGCGGGGTCGTCATCCCGCAGCAGCGGACCGGCGAGATCGAGCCGGGCGGGCTCAGCACCGCCCGGTTCGACTGAGGCGCGCCGGGGCGGACCAGGGGCGCCTCGGCCGAGGCACGCGGGCCCGGCCGAGGCGCCCCGTTCGTCACAGCGTCGCCGAGTTCTCGTGGTGGTGGCTGTCCCTGCGGTCGCGCGGCGTCGAGAGGGACGCCTTCGCCGGCGTCACCGTCCAGTCCGGGTGCCCCGGCATCCGCGGCGTCTTCGTGCCGTACAGCCAGTCCCGCAGGAAGCCGGTGAGGTCCTGGCCGGAGACCTCCGAGGCCACGGCGATGTAGTCCTGCGTGGAAGCGGAGGAGTCGCGGTACCGCTCCAGGAACGCACGCTCCAGGGCCGTGAAGGCCGCCTCGCCGACCTGCTGCCGCAGCGCGTACAGCACGAGCACGCCGCCCAGGTAGCGCTGGCTGTCGAAAAGGTTGGCCGCGTTGGGCGCCGCCACCGGCCCGGAGTCGCGACGCCACTGGTCGCCCTGGGCGTAGGTGTGCTTCATGCGGGCTTCCAGCGTGGTCAGGCCCAGCGAGTCCGCCCAGCCGCGCTCGTAGCGGTACAGCAGCCCGTAGAAGTCGGCGTGGCCCTCGTTCAGCCACAGGTCGGACCAGGTGGCGGGGCTGACGCTGTTGCCGAAGTAGGAGTGGACCAGCTCGTGCATCATGTGCGAGCCGATCTTGCTCTCCTCCTGGAGGAGGTAGTTCGGCTTGTAGAGCGTGAGGGTCTGGGTCTCCAGGCCGGTGAAGTCGAAGGCGCTAGAGGCGTCGTTGTTGCAGGGCAGCAGGCCGTACGTCTCGAAGGGGTACGCGCCGAGCCGCTGCTCGACCCACGCCACCAGGGCGGGGGTGAGCGCCAGGGCCGGTTCCAGCGCGGTGGCCCGGGCGACGGGGACGACGTCCCGCAGCGGCAGCCCGTGCGGGCCCTGCCGGTCCTTGATCACGTAGTCGCCGACGGTGATCTGCACCACCTCGGTGGCGATCGGCGAGCGGGAGCGGTACGTGTACGCGGTGCGGTCGCCGGACAGCTGCTCGGTGCGCTCCAGCCGGCCGCTGGCGACGCCCCGCAGCCCGGCCGGCACGGTCAGGCGGAAGGTGAAGTCGGCCTTGTCGGAGGGATGGTCGTTGCAGGGGAAGACGGTGTGCGCCAGGTCCGGCTGGCAGCACACCGCGAATCCGTCCGGGGTGGCCACCCAGCCGCCGGCGGGCGGTGGGGTCCGGCGCGGGTCGGCGCCGTAGGCCACGGACACCGTGGCCCGGGCCTTCGCCGCGAGCGGCCGGGCCGGGGTGACCCGCAGCTTCTCGGCCACCTGCTCGAAGGCGGCCGTGCGGCCGTCGACCCGCACGGAGCGTATGTCCAGGCCGCGCGCGTCCAGGGAGAGGCGGCTGAGGGCCTGGGTGGTGCGGATGGTCAGGGTCGCGGTGGCCTCGACGAGCTTGGTCGTGGCGTCGTACGCGAAGTCGAGGTGGTAGGCCGAGACGCGGTATCCGTCATTGCCGAGGGCGGGGTAGACGGGGTCGCCGAGGGTCTCGGGGCCCGGGCCGGCGCCGGTCCGGCCGGCCGCCTGGGCCGGGATCCCCGTGGTCAGAGCCGCCGCCGTGCCGAGAAGGGCAACCGCGGGGGCCGTCACTCTGGTGCGATATCTCATGGTCCGCTTTCGCTGGGACGGCCGGGTGGTCAGGTCCGGCCGTGGCTTGGAGTGAGTGATCTCTCTCCCAGACACGGGAGCGGGGCGATCGGTTGCACGAAACTGGTCGCGGACCCCTGTCGAGACGAGGTCGATCACGAGATATCTTGATGTCGAGCAATGTTGCAGACGTGGAGCGGAGCACCCGGTGACTGACTCGACCATCATCTATACGCACACTGACGAGGCCCCCGCCCTGGCGACGTATTCCTTCCTGCCGGTGGTCCGGGCGTACGCGTCGCAGGCGGGTGTCGCCGTGGACACCCGCGACATCTCGCTGGCCGGACGCATCATCGCCGTGTTCCCGGAGTACCTGACCGAGGACCAGCGCATCCCGGACGCCCTCACGGAGCTCGGTGAGCTCGCCAAGACGCCCGCCGCCAACATCATCAAGCTGCCGAACATCTCGGCGTCCATCCCGCAGCTCAAGGCCGCCGTCGCCGAGCTGCAGGGCCAGGGCTACGCGCTGCCGGACTACCCGGACGACCCGAAGACCGACGAGGAGCGCGAGATCCGCGCCCGCTACGACAAGGTCAAGGGCTCCGCGGTGAACCCGGTCCTGCGTGAGGGCAACTCCGACCGGCGCGCCCCCGCCTCGGTCAAGAACTACGCCAAGTCCCACCCGCACCGCATGGGCGCCTGGACCGCCGAGTCAAAGACCAACGTGGCGACCATGGGGCAGAACGACTTCCGCTCCACCGAGAAGTCCGTCGTGATCGCCGAGGACGGCGCGCTGCGCATCGAGCTGGTCGGCGACGACGGCACCACCACGGTGCTGCGCGAGTCGGTACCCGTGCTCGCCGGCGAGGTCGTCGACGCCTCCGTGATGCGCGTCGCCGCGCTGCGCGAGTTCCTGACCGCGCAGGTCGCCAAGGCCAAGGCCGAGGGCGTGCTGTTCTCGGTGCACCTGAAGGCGACGATGATGAAGGTCTCCGACCCGATCGTCTTCGGCCACGTGGTGCGCGCCTTCTTCCCGAAGACGTTCGCGAGTTACGGCGACAAGCTCGCCGCGGCCGGCCTGACCCCGAACGACGGTCTGGGCGGCATCTGGAAGGGCCTGGACGCCCTGCCGGAGGGCGCCGAGATCAAGGCCTCCTTCGACGCCGAGCTCGCCGAGGGCCCGGAGCTGGCCATGGTCGACTCCGACAAGGGCATCACGAACCTGCACGTCCCCTCGGACGTCATCGTGGACGCCTCCATGCCCGCCATGATCCGCACCTCCGGCCACATGTGGGGCCCGGACGGCCAGGAGCACGACACCCTCGCGGTCCTGCCGGACTCCTCCTACGCGGGCGTCTACCAGGCCGTGATCGAGGACTGCCGGGCCAACGGCGCCTTCGACCCGTCGACCATGGGCACGGTGCCGAACGTCGGCCTCATGGCGCAGAAGGCCGAGGAGTACGGCAGCCACGACAAGACCTTCGAGGTCCCCACCACGGGCACCGTCCGCCTGGTCGACGGCAACGGCACGGCGCTCATCGAGCAGACCGTCTCGGCCGGCGACATCTTCCGCGCCTGCCAGACCAAGGACGCGCCGATCAAGGACTGGGTGAAGCTGGCCGTCACCCGCGCCCGCGCCACCGGCGACCCGGCGGTGTTCTGGCTGGACGAGACCCGCGCGCACGACGCCAACCTGATCGCGAAGGTCAACACCTACCTCGCCGACCACGACACCGAGGGCCTGGACATCCGGATCCTCAACCCGGTCGAGGCCACGAAGCTGTCGGTGGAGCGCATCCGCCGCGGCGAGAACACGATCTCGGTCACGGGCAACGTGCTGCGCGACTACCTGACCGACCTGTTCCCGATCCTGGAGCTGGGCACCAGCGCCAAGATGCTGTCGGTCGTCCCGCTGATGGCGGGCGGCGGCCTGTTCGAGACGGGTGCGGGCGGCTCGGCGCCGAAGCACGTGCAGCAGCTGGTCAAGGAGAACTACCTGCGCTGGGACTCCCTGGGTGAGTTCTTCGCCCTGGTGCCGTCCTTCGAGCAGCTCGCGAAGGTGGCGGGCAACGCCCGCGCCCAGGTCCTGGCCGACACTCTCGACCGCGCCACGGCGACCTTCCTCGAGGAGGACAAGTCCCCGACCCGTCGCGTCGGCGGCATCGACAACCGCGGCAGCCACTTCTACCTGTCCCTGTACTGGGCGCAGGAGCTGGCCGGGCAGAGCGACGACGCGAACCTGGCGAAGGCCTTCGCCCCGCTCGCCGAGACGCTCTCCGCGAACGAGCAGAAGATCGTCGACGAGCTGAGCGCCGTGCAGGGCAACCCGGTCGACATCGGCGGCTACTACCAGCCCGACCCGGCGAAGGCCGCGGCGGCCATGCGCCCGTCCACCACGTGGAACGAGGCCCTGGCGTCCCTGAGCTGACGCTCCGGGCCCCTTCGGCCCGCTGTCTCCGCCCCGGCCGGCACCGCGCCCGGCCGGGGCGGAGCCGTGTGCGCCCCTCCCCCGGCCCTCACCACTCCCGCCGTGGCGATCAGCTCCTCCACGTCCGCGTCCGGGAAGCCGTACGCGGACGCGACGAAGGCGAAGTCCTCGGCCATCTCCTCCCGGGCCACCGTCTCGATCTCACCGCCCGCCGCCTTAAACGCGGCCTCCAGGTCGTTGAACTCCTCCGTGGCCGCCTGCGTCAGCACGTACAGCGCGGCGAGACCGGCGGGGCGCTCCCGCTCGATGCGCTCGCACAGGGCGAGCAGGACGGCGCGGCCTCGGTCCACCACGTGGTCCGGGTAGCAGCCGTCGTCGTACAGGCCCCGGAGGAACGGATGGGTGCTCACCCGCTGGTTGCTGATCGGCATGGCGTCCTCGGCCTCGATGGCCGGTCGATGTGGCACCTTGATCCTGCCGGACACCACTGACAACGCCCCTGGAGCCGCCTCGTGACCGACGCCCCGCCGCCCTTCGAGCTGCTGCCCGGCGCCGGGCGGTCCCCGGTGATCCTCCATGTGCCGCACGCCGCGCGGGAGATACCGCGGAGTGTGCGCGCGGGAATCGCGCTCGGCGACGAGGAACTGGCGCGGGAGCTGGACCACATCACGGACGCGCACACGGACCGGATCGCCGAGGTCGCGGCCGGGCTGTCCGGCGTCACACCGTGGCGGTTCGTCAATCGGCTGTCGCGGCTGGTCGTCGACCCGGAGCGGTTCCCGGACGACGTTGAGGAGATGCTCGCCGTCGGGATGGGGGCGGTGTACACGCGGACCACGCACGGCGACGCGCTGCGGTCCGAGGGCGTCGAGGCCGGGCCGCTGGTCGAGCGGTACTTCCTGCCCTACGCGCGGGCGATGACCGAGGCCGTGGCGGACCGGCTGGAAGCCACCGGGCGGGCCGTGATCATCGACGTGCACTCCTACCCGAGCCGGAGGCTGCCCTACGAGCTGCACGGGGAGGGGCCCCGCCCGGCGGTCTGTCTCGGCACCGACTCCTTCCACACGCCTCCCGCGCTGCTGGACGCCGCACGGGAGGCGTTCGGGGAGACGGAGCTCGACACGCCGTTCAGCGGGACCTACGTCCCCCTGGAGTTCTACGGGAAGCGGCCCGAGGTGAGCGCGCTCATGGTGGAGATCCGCCGGGACACCTACATGACCGAGCCGGGCGGCCCCGCCGGGCCCGGGCCGGAACGGCTCGGCGAGGCACTGGCCGAGCTGGTCGACGCCGTGTCCCGCTGAGCCGCCCGGGCGGTGATGGGGCCCCGGCCCGGTGGCTGGGCCCCCGGCCCGAGGAATCAGCCCCCCCGGCGCGGTGACTCCGCCCCCCGGCCCGGTGACTAGGCCCGCAGCCACTCCGTGACCACGACGTCCTCGCCGGTCCGCAACCGCAGGGCGAACGGGCCGGACAGGGGCACGTCGCCGGTGAAGCGGCCCAGGTCGTCGGCCGTGAGCGGGTCGCCGGGGCGCGGTCCGCCGAGGACCTCGATGTGGGCCGGCTGGGGCGGCAGCACCTGCCCCATCAGCCCCCGTGCGGTCACCTCCACGTCGACGGTCACCTCGCCCGCCCGGAAGGTCAGCATCCGGGGCACGTCGTTGACGCCCCGCACCGGGAGGGCGTCGACCAGCGAGTCGAAGGTCAGCTCGGCCACACGCGCGTCCAGGTCGTGCAGCGCGTAGGCGTCGACCGCGATCTGCTGGAGCTCCGCCGGCACCGGGTCGAGGACGGCGGCGGCCTGCCGCAGCTCCTCCTCCAGCAACCCGGCGTCGAACTCCTCGTCGCCCCAGTCCTCTTCGCCCGACAGGCCGTCGTCCTCCCGGCCGTCCCCGTCCCGCGAGGACAGATCCTCGTTCAGGCCGTCGTCGTTCATGTCGTCGTTCATGTCGTTCATGTCTGTGTCGTTCATGTCGCTCACCTCGCCCCCCGCGCCTCGAGCCGGGCCCGCAGGCGCCGCAGACAGCGCTGGCGCAGGGGCCCGATGCTGCCCACCGCGATCCCCAGCGCGGCGGACACGTCCTGGTAGCTGGGCGGCGGCGTGGCCATCAGCACGCGCAGCAACTGCCTGCACCGCTCGCCCAGTTCCTCGAACTCCTGCCACAGCCGCCGTACGCGTTCGCTCTGCGCGGCGGCCTCCTCGGAGTCGAGCAGCGACTGTTCGGGCGTGCCGTCCTCGCTGACCCGGTCCAGCAGCCGCGGATCGTCCGTCAGGGCCAGCCGCTGGGAGTTCCTGATGACCTTGAGGCACTCGTGGCGGGCGGTGCTCGCCAGCCACGCACCCGCCTTGCCGGGCTCGCGGATCCGCCCGAGGTGCTGGGCGAAGCGGAACCAGGCCGTCTGGTACACCTCGTGGGCGTCGGCGTCGGAGAGCCGGTGGGCCCGGACGACGGACCACACCAGCGGGCTCAGCCCATCCACGAGCGCCTTCCAGGCCCCCGCGTCACCGTCGGCGGCCGCCTGGACGAGCGCGCCGGCATCAGTACGGTCCACGGCAGCCCCACCCCTCGAATACGGCACGCCATGGTACGCCGTGGAGGGGGCGGCTCCGGTCCTCACAGCCCGGGGCCGAGGCGCACGACCGGGACCGGGCGCCAGGTGGGCGGACGCAGTGCCGGGACGTGTGCGCCGCGCACTTCCGCGAACTCCGCTTTGGCGGCGATCAGTTGTCGCCGGGCCGTGCGTGGGTCGGTCTCCTTGTGGGCCGTCATGTGGGCGGCGACCAGGCCTGCGGTCACGGGGGTCGCGAAGGAGGTGCCGCTCCACTGGGCGTACCCCTCGAACATCACCTGGTCCGGCTTGGCGGCGTTGCCCTCGTCGCTCAGCACGCCGCTGTGGCGGGGGTGCTGGCAGGTGCAGCCGTAGGAGAAGCCGTAGCGGCAGGCGTCGTACGTGGAGTGCTGGTACACGTACGGGACGGGCGAGTCGAAGCCGGTGAGGGCGCTGGTCAGGCGCTCTCCGGGGGCGTAGACCTTCACCCAGGGGCCGTGGTTGGTGAAGCAGGCACCGAACTCGCCGTCGCTGCGCAGGGCGCCGACGGACAGCACGGAGTCCTCCCAGCCGGGCAGATCAGCGTAGGCGGCGGGCCAGAAGGGCGCCGCGCTGGCGTTGTTGCCTGCGGCGGCGACCAGCAGGGTGCGCTGCTCGCGCAGTTCCCGCATGAAGTTCTCGACGCCGAGCAGACCGTCGGTGCGGCCGTTGGAGGTGCCGGCGGAGAGGCTGAGGACATCGGGCCAGCCGCCGGCGTCGACGGCCTCGAAGAGTTTCTCGCCGAACTCCGACTCCAGGATGGCTCCGGCGTCGTTGAGGGTGCCGCGGACGGTGATGTCGGTGTTGGGCGCGACGGCGGCGACGAGCCCGGCGATGAACGTGCCGTGGCCCACGTACTGCTGGAGGACACCCTGGTCGTCGCACTCGCGCACCTGGGCGTCGCCGCCGGCGTGGGCCAGCAGGCCGCAGGAGCGGTAGTCGTGCATGAGGCCGGTGTCGACGACGAGGACGCCGACGGCCGTGTCCGGGTCGTGGGGCGTGCCGGCGGCGGCCGGGTTGGGCGGCTCGCTGAGCGGGGCGGGGACCGGTTCGTCGCCGGGGCAGGCGTTGACCGCGATGTGCACCACGTGGTTCCGGGCGACCATCCTCCGCCCGGCCCGGGACTCCTGTTCCCGTACGGAGCGCAGGGCGTGGGCGACCGCCCGGTCGGCGTCCCGGGCGCCCTCGCCGGGGTCGCCGACACGGATGCGGGTGATGCCGCTGCGGTTGGTCTGCGGGCCCGCCCGGCGGATCTGCTCCTGATCGAGGTCGGGTGCGGCCGTGAAGTGCGCCCGTACCGTGTCCTCCACGATCCGGGCCTCCTCGCCGTCGCGGACGAGGACCACACCCTTCTCGTACATGAACTCCGCCGAGTCGTCCGGGCCCGTCGCCAGAGGGACGTCCGGCATCGAGCGCTGGATCTGGTCGAACTGCTCGTGGAATCGCTGAGGTGCCATGGCGGGTCCTCCCGTTGGTGCGACGGCGTCGACCGGTTCCGCTGAGCGGTCGTCAACATGAGTCGCCTCGCCGCCCCTTGATACAGCTCGACACCTGTGTGGTGCGCTCCGGGACCACTACCATCCGAGGAGTGACAGCGGGAAGCGACTCGGTGACGGAACTGCTGCCGATGGTGTTCGCCGACCCGGGCGAGGCTCTCGCGAGGGCCCGGGCGCTGCTCGACGCCGGCCCCTCCCCGCTGGACGCCTCGGTCGCCCACCAGGTGATCGGCATCTGGCAGCGGGACTTCGGCGATCTGCGGCTCGCGCTGCACCACCTGCGGCGGGCCCGGGAGTGCGCGGCGCGCGCCGACTCGGCGGACCGCGAGGCGGACGTGCTGGCCACGCTGGGCGTGGCGCTGGTGCACGCGGGCCGCACCCGGGAGGGCCTGTCGGCCTTCGAGCGGGGTGTCGCGCGGGGCGCGGGGCACACCAGGGCCCGGGTGCTGTACCGGCGGGCGTACGTCTGGTGGGTGCTCGGTCGTCATCGGGAGGCGCTGGAGGACGTGCGCCGGGCGGTGCCCGTGCTGCGGCAGGCGGACGACGTGATCTGGACGGCGCGGGCCCTGACCCTGCGGGCCACCGTGCATCTGGCGCTGGGGTCGGTGGAGCGGGCGGAGGCTGACTTCACGGCGGCCGAGGCACTGTGGGACACCACCGGCCAGGAGCACGACAAGGCCGACGCGGTGGAGAGCCGGGGTCTGGCCGCGTTCCGGTCGGGGGACGTGCCGGCGGCGCTGCGGCTGCTGGACGAGGCGGAGGAGCGGTACGCCCGGCTCGGCACGCCGACGTTCATGCTGAACATCCGGCGCTGCGAGGTGCTGATGGCGGCCGGTCTCGCCCCGGAGGCGCTGGCCGAGGCGGACGCGGCGATCGGGAAGCTGGACGGGATCGGCGGGCAGTCCACCCGCAAGGCGGAGCTGCTGCTGGCCGCCGCGCGGGCCGCCCGGCCGGCGGGCGACCCGCACACGGCGATCGCCCGGGCGGCCCTCGCGGTACGGCTGTTCGCCGGGCAGCGGCGTACCTGGTGGGAGACGCACGCCCGGTTGGTGCTGATCGAGGCCCGGCACGCGGCCGGGCGCGGCTCGGGGCGGCTGGTCGCCGACGCCGCCGCGGTGGCGGGGAAGCTGGCGTCCTTCGGTTCCCCGGCCGCGCCGGAGGCGTCTCTGCTCGCGGGCCGGATCGCGCTGGACCTGGGCTGGACGGCGGACGCGGAGCGGCACTTGGCCGTGGCCGCGCGCAGCCGGCGCAGTGGTCCGCCCCTGGCGCGGATGACGGGCTGGGCGGCGCAGGCGCTGCGGGCGCAGGCGGCCGGGTCGGCCCGGGGCGTGCTGGAGGCCTGCCGACGGGGCCTGGACGTCCTGGACGACCACCGGATGACGCTGGGCGCCTCGGAGCTTCGGGCCCGCGCCACCGAACAGGGCGCGGAACTGGCGGCCTTGGCGCAGCGGGCCAGTCTGGTCTCCGGCGGGCCGCGGCGGTTGCTGGTGTGGAGCGAGCGCTGGCGTGCGACCGTGCTGTCCACACCGCCGACCCGGCCGCCCGCCGACCCGGAGCTGCTCAGCGGCATGACGGCCTTCCGTGAGATCGCCTCGCGTGCGGAGGCCGCCCGGATGGAGGGCCGTCCGGTTCCGGCGCTGGAGCGTGAACAGCGGCGTCTGGAGCGGGAGATCCGCTCCCGCACGCTGCACATGAGGGGCGACGCGCCCGGGGACGGCGACCGGTTCGACGTCGCCCGGCTGCTGGAGCGGCTGGGCGACGAAGTCCTGCTGGTGGAGCTGGCCGTCCTCGACGGGCGGGTGCAGGTCCTGCTGTGCGGGCGCGGGCGGGTGCGCCGGTTCGAGGCCGGCCTGCTCGCCGAGGCCGAGACCGAGGCCGAGCACGTACAGGCGGGGCTGCGGCGACTGGCCCACCCCGGGGCGGAGGCCCGGCTTCCGGTGGTGGAGGCGGCGGGGCGGCGGCTGGAGGAACTGCTCCTCGGACCGGCGGCGGCGCAGCTGGGCGGGGGTCCGGTGGTGATCGTGCCGCCGGGGCGGCTGCACCGGGTGCCGTGGGCGCTGCTGCCGTCGCTGCGGGAACGGGTGCTCAGCGTGTCACCGTCGGCGGGCAGTTGGTTGCGGGCCCGGGAGACCGCTCCGCCGCCGGAAGGCTGCCATGTGCTGGTGCGCGGCCCGGGTCTGGCTACCGGCGGTGCCGAGGTGCCCGAGCTGGCCGGCCGGTACGGCTGTGCGACGGTCCTGGAGGAGGACGAGGCGCGGGTGCCGCGGGTGCTGGAGGAGCTGGACGGGGCGGCGCTGGCGCACATCGCCGCGCACGGCACGTTCCGCGCGGACAGTCCGCTGTTCTCGTCCCTGCGGATGGCCGACGGGCCGATCGTCGTGCACGACTTCGAGCGGCTGGACCGCAGCCCGTACCGGATCATCCTGTCCTGCTGCGACACCGCCCGCCTCGCCTCCGTCGGCGCCGACGAACTGCTGGGCCTGGTCACGGCGCTGCTGCCGCTCGGCACGGCCGGGGTGGTGGCGTGCAGCGCACCCGTGAACGACGCCGCGGTGGTGCCGCTGATGCTCGCGCTGCACAAGGGCCTCGACGCCGGCCTGTCCCTGGCGGAAGCACTGCGCGACGCCCGGGCCTCCCTGCCGGGCGACGCGCTGCACCAGGCGACGGGCTGGGCGTTCTCGGCGTTCGGTGCGGCCTGACCGGGTCTTGTGCAGGGAGCCGGCCCCGGGCCGACCCGTCGGGGGACCTGCCCGAATCCCCGGCTCGGGGCGGCCTGACCCGAATCCCCTGCTCGGGGCGGCCTGACCCGAATCCCCGGCTCGGGGCGGCCTGACCCGAATCCCCGGCTCGGGGCGGCCTGACCCGGTCCCGCTGTTCACGCCCCACCCCGTATGGCGACCTGACCCGTCCCCTGTTCGGGTCAGGCCGCCGGTCCCGGGCCGGTCAGGCCGGCTGGGCCTCCGGGGTGTGGTCCAGCCACGGCAGGGCGCCGCGGTCGCTCGCGCCGAGTCGGGCGTAGGCGCTGTACAGGTGGTTGCCGACGGTGCGGACGGACAGCGTGAGGCGCTCGGCGATCTGCCGGTTGGTGAGGCCTGTCGCCGCCAGGGTGACGATCTGCCGCTGCCGGGCGGTGAGTTCGCCGAGGACCAGCCCGGACAGTGCGGGTGTGCGGGCGCCCTGGCAGCGTCGGGCCAGGGCGACGGCCCGGGTGCGGGAGTGCCGGGCCGCGCGCGGGTCGCGGTGGACGCCCACGGCCTGGGCGTACGCCTCGGCGGCGAACAGCAGGAAGCCCCGCCGCTCCAGTTCCCCGGCCACCTCGTCCAGGTCCGGGCCGTCGGCCCGGGTGAGGGCGTCGGCGTGCGCGGCGAAGACGCCGCCGAGCCGGTCGATGACCTTCTCGGGGGCGCCGAGGCGCACGGCGTCGTAGGGGTCGGTGAGGGCCTCCAGGTCCGGGACCGGATCGCCCGGGCCGTCCACCGCCACCGAGGCGCGGTCGAGTTCGGCCCGGCAGGACGCGTGACCGGGTTCGCCCCGCAGCCCTTCCCGCGCCCAGGCCGCCGCCTCCCGCACCTCCCCCCGCAACCACGCGAACCGGGCACGCACGGCTGCGTACCCGCCCGGCAGCACCCCGCCCCCGGCGACCAGCCACTCCCCCACCGGCGTGGCCACCGCCCGTACGTCGGCCTGCTCGATCCGGCGGGCCAGGGCGGCCGACTCGGCGTCGAGGGCGGCGGCGTACGCGTCAGCCGTCCGCGCCAGGCGGCGGGCCCGCAGCCGGCCCGCCACGGCACGGAGCACCGGCCCGTACAGAGGGTGGGCGAGCCGGACGGCACCGTGGTCGTCGACCTCGATCAGGCCGTCGGACTCCAGCACTTCGAGGGCGCCGAGGTCCAGGTCGTCCAGACGCGAGGGCAGGGGCTCGGCGAAGGCGAGGCGGTCCAGGGCCTCGCGTTCGAGCGGGCAGGTCCGGCCGAGGACCGGGGCGGTGCGTTCACGGACGGCCGTGGTCAGTGGGACGGGGCCGCGCCAGGCCCGCTCATCGGTGTCCGGGACGGGAGTCAGCAGCCCGCGCACCGCCCCCAGCAGGTCGCGCAGCAGCCGCAGGTCGCCCCGGCTCAGACGGCACAGCCGGTTCGCGGTGAGCGCGTCGAGCGGGCCGGCGCCCGCCGTGAGCAGCCGGCCGGTCTCCTCCTCGGGCAGCGGCTCCAGCACGAGGCGCGGCAGGAGGTCGCCGGTCCACAGCCGGGAGACCGCGCCGGGCACCGGGGTGCCGTCCGTGGCGACGACCAGCAGCCGGGTCCGCCCGTGCACGGCGAGTTGGTGGACGAGTGCGGCGGAGGCGTCGTCGAGCAGGTGCGCGTCGTCCACCAGCAGTGTGCGGACACCGGACAGCAGCCGGACCGCGCGGTGCAACGTGACCGACTCAGGCAGCAGATGGGCGAACGCCGCGAAGGGGATGGTCCGGCTCTCGGGCGTACCGGCCGCCCGCGCGCAGTCGGTGCCGCGGACCGCCTCGGCCAGGAGGCGGGTCTTGCCGCAGCCCGCCGGGCCCGTCACCACGATGCCGCGCCGCGCGCCGGTCGACGACCGCCGGATCATCTCCAGTTCGTCCTCCCGCCCGGCGAACGGCCAGGGCAGCTCCAGCGTCGTCGCGTCCCTCTCGTAAGTCATCACACAGACATGAGCGCGGCTACTCACCTTTGATACAGGGCGACTTGAGTAGCCCCCGACTCAGGCGCCCGGGGCGGGCCGCAGGGCAGGCTGTGGCCCATGACCGCACGCTACTGCTCGCTGGCTCAGGCGCCGGCGCCGGCCTTCGCACCGGGGCCGGCGGCCGAGCGGCTGAGCGCGCTCGCAGGCGGGCGGCGGAAGTGGGTCAACGGCACCGTTCTGCACTACTGGTTCTTCGACGGTGACACCGACGCGTCCGTCATCCCCGTGCCGGGGAGGGGGATGACGCGGCGGGTGTCGTGGGCCGGTGCCGAGGAGCAGCGCGACGTGGTGCGGTCGTGCTTTCGGGAGTGGCGGGAGCTCGGCATCGGGATCGCCTTCACCGAGGTCGACGACCGCTCGGAGGCCGAACTGCGCATCGGGTTCCAGGCCGGCGACGGCTCCTGGTCGTCGGTGGGCCGGGACGCGCTGCTCGCCGGGCGGCAGGAACGCACCATGAACTTCGGCTGGGACCTGACCGCGCCCGGGGAGCGCGCGACGGCCCTGCACCAGATCGGGCACGCGCTCGGCATGCTGCACGAACACCAGAGTCCGTTCGCGGGCATCCACTGGGACGACGAGGCCGTCTACGCCGAACTGGCGGGCCCGCCGCACCACTGGAGCCGGGAGCGGACGCACTACAACATCCTGCGCAAGCTCGGCCCCGACGAGGCCAACGGTCCCTTCTGGGACCCGCAGTCGATCATGGAGTTCCCGTTCGCGCCGGGGCTGATCCTTGAGCCGGAGCAGTATCGCGGGGGTCTCAACCCGCACGGCACCCTGTCGGCCGCCGACAAGGAGTCGGTGCTGCGCTGGTATCCGCCGGCGCATCCGCAGGGCTCGCCCGCGCTGGTGCCGTTCCGCTCGGCGCCGCTCGGACTCGGCCCGGGCGAACAGGCGGACTTCGTGATCGACCCGCCGGAGACCCGCACATACACGCTGGGCACCTTCGGCGACTGCGATGCCGTGGTGGTGCTCTTCGAGGAGCGGGACGGACGGCCCCGTTACGTCGCGGGCCGGGACGACGGGGGAACCGAGCACAACGCCACGATCGGCGCCCGGCTCGTCAAGGGCCGGCGCTATGTCGTCCGCGTACGCCTCTACTCCGCCTGGGGCAGTGGCGAGACGGCGGTGATGTGCTGGTGACGGCACCCGTCCGCCGCGCGGACACCTGAGCCACAGTCCGGCACCGGGGGAGCGGTCGAGGACGTCGCCCATGGGGGTGGGTGACGTCCTCGACCACGCCATGTGCCGGGGGCCACCCGCTCGCGCGCGGGCCGCACGCGGCCCACCGGCGCGTGCGCCGCCATCCGCGCGTTCACGCCGAGGTCCGGCCGGGGGCGGGGGCGCACGCGCGACGGACGCGACGCCGTCCGGGTCCCGGCCAAGAGCGGCGGGGCGGGCGCGGGGCACACCGGCCGGGGGCCGCAGTCCCTCCCCCGGCGTCAGGCAGCCGGCGAGGGCAGACGGGCGAAGTGCCGCCCACGGCCGACGGGCTGCGGTCCTCCGCATGACCGAAGGGTGTACGGCGTCTCCTCACCACGGCGACACGCGGATCTCCCCTGCCCTCGCCGACAGCTCGTCCGCGCTGGAACCCGTCCTGCTCGGCGCCCTGCTGCTTCTCCGCGCCATGGGCCCCCAGCGGTGGGGAACCGTCCGGGTGCCCGGACCGAAGGGCGGCGTGCTGTCGCTCGACGCCTGGGGCGACAAGCACGGGGGCGACACCGAGCAGGTCTGCGACGCCGTCATGGCCGCCGCGGGCGACCCGCCAGGGGCGTCGGCGGACATGGGCGGCTTTGGCGGGCTGGGGGATTCCTCGACGGGGTGTACCTGCTCGCGGCCGTCACCCCGATCGGGCAGATGACGGAACGGATCGCGACGGAGTGGCGCACGCGCGTTCGACAACTGCCGCCGTGACGCACCTGTTCGCGCCGGGCGGTGAGGGGCGCTCCCACGCGCCGTGGCGTCCCGATCCCCGTCCCCTGCTCGGTCTCTTCCACCGGCCGTGCGCACACCCGTGCGTGGCTGACCTCTGCCTGCGAACGCAAACGGGTGGGTGGCATCTGCCACCCACCCGTTTGCGTCGGCGCGCCCGCAAGGCTTCTCAGGACTGCGGACGGCTGCCGTGGTTCGCGCCGTTCTTGCGGCGGGCCTTCTTCTTACGACGTCGCTTCGAGGACATCGGACCTCCTCTTTCCGGCTTTCGGTCACCATCCACCGGATTGCGCGTCCGGTGGCTACAGAGCCACTTTCCAGCCGACGCGACAGCAAACACACACGATGCGGATGCATACGGGTGGCCTACATCACGGTGGTGGCCCGGCTCGGCCACGTGGTGCCTCGTCAGTCCGCCCGCGCCGGATGCGTGAGGTTCGCTCCGGTCGCCGGGTCGAACACGTGGGCCTTGGCCATGTCGACCCGCAGCTCCAGCGGTTCTCCCTCGCGGGCACGCGTGGCGGCGTCCAGGCGGGCCACGAGGTGACTGGTGTCGGCGCCGGTGTCGCGCAGGCCCGAGTCCTTGGCGAGCTCCTCCAGTTCGGTGGTCTGCACGGGCCCGCCTTCCGCGGCGAAGTAGACATACGCGTCGGAGCCAAGGGACTCCAGCACCTCCACGGTGACGGTGAAGACCGGGCCCGTCCGGTCCCGGTCATGTGACAGGGCCACGTCCTCGAATGCCTCCGGCCGCAGCCCGACGATGACCTCGCGGGGCGCGTTCTGGCGTTGAAGCGCCTGCCTCGTACGGTCGTCGAGGAGCAGGTCGCCCAAGGGCGAGCGGAGGGCACCACCCTCCAGAGTGGCGTTCAGGAAGTTCATCGCCGGGGAGCCGATGAAGCCCGCGACGAAGATGTTGCGCGGCAGGTCGTACAGCTCGGCAGGTGTGCCGAGCTGCTGGACCAGGCCCTGTCTCATGACCACGACGCGGTCACCCAGCGTCATCGCCTCGGTCTGGTCGTGGGTGACGTACACGGTGGTCGTGCCGAGGCTCCGCTGCAGCCGGGAGATCTGAGTGCGCATCTGGACCCGGAGTTTGGCGTCCAGGTTGGACAGCGGCTCGTCCATCAGGAACGCCTTGGGATCACGGACGATCGCCCGCCCCATGGCCACCCGCTGGCGCTGACCGCCTGAGAGGTTGGCGGGCTTGCGGTCCAAGTGCTCGGTGAGGTCCAGGATCCGGGCGGCGTCCGTCACCTTGGCGTCGATGGTGTCCTTGTCCACCTTGGCCAGGCGCAGCGGGAAGCCCATGTTCTCCCGGACGCTCATGTGCGGATACAGGGCGTAGCTCTGGAACACCATGGCCACGTCTCGTTCCTTGGGAGCCAGGTCGTTGACGACTCGGTCTCCGATGCGCAGGGTGCCTTCCGTGATGTCCTCGAGTCCGGCGATCATGTTCAGGGTGGTGGACTTGCCGCATCCCGACGGACCGACCAGGATCACGAACTCGCCGTCGGCGATCTCGAGGTCCACGTCCTTCACGGCGAGGGACCCGTCGGGAAAGCGCTTGGTGACTCCCTCAAGGATGATCTCGGCCATGGATGGTGCCTCCTTGCCTTCCCCGTTCAGCCCTTGACTGCCCCGGAGGTCAGTCCGGCGACGATCCGCCGCTGGAAGAGCAGGACGAAAACGATGATCGGGATGGTGATGACGACAGCGGCGGCGGCGATCGACCCCGTGGGCTGCTGGAACTGGGAACTCCCGGTGAAGAACGCGATCGCGGCGGGAACGGTGCGCGCGGACTCGGTGGACGTCAGCGAGATCGCGAACAGGAAGTCGTTCCAGCAGAAGATGAACACGAGAATGGCCGTGGTGAACACGCCCGGCGCGGCCAGCGGCGCGATGACCAGCCGAAAGGCCTGCGCGGGCGTCGCCCCGTCGACCTTGGCGGCCTTCTCCAGATCCCAGGGGATCTCCCGGAAGAACGCCGACAGGGTGTAGATCGCCAGCGGCAGGGAGAAGGTCATGTACGGGATGATCAGCCCGATCCAGGTGTCGAAGATCCCGATGATCCGCTCGATGTTGAACAGCGGTGACACCAGGGAGATCGGCGGGAACATGGCGATCAGCAGGGACATGCCGATGAGTACCCGCTTGCCGGGGAACCGCAGCCGGGCCACCGCGTAGGCGGCCATGGTGCCCAGTGCCACCGCGATCACCGTGGCGATCAGGGCGATGCCGATCGAGTTGATCAGCGCGCGGGTGAACTCGGCGGTCTCGAAGATGCCCCGGTAGTTCTCCCAGGTCCAGTCCCTGGGGATGTAGTCACCGTCCGTCAGCGTGCCGGGGTCCTTGAACGACAGCGCGGCGATCCACCACACCGGGAACAGGGCGTACAGCACCACCACCACGTTCAGCACGCCCCATCGGGCGGCATGTGTCTTTCCCACGGCGGCCATCAGCGCTTCACCTCCGCGCCGGGTGCGGCGGCGCCGAACAGTTTGACGAAGGTGAAGGCGATGATCCCGACGCAGATGAAGATCAGGACCGAGATCGCCGACCCGATGCCCAGGTTCAGCGCGGTGAACAGGTTGTCGTACCCGAGGATCGACAGCGAGCCGGTCCCCTGGGCGCCCGCGGTCAGGACGTAGATGTTGTCGAAGATCCGGAACGCGTCCAGTGTACGGAAGAGCAGGGCCACCAGGATGGCCGGCTTCATCAGCGGCAGCATGATCTTGGTGAAGCGCTGCCAGGCGGTGGCACCGTCCACCATGGCCGCCTTCAGGGTCTCCTCGGGGACCAGTGCGAGGCCCGCGAGCAGCAGCAGGGCCATGAACGGCGTCGTCTTCCACACCTCGGCGAGGATGATCAGCCAGAGTGCGGGCCACTGCTCGGTCAGCGGAGCCTCTCCGCTGGGCAGCAACTCGGCGAGGTATCCGAGGTCCGGTGTCCAGGCGTACTGCCAGGAGAAGGCGGCGACCACGGTGACGATCCCATAGGGGACGAGGACCGAGGTGCGGATGGCGCCGCGCCAGAAGATCGTGCGATGCATCACCAGGGCGAGGCCCATCCCGAGGACCAGTTCGATCGCCACGGACACCGCGGTGATGAACAGCGTCACCCAGAACGCGTCCCACCAGAACGGAGAGGACAGCACGGCTCCGTAGTTGCTCAGGCCCACGAACTCCGCCTGTCCGGGAAAGCGCAGGTCGTACCGCTGGAGGGACAGGTAGACGGCGTATCCGATGGGGTAGGCGGTCACGGCGATCATGACGACGACGGCGGGCGCGCAAAGCAGCCAGCCGAGCCTCCGCTCCTGCCGGGCGCCCGCCGACAGCGCCGCCTGCTCCGGCCCCTTCTGCTCCGTCTGGGCTTCGGGGGGCGGTGGGGTTCCGGCGGGCTGCGCCCGCGTGCTCATCTCGGGCCGCCCGTGGACGAGGCCCGCGCGCTGCTGCGCCGGGCGACGACGTGGTGCGCGAGGTGGTGGTTCACGGGATCACACCCTCGGATCGCAGGGCATTGTCGATCTGCTCCCTGATGGTGTTGACGGAGCTCTCCGGTTTGATCCCGGACGGCGGAGACAGCGTGTGGGAGACCGCGATCGAGACGTTCTGGTAGACCGGAGTGATCGGGCGGACACTCGCCGACTCCAGCGCGGCCAGCACCTCCGCGGAGAAGGGGTACGCCTTCATGAACGCGGGCTCGTCGTACAGGGCGCGCAGGGTGGGCGGCAGGCCGCCCTCGAGCGCGGCGGTGAGCTGGTTCTCCCTGTTGCGCAGGCACAGTGCCGCCTCGAAGGCCAGGTCCGGGTGGCGCGAGTAGGCGCTCACCGCCAGGTCGATGCCGCCGATGGTGGGCCGTGCCGGGCGGTTCGCGTCGACCCGGGGGTACGGCGCCCAGCGGAAGTTCTTGAACAGCTCGGGGTTGTTCGCCTTCATCGACGGATAGACGAACGGGTAGTTGAGCTCGAACGCCGCCACCCCCGACTCCATGGCGAGGCGGTTCTGGTCCTCCATCTGGTTGGGCAGGGAGGGGTCCGCGGCCGGGGACGTCGCCAGCTGCCGCATGATCCCCGCAGCCCGCACAGCGGGAGGACCGAGGGAAGGCTCGGTCGCGCTCGCGTTGAGGATGGAGCCCCCCGCACTGTTGATCAGGGTGTTGAACCAGGCGGTCAGTCCCTCGTACTGGGCGCCCTGGATCTCGACGAAGTGCGGTTTGCCCTGCCGGGCGAGGGCGCCGGCCATGTCCAGCATCTCGGCCCAGGTCCTGGGCGGCGTGGGCACCAGGTCCTTGCGGTACCACAGGAGCTGGGTGTTGGTGTTGTACGGGACGGCGTACAGCTTGCCCTTCCAGGTCGAGGTCTGCAGCGGTACGCGCAGAGTGCCCTCGACGGCCTGCCGCTTCACCGCTCCTGTCCATTCCCGGATCCAGCGCGCCTCGGCGAACTCCGCCGCCCAGGTGACGTCCAGGCCCAGGATGTCGAGCGAGTCGTCCTCGGCCGCGAGCCTGCGGACCATCTGCTGACGCTGACCGTCGGCGGCACGCGGGAGCTTGTTGTAACTGATCCTGTAGCGGCCGCCCGACGCCTGGCTGCACCGGTCGGCGGCTTTCTGGAGCGCACCGGAGTCGTCGGGGAAGTTGTACCAGTTGAGGGTGGGCCTGCCGGAGCCTTCGTCACTGCCACAGGCGGCGAGCGCCGACGCCAGCAACGGCAGTACGGCGAACGCCCGCAGCCATCGCGTCCCTCTGGGATGTCCCCTCGCGTGCACGCGCTCCACACCTCGATTCCGGACGGTGGCACGGGCTCGGGCCTCGCAGTGCTTACCTCCCGGTGAACATTAGGGATCACCCAACGCGACATCAAGGACATATGATACGAAACCACTCATTAGCCGGATCGGAGGCAGACACGGCGCCGGCAAAGCCCCACGCCCCGAGGACCTCGGGCGGCCCCGCACGAAGCCCGACAGCGTCGCGGCCGACGGGGGATACGGCAATGGAACCTCCTGTCAGATCCGGGCCTCACGCGGGCCGACTCCGCGATCGACGCACCGGATCGTCACTCCTGCCGGCCATGAGGATGTTCCGCCTGCACCACCAGCGGACGAAGGACCTTCAGCGGGCCGCACGGCGCACCGTGACCGGGTCAAGGTGCGCCCCGGCTCAGTCACGTGCGTCGGGCCCCAACCGGCCCCGAGAATGATCAAGGGGCCGTCTCAGATCTCCTCTGAAACGGCCCCTGAAATGCGACTTCGAAAAGTCGGGACGACAGGATTTGAACCTGCGACCCCTTGACCCCCAGTCAAGTGCGCTACCAAGCTGCGCCACGTCCCGATGCGCATCGCGCGGGTGAACCGCGTGATCACGCAGGTCAACCCTACCGCATGGGGAGCCGTCCCCCGGCCCGTACCGACGGCCGTTCCGGGCGCCGGGTCCAGCCGGCGAGACCCACCGCCGAGACGGCGACGGCGAGGACGGCCCACCAGGGGAGGTCCGCCTTGGTCGCGTGGCCGGCGCAGGCCGCCACCGCCAGGAGCGCCGTGACGGCACCTCCGGGCAGTCCGGTCCGCCGGGCGGGTCGTCGCCCCGTCTCGTCCACGTCCTGCTCCCCTTCACCCACGCAGTCGCATGCCTTCGGGCATCTCAACTCCCCGGCATATGCCGCAAACAATACGCCAATCGGCGAGAACTCCCGACCAGGGCATAGGGGTTGAGACAGACATGGCCTCCGTCGACGGCGGCGCGGCCGTGCCGGGCCGACCGGATCGACACGGTCGCGCAGATCGCCGTCCGGGCGCTGTCGAAAAACGAGGCCGGGGAGCGACGGAGTGTCCGCCCGCCCCCGCCGGCACCGCACACTGTGTCCAGGCCGCTCCCCCGCCGGTCAGGGCTAGGGTCGCCGCATGACGCACAGCTTCGTACTCCACATCCCCGACGCCGAGCTGGAACCCGAGCCCCTCGCGCCCGAGCAGATCGTCTCCGGGACGCCCGAGGTGACCGGGAAGGTGGTCTGGGAGTCGGAGGACGGCCGTCAGGTCCGGGGCGTCTGGCAGATCACGCCCGGCGTGGTCACCGACACCGAGGCCGACGAACTGTTCGTCGTGATCAGCGGCTCGGCGACGATCGAGGTCGAGGGCGGGCCGACGCTCACGGTCGGGCCCGGCGACATGGCCGTCCTGCGCGAGGGCGACCGTACGACGTGGACGGTGCACGAGACCCTGCGCAAGGCGTACGCGATCAACCTCTGAGCGAGGTGCGCGATCAGGGCGGCGGGGCCGACGATCCCCGGATCTCCAGGGTGGGCGTGGCCAGTTGGACCCGGCCCGCTCCGCCGGCGCCCTCGAAGCGCTTCAAGAGGCACTGGGCCGCGCGGCGGCCGACCTCGTGGCTGGCGTTGTCGACCGACGTGAGCCACACGTGCCGCAGCCGGGCGATGCTCGTGTTGTCGTAGCCGACGACGGACAGCTCGCGCGGCACGCGCAGCCCGAGTTCCTCGGCCGCCGAGAGCACGCCGATGGCGGCGATGTCGTTGACGGCGAAGACGGCCGTGGGCCGGTCGGGGCGGCTGAGCAGCCGGACGGTCGTGCGGTAGCCGCCCTCCTCGGTCATGTCGCTCGGCTCGACCAGCACCTCGTCCGCGAGACCGTGCCGGCGCATCGTCGCCTCGAAGCTCCGGCGGCGCAGCTCGCCCACCGCTCCGTAGCCCGCGATGTGTGCGATTCGGCGGTGCCCGAGGCCGATCAGGTGCTCGGCGACCAGCAGGGCGCCCCGCTCGTCGTCGCCCGCCACGACGTCGACGCCCGGCGGGGCCGGTTCGCGGGAGCCGGCCAGCACGACCGGGATCCTCTCGGCCACTTGGCCGAGGGCCGCCGGGTCGGGCAGCGTGCCGACCACGACCAGACCGTCGACCCGCAGGTCCAGCAGCGGATCTGCGGGGTCCTGACCGGTGCGGCGGTTGAGGCGGGCGTCGGCCAGCAGCATGCGCAGGCCGTTGGCGTGCAGCAGGGAGTTCAGACCGTCCAGGAGGTCCACGAACCAGGGGTTGCGCAGGTCGTTCAGGAGGACGCCGACGGTACGGGTGCGCTGTTCGCTGAGGCTGCGGGCGGCGGCGTTGGGCCGGTAGCCGAGCTCCCGTGCGGCCCGGAGCACGGCGTCCCGCTTCTCGGGGCGCACCTGGTCGGAGCCGCGCAGCACGAGGGAGACCAGCGATTTGGAGACGCCGGCCCGTTCGGCCACGTCCCGGATCGTCGGCGCTCTCATGGGATGGACCGTTCCACGCGACGCCACGGCTTGTCAAAGGGTTGACAGCGTCGGCGAACCCCGCCAAGGGTGACCTGGACAGGTTATGGAACGGTCCAAAGAGGGGCTCTCATGGTGGACACGCTCGGCGTCGCCGTCATCGGATTCGGCTGGATGGGGCGGGTGCACACCCAGGCGTACGCGCGTGTGCGGCACCACTACCCGCAGCTTCCCCTCGTCCCGGAGCTGGTGACGGTCGCGGAGGAGGTGCCGGGGCGGGCGGAGGAGGCCGCCGCGCAGTTCGGGTTCGCCTCGACCACGCGGGACTGGCGCGAGGTGGCCGCCGACCCACGTGTGCGGGCGGTCAGCATCACCGCGCCGAACTTCCTGCACCGCGAGATCGGTGTCGCCATGGCCCAGGCGGGCAAGCACATCTGGATCGAGAAGCCGGTGGGCCTGACCGCCGAGGACGCCGGGGCGGTCGCGGACGCGGTCGCCCAGGCCGGTGTGCAGGGAGCCGTGGGCTTCAACTACCGCAACGCGCCCGCCGTGGAGGCGGCCCGCGAGCTGATCGCCTCCGGGGAGATCGGCACGGTCACCCATGTTCGCGTCCGGCTGTTCAGCGACTACGCGGCCCACCCCGAGGGCGCGCTGACCTGGCGCTACGAGCGGGAGCGGGGCGGCAGCGGGGTGCTGGGCGACCTGGCGTCGCACGGCGTGGACCTGGCCCGTCATCTGCTCGGCGACATCACGTCCCTGACGGCCGACACGGCGATCTTCCTCCCGGAGCGGGCCCGTCCCACCGGCGCCACGGCGGGCCACAGCCGCGCCGCCGGAGGCGAACTCGGCCCCGTCGAGAACGAGGACTACGTCAGCTGCCTGCTGCGCTTCGCCTCCGGGGCGCGCGGGGTCCTGGAGGCCTGCCGGGTCTCGGTCGGCGAGCAGAACAACTACGGCTTCGAGGTGCACGGCACCAAGGGCGCCGTGATCTGGGACTTCCGCCGCATGAACGAGCTCGGCGTCAGCCGGGGCACCACCTACCAGGACCAGTCCGTCACCACCGTCCATGTCGGCCCGGGCCACGGGGAGTTCGCGGCGTTCCAGCCGGGCGCCGCGAACGCCATGGGGTACGACGACCTGAAAGTCATCGAGGCGTACCGCTTCCTGAGGTCGGTCGCCGAGGGCACCCCGCACGGAGCGACGCTCGCGGACGCCGTGCACAGTGCGGCCGCGCTGGACGCGATGGCGCGGTCGGCGCAGAGCGGGAGCTGGGCCGAGGTGACGGGGCGGGGGTGAACGGGCCGAGGTGACGGGGCGGGGTTGAACGGGCCGAGGTGACGGGGCGAGGGTGAACGGGCCGAGGTGACGGGGCGAGGGTGAACGGGCCGAGGTGACGGGGCGAGGGTGAACGGGCCGAGGTGACGGGGCGGAGGTGAACGGGCCGAGGTGACGGGGCGGAGGTGAACGGGCCGAGGTGACGGGGCGGAGGTGAACTGGCCGAGGTGACGGGGCGGAAGTGACCCCCGCCCTCCCCGGCCCGGGCTCGGGCGTGATTCCCACCTCCCCGGCCCGGGCTCGGGCGTGATTCCCACCTCCCCGGCTTGGGCTCGGGCTCGGGCGTGCCGCCGCCCTCAACCCGAGCTCTGAAGCTTTCGGCCCAGATAAACCTTCACCGGCACGAGGGCGAGCCACATCCACATGATCCTCGGGCCCGTCACCAGGACCAGCGGGACGTGGCGAGGAATACCACCACCGACGTGGCGCTGTCGAGGAGGTACAGCCTGGTCGCCGCCTCGCAGGGCCTGTCGTGGCGCAGCCAGGGGCGCCTCGCCAGGACGGCGGCCACCGCGAGGTGGCAGGCGCCCAGCGCGGCGACGGCGCCCGCGTAGACGGCGACCGACACGGACTGCGCGCCGTACTCGGCGAGCAGCCGCGTCGGGAACGGCACCAGGGCCGCGACGCCGAGGCCGACCATCGAGAGGCCGATCACCTGGCCGTCGATCTCCCGGACGTCCTGGAAGATCCGCCGGTGGTCACGCCAGAAACTCCCCAGCACCACGACGCTCAGCGCGTACGCCCCGAGGTCCGGGAGCAGCTCGCCCAGGGCCCGGCGGTAGGCGGCGGGGTCGAGCTCCCGGGGCACGGAGAGATCCAGGACGAGCAGGGTGATGGCGATGGCGAACACACCGTCGACCAGGGTCACCAACCGCTCGGGGCCGCCGTCCGGGCGCGAGGTCCACATGCGCCCGACGGTAGGGGCCGGCACGCGGCTCCTCCCGGACCCACGCCCGGCATCGCCCGCGGATCACACGGCCGCCTGCGGGGGCATGTTGTACGGCGTCACCACCTGGATCGCCGACGGCAGGGTCGGCCCCGCCGGCGGCAGCGCGTCGTGGGCGCGCATCACGGTGTGGCAGGCCTCGCGCACGTCCTGGCGCAGGTCGTGGTGGAGCACGGCGGACAGCCGGTGCTCGCGCAGCAGACGGGTGTTGTCCTGGTCGAGGTCGTGCGCGACGAACACCGCGCACTCGCGCCCGAGGTCGTCGAAGGCCCGCAGCGTGGCGATGTTGCCACCGCCGATCGAGTACACCGCGCGGATGCCGGGGTCGCGTTCCAGAGCGGCCCGGACTAGGTCGTACTGGGTGGCGTCCAGCCCCTGTCCCTCGGCGATCTCGACCAGCGTGCGCTCGGGGTGGCGGGCGC
The DNA here is from genome assembly GCF_014207295.1 of Streptomyces sp. AK010. Taxonomy (NCBI): domain Bacteria; kingdom Bacillati; phylum Actinomycetota; class Actinomycetes; order Kitasatosporales; family Streptomycetaceae; genus Streptomyces; species Streptomyces sp. AK010. The sequence goes on from NZ_JACHCX010000001.1 coordinate 169,951, forward strand.
GCATGGCGCTGCGGAAGCCCATCTCACGCTCCTCCTCGTTGCGGAAGAAGCCACTGCTGAGGCTGGTCAGGATGTTGCCCGGGCGTTCCCCCAGCCACTGGCCCATCAGATACGCCGCCGTCGCACCCGCGGCCCGGTCGTCTATGCCGACGTAGGCGAGGCGGGCGCTGGCCGGCAGGTCGGTCACCAGGGTCACGACCGGCACCCCGGCGGCTTCGAGCCGGCCGACCGCGGCGGTCACCTCGGGGACGTCCGGGGCCTTGAGGATCACGCCCTGCGAGCCGCGCCGGGCGATCCGGTCCAGGATCCGTACGAGTTCCCCGGCCGGGCCGGTCTGGCGGAAGTGGAAGCGGGAGCGCAGGACCGCCGGACGCAGCGACGGCAGCTCGGCCTCCAGGGCGGCGCGGATCGCCGTGGTGAAGCGCTCGGGTGCCTGCATCACGATGTCGACCATGAAGGTCCGGCCGACGAGTCGCACCTGGGTGCGCTGCCGGTCGAGATCGGCGATGGCCTGGCGGACCTCCCGTGCGGTGCTCTCGCGCACGCCTCCCCTGCCGTTCAGCACCCGGTCGACGGTCGCCTCGCTCAGGCCCGCCTGACGTGCGATCTCCCGGATCGGGAACGGGTGGCCCATACGCCGGCTCCTTGAGGGGTTTTTGATGGCTCGCTGCTGGTTGTTCGAGGGGTTTGTACTGACAAGAATGACAGGGCTGCGTCGCTCCGTGACCCTGAAGGGACGACGATGTCCTTCACTTCCGTACACCACCGTGCCTGGCTGTCCGAACAGGACTGCGATCTCGACGCGTTCCGCGCGCTGGTCGAGCAGGCCACCGATCCCGCCGACTATCCGCACGCCTCCGCCGTGGAGCGGAACGTGCTCGTCTACGACTGCGGCCTGCTCGAAGGCGACCGGGTGGTCCAGGCCGAGCTGGTGCGGGCGCTCGCCGACGGGCCCGGCATCGTGGTCTTCCGCGGCGCCTTTCCCGATCCCCGCGTCGTGGACCGGGCCACCGACGTGTTCGAGGCGCTGATCGCCGAGCAGCGCGCCTCGGGTGCGGCTTCCGGTGACCACTTCGCCCGACCGGGCGCCAACGACCGGGTGTGGAACGCGCTGGAGAAGGCGGCCCTCTACGACCCCGAGGCGTTCGCCGACTACTACGCGAACGACATCCTGGCCCTGGTGGCCACCGCCTGGCTCGGCCCCGCCTATCAGGTGACCTCCCAGCTCAACGTGGTCAACCCGGGTGGCGCCGCCCAGACCGTGCACCGCGACTACCACCTGGGCTTCCTGTCGAACGAGGTCGCCGCCGCCTATCCGGCGCAGGTGCACCGCCTCTCCCCCGTGCTGACGCTCCAGGGCGCGGTCGCGCACTGCGACATGCCCGTGGAGTCCGGGCCGACGATGTACCTGCCGCACTCGCAGAAGTACGAGCCGGGCTATCTCGCCTGGCGGCTCCCACAGTTCCGGGCGTACTTCGACGCGCACCAGGTGCAGCTGCCGCTCGCCAAGGGCGACGCCGTGTTCTTCAACCCGGCCCTTTTCCACGCCGCCGGCACCAACCGCTCCGCGGACATCCGGCGCATGGCCAACCTGCTGCAGGTGTCGTCCGCGTTCGGGCGGGCGATGGAGACGGTGGACCGGGAGGCGGTGGCCAACGCGGTGTACCCGGTCCTCCTCGAGCGCAAGGCCGAAGGCGCCGACCAGGTGTGGCTGGACAACGTGGTCGCGGCGAGCGCCGAGGGCTACCCCTTCCCCACCAACCTCGACAGCGACCCGCCGGTCGACGGCCTGGCCCCGCCCTCGCAGGCGGACCTGGTGCGGCGCGCGCTGCGCGAGGGATGGACGCCGGAGGCGCTCCGATCGGAGCTGCGGGCCGGTGCCGAACGGCGAGAGAGCTGAGGAATTTCGATGGGACTTCTCGACGACAAGGTCGTCCTGGTCAACGGCGGCAGCCAGGGGGTCGGCGCGGCCATCGCGCGGGCCGCGGTCCGCGAGGGGGCGGACGTGGCCGTCACCGGGCGGCGCCCGGAGCCCGGCGAGGCGCTGGTGGAGGAGCTGACCGCCGCCGGCGGCAAGGCCCTGTACGTCCGGGCCGACCTGTCGGACGCCGAGCAGGCCAAGGCCTCCGTGGCCCGGGTCGTCCAGACGTACGGCCGGGTCGACTGCCTCGTGAATTCCGCCGGCCTGACGTCCCGGGGAACGCTGCTGGACACCACGCCCGAGCTGTTCGACCAGCACATCGGGATCAACCTCAAGGGCCCGTTCTTCGCGATGCAGGCGGCGGTCGCGGACATGGTGGGGCGCGAGGCGCCCGGCACGATCGTCAACATCATCACGTCGTCGGCGCACGGCGGGCAGCCGTTCCTCGCGCCCTATGTCGCCGCCAAGGCAGGGCTGATCGGCGTGACCCGCAACGCCGCGCACGCACACCGGTGGGACCGGGTCCGGATCAACGGCCTGAACATCGGCTGGACCGCGACGGAAGGCGAGGACGCCACCCAGAAGGCCTTCCACGGGGCCGGGGACGACTGGCGTGACGAAGCCGCCGCGAAGCTGCCCATGGGCAAGCTCGGCCAGCCGGACGAGATCGCCGACTTCGTGGTCTTCCTGCTGTCGGACCGGTCCGGGGTGGTCACCGGGTCGGTCATCGACTGGGACCAGAACGTGCTCGGTGGACTCGACTGAGCCCTCTCCGCAAGCAACAACCCTCCCCCTCCTCTAGGAGCAACACCCCCATGCGTATCGGAATCCTCGGCCTCGGCCGCATCGGCGCCTTCCACGCCGAGACCCTCTCCGGACTCGACGCCGTCGACTCCCTCGTCGTCACCGACCCGTTCGCGGACGCCGCCAAGGCCGCCGCCGAGCGGTTCGGGGCCGATGTCGTGGACTCGCCGGAGGCCCTGCTGGCCGCCGGTGTGGACGGCATCGTCGTCGCGGCCGCGACGGATGCCCACCCGGCGCTGATCCTGGCCGGTGTCGAGGCCGGCGTCCCCGTCTTCTGCGAGAAGCCCGTCGCCAGGACCATGGCCGAGGGTGTCGAGGTGCTCAAGGCCGTCGCCGGCCGGGACGTGCCGATCCAGATCGGCTACAACCGCCGCTTCGACGCGGGGTTCGTGGGCGCCCGCGCCGCCGTGCAGAGCGGTGAGCTCGGCACGCTGCACACGGTCCGCTCGACCACGCTGGACCCGGCGCCGCCACCGGCCGCGTACATCGCCGCCTCCGGCGGCATCTTCCGAGACTGCTCGGTGCACGACTTCGACATCATCCGCTGGGTGACCGGCCGCGAGGTGACCGAGGTCTACGCCGTCGGCGGCAACCGCGGCGCGGACTTCATCAAGGAGGCCGGCGACGCCGACACCACCGGCGCGATCCTCACCCTCGACGACGGCACCATCGCGGTGGTGTCCAACTCCCGCCACAACGCCCGTGGTTACGACGTCCGCATGGAGATCCACGGCTTCCAGGACTCCATCGCCGTCGGCCTGGAGGACAAGCTGCCGCTGCGCTCGGTCGAGCCCGGGGTGACCTTCCCGGCCGGCACGCCGCACGACTTCTTCATGGACCGCTTCACCGACGCCTACCGCGCCGAACTGACCGCGTTCACCGAGGTCGTCGCCGGCACCCGCCCCTCCCCCTGCACGATCGAGGACGCCCTGGAGGCGGGCTGGATCGCCGACGCGTGCACCCGGTCCCTGCGCGAGCACCGTCCCGTGACGATCGAGGAGGTACGGCAGGCATGAGCGAGACGGGCCGGGAACCCCTGCGCATCGGTGTGCTGGGAGCCGCGCGGATCACCGAACGCTCCCTGATCGACCCGGCCCGGGCGACCGGCCACCGCCTCGTCGCGGTGGCCGCCCGCGACCGCGCCCGCGCCGAGGCGTTCGCCGCCGGGCACGGGGTGGAGCGGGTGGCGTCCTCGTACGCCGAACTGATCGCCGATCCCGAGGTCGACGTCGTCTACAACCCGCTCGCCAACGGCCTGCACGGCCCGTGGAACCTGGCCGCCCTCGCGGCCGGCAAGCACGTGCTGTCGGAGAAGCCGTCGGCGAGCAACGCCGCGGAGGCGGCCGAGGTACGGCAGGCCGCCGAGAAGGCCGGGACGGTCTTCATGGAGGCCTTCCACTACCTCTTCCACCCGGTCACCCGGCGCCTCCACGAGCTGCTGGCCTCGGGCGAACTCGGCGAACTGCGCCACGTCGAGGTTATGGTCGCCATCGCCGCACCGCCGGACACCGACCCGCGCTGGTCCCTGCCACTGGCCGGCGGCGCCCTGATGGACCTCGGCTGCTACAGCCTGCACGCGCTGCGGATGCTCGCCCCCTGGGCGGGCGGCGCACCGCGCCTGGCCGCGGCCCGGGCCGGGGAACGCGCGGGCGCGCCCGGGGTCGACGAGTGGCTGGACGCCGATCTGGAGTACCCCGGCGGCGCGACCGGCTCGGCCCGCTGCCACATGGCCCACGACGGGCTGGACATGAGCATCCGGATCGTCGGCTCCCGGGGCGAGGCGACGGCCCCGAACTTCGTCCTGCCCCAGCTGGACGACCGCGTCGTGGTCCGCACCGCGCAGGGCGAGCGCACGGAACGCCTCGGCACCCGCTCGTCGTACACCTACCAACTGGAGGCGTTCGCGGCCCGGGTGCGGGGCGGTGCTCCGCTGCCGCTGGACGCGGACGACGCGGTGACGGCGATGGAACTGATCGACGCGTGTTACCGGCGGGCCGGGCTGGAGCCCCGGCCACGCAGCGGTATCTGAGGCATGCCGGGAGGGGCCCGGGGCGGTGGTCCCGGGCCCCTCTCTCACGCGTACAGTGCCGGCTTCGCCGCCAGCTCGATCTCCACCCGGCCGCCGTCCTCCAACGCCCGCACCCCCGCCTCGCACACCGCCGCCGCGGCGTAGCCGTCCCAGGTGCTCGGGCCGGTGACCTCGCCGCGGCGGGTGGCGTCGATCCAGGTCTGGATCTCGTGGTCGTAGGCCGTCTCGAAGCGTTCGGTCCAGTCCTGGGCGATGGTGCCGCCCCAGCGGCCGGCCATGTTGGTGACCAGGGCGTGGCCGTCGCCGATGCGGGCGGTGCCGCGTTCGCACACCACCTCGGCCTGCACCTGGTAGCCGAAGCCGCAGTTGACGAAGATCTCGACGTCGCTGAGGGCCCCGCCGTCGGTCTCGAAGACGACGAACTGGGGGTCCTGAAGGGCGTCCGGGGCGCTGGCCGAGGGGGTGGGGCGCAGCACCGTGACGGCTGTGATCTCGTGGCCCAGCAGCCAGCGCGTCGCGTCGGCCTCGTGGGCGACGGAGTCGCTGATCAGCATGGAACTGGTGAAGAAGGGCGGACTGGCGACGTTGCGGTGCCGGTTGTGCAGCATGAGCGGACGGCCCAGCTGACCCGTCGTCAGCAGGGCCTTCAGCTTGGCGTACTCGGGGTCGTAGCGGCGCATGAAGCCGACCTGGACGCGGCGGTGGCCGAGGCGCTGTTCGGCTTCGAGGACGCGCAGCGCGGACGCCGCGTCGGGGGTGAGCGGTTTCTCGCACAGGACGGGCAGATCGTGCTCGAAGGCGGCGAGGAGGGTGGCCTCGTGTGCCGGGCCCGGGGAGGCGATCAGGACGGCGTCCACGTCGGGCGCCGTCATCGCGGCAGCCGGGTCGGTGTAGGCGGTGCAGCCGTCGACACGGGCGGCGACGGCCTTCGCGCGCTCCGCGTCGACGTCCACGACGGCCGCCACCCGTGCTCCGCTGGTGACTTCGTGGATGCGGCGCACATGGTCGGCGCCCATCCTTCCGGTACCGATGACCGCGACTCCCAGAGGGGCACGCTCCGTCATGGCCGTCCTTTCGGGTCGTCAGGCCCCGCAGGACCTCAGGAACTTGCGGGTGCGCACCGCGATCGGCAGCGGCTTGTCCGGCTCACAGGGGTACATGTCCTGCTCGACGATGGCGAAGAGGTCCACGCCCAGCTTCTGTGCGGCCGTCAGGACCGGGCCCAGCTCCGGGACACCGGCGGGCGGTTCGCACATCACTCCGCGCGCGACGGCCGGGCCGAACGGCACCTCGTTCTTCACCACGTCGGCGAGGATCTCCGGGTCGACCTGCTTGAGGTGGAGGTAGCCGATGCGCTCGCCGTACGTCTCGATCAGCTTGACGCTGTCGCCGCCGCAGTAGGCGTAGTGCCCGGTGTCCAGGCAGAGGTTGACGGCGTCGGAGTCGGTCGAGTCGAGGAACCGCTCGACGTGCTCCTCGGTGTCGATGTGGGTGTCGGCGTGCGGGTGGACGACGATGTCCAGGCCGTACGTGTCCTTCACCTCGCGGCCGAGGCGCTCCATGCCCGTGGTGAGGTTGCGCCACTGCTCGGTGGTGAGCTCCGGCGCCTCCAGGATCTCCGCGGTCTTGTCGTCGCGCCAGAAGGACGGGATGACGACGAGGTGCTTGGCATCCATGGCCTGGGTGAGGGCGGCGACCCGGCTGACCTGCTCCCAGGTGGAGTCCCACTCGGAGGGGCCGCGGTGCAGTCCGCAGAAGATGGTGCCGGCGGAGACCTTCAGGTTCCGCTTGGTCACCTCGTCGGTGAGCCGGGCCGGGTCGGTCGGCAGGTAGCCGTACGGACCGAGTTCTATCCAGGAGTAGCCGGCCTCGGCGACCTCGTCGAGAAAGCGTTCCCAGGGCACCTGCTGGGGGTCGTCGGGGAACCAGACGCCCCAGGAGTCGGGGGCCGAGCCGACCCGGATGCGGTCGAGCGCGTGGGCCATGTCAGGACTTTCCTTCCGAGGACGTGGCTACGGGAGCGGTGAGGTCCCCCTCTTCGGGGAGCCCTTCGACGTCGACGCCGCGGACCTGCGCCAACTCGTGCTTGAGGGAGGCCAGTTCGGTTCCGCCGGCCATGTGGTTGGTCAGCTCTTCGAGGCTGACCTCGCTGCGGGAGGCGGACAGTTCCATGGTGCCGAGGCGCAGCACGCTGAAGTGGTCGCCGACCATGTAGGCGTGGTGCGGGTTGTGGGTGATGAAGATGACGCCGAGGCCCTTCTCGCGGGCGGCGGCGATGTACTTCAGCACCACGCCGGACTGCTTGACGCCGAGTGCGGCGGTCGGCTCGTCCAGGATGAGGACGCGGGCGCCGAAGTAGACGGCGCGGGCGATGGCGACGCACTGGCGCTGGCCGCCGGAGAGCGTGCCGATGGGCTGCTCCAGGTCGTCCAGGACGATGCCCATGTTGCGCAGTTCCTCGTCCGCGGTCCTCTTCATCGTCTCGATGTCGAGGCGGCGCACGGGCCAGGGGCCCTTGGTCATCTCGGAGCCGAGGAAGAAGTTGCGCCACACCGGCATCAGCGGGACGACCGCGAGGTCCTGGTAGACCGTGGCGATGCCCTTGTCGAGGGCCTCGCGCGGGGTGGAGAAGCGCACCGGTTCGCCGTCGACGAGGAACTCGCCCTCGGTGTGCTGGTGCAGTCCCGAGATGATCTTGATGAGGGTGGACTTGCCGGCGCCGTTGTCGCCGAGGACGCAGGTCACCCTGCCGGGGTGGACTTCGAGGCTCACGCCGTGCAGGGCGCGGATGTTGCCGTAGGACTTGCCGGCGTCGCGCAGTTCCACCAGGGGACGCTCGTCGGCGGGCGGGGTGTCCTTCAGGACGGCACCGTGGGTGCCCGTTTCTTTGCTGGTCATCGCGGTCACCTCCGGGTCGCCGTGCGCTGGACCCACAGATTGATGAGAACGGCGCCGAGGAGCATCACGCCGAGGAAGGCCTTGAACCAGTCGGGGTTCCAGCCGGCGTAGACGATGCCCTGCTGCACCATGCCGAACATGAAGGCGCCGAAGACGGGGCCGATCGCGGAGCCGTAGCCACCGGTGAGCAGGCAGCCGCCGATGACGGCCGCGGCGATGTAGATGAGCTCCTGGCCCACGCCCTCGCCGGACTGCACGGTGTTGAAGGAGAACAGCTGGTGCATGCCGACGAACCAGGCGCCGAAGCCGACCAGCATGAACAGGGAGATCTTGGTGAAGGTCACCGGGACACCGACGGCGCGCGCCGAGTGCTTGTTGCCGCCGACGGCGAAGATCCAGTTGCCGTACTTGGTGCGCAGCAGCACCCAGGTCGCCAGGGCCGCGAAGACCAGCCACCACACCACGGTGATCTTGACGTTGACCCCTCCGACGGTGAAGGTCGAGGCGAAGATCTTCTGTGCCTGCGTGAAGCCGTCCATGTCGCTGATGTCGTCGGTGGCCACGTTGCCCGTGACCAGCTTCGTGATCGCGAGGTTCACGCCCTGGAGGATCAGGAACGTGCCCAGGGTGACGAGGAAGCTCGGCAGTCCGGTCTTCACCAGCAGCCAGCCGTTGAACGCGCCGATCGCGAGCGACACGAGCAGGGCGACGATCACGCCGACCCAGACGTTCATGGTCAGTTGGTAGCTGAGCATCGACGCGGTCAGCGCCGAGGTGATCACGGCGACGCCGGCGGACAGGTCGAACTCGCCGCCGATCATCAGCAGGGCCACGGGCAGCGCCATGATCCCGATGGTCGACGACTGGTACAGGATGTTCGCCATCGAGCTGCCGTCGCGCACCGGCGGTGCCGCGAACAGGAAGAACACGAGCACCGCGACGGCGCCGAGGAAGACACCGACCTCGGGCCGGGCGAGCAGCCGCAGTGCCAGCGGGCGCTGCCGCGTCCGGCCGTCGGACTGCTTGCGGCCGGGGGCCGGCGGTGTGTCCACCGCCGGCTCGGCGTGCTGGGTCATGCTCATCACCGGGTGCCCTTCGCGGCGAACTCCCCGATCTTGTCGACGTTGGACTTGTCGACGAAGGCCGGGCCGGTCAGCACGGGCTGCTCACCGCCACCGCTGTAGTTGCCGTTGTTCTTGTAGAGCCACAGGCCGTCGACGGCCAGGTAACCCTGGAGGTAGGGCTGCTGGTCCACCGCGAACTGGATGTCGCCGCTCTTGACGGCCTTGATGAGGTCCTTGTTGAGGTCGAAGGTGGCGACCTTGGCCTTGCTGCCGGCGTCGCCGATCGACTGCACGGCGGTCAGCGCGAAGGGCGCGCCGAGGGTGACGACGTAGTCGATGGACGGGTCCTGCTTCAGCTTGGCGGTGATCGTCGACTTCACGGACGGCATGTCGGTGCCGTTGACGTTCTGGGTGTCGAGCTTGCCGTCGAAGGTCTTCTCCACGCCGTCGCAGCGCTGGGTGAGGCCCACGTTGCCCTGCTCCTGCACGACGCACAGGGCGTGCTTGGCGCCGACCTCGTTGAGCTTCTTGCCGAAGGCCTCGCCCGCGACGGACTCGTCCTGGCCGAAGAACTCCAGCAGGTTGAGGTTCTTCCAGTCGCTCAGGCCGGAGTTGAGGCCGACGACGGGTATGCCGGACTTCTCGGCCTTGCCTATGACGCCCTTGAGCGCGTCCGGCTTGGCGAGGGTGACGGCGATGCCGTCGACCTTCTGGTCGATCGCGTTCTGGACCAGGTTGGCCTGGTTGCCCGCGTTCGGGTCGGCGGAGTAGATGAGCTTGATGTTGTCCTTGGCGGCCGCGGCCTCGGCGCCCTTGCGGACGGTGTCCCAGAAGGTGTCGCCGGGCGCCTGGTGCGTGACCAGGGCGACGGTCATGCGCGGCGTGGTCGCCTTGCCCGCCGACGCGTCCGCCGCGCCTTCCTCGGACTTCTTGCCTCCGGAACTGCTGGAGCAGCCGGCGAGGGTCAGGGCCGCTGCCGCGGCCACGGCGACGACGGGCGCGAACCTGCGAGAGCGGGGGTGAGAAGAGCGGTCCATCTTTCCTGGCACCTCACTGTGCTACTGCGGGGGAAAGGGAGGGATCACGAAGGGATCCGTGGTCCCGGAGCCTTACGGAGTCCGGATCATGATGCCGCAAACCGACTGTTGCGATGGCACGGGATACAAGTCGCTGCCACGCCCGCTGTCAATACTTTGTTAAGACATCATTTCACGAGCAGGTCCGAATGTAAGTACAAACTATTGACAGCACCGCCCTCCGAGACCTACACCTGGGAGGCGGCAGGTCCCGTGGATCCACGCCCCCACCGTGTCAGGGCGCTTCAGGACCCGCATCCCCAGCTTCCCGAGGAGGTCGCGCATGGCCGAGCCAGCCCAGTATTTCGATGTGATCACGATGGGCCGCATCGGGGTCGACCTCTACCCCCTGCAGACCGGCGTCCCCCTGGAGAAAGTGGAGACGTTCGGGAAATTCCTGGGAGGTTCGGCGGCCAATGTGGCGGTCGCCGCCGCCCGCCTCGGACGCCGGACGGCGGTGATCACACGCACCGGCGACGACCCCTTCGGCACCTACCTGCACCAGGAGCTGAAGGGCTCCGGCGTCGACGACCGCTGGGTCACCCCGGTCGGCGCGTACCCGACGCCGGTCACGTTCTGCGAGATCTTCCCGCCGGACGACTTCCCGCTCTACTTCTACCGCCGCCCCAAGGCGCCGGACCTGGAGATCCACACCGACGAGCTGGACTTCTTCGCCATCCGAGACGCCCGGATCTTCTGGATCACCGGCACCGGCCTGAGCGAGGAGCCGAGCCGCTCCGCCACGCTCGCCGCCCTCAAGGCCCGCGACAGGTCCGGCATCACCGTCTTCGACCTCGACTGGCGCCCGATGTTCTGGCGCGACCCCGAGGAGGCCCGCCCGTACTACCGCGAGGCCCTGCGGCACGCCACGGTCGCGGTCGGCAACCTCGACGAGTGCGAGATCGCCACCGGCGTGCGCGAGCCGCAGGCCTGCGCGGACGCGCTGCTGGAGGCGGGCGTGGAGCTGGCCGTCGTCAAGCAGGGCCCCAAGGGCGTCCTGGCCGTGCACCGCGACGGCACCCGGGCCGAGGTCCCGCCCGTGCCGGTCGAGGTGGTCAACGGCCTGGGAGCGGGTGACGCCTTCGGCGGCTCGCTCTGCCACGGTCTGCTCGCCGGCTGGGACCTGGAGCGGACCATGCGCCACGCCAACGCCGCCGGCGCCCTCGTCGCCTCGCGCCTGGCCTGCTCCTCCGCGATGCCCACCGAGTCCGAGGTCGCGGACCTCCTCGCCGGGGTGCCGTCGGCGAGCACGAGCCACTGATGCCGTCGCCGAGCCCGAGCCATTGAAACGGAGCCTTCCTTGAACATCGGCATCCCCGACCTCACCACGGTCAGAGCCCGCACCCCCGAGGCGGTCGCGGAAGCGGCCGCCCGCCGGGTGCGCCGCCCGCTGATCGGCGACAGCGGCCGGCTGATGATCGTGGCCGCCGACCACCCGGCGCGCGGCGCCCTCGGGGTCGGCGACCGGCGCCTGGCCATGGCCAACCGCGCGGACCTGCTGGAGCGGCTGTGCACCGCGCTGTCGCGGCCCGGCGTCGACGGTGTGCTCGCCACCGCCGACATCCTGGAGGACCTCCTGCTCCTGGGCGTCCTCGACGACAAGGTTGTCATGGGCTCCATGAACCGCGGCGGTCTGGCCGGGGCGTCCTTCGAGATGGACGACCGCTTCACCGGACACCGCGCCGAGGACATCGCCCGGCTCCGCTTCGACGCGGGCAAGCTCCTGGTCCGCATCGACTACGACGACCCGGGCTCGCTGACCACGCTGGAGTCCACCGCGCGGGCGGTCGACGCCATGGCGGAGCAGCGACTGCCCCTGTTCGTCGAGCCGTTCATCTCCCGGCGGGTCGACGGCAGGGTCCGCAACGACCTGTCCGCCGAGGCCGTCACCCGGTCCGTCGCCATAGCCTCCGGGCTCGGCGGCACCTCCGCCTACACCTGGCTGAAGCTGCCCGTCACCGACGACCCGGACGACATGGCCGAGGTCCTGGAGACCTCCACCCTGCCCGTGGTACTGCTCGGCGGCGAGGTGGGCGAGGACCAGGAGGGCGCCTACGAACGCTGGCGCAAGGCCCTGCGGCTGCCCACCGTCCAGGGCATGGTCGTCGGGCGGTCGCTGCTCTACCCGGCCGGGGGCAGCGTGGAAGAGGCCGTGGACACGGCCGTCGGTCTGCTGTGATCCGGAGGACGCAATGACGTACCACCTTCCCGCCGGCAAGGCCCTCGGCGGCCCCTACACCGTCGACATCACGCCCGAGAAGGCCGGCTGGGGGCATTCCAGCCTGCGGGTCCTGGAGCTGCCGCCGGGCGGCGCGCACTCCTTCGACACCGGGGACAGCGAATGGATCGTCGTCCCGCTGAGCGGCGGCTGCACGGTCGCCGCGGCGGACGACTTCGGCCAGGAGACCTTCGAACTCCAGGGCCGTACCGATGTGTTCAGCGGCGTCAGCGACTTCGCGTACGTGCCGCGCGACGCCCGCGCGACGGTGACCTCCCCCGGCGGCGGCCGGTTCGCTCTGACCGGCGCGCGCTGCACCCGCCGGCTGCCCGCCCGCTACGGCCCGGCGTCCGAGGTGCCGGTGGAGCTGCGGGGCACCGGCACCTGCTCCCGGCAGGTCAACAACTTCGGCGCGGCCGGGGTCTTCGAGTGCGACAAGCTCATCGCGGTCGAGGTGATCACGCCGGGCGGCAACTGGTCGTCGTTCCCGCCGCACAAGCACGACGAGCACCGGCCCGGCGAGGAGTCCGTGCTGGAGGAGATCTACTACTTCGAGTTCGCCGGCCACGACGGCATCCCCGGCCTCGGCTACCAGCGCGTCTCCCCGTCCGGCCCGGGCCGGGACACCGACGTGCTCGCGGAGGTGCGCGACGGCGACGTCGTCCTCATCCCGGACGGCTGGCACGGGCCCTCGATGGCCACGCCCGGCCACCACATGTACTACCTCAACGTCATGGCGGGCCCGGAGGCCGAGCGCGCCTGGCTGATCTGCGACCACCCCGACCACGCCTGGGTCCGCGACACCTGGCCGGACCAGCCGGCCGACCCCCGGCTCCCCCTCTACACCGCCCCGGAGACCTCCGTATGAGCGCCCCCACCCGCAGACTGACGACCGCCCAGGCGCTGGTCCGGTTCCTGTCCGCCCAGTACACCGAGCGCGACGGCGTGCGCCGCCGGCTGATCGCCGGGACCTGGGGCATCTTCGGCCATGGCAACGTCGCCGGGATCGGCCAGGCGCTGATGGAGGCAGGCATCGGGCCGGGCGCCGTCATGCCGTTCCACCAGGGCCGCAACGAGCAGTCCATGGTGCACGCGGCCGTCGGCTACGCCCGGCAGCTGAACCGCCTGTCCGCGCAGGCGGTGACGACCTCGATCGGCCCGGGCGCCACCAACCTGGTCACCGGCGCCGCCCTGGCGACGATCAACCGGCTGCCGGTGCTGCTCCTGCCCGGCGACTACTTCGCCTCGCACGCCCCCGACCCGCTGCTCCAGCAGCTGGAGCACCCGGTCGAGGCCGACGTGTCGGTCAACGACACACTGCGCCCGGTGTCGAGGTACTTCGACCGGATCACCCGCCCCGAGGCGCTGATCCCCTCGGCGCTCCAGGCGATGCGGGTGCTCGCCGACCCGGCCGAGACCGGCGCCGTCACCCTCGCCCTGCCGCAGGACGTACAGGCGGAGGCGTACGACTGGCCGGAGGAGTTCTTCGCCGAGCGGGTCTGGTACGTACGGCGTCCCGCGCCGGACCCGGTGGAACTGGCGGCCGCCGTCGAGGCGATCAGGGCGGCGGACCGGCCGCTGATCGTGGCGGGCGGCGGCGTGCACCACAGCGAGGCCGAGCAGGCGCTGAAGGCGTTCGTGGAGGCCACCGGCATCCCGGTCGCCTCCACCCAGGCCGGCAAGGGCTCGCTCCGCCACGACCACCCCGCCGACCTCGGCGGCATCGGCCACACCGGCACCGCGGTCAGTGACGAACTCGCCCGCACCGCCGACCTGGTGATCGGCGTCGGCACCCGCTACACCGACTTCACCACCGCCTCCGGCACGCTCTTCCAGCACCCCGGCGTGCGGTTCCTCAACCTCAACATCACCGGTTTCGACGCCCACAAGCTGGCCGCGCGGACGCTGGTGTGCGACGCCCGGTCCGGCCTGGAGAAGCTGACCGAAGGGCTGGCCGGACACCGCGTGCCGGAGGCCTACGCGGCCGAGTACCGCGCCGGCAAGGAGCGCCTGGACGAGGTCGTCGAGGCCGCCTACCGGGCCGACGACGAGAACGCGGTCCCGACCCAGACGCAGGTGCTCGGCGCGCTGGACGCGGCCGTCGGCGACGACGACGTGGTGATCAACGCGGCCGGTTCGCTCCCCGGCGACCTGCACAAGCTGTGGCGCTCCCGCAGCCCGCGCCAGTACCACCTGGAGTACGGCTACTCCTGCATGGGCTACGAGATCCCGGCCGGCATCGGCGTCCAGCAGGCCGCCCCGGGCACCCCGGTCTGGGCGCTGGTCGGCGACGGCACCTACCTGATGATGCCGACGGAGATCGTCACCGCCGTCCAGGAGGGTCTGCCGGTCAACATCGTCCTCCTCCAGAACCACGGCTACGCCTCGATCGGGGGCCTGTCGGAGGAGACCGGCGGGGAGCGGTTCGGCACCGCCTACCGCTTCCGGGCCGCCGACGGCACCTTCACGGGCGCCCCGCTGCCCGTCGACCTCGCCGCCAACGCGGCCAGCCTCGGCATGGACGTGCTGCGCGCCAAGACGGTGCGCGAGCTGCGCGAGGCGCTGGCCGCGGCGCGTGCCTCGGACCGGCCGACGTGTGTGTACGTCGAGACGGACCCGGCCCCGACCGCTCCCCCGGCCGAGGCCTGGTGGGACGTGCCGGTCGCCGAGACCGCCTCCCGCGAGGCGGCCGTCGAGGCCCGCGAGCGCTACGACCGCCAGGTCGCGGACCGCCGCCGCCACCTCTGAACCCCCGCCGAACTCAGGCTCCACGAAAGGCCCTTGCGCACCATGAAGACCATCACCCACTGGATCGACGGCAAGCCCGTCGAAGGCGGCTCCGGCCGGTTCGGCCCCGTGTACAACCCGGCGACCGGCGCCCAGGAGAAGCAGGTCGCGTTCGCCTCCGTCGACGAGGTCGACGCCGCGGTCGCCTCCGCCAAGGCCGCCTTCGCGAGCTGGGGTGAGTCCTCCCTGGCCAAGCGCACGGCGATCCTGTTCAAGTACCGCGAGCTGCTGGACGCCCACCGCGACGAGATCGCGGAGCTGATCACCGCCGAGCACGGCAAGGTGCACTCCGACGCGCTGGGCGAGGTCGCGCGCGGCATGGAGATCGTGGAGCTGGCGTGCGGGATCTCCGTCCAGCTCAAGGGCGAGCTGTCCACCCAGGTCTCCACCCGGGTCGACGTCGCCTCGATCCGCCAGCCGCTGGGCGTCGTCGCGGGCATCACGCCGTTCAACTTCCCGGCGATGGTGCCGATGTGGATGTTCCCGCTGGCGATCGCCTGCGGCAACACCTTCGTGCTGAAGCCCTCGGAGAAGGACCCGTCGGCCTCCTTCCGGCTGGCCGAACTGGCCGCCGAGGCGGGCCTGCCGGAGGGCGTCCTGAACATCGTGCAGGGTGACAAGACAGCCGTGGACCGCCTCTTGGAGCACCCGGACATCGAGGCGGTGTCGTTCGTCGGCTCGACGCCGATCGCCAGGTACATCCAGCGAGCGGCCGTCGAGCACGGCAAGCGGGTGCAGGCCCTCGGCGGCGCCAAGAACCACATGCTGGTGCTGCCCGACGCCGATCTGGAACTCGCCGCCGACCAGGCGATCAACGCCGCGTACGGCTCGGCGGGCGAGCGCTGCATGGCCGTGTCGGTGGTCGTGGCCGTCGGTGACATCGGCGACGAACTGGTCGGCAAGATCGCCGAGCGCGCGAAGAACCTGAAGATCGGTCCCGGCGACGACCCGGCCTCGGAGATGGGCCCGCTGATCACGCGCGAGCACCGCGACAAGGTGGCGTCGTACGTGTCCTCGGCCGCCGAGCAGGGCGCGGAGGTCGTGGTCGACGGCACGGGCTTGTCGGTGGAGGGCCATGAGGACGGCTTCTTCCTCGGCGTCTCCCTGCTGGACCGGGTGCCGCTGACGGCGGACGCGTACCAGGACGAGATCTTCGGCCCGGTGCTGGCGGTCGTCCGCGCGCAGACGTACGAGGAGGCCATCCAGCTGATCAACGCCTCACGCTGGGGCAACGGCACCGCGATCTTCACCCGGGACGGCGGCGCGGCCCGCCGCTTCCAGCTGGAGGTCAAGGCCGGCATGGTCGGCGTCAACGTCCCGATCCCGGTCCCCGTCGGCTACCACTCCTTCGGCGGCTGGAAGGACTCGCTCTTCGGCGACCTGCACATCTACGGCAACGACGGCATCGCCTTCTACACGCAGGGCAAGGTCATCACCACCCGCTGGCCGGACCCGTCCGACGGCGGCATCAACCTCGGTTTCCCGAGCAACTCCTGACGGTGGAGGGGGGGCATCCATGGCGAAGACCGGTGGCCGGGCGGCCCGCACCACGGCCGCCCCGGCGCTCGGCTCGCTGGACCTCGCGCTGGACCGGGGCAGTCCCGTGCCGCTCTACCACCAGCTCGCGCAGCAGCTGGAGGCGGCGATCGAGCGCGGGGTCCTCGCCCCGGGGAACCTCCTGGGCAACGAGGTCGACCTGTCCGTGCGCCTCGGCCTGTCCCGCCCCACCGTCCGCCAGGCCATCCAGTCCCTCGTCGACAAGGGGCTGCTGGTCCGGCGGCGCGGGGTGGGCACGCAGGTGGTGCACAGCCAGGTCAAACGACCGCTGGAACTGAGCAGTCTCTACGACGACCTGGAGACGGCGGGGCAGGCGCCGACCACCGAGGTCGTGCGCAACGAGGTCGTCCCGGCCTCCTGCGAGGTGGCGGCCGCCCTCAGCGTGCCGGAGGGTCACGAGGTGACCGTCCTGGACCGTCTGCGCCGCACCCACGGCCGGCCGGTGGCGCTGCTGCGCAACCACCTGCCGGTGTCCCTGCTGGATCTGGGCGGCGCCCGCCTGGAGTCGACCGGCCTGTACCGCATGATGCGCTCGGCGGGCCTCACCCTGCACAGCGCCCGCCAGACGATCGGCGCCCGCGCGGCCACCGCGGAGGAGGCGGCCCGCCTGGACGAGCAGGAGGGCGCGGCGCTCCTCACGATGCAGCGCACGGCGTACGACGACACGGGGCGCCCGGTCGAATACGGAACGCACATCTACCGGGCCTCGCTCTACACGTTCGACTTCCGGTTGCTGGTCCGGCCTTGACCGGACTCGGGGGTCGGGTGCAGAGTCGTACATATACACCGTAAACATACGGTTCTTCGACCGCACCCGAAGCGGGAGTCATGGCATGGCCCGCAGGAACCAGTTGCCGACCGCTCGAGGAGGATCCTCATGGGCCCCTTCGACCGTCCTTGTCACCGGCGGAGCCGGTTTCATCGGCAGCCACACCTGCGTGGAACTGCTGGACCACGGTTACGAGGTGATCGTGGTCGACGATTACTCCAACAGCACGTCCCAGGTGTTCGCCCGGGTGGAACGGATCGCCGGCCGCTTCGTCGGCGCGGTGTACGAGCTGGACATCCGTGACCGGCACGCCCTCTCGGCCGTCTTCGACCGACACTCCGTGGACGCCGTCGTGCACTTTGCCGCGCACAAGGCGGGGGGGCTGTCGACACGGATGCCCGTTGCGTACTACGACACCAACGTGGGCGGCACCACCGCCCTGCTGCGGACCATGCACGAGCACGGGGTGCACCGGCTGGTCTACCCGTCCTCCTGCTGGATCTACGGCGACGCGGGCGGGGGTCCCCTCGACGAGACCACCCCCGTCCGTCCCGGCACCCCGTACGCGGCCTCCAAGTGGATCTGCGAGCAGATCCTCGCGGACATCTGCCGCCGTCACCCCGAGTACGCCGTGCTGTGCCTGCGCTATCCCGTCCCTGCGGGGGCCCATCCGAGCGGACTCCTCGGCGAGGAGCCGCGCCACACACCGCAGAACCTGATGCCGTACGTCGCGCAGGTGGCGGTCGGCCGGCGCGAGAAGCTCACCGTCCACGGCGCCGACTACCCGACCCGCGACGGCACCGGGATCCGGGACTACCTGCATGTCATGGACGTCGTGGAAGCACACCGCGTGGCACTGGACCATCTGACCGACGCGCCGGGTATGCAGGTGTTCAACCTGGGTGCGGGCGCGGGCCGTTCGGTCCTCGACGTGGTCGACGTGTTCTCCCGGGCCTCCGGCAGGCACATCCCGTACGAGGTCGGGCCCCGCCGTCCCGGGGACGTCGCCGAGCTGGTCACCGACGCGACGGCCGTGGAACGCGCCTGGGGCTGGCGCCCCAGCAGGGATCTCGCGGACGTGTGCCGGGACGCCTGGCGCTACCAGCGGCTCAACCCGCACGGTTACACGGGCACCGCGCGGGCGCCGGAGACCGAGGAGTAGGCCGCCGTGCGGCCCCCGCCGAGCGGCAGAGGCGGCCCGGCCCGACGCCTGTCGGCCGGCTACGTCGCGTCGGCCGGGGTCCTGACCGTTGCGTACCTGTCCGTTCCCGTGCTGCGCACGCCGCTGTGGGCCCTCCTCGGGCTGGCGGGCGTCGCGGCCGTCCTGACCGGAGTGCGGGTCCACCACCCCCCTCGGGCCCGCCCGTGGCTGTTCCTCGCCGCCGGGCTGCTGGCCTTCACCGCGGGCGGCACCTTCGCCCAGGCGCGGGAAGCCTACGTCTTGGCGCCGCACCCGTTCCCGTCCTGGGCGGACGCCTGCCACCTCGCCGTGTATCCGCTGATCGCCCTGGGCCTGTCCGGTCTGCTGCGCTACCGCTGGACGGGCCGTGACCTGCCCGGACTGCTCGACGGCCTGGTCATCACCGGCGGGCTCGCGCTGCCGGTGTGGGTCTATCTGGTGCAGCCGCTGGCCCGGGCGGAGGGGCTGACCTGGCAGCAGCGCGCGATCAGTGTCGCCTGTCTGCTCGGGGGCATCCTGGTGCTGGCCCTGGTGGTCCGGCTGCTCGCGCGGTGCCCCTCCCCCGGCGTCAGCCGGGCTGCCCTATTGCTCGTCGTGGGGGCTGTCACCTTGCTCGGCCTCGAGATCGCCCACAGCGGTCTCCGGCTCACCGGCGCCTGGCAGACGGCCATGCTGCCCGCCTTCGGGGGCATCGCGTTCTGCACCGCCTGGGGCCTGGCCGCGCTGCACCCCTCGATGGCCCGGCTGGCCGCCCCGGACTCGTCGGCCCAGTCCCTGCTGCCACCCCGGCGCCGGCTGCTGCTGCTCGCCACCGCGACCCTGATCCCGCCCGCGATCCTCGCTCATGAGGAGAGCGACGGCCTGGACTACGACGCGACGGTGCTGGCCGCGTTCTCCGGCGCGCTGTTCCTGCTGGTGATCTTCCGGCTCGCCCTGATGGTCGTCGCGCATCGCAGGGCCATGACGCGGGAACTGGCCCTGCGCACCGCGGCCGCCTCCTTGATGGGGGCCGTCTGGCCGGAGGAGATCGCGCGGGCCTGTGACACCGCGGTCACGTCCCTGTTCGGACCGCAGGGCCGGCACGTGGCACTTCTGCTGTCGGCCGGCGAGGCCCGGGAGCTGTACGCCCGGCTGGAGCGCTGCCCCGCCTGGACCGGCGACGACGGTCCCGCGGAGCACGGGGATCCCGCGGCGGCCCGCAGCCGCACGGTCATCGTCCCGACCGCCGCGCTGGGGCCGGAGCTCGCCGCCCGGCTCGGCAAGCTGCCGACCGCGCTCCTCTGCCCCATGGTCCAGCCCGAGCAGCCGGCCGGCGGCGAGCTCCCGGGAGCACTGCTGGCGGCCGGATCCGAGCGGCAACTCGCCGAGATGCGCGGGTCTTTGGAGCTGCTCGCCTCACACGCCGGTCTCACGACGGAACGCATCGCGCTGCGTCGGGAGGTCATCCGCAAGGAGAGCGAGGCCTACTTCCGCACCCTGGTGCACAACGCCTCGGACGTCATCCTCATCGTCAACAACGACACCACCGTCCGCTACGCCAGCCCCTCCGCGCCGACCGTGTTCGGCCGCACCGAACTCACGGGGACACCGCTGCCCGATCTGGTGGAAGCCCAGGAGCGGGACCGGGTCGTGCGCACGCTGAAGGCCGTGCACGGCGACGGGCGGCAGGAAGCCCACGACCACTGGCGGGTGCCCCGGGACACGGTCCACATCGAGGTGGAGGTGCGCTGCCGGGACCTGCGGCACGACCCGACCGTGGGCGGTCTGGTCGTCACCCTGCGGGACATCACCGAGCAACGGCAGCTGGAGCACGAACTCACCCAGCGGGCCTTCCACGACTCCCTCACCGGCCTGCCCAACCGCACGCTGCTGCTGGAGCGGACCGGACGTGCACTGCGCCGGGGCCACCGGGAGTCGACGACCACCTGTCTGCTCTTCATCGACCTGGACGACTTCAAGATCGTCAACGACACACTCGGTCACTCGGTCGGTGACCGGTTGCTGTGTGCCGTGGCCGAGCGCCTGTCGGGGACGCTGCGGCGCACCGACACCGCCGCCCGGCTCGGCGGCGACGAGTTCGCCGTGCTGATCGAGGACGCTGAGGAGCCCATCGACGCCGAGGTGCTGGCCGCGCACGTGGTCCGGACGCTCAGCCGGCCGTTCCACCTGGCGGTGGAGTCGGTGAGCGTCTCGGCCAGCGTGGGCGTGGCCACGGCACAGGACAGCACGGACGCGGGAGAACTGCTCACACTCGCCGACCTGGCCCTCTACGCCGCCAAGGCGTCCGGCAAGCGCACCTGGCGCCGGTTCCAGCCCCAGCAGCGGATCCGCGTCGTGGAGCGCCACGCGTTGCAGGTCCGGCTTGACCAGGCCATCCGCAAGGAGGAGTTCGGGCTGTGCTACCAGCCCGTGGTGGACATCGCCGAGGGCCGCGTAGTGGGCTTCGAGGCCCTGGCCCGATGGCCCGAACTGGGGCCCGATCCGGTTCCGCCGGGCCAGTTCATCCCGCTCGCCGAGGAGACGGGGCACATCTCGACCCTCGGCGCGTGGGTGCTGCGCAGATCCACCGCCGACATGGCCCGGCTCCAGCACCGCACGCCGCAGTTCGACCCGCCCTACCTCAGCGTCAACGTGTCCACGCGGCAGTGGCGGGACACCAACTTTTTGGACGAGGTGTGCACGGCTCTGGACACCACGGGCCTCGCCCCGGGCACCCTCCAGCTGGAACTCACCGAGTCGGTGCTCATGCAGCGGACCGAGCAGATCGACGCGCAGATCCAGGCACTGAAGGACCGCGGGGTGCGCATCGCGGTCGACGACTTCGGCACCGGGTTCTCCTCGCTGCGCTACCTCCGGGACTTCCCCATCGACGTGCTCAAGATCGACAAGTCCTTCATCGACGGCATCCCGCACGACCCCCAGCAGGTCGCCCTGGTGGAGGGCATCGTGCATCTCGCCGACACGCTCGGCCTGCAGGTGATCGCCGAGGGCATCGAGGACCAGCCGCAGCGGGAACTGCTGGCGGCCATCGGCTGCCGGTACGGACAGGGCTTCCTCTTCGCCCGGCCGATGACGGTGGAGCAGGGCGAGGCGGTGCTGCGGGAGCGCAACAACGGCGGCCGGAAGAAGGGCTGAGAGTCCGCCCGGGCACGGCTTCAGCGACGGCCGGCTCCGGGGCCCGGGCGATTCCAATCGGAAGCCGCCGACAGGCCGAACGCCGTCTCCACCAGCGCGACATGGCTGAACGCCTTGGGCGCGTTGCCCAGCTGGCGGCCCGCGTCCGGGTCCCACTGCTCGGCCAGCAGTCCGACGTCGTTACGGACGGCGAGGACCCGTTCGAAGGCCTCCCGGGCCTGCTGCCGGTGCCCCGTGGCGGCGAGGGCGTCGGCGTACCACAGGGAGCAGGACACGAACGTGCCCTCGGCGCCGTCCGCGGCCTCGGGCAGGGTGCCGTCCGCGGTGCAGCGGCGGACGAAGCCGCCGCGCCCGAGGCGGGCCAGGGCCCGCACGGTGCCGCGCACCCGTTCGTCGTGGGCGGGCAGGAACCCGACCCGGGGGATGAGCAGCGCCGAGGCGTCCAAACCGGGTGCGCCGTAGGACTGCACGAAGGAGCCCTGCGCGGTGTCCCAGCCCTCCCGGCAGACCTCCCGGTGCACCTCGTCCCCCATGGCCCGCCACTCGCCGGAGGAGCCGTTGCGCCCGAGCAGCTCGCCCATGCGCACGGCGCGGTCGGCGGCCACCCACGTCATGACCTTGGAGTGCACGAACTGCCGGCGCGCCCCGCGCTCCTGCCACAACCCCTGGTCCGGTTCGCGCCAGTGCCGCAGCAGAAAGCCCATGAGGGACTCGACCAGGTCCCACACATGGGCGGGCATCGGGATCCCGGCGCGCAGCGACAGCCACAGTGTGTCCATGACCTCGCCGTAGACGTCCAGCTGGAAGGTGCTCACCGCCGAGGTGCCGAACCGCACGGGCCGCGAGTCCTCGTAGCCGGGCAGCCAGGGCGCCTCGGTCTCCGGCAGCAGCCGCTGCCCCTTGACGCCGTAGACGGTCTGGAGATCGGCGGGGTCGCCGGCGACGGCCCGCACCAGCCAGTCCAACCAGGCCGAGGCCTCGTCCCGGTAGCCGCTGCGCAGCAGGCAGGACAGGGTCCGTGAGGAGTCGCGCAGCCAGCAGAACCGGTAGTCCCAGTTGTTCTGGCCGCCGATACAGCCGGGCAGGGAGGTGGTGGGGGCTGCGACGACGCCGCCAGTGGGGGCGTAGGTGAGGGCCTTGAGGGTGATGAGGGAACGCACCACGGCGTCCCGCCACGGGCCCTGGTAGCGGCACCGGACGGCCCAGCGCCGCCAGAAGTCGGTGGTCTCCTTCTGGACGGTCTCCGCCGGGACGGACAGGGGCGAAGGGGGCGCGGACCGGTACGACGGCGTCCACCCCAGCGTGAGGGCGATCCGGCGCCCGGCCGTCACGGTGAACTCCCAGACGGTGGCGTCCTCGTCGCCCCGGTCGCGGACATGCCCGTCGCAGCCGAGCCAGACGGCGTCCGGGCCGGCGACCGCGACGGTGCAGTGGCCGACGTCCCGGACCCAGGGCACGACGCGGCCCTGGTGGAAGCGCAGGCGCAGTTCGCTGCGCAGGTCCACCGTGCCGGACAGGCCCTCGACCAGGCGGACGATGCAGGGCCCGTCGGCACGCGGAGGCATGAGGTCCGTGACCCGCACCGCGCCCGTGGGGGTCTCCCAGACGGAGTCCAGGACCAGCGTGTCGGGCAGGTAGGAGCGGTGAGTGCACCGGCCGCCGGACACGGGGGCGAGACGCCAGCGCCCGTTGTCCTCGGTGCCCAGCAGAGCCGCCAGGCAGGCCGGGGAGTCGAAGCGGGGCAGACAGAGCCAGTCGACCGACCCGTCCCGGCCGACCATGGCGGCCGTCTCCAGGTCGCTGATGAGGGCGTAATCCTCGATGGGTGCATTCATGATCGGGACTACGCCGTTGTGCACTTTGCCACTTCTTACGATACGCCGCTCGAACCGGGACCGCCCTTGACCTCAGGGATGAATAGGGCAAGATGTACATATACACCGTAAATATATGGCGTCATCGTCACGGCGCCGCAGCGGAGATATCGGCACCATGAACCACACGCACCAGCTCCCCGAGCTCCCCACCTCACACGCCCACACCAACGGTTCCGCGCACCCCATGCGCCGGGCCGGAGACCGCCCCCCGCCCCGGGCCACCGTGAGCCTGGTCGTCCCCGCCCGCAACGAGGCCCGCAACATCCCCTGGGTCTTCGAGCAGATTCCGGACTGCGTCGACGAGGTCATCCTGGTGGACGGCGACTCCGTCGACTGCACGGTGCACATGGCGACCCGGTGCCTGCCGACCGTCCGCCATGTCGAGCAGAGCGGCCCGGGCAAGGGCAACGCCCTGCGCACCGGCTTCCTCTCGGCGACCGGCGACCACATCGTGATGATGGACGCCGACGGCAGCATGCTTCCGGGGGAAATCCCGCACTACCTGCACTTCCTCGACAACGGCTTCGATTTCGTCAAGGGCTCGCGTTTCATCGCGGGCGGCGGCTCCCTGGACATCACCCGCATCCGGCGGCTCGGCAACCAGGTGCTGCTGGCAGCCGTGAACCACCTCTACGACACCAGACTGACCGACCTCTGCTACGGGTTCTGCGCCTTCCGCCGCGACTTCCTTGACGACCTCGACCTGCACTCCTCCGGATTCGAGATCGAGACCGAGATGATCGCCCATGCGCTGCGCTCGGGACTGCGCATCGCCGAGGTCCCGAGTCTCGAACTGCCCCGCCGCAGCGGGCGTTCCAATCTGCACGCCGTCTCCGACGGCCGCCGGGTGCTGCGCACGCTGTTGTCCGAACGGCCCGGCGCCCGCTCCGCCGCGCGTGCCGGAGGGAACGCGGCATGAGCATCGCGCGGCGCCCGGCCATCACACGCCCCCTTGTCGCGGACGCCGGTCCGGGCGATTCCGGGTACGCGGCGGTCCGGGTCGTCGACATCGATCTGACGCGGCCGTACGAATTCCGTCCGCCCGCGGGCCCGGCCCCGGTGCGACCGACGGCACCGGTGCTGGCCCTCGTGCGGCTGCGCGGCCGCCCGCTGGGTCTGGTCAGGGCGGGCCGCCACCAGGGCGGCACACCCGAGGAACTGTGGCGGTCCCTCGCCGCCACGGCCCGCCGGGGGTTCCCGCTTCCGCGCGCGGGAATCCCTGCTCATGCCCCCTCGTACGTCCAGCCGTCGATCAGCGTGATCGTCGCGACGCACAACCGGCCCGGGATGCTGCGGGAGTGCCTGGACTCCCTGCTGCGGATGGGGTACCCGCGCTTCGAGGTGATCGTCGTGGACAACGCCCCGGCGGACGATGCCGCCGAGCAGCTGGTCGGCGACGTCTACGGGGGCCGGGTCCGCTACGTCCGGGAACCGAGAGCCGGCCTGGCCCACGCACACAACCGGGGCCTCGCCCTCGCCCGCGGTGAGATCGCCGCCTTCACCGACGACGACGCCCTGGCCGACCCCGGCTGGCTCGCCGCACTCGCCGAGGGCTTCGCCCGGGGCCGCGGCGTCGTCTGCGTGACGGGGCTCATCGTCCCGGCCGAGCTGGAGACCGCGGCCCAGGCGGCCCTGGAACGGCACGGCGGCTTCGCGAAGGGGTTCGCGCCGCGCACATGGTCCCTGCGCCACCCGCCGCACGACCCGCTGTTCCCCTTCACGGCGGGACGTTTCGGGTCGGGCACCAACATGGCGTTCCGGGTCGGCCCGCTGCGCGCGCTGGGCGGCTTCGACCCGGCCACGGGCACCGGGACCCCGGCCCACGGCGGCGACGACCTGCTCGCCTTCTTCCGGGTCCTGACGGCCGGTCACACCCTGGCCTACCAGCCCGGCGCGATCGTCTGGCACCGCCACCGCCGTACTCAGGACGCCCTGGACACCCAGGCGTTCGGCTACGGGGCCGGTCTCGGCGCCTACCTCACCGGCGCCCTGGCACGCGACCCCCGGCTGATCCCGGCGCTCCTGCGCAGGTTGCCCCGGGGCCTGCGGTACGCCGTGGCCCAGACACACCGCAAGGTGGGGTCGGGCAGCGCCCGGTCACGACGGCTCGCCCGCCTGGAGCTGTGCGGCCTGCTGTACGGGCCCATCGGATATCTGCGCAGCCGCCGCCGGAACCGCACCGGCCGCGGGCCGGTCTGAGGAGAGGCCGTGACCGTGTCCCAGGAAACAGTCGACATGCCCGAGGCCACGGGCATGTCCGGCCGGGGGCGGTCCCTGCCCACAGTGGTGCGCACGGGCATCGCCCGGGTCCTGCCCAACGAGCCCCTGGTGCGCAACGGCCATCTGCTGGCGGTCAGTTCCCTGGTCAACGCCGGAGTCGGCGCGATCTTCTGGCTGTTCGCCACCCACTGGTACGACGACGAGGTCGTGGGCGTCAGCTACTCGGCGCTGTCCGCGTCGCTGCTGCTGGCCAACATCGGCCAGCTCAACCTGAACGACTTCCTGATCCGGTTCCTGCCGTGCTCCGGACGGCAGACCCGCAAGCTGCTGCTCACCTGCTACGCGGTGACCGCCACGTGGAGCGCCCTGGTCTGCCTCCTCTTCGTCCTCCTCGTGCCCGCCCTCTCACCCGACCTGGCCTTCCTGCGGGACCCCCTGGTCGCGGTCTGGTTCGTTGCGGCGACCGCCGCCTACACCATCTTCGTCCTCCAGGACGGCGCGCTCACCGCGATGCGCCGCCCGGGCTGGGTGGTGGCGGAGAACATGGTCTTCGCCTTCGTCAAGATCGCGCTGCTGGCCGGCGGTGCCGCCCTGGCCCTGAAGACGGGGATCCTGCTGTCCTGGGCGGGCGGCCTGCTGATCTCCCTCCTCGTGGCCAACTACCTGCTGCTGCGGAGGGCGGTGCCGCGCCACGAGCGGGAGAACCCCGAGGCCGTGCGCCCGCCGCGGCTCATGAGCTACGCGGCGGCGGACTACACGGGCTCACTGTTCCGGATGGCCGCCTACACCCTCGTGCCCCTGATGGTGCTGAACGTTCTCGGGGCGGAGCAGAGCGCCTACTTCTCGCTCGCCTGGATCATCGGCTACGTGCTGTTCCTGGTGGTGCGCAACATGGGCAGCTCGTTGGTCGTCGAGGTGGTGCGCCGGCCTGAACAGCTCACCGAGCACGGGCTGCGGGTGCTGCGTCACTCCGGCATGCTGCTGGCCACGGGCGTCGCCGTGATCGTCGCCGGGGCTCCCTGGATCCTCCGGCTCTTCGGACCCGGCTACGCCGAGCACGGCACCACCCTGCTGCGTCTGCTGGCTCTGTCCGCGCTGCCCAACCTGGTGTTCAGCGTGGCCGTGGACGTGCTGCGGGCCCGCCGTCGCATGCGCCTGGTGGTCGGGCTGCAGATCGCCCTGTGCGTGCTGGTGCTGGGTCTGGTGCATGTGCTGCTGCCGGTGTTCGGGGTGGCGGGCGCGGGTGTCGCGTGGCTGGCGGCGGAGTGCCTGATCGCCACACCCCTGCTGATCCGGCGGTCCCGCTGGCTGACTTCCGGTTCCCGGGAGAAGGCCCCGAGTTCCGGGAGAACGTCATGAACACCGCACCGAGCCTCTCGGTCGTCGTGTGCGCCTACACGCTGGACCGCTGGGAGGATCTCCAGGCGGCCATCACCTCGGTCCAGTCCCAGCGCCGTCCGCCGGACGACGTCGTGCTGGTCATCGACCACTGCCCGGAACTCCAGCGGCTCGCCACCCGCATGCTGCACGGCATCCGCGTGCTGCCCAACCGCCATCGCAAGGGCCTGTCCGGTGCCCGGAACACCGGAGTGGAGGCGGCCGTCGGGGACGTGGTGGCGTTCCTCGACGACGACGCGACGGCCCATCCGTCGTGGGCGGCCCGCCTCCTGGCCGACTACCGCGACCCGCGGGTCGCCGGTGTCGGCGGGCTCGTCGTCCCCTGGTGGGAAACGGATCGGCCGGCCTGGTTCCCGCCGGAGTTCGACTGGGTGGTCGGCTGCTCGTACCGCGGTCTGCCCGAGGAGCCCGCGCCGATCCGCAACTTCATCGGCGCCAACATGTCCTTCCGTAAGGAGGAGCTCCGCGCGGCCGGCGGTTTCCGCACCGACCTGGGGCGGGTGGGCACCCGGCCCCTGGGCTGCGAGGAGACCGAACTGTGCCTGCGCATCAGCTCCCGCCGCCCGGATGCCCTGCTGCTCTACGACCCCTCGGCCGCCGTCCGGCATCGCGTCCCCGCCACCCGCGCCACCTGGTCGTACTTCCGCGCGCGCTGCTACGCCGAGGGACTCTCCAAAGCGCTGGTCGCCCGCTGCAGCGAGGGCGCGGCAGCGTTGTCCAGCGAGCGTACGTACCTCACCTCGACCATCCCGCACGCCTACCGCGAGGCCCTGCGGCGCGGCCGTCCCGCCCCGGCACACACGGTCCTCGCCCTGACCCTCGGGGTCGGCGCCACCGTCGCGGGCTACGCCGTGGGCTCGCTCCGGGCCAGGCGCACCACGTCCCCCGCCGGCACGGCACCGGCCCGGCACACACCTGCGAGGGAGCGCCCGGCATGACGTACCAGCCCGTCCCCGTGTTCCTGTACCACTCGGTCTCCGCGGACCCGCCCCCGTGGATCGCACCGTTCACGGTGAACCCGCGGGTCTTCACCGAGCAACTCGACCTGCTCGCGGACAACGGGCTCGACGTCGTCCCGCTGCGGCGTCTGGTCGCCTCGTTGCGCGGCGGACCACCGCTGCCGCCCCGGTCGGCGGTGCTCACCTTCGACGACGGTTTCGCCGACTTCCACTCCACCGTGATGCCGCTGCTCGCCGCCCGGGGCCTTCCCTCGACCCTCTACGTCACCACGGGCGCGCTGGGCGGCCTGTCCTGGCCACCGGAACACGGCAGCCTCCTCCCTCCCGCCCCGATGCTGACCTGGCGTCAAGTGCGGGAGCTGGACCCGTTCGTCGAGATCGGCGGGCACACCCGGTCCCATCCCCAACTGGACGCTCTGTCCCGGCAGTCCGCCCAGGAGGAGATACGGGGCTGCAAGGTCCGGCTCGAGGACGCCCTGGGGCATCGCGTCGATGCCTTCGCCTACCCCCATGGCTATTCCAGCCGCGCGGTCCGCCGGCTGGTGGACGAGGCGGGCTGGACCTCGGCGACGGCCGTCCGGTACGGCTTCAGCTCCGGCGCGGACGAGCCTCTGCGCATCGCCCGGCTGTTGGTGCGCGCCGACACCACCCGGAGTCGCTTCCTGGCCTGGGCACAGGGCTCGGGCGCGCCCGTGGCCCCGTTTCCCGAGCGGGCCAGGACCATGGCCTGGCGAGGCTACCGGCGGCTGCGGGCCGGCATCGACCACCCCTACCCGTCGCTGCCCACACCCGCCCGCTGACGACCCGTCACTCCTGCCAGACACGCACCCAGTCCACCGTCATCCGGGCCGAGTCCACTGACCCGGGCGGCGATTGCGGCACTCCGACGGCGAGATTGACCAGCACCTCCATGGGCACGTGCGGCACCCGCTCGGGCTCGGTGACCCGGAAGCGCTCGACCCCGTCGACGTACCAGCTCACCTCGTCGGGGGTCCAGAGCATGCCGTAGACATGCTGCTCCTCGGCGAACGGGACGGGCCCGTAGGTGCCGCGGGCCCTCTGGTCGCCGTCCGGGCCACGCCAGTGCGTGTACATGAAGACCCGATCGGTGCCGCCGAGGAACTCCATGATGTCGAGCTCCGGGGGCGTGAACTTGGACGCCGGCATCATCCAGAACGCCGGGAACATGCCCGCCTGTTCGGGGATGCGGATCGACGCCTCGAAATATCCGTAGGTGAAGACATGCCGGGGGTCGCCGTACCAGTCGTCCCGGCCGGTCGAGATCATGCCGGACCGCCAGGGGTAGGTCTTGTCGTCGCTGCCCCGTGTCTCGCGCCGCTCGGCGTTCAGGCTGAGCAGGCCGTCGCGGACGGACACCTGGCCGGGCAGGTACCACTGCTCCTCGTCGTTGCCGCTGTTGGTGCAGCCGTCCTGGTTCCAGTCGTAGCAGGTGGCCCATCGGTCGGTGTCTAGTTCCGAGCCGTCGAACTCGTCGTGGAACGTCATCTTCCAGTCCTGCGGCACCGGTCCGGGCCGCGGCACGTCCGGCTCGGTGGCGCCGCAGCCCACCGCCAGCACCAGTGCCAAGGCGGCCAGGGCGGGGCGCAGCCGTCGCGCGCGCACGGGGCTACCGCCGCTTTCCGGCCGTCACGGCGGCGGTGAGACGGCGGGCAGCGAAACCGGTGCCGGTGACGAACCGCAGCAGTGGCCCGAAACTCGGAGCCGCCGCGAGGCCGGTGAAGTAGAGGCCGGGCGTGGAGGACTCGAACCCGGCGGTCAGTACCGGCGCGCCGGCGAAGACCCGCAGCGACTGCCTCAGACCCGGATCGAGGACGTCCAGGCGACGAATGTCGACCCGGTAGCCGGTGGCGGCCAGGACGTGGTCGACCACGATGTCCTCCGGCCAGCCGTGCTCGTCGAGCAGCCGCAGCCGGACCACCCCGTACCCCGGCTCGGCGGCGACCAGCGTGCGGCCGCACAGCACAGGGAACTGGCCGGCCGCCCTCTCCTTCAGCCACCAGGCGCCGGACGGCCGCGGTACGGCGCGCAGCAGCTCCATGCGCAGCGGCGCGGGGAGGCGGCGGTAGACCGCCCCACCCCTGCTGACGGTGCCCAGCAGCGGGCGTCCGCGACCGAGCGGTGAGGCGGGCCCCGGCAGCAGGAGGCGATCGCCCGTGCCGTTCGGCGGCGGGGGGTCGAAAACCACGGCCGACGTGCGAGCCACGATGGTGGGCCGGGCCCGGGCCTCGTGCAGCAGGGTCGCGCACTCGAGGGCGGACTGCCCGGCACCGAAGACGGCCACGCGCTCCCCGGCGAAACGACGCAGATCCCGGTGCCGGCTGGTGTGCGAAGCGAGCCCTTCCTCGACGCACGCCCGCAACGCCCGGGGGATGTAGGCGTAGGGCACCGCACCGGTGGCGAGCACCACGGAGGCGGCGAGGAGTTCCTCACCCGTGTCGAGGAGCAGCCGGAAACCGCCCTCCGCGGGACTGATCCGGCGCACGCGGCACGGCTCCAGTTCGGGCACCAGGTGCTCCTGGAACCAGCGCCCGTAGTCGATGTACTCGGCCAGCGGAACCGGGCGGTGGTCGTCGGCCCCGGCCAGCCCTCGGGCCGCATGGAAGTCCGCGAGGGCGTGACCGTGCCGCGGTGTCGCGATCGCCGAGGCGGCCGGGACGGTCTGCAGGAACATCCCCTCGGGCATGTGGGCCCGCCACGACTCCATCGTCTGCCCGAAGACCCGTAGCGGGACTCCGGCTGCCTGCAAGTGGCAGGCGGTGGCCAGGCCGTAGGGCCCGGCTCCGACGACGGCGACGGTGACCCGGTCGCTCGGCGGGCCGGGGCTGCGCGGCCGCGCCTGCGGGGTCCGAGGCGCCGTCCGTGCCCTGGTGCCCGGCTCGTCCCGGGTGTCCGTCGTCGGGGCGGGCCGGGTGCCGGGGGCCGGCGGCGCGTCGTCAGGGTCGGTGGGCCGCGCGCCGGGCCGTCGACCGCCCGGTGTGGGCAGCAGGGCCAGGAGCGACGTCAGGGCCGCGAGGGTGATGATCACGCGCGTGGTGGTGAAGGTCTCGCTGAGGTAGAACGGCTCCACCGCGAGGACCGCCAGGCACAGGCTGAACAGCAGGGCGAGGAACGCGGTCTCCACGACGAACGGCCAGCCCTTGCCGTGCCAGGGCGTGGGCCTGGCCCACCGTGTGGCCGCGGCCCCCGGGCACAGCAGCAGGAACGTACAGACGACCAGCATGCGCAGGGCGCCGGCGTCGGGCAGGGCCAGGGTCGCGGCGAGCGCGAGCCAGCCGGACAGCGCGAGTGCGACGCGCAGCGGCCATCTCCAGCGGGGCGGGAGGATCATGGGGAGGGTGGTCATGATGCCTCTCCCGCGTCGGGGTTCTGGTAGCGGAAGACCACGGCGTCCTGATTGCGGAACACACGCACGAAGCCCCAGGTCTTCGACATCGCCTCTTCCATGCGCTGCATGGTGTCGGCGGGCAGGGACCCGTTGAGGTAGCACTCGGCGGCCTGGGCGCGGCTCAACACGATGTAGGCCGGTTCGCGCACGGTGGCACCGTCGATGAACGGGTCCAGCCCTTCGATCGGGTTCTCGACGAGCCGCTGGCGGACCTTGAGGTCCTGTTCGTTGAGCTGGACCCGCGGATGCTTGTCGTAGTTCATCTCCAGGCCGGGCACGTCCGACGTGAGGGAGACGATGAGGGACCCGGGAGGCGTGGTGGCCGTGACGAAGTGTGTGGCCGCCACCTCCTCCTTGGTGAAGTAGTTGGCCGACTCCTTGCCGTAGTAACCGAAGAGCAGTCCGCCGAGCATCGCCAGCAGCAGCGGGGCGACCAGGAACACGCGCAGCCGTGGATGTCTTCGTGACTCGAACAGGAGGGCCGAGATGAGCAGGGCGGCGGCGGGCAGTGCGAACAGGTAGGCGCGGAAGATCATCTCGCCGCCGTAGGAGTTCGCGGCCAGGAGCGGCATGGGGGCCAGGACGAGCAGCGGCATGCCGGTACGGCGGGTCCAGCGGCGCCGGACGAAGGCGAGGGCCGCCAGCAGGAACACGGCGGCGGACAGGCCCCGGTCGATCCAGGAGACCTGTACCTGCCCGGGCGCGGCGGCGCCCAGGGCCGCCAGCCCGGAGACCACGTTGGAGTCCGGCTTCAGCAGGGCGCCGACGAACTCGCTCAGATTGGCCGAGACGAAGGGTCGCGCGACGGTGGCGTCCCAGAGCACGGTCAGCAGCACCCCGGCCCCCAGTACCGGCAGCAGTACCCGTCGGTTGCGGCGCGGCAGGGACAGGGCGACCAGGGCGCTGACCATCATCAGCGGGGTCAGCGGGTGCGAGCAGACGATCACGCCCATGATCAGCACGACGAGCAGGAATCTGCCGACGGGCCAGACTCTGGCCTTGTCGCCCGGTGGCCGCTCGGCGAAGGCCCTCAGCTGCCCCATCAGGAGGGCGATCAGGGTGACGAAGAGCAGGAACGCGAACGCCTGGGGCGCGAAGTAGTCCTGCCCGACCCACGAGCACGAGTAGAAGATCCAGACGGCTCCCCAGATCAGCCTCCGGTTCGAGGTCACCGCCCGGTAGACCAGCAGCAGCGGGGCGAGCAGCAGCACGTTGTTGACGGGCGGGGCCCACACCGCGTAGCCGAGCGACGACTCCAGGCCGGTGGCCTGCACCACCAGGGCGTTGAGGTGGAAGAAGCCGGGCCACTGGTCGTAGACGTCGAGTTTCTCCGCGCCGGGCACGCTGCCGCCGTTGCGGATCATGGCGTCCACGACGGCGACGTGCTTCCACGCCCATCCGTAACGCAGGGTGGGATAGAGCAGCGCCGGGGTGGCGTGCAGGATCGCGATCAGACCGAGGACGTAGGCGGCGAACCAGCCGCCCCGGGTCCGCCGGTCGGACAGAGCCACGCAGAAGCCGACGGCGAGCAGGCCGAGAGCGACCCAGAAGAGCACCGGGAGCACCTGGAGCAGGCCCAGGTCGGTCATGGCGTTCAGATTCACGTGGCGCAGGGAGAGCAGCCACAGAACGAGTGCGACGGGCAGGGCGGCCCGGGCGATCCACTGCAGTCTCGTCGTACGCCGCCGGCCCGGCGGCGTAGCCGGCGCTCCGTCCGGTCGCCGCGTCTCCAGAGGAGCACGCGGCGACCACTGACCGATCGTCAGCGGCGAACGCTTGCCCATGGATATGCCTCCCGCACAGCGGGTGCGACGACCGGGCCGGGGGGGCGCCATCCGTGGCGCTTCCTCCATCGGCACACACCAGCGATCCATGCCGACCAATATGCGGCATAAGTGCTAAAAATTACGTTACTGCCGTTTGCTGCGACCGGCAGCGCGGCTGAACCGACCGTCAGGGGAGAGCAGTGACATCAGGAGTGAGGACGCCGTTCCGGCCGGTGCACCGCATGCGGAAGTCGCTCGTCGCCGCCGGCGCCGCTCTGGCGGTGCTCCTCCCGCTGGCGGGCTGCACCTCATCGGACGAGGGCGGCAGCCCCCGGCCGGACCACATCGTGATCGTCGTCGAGGAGAACCAGGGGTACGAGGACATCATCGGCTCGCCCGAGGCCCCGTTCATCAACGAACTGGCCCGCAAGGGCGCCAATCTCACCAAGTTCTTCGCCATCACCCATCCGAGCCAGCCGAACTATCTGGCCCTGTTCTCCGGTTCCACGCAGGGCGTCGACAACGACTGCCCGAACGACTTCTCCTCCCGCAACCTCGCCTCCCAGTTGCTGCAGGCCGACCTGAGGTTCACCGGATACGCGGAGAGCCTGCCGAGCGTCGGCTTCAAGGGCTGCACCAGCGGGCCCTACGTGCGCAGGCACACGCCGTGGGTGAACTTCACCAACCTGCCGAACTCCGTCAACCGGCCGTGGACGGACTTCCCGGAGGACTTCTCGGACCTGCCCGAGGTCTCCTTCGTCATCCCCAACCTCGACAACGACATGCACGACGGCGGAATCAAGCAGGGCGACACCTGGCTGCGGAAGAACCTGGGTGCGTACGCGGACTGGGCCATGACCAACAACAGCCTGCTGGTGGTCACCTGGGACGAGGACGAGGGCGGCGAGGACGAGGACAACCACATCCCGACCGTCGTGGTCGGCGAGCAGGTGGAGCCGGGCGACCACGACCAGCCCAACAACCTGTACGGGTTGTTGCGCACCATTCTGGACGCCTACGGCCTCGGCCGGCTCGGCCACAGCGCCGAGGCCGAACCCCTGGACGTCTTCAAGGGCGACGGCTGACCGGCTCCGTCAGGCGTCCTGGAACCGGATCACGCGTTTGACGGCCGTGCGCAGCCCGTGCTCGACCGCGGAGACGGGCAGCCGTTCCCGCGCGTAACGGGGGGACGGGCGGCCCACCGCTCCGAAGCCCGCCTTGAAGTGCTCCAGGGAGGAGCCCGGGGCGGACTCGCCCATGTCGTAGATCTGGCAGCCTGTCTCGCACGCCTCCTCGATGGCCAGCCGGGTCAGCAGCGGGACGGCCCAGGTCCGATGGGCCAGGTCCCGGTTCATGGCCGACCGCCAGTACTTGGCGTACGGGCCGTGCCGCAGGACGACGATGGACGCGGCAGGCTCCCCGTCACGCCAGGCCACCCAGATCGCACAGGACTCGCCGAACCGGGCGGCCACGGTGGCCAGTCGCCCCATGGGGAACTCCCGCCGCTGGCGCCACCGGGCCAGAGCCAGCGGCTCGTGCTGCTTCCTGGCCCAGCGCTCGATGGACTGGTCGTACAGCTGCTCGAAGACCGGGACGAGCCGGCCGGTGCGGTCCACCTCAACCTCGACGTGCGCCTTCTCCGCGCGCTTGATGTCACGCCGGGCCCGGCCATGGAAACGGTGCTGCCACACGGCGCCGAAACCGCCGTCAAGATCCAGCACCTGGGTCAGGTGAGACTCCAGCCGGAAATACCCGGGAGCGGCCCGCTGCCACGTCTCGGCATCCTGCGGCCGGAAGCGCACGCCGACCCGCAGAGCCGGCCGGCGCCCCAGGTCCTCGAAAACCGCCCGCGCATGCTCGGAGCCGGCTCCTCCTGGGACAACCGGGCCTCCGGTCCCCCAGCCGGTCGGCCAGGACTCCTCCACGTCCAGCAGTCGTGGACGCCGGCCCCTGCTGACGAGCGGCAGCACGATCCGGACGCCCTCGCCGAACGCGTAGAGACGGCTGGCATCCCGGTACGGCCCCGTCTCGCACAGGCAGTCGAGCCACGTCGGCGTCTGTGTGACGCTGGTGTCCGCGTCCTGCGCGGCCAGTTCCCACCAGGAGGCGCGGGGGGCCGGGGTCGTGACGTGTGCGGGACCTGCGGCAGTGTCGATCAGGAGTTCAGCGGGTGTGTTCACGACGTTCTCCAGCGGGAGCGTGGACTCTGCGGGCTGTTGTGCGCCAGTACCTCACCGAGGACGGAGACGACGTTGTCGGCGACCCACCGGTGGCTGCGCCCGTACCGGGCCGACTTCTCGAGATTCCCCGCGACGTGCCACAGCCAGGCCAGCAACGTGATCGCGGTCTCCGCCTCCGGGCCGGGAGCCAGAGCCCTCCCCTCAGCGAGCAGCCGCCTGTCCTCGGGCCGGAGGGAGGCACGCCGCACCACGTCGGTGACGACTGCGCCGAATTCCCGTCCGGCGAGCTGGTGCCGCATGGTCAGCACGAAGGTGTGACAGTCGAGCAGAGCCGGGCCGTCGGGGACGGCGCCCGCCCAGTCGATCACCCCCGACAGGGGCCCCCGGCCCTCCGTCAACAGCACGTTTCCCGGGTGGAAGTCACCGTGCGTCCAGGCCACCAGCAGCCGACGCCCGGCCAGGGCGCGCTCCACCTGCTCACGCACCGCCGGCAGGGCCCGCGCACCCTCGCCCCGGCGGCACCAGCGGACCTCCTCGGCCAGGACCGCCAGCCGGGGCTCCACCCAGTCGGCGATGTGGGGCGTCACCTCCTCCGTCCGTCCCGTGGCGAGGTGCAGCTCACGGATCGTCGTGAGTGCGGACTCGGCGACCCGGCGGGCCAGCTCCGGGGAACGCCGCATCAGCGCATCGGCCTCCACGCCGGGCAGACAGGTCTCCACCACCAGGGGCAGCGGCCCTTCCAGGCGGCGCTCCTCCACCAGGGGCAGCAGCAGCCGCCACGAGCCGAGCCGTTCGTCCCCGGCCAGTCGGCGTACGGCGTCGCACTCGTGCGCCAGCGACGCGATCGCGCGTGCGCTGCGGGGGTGCTTGACCACGGCGGACGGTACGCCTGCGTCGTCGAGCCGGAAGACGAGGAGGTCGGAGAAGGTCCGCCGGGGCCGGTGCGGATCGCCCTGCGCGCCGAGCGAGTCTGTGAGCCTGCGTGCGGCGAGGGCATCGACAGGACGCGTCAGAAGCGGGGCGGGACGCAGGGGGAGGAGCCCCCTCAGCCCCTCGGCGAACGTCATCCGGCGCTCCCTTCAGCCAGATGCCCGCAAATAGTCTGTATCACCTCTTTTCATCTTCAGTGCAGCTCGGCTGAGGTGCGACTCGGCGTGGATCGTGTATGTGTACGTCGTACAAGGGCCGGCTTCGCCGGTTCCGTCCTTGCGCACACCGAGGAGGCAGCATGGCGAACGGCCGTGGGCCACGCGAAGCCCGTCGCGCCAGCGACCGCGGCCGCTACGGCCGACTGAGCAGGGAACGGGTACTGGCCACCGCGCTGGAGCTGGTCGACCGTGAGGGCCTCTCCGCCCTGAGCATGCGCCGTCTCGGCACCGAGCTAGGCGTGGAGGCCATGGCGCTCTACCGGTACGCGGCGAGCAAGGACTCCCTGCTCGACGGGCTGGTGGAGGCGCTGTACCTGGAGCTGGAGGAGCGGCTGGCCGCCGACGGCGACGAGGACCCCGACTGGCGGGCCGGGCTGCACCGGATCGCCCGTGCGATGCACGCCGTGTGCCTCACGCATCCGCAGGCGGTGCCGCTGCTCGCCACGCGTCTGCTGGCGGTCCCACTGGCCCGCAGGCCCGCCGCGGTCCTGCGGGATCACGAAAGGGTGCTGACCCTGCTGCGGGGCGCCGGGTTCGACGAGGCGACCGTGGCCGACGTGTTCCGCGCCTTCACGGCGTGGCTGCTGGGCTATGTGTCCGTGGAACTGCGCCCGACGGTGGACAACCCGGACGAGACCGACCCGGCCTTCCGTCTCGGACTGCACCGGCTGTCCGCGAAGGAGCTGCCGACGCTGCGGGAGACGGCCGCCGCTTTGGCCGAGCAGGGCGGTCCGGAGGGCCTCGCGGCCGGTCTTGACGCCCTGCTCGACAGCTTCACGCGCGGCTCCGCCTCCGCAGCATCCGGCTGAAGGGCGTGTCCGGCCGCTCCAGGCGCTCACCGTCCACCGTGATGTCGACGACCTCGTTGAAGAAGGCGACACGCCCCTGGATCACCGCCACCGCGGGCAGCGGCTCGGGGTAGGTCCACACGAGGTTGGGCGGCACGTCGGCCTCGCCGCGCCACGACCAGTAGGCGGCGGTGCCCTTGTAGGGGCAGCCGGTGTGGTGGTCGGTCTCGTCGAACAGGTCGAGGCGGACGTCCTCGCGGGGGAAGTAGTACCGGGTGGGCAGGGACGTCTCGAAGAGCAGGACCGGCGCGCGGCTGTCCGCGACGACCTGCCCGTCGATCTCGACCTGCACGTGGCGGCTGCTCGGCAGCGCGTCGACGCGTTGGTGCGGGTCACGGGGGTGGATGAAGATCTCCTCGTCCTCCTCGTACCAGTGGTCGAGGCCCGTGTCGGTGCGCAGGAACCACTCGAAGGAGATGTGGCCGACCAGGTCGTCGGCGGGGAAGGTCCAGGCCGCGTTCTCGCGCACCTCGCCCTCGGCGTCGAGGTCGTAGAAGACCCGGGAGCCGGTGTGGGCGCCCGTGGGCGGGCTCTTGGCCGGACGGAGGAGGTCAGTGCGGACGTCCGCGCGAGGGAAGGCGTACTGCGGCACGGGAAGGCGGGGCTCCCAGACGAGCACCGGGTGCCGGCTGTCGACGACGGTGACGTCGCCCTTACGGCCGCGCACCCAGCGCTCGCTGGGCTCCCACATGAGGCCTTCCGGGGTGGTGCGGATCGAGCGGGCGCCGGGGTGGGCCGGGTGGGTGGTCATGGCCGGTGCTCCTTCCGGAGGTCCGGTTGCCGTTTCCCTCCACGGTCCCACGGTCTCAGTGCGCCGCGTCCAGCCGGGCGCGCTGCTCCGGGGTCAGTTCCAGGTCCACCGCCGCCAGGTTCTCCTCCAGCTGTGCGACCGAGGAGACGCCTGCCAGCGGCAGGACGGGCAGTTCGCCGCCGATCTGCCAGGCCAGCACGACCTGGTTCACGGTCGCACCCGTCTCCCGGGCCACGTCGCGCAGTGCCGTCAGCCGGACCGGGGTGCCGGGGTGGTCGAAGTCGGCGGGCAGCCGCTCCGGGCGGGTGTAGGCGCCCTTCAGCAGCGGCGAGTACGCGACGAGGGTCAGGCCGGGCTCGGCCCTGAGGTAGCCGAGCAGGTCGGGGCCGGCGTGGCCGAGGCTGCCGTCCGGGAACAGGGCCTCGGGGACATCGCTGCGGGGGCGCAGGTGGGTGTGGGCGTACTGGAGGACCTCGTAGCCGGGCAGTCCGGCCGCGGCGGCGACGGCCCGGGCCCGCTCCACGCGCCAGACGGCGTGGTTGCTCACGCCGAGCAGTCCGACGGTGCCGTCGGCGACCAGGGCGGCGAAGGCCTCGACGGTCTCCTGGAGCGGGACGGTGTGGTCCTCTACGTGCGCGTACAGCAGGTCCAGTTTCTCCAGGCCGAGCCGTTCCCGGCTGCGCTCGGCGGACTCGCGGATCACCTTGGCGGACAGGCCCTCGGGGTTGTCGGTGTAGCTGGTGCCGGGGGCCAGCGGGCGGGCGCCGAGCTTGGTGGCGATGACGATCTCGTCGCCGATGCCGCGGCTGCGCCGCCAGCGGCCGAGGAGTTCCTCGCTCTGGCCGCCCTGGCCGCCGTCGGCCCAGAAGGCGTAGTTGTCGGACGTGTCGATGAAGTTCCCGCCGGCTTCGACGTAATGGTCGAGGAGGGTGAAGGACGTCACCTCGTCCGTCACCGAGCCGAAGAGCATCGCGCCGAGCGCGAGGACGCTCACCTCGCGGCGGGTCGCGGGATCCGTGCCGATCGTGCGGTACTTCATGAGTCGCTCCCTGAAGTCGGTCCCCGGTTCCGGGGCACGGAGGGAGTCAACGGCTTGGAGCGCTCTCGAGGTCAAGGGCGGACGCACAACGAAAAGGGCCCCGCAGGCATCGGCCTGCGAGACCCTTCAACACCGTCGGGACGACAGGATTTGAACCTGCGACCCCTTGACCCCCAGTCAAGTGCGCTACCAAGCTGCGCCACGTCCCGGTGCGCGCCACCCGCGGTGAAACCGCGTGATCGCGCGAACAGCACTTTACCCCACACCCCTGGCCGCGCCGAAAGCGGGCCGGGCGGGACAATCTCCGTATGGGCAGCACAGGAGAGACCGGCCCGGGCCGGCCGGGCGACGCACGGGATCGCGACAGTGAGGGGCGGGCGCGCAACGCCCGGCCCCGGGACGGTCTCGGCCGGCCCCTGCCGTACGACGCGGACGGCGTGCCCCGGCAGCCCGAGGGCGTCGTCCGTACCCCGGAGGAGACCGTGACGGAGGCGCAGCGGCTGCTGGACGAGGGCAAGCCGTTCCACGCGCACGAGGTGTTCGAGGACGCATGGAAGTCGGGGCCCGACGAGGAGCGCGAACTGTGGCGCGGTCTCGCGCAGCTCGCCGTGGGTCTCACGCACGCCGCCCGCGGCAATCTGACGGGCGGGGCGCGGCTGCTCCGGCGCGGCGGTGGCGCGGCGGAGGCATGGGTCTCCGGGTCCGGGCAGCCCCGGCCGCACGGCATCGACGTGGCGAGCGTGGCCGCCTGGGCACGGGAGCTGGCCGGGGACGTGGAGCGGGAGGGCCGGGCCGTGGACGCGGGTGCGCGGGCGCCTCGACTGCGGGGTGGGGGCCCTGGGCGCTGAGCCGGGGCCGATGACGGGGTGCCCGGGGGCTCAGCCGGGGGCGGTCGACGGAGGGGGCCGGCTCCGAGCCGGGGGCGAAGACGGAGAGGGCCGGGCCCCGAACCGGGGGTCGATGACCCGGGCCGGACCGCGAACCGGGGGTCGATGACCCGGGCCGGCCCCGGGCCGGGGGCGAAGACCGAGAGGGCCGGGCCCCGAACCGGGGGTCGATGACCCCGGCCGGACCCCGAACCGGGGGCGAAGACCGAGAGGGCCGGACCCCGAACCGGGGGTCGATGACCCCGGCCGGACCCCGAACCGGGGGCGAAGACCGAGAGGGCCGGGCCCCGAACCGGGGGTCGATGACCCCGGCCGGACCCCGGGCCGGGGGCCGGTGACCCGACCGCGGTGAACCCGGCCTCACCCCCGTGCGGCAGACTCGGGGCGTGCGAAAGATTCATGTCATCGGTATCGGCGCGGGCGACCCCGACCAGCTCACCCTCCAGGCGGTCAGGGCACTGCGGAGCACGGACGTGTTCTTCATCCTGGAGAAGGGCGAGGTGAAGGCGGACCTCACCGGGCTCCGCCGGGACATGCTCAACGCGCATGTGCCCGAGGGGACGTACCGCGTCGTCGAGGCGCGTGACCCGGAGCGGGACCGGAGCGCCGGTGGTTCGGCCTACTCCCCCGCCGTCGGGGACTGGCGCAGCGCCCGTGCCGACATCTACGAGCGGCTGATCGCCGAGGAGCTCGGCGAGGAGCAGACCGGCGCGTTCCTGGTGTGGGGGGACCCGTCGCTGTACGACAGCACGCTCGGGATCCTGGAGGAGGTGCTGGAGCGGGGCGCGGTGGCGTTCGAGTACGACGTCGTGCCCGGCATCAGCAGCGTATCGGCGCTCGTCTCCCGGCACCGCACGGGCCTCAACCGGGTCGCGCGGCCCGTGCAGATCACCACCGGCCGGCGGCTGGCGGAGGGCTTCCCGGAGGGCGTGGACGACGTCGTGGTGATGCTCGACGCCCACCAGACCTTCCGGCAGTACGCGCAGGAGGACGTCGACATCTACTGGGGCGCCTACATCGGCACTCCGGACGAGATCCTCGTCTCCGGCCCGATCGCAAAGGCCGCCCCCCGCATCGAGCGGTTGCGCGCCGAGGCCCGCGAGCGCAAGGGCTGGATCATGGACACGTATCTGTTGCGCCGTCACCCCCGCGACTGACGGGACCGGCAGCCACATCACCGGGCACTCGTACGGCCGTTCTGGCATGCGCACGTAGCCCACAGGTGTGAAGGTGACGACGTTTCCGTCGTGGAGGAAACCGGCGTCCTGGAGTCCGACACCCGGCTCGACGTGGCCGGGGCGTGGGCGGGTGATGCAGGTCGAGCTGTTCACACGCATGGTCGGACACGCGAGCCTCGGACTGATCGCCGCGCGGCGCCGACTGCCTCCGCAGGTGCTGCTGCCGGTCTTCGAGCGGACGGTCGAGGAGGGGTTCCTGACCCGCCACGGCTCCCTGCCGTCCCACACCGAGGCGGGAGCGCGGGAGGCCGCGGCCCTCACCCGGGCTTGGGCCGACTGGCTGGAGGACCGGCCGGGGCGGGACATCGGGCGCCCCACGGACGGCGATCTGCGCGTGGCGGTCGACGCGATCGCGAAGCAGACTGCTGGTGGAGGACCTGAGCCATGGGCTGCCGCGCAGTGCGGAGAAGTCCCTCACGGCCGGCTCGGTGTGAGCCCTACCCGAGCCCCAGCCGTTCCAGCACGCCCTCCACGTCCGGTACCGCCGTCACGCCGTCCGGCAGCGGCGGCCGCCGTACGACCACGACCGGCACTCCGAGGGCCCGGGCCGCGGTCAGTTTGGCAGCCGTCGCCGCTCCCCCGCTGTCCTTGGTCACCAGGACGTCGATGCGGTGCTCGCGCAGCAGGGCCGTCTCGCCGGGGACGGTGAACGGGCCGCGGGCGGGCAGCAGATGGGTGTCGGGCGGCATCGGCGGCTCGGGGGGATCCACCGACCGCACGACGAAGTGGAGGCTCGAAAGGTGGGCGAAGGAGGCCAGGCCGAGGCGCCCGGTGGTGAGCAGCACCCGGCGGCCGAGGCT
The DNA here is from genome assembly GCF_014207295.1 of Streptomyces sp. AK010. Taxonomy (NCBI): domain Bacteria; kingdom Bacillati; phylum Actinomycetota; class Actinomycetes; order Kitasatosporales; family Streptomycetaceae; genus Streptomyces; species Streptomyces sp. AK010. Next base: position 211,906 of record NZ_JACHCX010000001.1, read on the forward strand.
GGGGAGCAGGTCCGCGGCCGCGTCCAGTGAGGGGACGGAATGCCACCCGTCCCCGGGGCCGGGCCGCCACCCGGGGCGGCGGAGCACCACCGCGGGCACGCCGGTCTCGGCCGCGGCGCGGGCCGCGTTGGCCGTGATCGACTCGGCGAAGGGGTGCGTGGCGTCGACGAGCGCGTCCACCCGCTCCGCCCGCAGCCAATCGGCCAGCCCTGACGCCCCGCCGAAGCCTCCGACGCGCACCTCCCCGTCGAGCGCCCCCGGCTTGGCCACGCGCCCCGCGAGGGACGTCGTGACGCGCACGCCGGGACGTGCGCACAGCGCGGCGGCCAGGGCTCGGGCCTCGGCCGTGCCGCCAAGGATCAGGACGTGAGGGGACACGACGTCGAGCGTACGAGGTCGGGTGCCGCGGTGCCGGGACGGGTGCCGGCCGGCTGACGGCAGCGGGACTCGGGGTGCCGACCAGCCGACGGACAGCAGGACGCGTGGTGCCGACCAGCCGACGAGCAGTGGGCAGCGGGCGGCGGGCAGCGGGCAGCGGGCAGCGGAACGGATGGTGCCGACCGGCGAAGGCCGCTCCCCGTGGTTATCGTCCTGGCATGGAGTCCGTGCGTGCCGTGCTCATCGACATCGACGGGGTGCTCACCGTCTCGTGGCGGCCGTTGCCCGGGGCCGTCGAGGCGTTGCGGGAGGTCCGGGAGGCCGGGTTCGGCGTTCTGCTGGTCACCAACACCACCTCCCGCACCCGGGCTTGGATCGCGGGGACGCTGGCGGAGACGGGGTTCCCGGTGTCCGCCGAGGACGTCCTGACCGCGCCCGCCGCCACCGCCGCGTACCTCGCCGAGCACCACCCCGGCGCCCGCTGCGCGCTGCTGAACAGCGGCGAGATCGCGGAGGACCTCGACGGGGTCACCGTCGTCGAGGCGGGTGACACCGAGGCCGTGCCGGATGTCGTCCTGGTCGGCGGCGCCGGCCCCGCGTTCGGCTACGCGGCGCTCGACCGGGCCTTCGGCCATCTGCAGCGCGGGGCCCGGCTGGTGGCGATGCACCGCAACCTGTACTGGCGCACGGCCGAGGGGCTGCGGCTGGACTCGGGGGCGTTCCTGGCCGGGCTGGAGCGGGCCGCGCGGGTGGAGGCCGAGATCACCGGCAAGCCGGCGCGGGCGTTCTTCGCGTCGGCGCTCGCCCGGCTGGGCGTCGGTGCGCAGGAGGCGGTGATGGTCGGGGACGACGTCGAGTCCGACGTGCTCGCGGCGCAGCGCGCCGGGGTCACCGGCGTACTCGTGCGGACCGGGAAGTTCCAGCCGGAGACGCTGCGGGCCGCCGACGGCACGCCCGACCACGTGATCGACTCCTTCGCGGACCTTCCGGCGCTTCTGCGGGGGTCAGCGAAGCAGTAGTTGCAGACCGCCCACGACGGTCGCCGCGATGACGAGCTGCTCGAACAGCCGCTGGTTGATCCTGTGCACGGCCCACTTGCCGAACAGCGCGCCGGGCACGACGAACGCCACGAGCGCCAGGTCGAGGAGCAGCGAGCGGCCGTCGATCAGGCCGAGGCCCGCGCTGAAGGGCAGCTTGGAGACGTTGACGATCAGGAAGAAGAAGGCCGAGGTGCCGAGGAAGCCGAGCTTGCGGAAGCCGGCGGAGAGGAGGTACATCGACATCACGGGGCCGCCCGCGTTGGCGACCATGGTGGTGAAGCCGCCGAGGACGCCGTAGGAGCGGGCCTTGAGGCGGCCCGACCGGGTGGTGACCGACTCCGGTTCCTCCTCCTTGTCGGCCGTACGGCGGCGCCATACCGTCACGGCCGCCATCAGCAGCAGGATCGCGCCGATCGAGGTCCCTACGATCGCGTCGTCCGCCCAGAACAGGAACACCGTGCCGACGACGACGCCCGCGGCGACCGCCGGGAACAGCCGCCACAGCGTGGGCCAGTGGGCGTGCCGCCGGTAGGTGACGACGGCAAGGAGGTCCCCGGCGATCAGGATGGGCAGCAGCACGCCGGTGGAGGCGCGGGCGGGCAGCACGGCGGCGAAGATGGCGAGGCTGACCGTGTTGGCCCCGCTCACGGCGGTCTTGGAGAAGCCGACGAGCAGGGCCGCGAGGGCGAGGGCGGCGAACTCCCAGCCGGTGATGTGCCAGAGCGTCATGGTGTTCATGCGAACACTGATGCTATGTGCAACGAACAGGCGGCCGTAAGCGCTGTCTCGCCTGGTGGGCCGGGCCGGGTTCGCCAGGGACGTGCGACCGCCGCGAGGAGCGGTCGCCTGCCGCTCGGAGCGGTCGCCTGCCGCTCGGAGCGTGCGCCTGCCGCTCGGGCCGTTCGACGAGCATCGCGCTCCCCTGCCCCACCCCGACGCACATCGTGGCGAGCCCCCGGCCCGCCCCCGTACGCCGCATCCGGTGGAGCAGCGTCGTCAGGATGCGGGCGCCCGAGCAGCCCAGGGGGTGGCCGAGGGCGATGGCGCCGCCGCTGGGGTTGACCAGGTCGGGGTCGATGCCGAGCTGGTCCACGCAGGCCAGGGCCTGGGCGGCGAAGGCCTCGTTGAACTCGGCCTCCTCCAGGTCGCCGATGCTCCAGCCGGCGCGGGTCAGCACCTTGCGGGTGGCAGGGACGGGGCCGATGCCCATCACGTCGGGATGGACACCGGCGGAGGCGCCGGCGACATAGCGGCCCAGGGACTCCAGGCCCAGGTCGTTCAGGGCGTCCTCGCTGACGAGGAGGAGGCCGGCGGCGCCGTCGTTCATCGGCGAGGCGTTGCCCGCGGTGACCGTGCCGCCGTCGCGGAAGACCGGCTTGAGCCGGGACAGCTTCTCGTACGAGGTGTCCTCGCGGACGCATTCGTCGGTGTCGACGACCACGCCGTCGGGGCGCTCCACGGGGAGGAGTTCGTCGTCGAAGTGGCCGCATCTGCGGGCCAGGGCGGCGCGCTGGTGGCTGCGCAGGGCGAATTCGTCCTGGCGTTCGCGCGCGATGCCGTACCGCGCGGCGACCTCCTCGGCCGTCTCACCCATGGCCAGCAGTCCGTGCAGCTCGCGCATCGCCGGGTTGACCAGGCGCCAGCCGAGGCGGGTGTCAGCGGTCTCCATGCGGTGCGGCAGGGCCTCGTCGGGGCGGGGCAGCACGAAGGGGGCGCGGCTCATCGACTCGGAGCCGCCGGCGATCACGATGTCGGCCTCGCCGGAGGCGATGGTGCGGGCGGCCGTGGTCACGGCCTCCAGGCCCGAGGCGCAGAGGCGGTTCACGGTGGCGCCGGGCACGGAGTCGGGGAGGCCGGCGAGCAGCGCGGCCATGCGGGCGACGTTGCGGTTGTCCTCGCCGGCCTGGTTGGCGGCTCCCCAGTAGACGTCGTCGATCCGGGCGGGATCCAGCGCCGGCACCCCGGTCACCAGGGCGCGGACGACGGTCGCCGCGAGGTCGTCGGGCCGTACCGAGGAGAGGGCTCCCCGCAGCTTGCCGATGGGGGTGCGGCGGGCGGCCGCGAAGTGGACGGGACGCACGAGAGGCTCCTCACGCCGCGCATCTACGCACAATTAATTAGCACTGCTAGTTTCGGACTATAGACCCTCGCCCCGCCGTCTGTGAAGATTCTGCGCCTCCCGGCGCTCCTCAGGGGTCATATCGCAGGCCGGACGACCCTCATGCGTCGCGTTTGCACCAGGACGCCCGGGGCACCCGCGCGTTCATGGAGTGGTTGCGGAGCGCCGCCTGCGTGGACGAGGACCCCGAGTTGTTCTTTCCCGTCGGCACCGCCGGCCCCGCCCTGCGTGACGTGAGCGCCGCGAAGCGGGTCTGCCGCATTCTCTGGGGGTAACCGTGTGGCGCGAGGCGAGTGGAGACCACTTTGTGCAGCTCAGCGTCGGTGTGGGCGACAGTATCGTGCGCAACACCTGTGGCGCTACCTGTGATTGGAACTGTGGTCGGAGCTCCCGCAGAGTGCGCCGCAGTCACGCGTGGGGCACGAACGGCCTGACCGCGGTGCCGAGTGCATGGTCAGGTGGTGCGGCACAGAGCGTGGTCGATGAGGTTGCGCAGTGCGTCCTCTTGACGGGCTGCGACCTGTGGGTCCGCAGAGCGGCTGTGCGCGGAGACGGTGATCGTGCGTCGGCCGTCCGTGGTTGTCGCTGCCCGGATGACATACCCGAAGCCGCTTCCTCCGTGCCCGAGGTAACCGCCGCCGCAGGACAGAGGGGTGAAGAACAGGCCCAAGCCGTCCCCGGTGCCTGCCGGGTGGCCGCTGTCCTGCGGTACCGGGACTGTGGTCCGCATGGCAGCGAGCTCGGCGGGCTTCAGCAGCCGTCCGTTGGCCAGGGCGGTGAAGAAGCGGTTGAGGTCGCGGGCCGTGCCGGTCATCGAGCCGTCTGCCCCGCTGTCGAACGGACGGTAGGGGATCGTGGTGTCGACCATCGGGCCGTCCACGGTGAACTGCTGGTAGTTGGCCGTGTGTGGATGCGGGAGGAAGGGCTTTGTGCCTGGGGTGTCGGTGGTCTGCAGGCCGAGGGGGCGCAGGATGCGGTCGTGGACCTGCTGTTCCCACGTGCGGCCGGTGATCTTCTCGATGATCATTCCGGCGAGTACATAGTTCGTGTTGGAGTACGCCCAGCGGGTGCCGGCTGGGAAGTCCGGCTTGTGGCGCATGGCCAGGGCGACCAGCTGTTCGGGCTGGTAGGCACGCCACCGGTTGGCGAAGTAGGTCTGGGCACTGGGGTCGGGAAAGACGTCGTAGATGTAGTCGGACAGGCCGCTGGTGTGCTGCAGCAGGTCGCGGACGGTGATAGTCCGGCCGTCGTTTCCGTTTCCGGACACGACCCCGGGCAGCAGTTGCTCCACCGTCTGGTCAAGGGAGATCCGCTTTTCGCCCACCAGTTGCAGCACGACGGTGGCGACGAACGTTTTGGTGGTGCTGCCCAGACGCAGGTAGCCGTCCTTCGAGACAGGGCGATGAGTGACCAGGTCTCCCACCCCAGAGCGGGCCGTGGTTATCCCGCGCGGGGTCTCCAGGCGGACCGCTACTCCGGTGACCCCGGTATCCCGCAGAGCGTCGGCGTCACTCTGCACAGACCAAGCCGTGCCGGAGGGGCGTGGCGCGGCCGAAGCCGCAACGGACGGCAGAGACGACACGGCCAGCGCGAGCACCGCAGCTGATAACCACACACGACGAAAGATCATGACCCTGAGGCTAGGAACAACAAGGGTCACCAGCCATCCGGGATACGCCCCTTGTGAACGGGTGCCAGCCGGATGGACAAGCGCACCAGGCATCCGGCCTCAGCACTGAGCTTCCACATCTGATAGCGCCCTCTGAACAGCAGAAAGGGCGCTGGATCTGACTCAGCTGCGTTGGTTCAGTGCTCTGGTCAGGTCCCGGTTGGCTTCCCTCGCGGCATCGAGATCGGATCGGGTCTCCTCCAGCGCGGAGGTCAGTTCGACGTTGTGCTGCTCCAGCCTCGTGATCTTCCGCTGGAGCTCGTCGATGTCCGCAGGGGCTCCCAGCCCCGACTCCTGCCATGCCTGAGCACCCAACGCCTGCGACAGCCGCTTCTCCAGCTGCTGAACGCGGGCCGCCAGGCGGGTGTTGCGGGCCTGAGCGTTGGCAAGGTCTGCCTGGAGCGATGCCCGGCTCACCGGCGAGCCGCCGGCCGGGTCCTGAGCTCCCGGTTCGCGTTCGGCCGCATGGACAAGTTCGAGCAGGTCGCGGTGACGATAGAGGAACGTGCGGTCCACTCCAGCTTGCCGGGCGATGGCGGAAACGCCGATCGGGGTGCCGTTCTTGGCGGCGTTCCTTATGGCGGTGGCCACTCGCTGGCGGCGACGCTCGGAGTTGGCTTGCCGGCCGTCTCGCATGGTGGGGCTCAAGGGAGTCTCCAGGGACGGACGTCGGGCATGGGCTGGGCGATGCGCGGCATGCCGAGCATGACGGTGCGGCTGCGGCGTACCACCGCGACGGCTTCCTCGATCTGGGAGCGTTCCTCGGGTGAGAGGTCGTCGAGGTCGGCCTTGACCCGGTTGATCAGGCGGCGGACCCGGCGGATCTCCTCCTCGGAGGGCACCGCTTCGCTGCGGGCCCAGTCGTCGGCCTCGAAGGCTGACATCAGCCGTTCTCGGCTGCGGAGAAGGTCATCGAGGTATCGCTCCAGGTCGGGGAGGTAGGAGATGTCGGTGCGGAAGTGGTCGCAGCCGACACAGCGGAAGCGGAGCGGGCAGCTCTGTCCGCCGGCCGCGACGTTGTGGGGCTCCAGGCAGATGCCGTAGGCCGTGGCGACCTCGCCGATGGCCCGTCGCACGTGCTCGGAGTCGAGCAGGCCCTGGGCCTTGCGCCAGACACGGGTGCCGTGCCGGTCGAACTGCAGGGCGGTGACGCGGTCGACGGCTTCGCGCCGTCGTTCTTGGTTGACGCGGTAATAGGACTGTGTGGTGGAGAGTTCGCGATGGTCCATCAAATCCTTGAGGACATCGGGCGCGATGCCGGCGTCGGCGTGCCGTTGTGCGTAGCTGTGCCGGTAGGCGTAGGGAAAGATCTTGGACTTGTCGAACGGCAGCAGCCGCGTGACGTGCTTCCCGTCGAGCTCGACGACGACCGGGATCATGATGTCGGGCAGTGCGTCGACCCACGCTCGGTGCTGGTCCCCGATCGTGCCGATGGACTTCTTCCCTTCGGGGTTGGCCACGGGGCTCGGCAGGAGTTTGAGCATGCTGGTCGGGGTGTCGGGGAACCGTTCTCGGACGCGTTTCTGCTGTTCGGTGATGATGGCGGCGGTCGCCTTGGCGATCGGCAGGCGTCGGCCGAGCCGGTAGTTCTTGTGGTTGTCGTAGAGCAGGATGAGGGAGTCGTCGGGGTCCGTGGTCAGGCAGTCCCAGGGCAGTTTGGCGATCTCGTCGGGCCGTCGTCCGGTGTCGATCAGCAGCTCGGTGGCGACACGGATCTCGCGGTAGCTGGTCTTTTCCAACAGGTCCAGGTTGTCGCAGAGTTCGCGCATCACCTCGTCCGGCAGGTCCTTGCCGGCCTCGGTGTCTTCGGGCTCGTCCGGGATGTCCTGCACGGACAGTGCGAGGCTCACGGGGAGCCCGTCGAGTATCTCGCCGTGGGCGGTCAGGCCCAGGACGCGGATCCTGTTGAGGATCTGCCGGACGGCCCGGATCACGTGGACGCGGTGGTAGGCCCCGAACACGCCGGTCTCAGTGAGGAAGGCCATCCGGGTGCAGAAGTTGTCGATGTCGGTGCGGCTGAGAAGCCGCAGCTGGTGTCCCCCGTCCTCACGCTGCAGCCGCAGGGACTCCGAGAGTCTTTCCATGCCCCGGATGGTGTTCTGCAGAGAGGAGGCGACGTGCTGGCCTCTGCGCCGCGGCAGCTCGTCGTAGGCCCAGACCTTGACCGCTTCCCGGAAGCCCTTCTGGTGGATCTTGGTGAAGTTGAGCGTGCCGCTGTGTCCGAAGACGACCAGGTCCCATATGTCCTTGAGGCGTTCGGTGTCCGGAGTCGTCCCCAGCCGGCGCAGGGCCGTCCGGGCGCCCCTGATGATCATTCCGAGGTCGTCGATCAAACCCACACGATCCAGGTCCGCGTCGTCGAGCGCTTCGAGACTCGGGATCTGGAGCAGGCGTACTCGGTCGCAGATCGTGCGGAACCGGTGGTCGCGGGTCTTCACTTCCCGGACGGTGCGGACCTGGAGACTGTAGAGGAGCTCGGCGACGAGCCGGTCGGGTAGGCCACGCAGACTGATCTCCCGGTCCACTGCCACCGCGGGCGTCGTCCGGCGCCATTTGTCCTCGTCACCGTCGAAGGTTCCGCGCTTGCGCTCGATGCCGAGCCGTGAGGCGTGCACGTCGCAGTAGAGGTTGCCTTCTCGACTGCGGGTCCGATAGCAGGACGCGACGTGGCAGGGGCCGATGGCTGGCAGCGGATGCAAGTTTGGGCGGCTGAGGAACTCTTCCATGGTCAGCTCGCTCGATCTCGCCCAGTGGTACTGGTGCGCGGGACACAGCCTGGCCGCGACCGACCGGCGTGGACGCTCGCACTGCGGCACCTCGCAGAGCTTCTGGCCGATGCTGCGGAGCCGGCCCGTTCGCCCCTGGGCGGTGAAGTCCTCCAGGGATAGCCCGGACCGCCGCCAGCGGTTCATGCAGCCGACGCATATCGGCTCACCGAGCGGGGTGCCCTTCACACATCCGGGAATCTCGCAGTCCGGCATCCCCAGCACCGGATGGCTGGTGGGATAGCGGGCAACCCGCACTTCCCAGTCCCAGCTCAGAAGGCTCAGGAAGGTGGCGTCCAGCGCGTCGATGATCTCGCTGGTCCGCAGGTCCTGCAGTTCACGGGCCAGAGGCAGAGGCGTCGTCATCAGTTCTCCTCCAGACCTCGGCGGGCCCGTGGTGAGGGGACACGTTCGATCGCCTCGCGCAGTCGGGACCGGTCGGGTATCAGATAGGGCCGCGGTGACTCCGGGTGATCCTGTCCGAGCAAGGCCTGCACCTCGTCCAGCGTGCCGCCGGCGTCCGAGACGTTGCTGCCGAACGCACGGCGGGCCATGTGCGGGCCCACCTTCCGCGACAGCCTCGCCCGTTTGCCCAGGCGCTCGAACAGCTCGCCCATCGCGTCGGGCGTCATGGGGGCGCCCAGCGGTTCACGGAACAGGTTCACCAGCAGGAAGTCGCTGCTGCCGGTTCCGAGGATCTGCTGGCGCTCGTCGATGTACTGGTCGAAGGCCTGGACGACGAGGAAGTCCACCGGCTGGCTCCACGCCTTCTTCGACTTCGACCAGGCGCCGTTGTGGTTGTCCCGGCGCCGAACGTGCAGGTGAGGGCCTTCGTAGTCGCATCCCAACGCCTTGGAGTCCGGCAGCAGATGACAGTCGCTGCGGCGAAGGCCCGCCACTTGGCCGCGGCGCAGTCCGACTCGGCCGTGCAGCAGCACGATCAGCCGGTCCCGCGCATTGCGGCACTCCAGGAACATCGCCACCAGCTCGTCGTCGGTGGCCCGGTCCACATCCGCCTCCGGCTCCTGCACCCGGTGGACGGCCCGCAGCCGGTAGGACAGGCCGGAGTCCTCTTTCTGGGCTTCCAGCGGCAGGTCCCGGCTGTCGGCCAGCTCATAGATCTGCCCGAGCACCGACCTGGGTGCCTCGCCCACCGACACGGCGTACGACAGCAGCCCGCGCACCGCGGTCAGCACCCCGTTCATCCGCCGTTCCCTCCGGGCCGGATCGGCCCCGGGCCCCAGCACCACCAGGGCCGGCTCGCCGCCCGGCGTCGACGGCGTGAACTTCAGCCAGACCATGAACAGGCCCAAGTCCCGGGCCGCTTGCGGCCACTGCCGTCCCGTCCGCCTGCACCACAGCAGGTACAGGGCCACGCCACCGGCGTACGCCTTCGTCGTCAACTCGGCACGACTCCGGCCGAACCGCAAGAACCTCAGCCACTGGTCAGCGACCGGCACCACCTGAAGGTCGTCGTCCACGACCGTCCAGTACCGCACCCCAGACGGCAACTCCACAGGAAAGGCCCTCAATGCAACTCCATGATCCGACAGTTGATGCAACAACCCGCCACAGAGCTACAACCCCCAAGAACGAGTCTCAGAAGATCAACATAGCCTCCTCCTGCAACAACACACCACGCAGGTCAGCACCCCAGAGAAGCGCGCGCTGCCCGGTGATCGGCCCGTGCCTGGACTTCGCCCTGGCGAGCGGTCAGGCCTCGGGCGTCTGGGGCGGCACCGGCGAGGACGAGCGCGACCGACTGCTCCGCACGACCAGGAACGACGCGAGAAGGAGAAGCGCCCTATGACGACTGTGAGGAGCACACTGCCCGACGACGCCCGGAAGGCCGCCTGCGAGGCACTCCAGGACACCTTGGTGGATCTGCTCGGGCTCTCGCTGGTCGGGAAGCAGGCGCACTGGAACGTCGTCGGACCACGGTTCCGGTCCATTCACCTCCAGCTCGACGAGGTGGTCACGGCGGCGCGCGACTTCGCCGACACGGTCGCGGAGCGGTCCGCGGCGCTCGGCGTCCCGCCGGACGGCCGTCCGGAGACCGTCGCCAAGGCCTTCACTCTGCCCTCCCCGCAGGAGGGCTGGGTGCGCGACTCGGACGCCGTGCAGGTGATGGTGGAGGCGCTGCAGGAGGCGGCGGGCCGGCTGCGCGAGCGCATCGACGCGACCGAGAAGGCCGACCCGGTCACCCAGGACCTGCTGATCACCATCACCGCGGAGCTGGAGAAGCAGCGGTGGATGTTCGACGCCGAGAACTTCCCCCGCTGACCCGCGCGGCGACGGCACAGAGCATCCGACGGACGTACGGAAGGGGCAGGCGATGACCGACGCCCTCGAACTCGACGCGCTGTGGGAGGACTTCCACCGCGTGGTGAACATGACCTCGCAGGAACTCGCGGCCTGGCTACGGGTCCGCGACGCCGACGAGACTACCGAGCCACTGCCGGACCAGGCGGGCTCCGCCACCGGACAGCACGTCCTGGCCATCCTCCAGAAGCGGCGCACCGACCTGACCGAGGACGACCTGCGCGTGATGCGGAAGGTCGTGGAGACGGTCACCGACCAGGTGGACCTGGAGAACGAGCCCGAGCCCGAGGTGACGGCGGAGGACACCCGCCGCCGGCACCGGCTGATGACGGTCGGGCACGACCCGCTGCGGGGATAGGCCCGTGGGCCGCGAGGAGCGCGTCGTACGGGAACTCGTCGGCGCGCACGGCCGGACGTACGCCGAGGAGGCGGGCATCGCGCTGAAGGACACCCCGCAGCCGCTGTACCGGCTGCTGGTGCTGTCCCATCTGCTCAGTGCCCGCATCCGCGGTTCGATCGCGCTGGCCACCGCCCGTGCCCTGCACGAGGCGGGGCTGCGCGATCCGCGGCGTATGGCGCAGGCCTCCTGGCAGGAACGAGTGGACGCGCTGGGCCGGGGCGGCTACCGCCGCTACGACGAGCGGACGGCGACCCAGCTCGGGGAAGCCGCCGAGCAGCTGAACGACCGGTGGGGCGGCGACCTGCGGCGACTGCGCCGGGAGGCGGGCGGCGAGGTGCCCGAACTGCGCCGCCTGCTCCAGGAGTTCCCCGGCATGGGCCCGGCCGGCGCCGGCATCTTCCTGCGCGAGGCGCAGAGCGTCTGGCCGGAGGCGGCCCCCTGCCTGGACGCCAAGGCCCTCCAGGGCGCCGAGCGGCTGGATCTGCCCAAGGACCCCGGGCGCCTCACCGAACCGGCCGGGGACACCGACCCGGCCGTGTTCGCCGCCGCGCTGGTACGGGCGGCGGTGGACGCGGAGGTCGTACGGGACACGCTCGGCCGCGCCGGGTGAACGGCCCGGACAGCTGAACGGCCCCGACAGCCGAGCAGCCGGCCTTTACCGAAACAGCCGGGCCCCGCCCGGGCAACCGACCCTCGACCGAGCAGCCGGGCCTCACCCGGCCAACCGGTCCTCACCCGAGCAACCATCCCCCGTCCACGGTCAGTTCGACCGCGTTCACCGACCGGTTCCGCAGCAGGAAGTCCACCGCGTCCACCACGTCGGCCATCGCGGCGAGCCGCCCCGTGGGGGTCTCGGTGCGCAGCGTGGCGAGGACCCTCTCCGGCTTGGCCTGCCAGTAAGGGCTGTCCCCCACGACACCGGGATGCACGACGTTGACCCGAACGGGAGCGAGCTCCACGGCGAGGGAGTTCATCAGGCCGCGCACCCCCGCGTTGACCGTCGCCACCGTCGTCGCGCCCGGGTAGGGGCGTTCCTTGGCCTGGCCGCCGAAGAGCACGATGGCGCTGTCGTCGTGCAGCCGGCCGCGCAGCGTGTGCACGACCTCCGTGTAGCCGACGAGTTTGAGGGTGACCAGCCGCAGGGCGGCGTCGATGTCGTACTCGGTGACCTTGTTGTCGTCGCGCGAGACGGCCGCGATGACCAGGTGGTCGACACGCCCCATGCCGGCCAGGGCCGCCGCGATCTCCAGCGGCCTTTCCAGGTCGACGGCGAGTCCACGCGCGCCCACCTCCTTCGCGACCACGTCGGCGCGCTGGGCGTCGCGGCTGGTGAGCACCACGTCGTCCCCGCGCTCGGCACATGTACGGGCGAATTCGAGCCCGATCCCGGACGTTCCGCCGACGACGAGCACACTGCTCATGACTTCTCCTCCAGTGCCGCGCGCAGGTAGTCCCAGTCCCGCGTGAACCGGTACGAGTGCCGTGACGGCGGTTGCGGCGCCTGCGTCTCCAGCCAGCGCAGGGGTCCCCGCCCCGCGTTGACGAAGCCGTGCACGCACCCGGCGCCCGCCCAGGCCAGGTCGCCGGGCTCCAGCCGGTACCGCTCGCCGTCGAGGGTGGCCTCAGCGACTCCCTCCAGGATCAGATACGTCTCCTCGAAGGGGTGGTCGTGGGTGCCGATGATCCCGTCGGACGCGTACTGCACCATGAACATCGTCGAGGCGACCGCGCCCAGGTCGCCGTCGATCATCATCTTCACCGTGATCCCGCTGTAGACCAGCAGCGCGGTCCGCATGCTCGCCGTGGCCGCCAGCAGGTCCTGTGACTGCTTGCCCGGGTCCATCTGGGCCGGCTCGAAGTGGCCGAAGACACGGGTGCGCGGGTCGCGGACGTCGATCCGGGCCGGCTCGCGCGCGGGCAGATCCGGCACGGCCTGGGTGTCGTGTCCGTAGCGGGCCCGCGGCACGGGGGCCAGCATGTCCGCCCAGCGTCCGCCGGTGCTCCCGGCCCCGCGCCAGGCGTGCGGAACGCCGGTCGGCAGCAGTCCGTGGTCACCCTCCTCCAGCAGGTACGAGCCGTCCGGCAGGTCGAGGACCACCGCCCCGTCGAGGACGAAGAAGGTCTCCTCGTGCGAGTGCACATGGGCGGGCACCCGGCCGTCGGGCCGCAGTTCGCACAGCCCGAAGCCGGTGTGGACGCTGCCGTCGTCCTCGCCGACCAGCGCCCTGCGCCGGTGACCGTGCCCGTCGTACGGGGGCTCGGGCAGGCCGGCGGCGTGGCGCACCAGGTGGCCGATGACGTCGGCGGGTGTGGCCGGCGCCGCGATCTTCAGTCCGGGGACGGTCAGGGCCCAGTTCTCGGTCGCCTGGGAGTGCTGGGCGCCGAAGCCGAGTCCGCCGCCGTTGGCGGTGCGCACGACGAGGGGCACGGTCACCTGGCCGCCGGTCATGTAGCGGACCTTGGGGATCTCGTTGGCGAGGTAGTCCCAGCAGCAGGCCAGGAAGTCGGAGAACATGATCTCGGCGACGGGCCGCATCCCGGTCATGGCGGCGCCCATCGCCACGCCCACGATGGCCTGTTCGGAGATGGGCGTGTCCCACACCCGCTCGGGTCCGAACTCCTTCAGCAGGCCCGTGGTCGTCTTGAACACCCCGCCGGCCGCGGCGATGTCCTCCCCGAGGCAGACCACCGACGCGTCCCGCCGCATCTCGCGGGCGATGCCCTCGGCGACCGCGTCCCGGTAGGTGATCACGTCCGCCATGCGGCACCTCCGTCGGCCCACACGTCCGTCAGTGCCGCGCGCGGATCGGGTGGCGGCGCCGCCTTCGCCGCCTCCACGGCCCGTTCCACGACGGCCCGGGCCCGCTCGTCGGCCTCGGCGACCGTCTCCTCGCCCACGCCCAGCTCGGCCAGGCGCCCCCGTGCGAGGTCCAACGGGTCGTGCTTCAGGCAGCGTTCGACCTCCTCGGCCGGGCGGTAGGCCGCCGGGTCGGCGCGGCTGTGTCCGAAGTGGCGGTAGGTCTCCGCCTCCAGCACGGCGGGCCCGTCCCCGGCCCGGGCCCGTCGCGCGAGCCGCCCCACGGCCTCCTCGACCGCCACGACGTCGTTGCCGTCGACGACCTCGCCCGGGATGCCGTGGGCGGGGGCCCGGTCGGCTGCGGGGCGGGGCACGGCCGTGACGTCGGCGATCGGCGTGTACTCCATGTACAGGTTGTTCTCGCACACGAACAGCACCGGCAGCCTCCACACGGCGGCCAGGTTGAGGGACTCGTGGAAGGCGCCGATGTTGGTCGCGCCGTCGCCGAAGAAGGCGACCGCGAGCTGCTCGGTGCCGCGCAGCCGGGCCGACCAGGCCGCACCCACCGCCATCGGGAGGTGCGAGCCGACGATGGCGTACGAACCGAGCATGCCGGTGGCCGCCTTGGTCAGGTGCATGGAGCCGCCCTTGGCCCCGCACAGCCCGGTCGCCCGGCTCATCAGCTCGGCGAGGCACTCCTCGGGTGTGGCGCCCCGGGCGAGGGCATGGTGGTGGCCCCTGTAGGTGGCGAACACATAGTCGTCCGGGCGCAGGGAGGCGCTCGCCCCGACGGCGATCGCCTCCTGCCCGGCGGCCAGGTGCGTGGTGCCTTTCACGAGGCCCTGGAGGAACAGGTCGTGGGCGGCCTTCTCCGTCCGGCGGATGACGTTCATCCGCTCGTACCGGTCGAGGAGCGCGCCGGCGTCCATCAGCTGTCCCCGTGGGTCGTCCGCGGGGCGTTCCCGGTGTGCGCGTGTGAGCGCTCCCCGGTGTCCGCCCGCGCGCGGTCCCCGGTGTTGAGGTGGGACTGCGCCTCGCGGCGGGTGTTCAGCTCGCCGCCCACCGTCCAGTACTTGCGCCCGGCCACCAGCAGTTCCTCGGCGGGGAACTTGGTGATGACCTCGCAGCCGTCGGCGGTGACGACGAGTTCCTCCTCGATCCGGGCGGCGGACCAGCCGTCGGCGGCCGGCCAGTACGTCTCCAGGGCGAACACCATGCCCTCTTCGAGTACTTCGGGGTGGTCCAGGGAGAGCAGCCGGCTGAAGATCGGCTTCTCCCAGATCGACAGGCCGACGCCATGGCCGTACTGGAGGGCGAAGGCGGCGGTCTCGTCGGCGAAGCCGAACTCCTCGGCGCGCGGCCAGACCCGCACGATGTCGGCGGTGGTGGCGCCCGGCCGGACCAGCGCGATCGCCTCGTCCATGTACTCCCGGCAGCGCACGTACGCGTCCCGCTGCGCCCGCGAGGCGCTGCCCACGGCGAACGTGCGGTAGTAGCAGGTGCGGTAGCCGAGATGGCTGTGCAGGATGTCGAAGAAGGCCGGGTCGCCGGGGCGGATCAACCGGTCGCTGTAGACATGCGGATGCGGCGAACAGCGCTCGCCCGAGATGGCGTTGACGCCCTCGACGTACTCGCTGCCGAGGTCGTACAGCACCTTGCTGACCACGCCGACGCACTCGTTCTCGCGCACGCCCGGGCGCAGGTACCCGTACAGCTCCTCGTAGGCCGCGTCGACCATGGCGCACGCCTGGGTGAGCAGGCCGATCTCGTCACCGGTCTTGATGCGGCGGGCCTCCAGGAAGACCTGCTGCCCGTCGACGACGTCGATGCCCTCGGCGCGCAGCGCGGCGAGGACCGGCATCTCGGCGACGTCGACGCCGAGGGGTTCGCCCGCGAGCCCGTGGTCGCGCAGATCGGTGGCGATCTTGGCGGCCACGTCCTCGGCGATCCCGGCGTCCGGGTGGAAGGCGCCGCGCAGGGTGGAGATGCCGGCCCGGGCGCCGGTGGGCGGGCCGCCCTTGCCGTCGCTGTAGTCGAGCCACGGGTTGTACAGCTGGTGGTGGCGGGCGGCGGAGCCGAAGTCCCAGACGACCGGTTCGCCGTCGCGCACCAGCAGGGCGTAGCGGATCAGCTTGTCCATCGCCCAGGTGCCGATGTGGGTGGCCGTCATGTAGCGGATGTTGGCGAAGTCGAAGCTGAGCACCGCGCCGAGCTCGGACCGGTTCAGGGACTCGTGCAGCCGGGCCAGCCGCTGCCCGCGCAGCCGGTCCAGGTCGATGCGCTCTTCCCAGTCGACGGCGTTGGGTCCATATGTGCGGATCGCCATGGCGACCACCCCCACTTCGGAGTGAACGCCCGTGTGCGATGGGTGTCAAGTGTCACTGAACATCGCCGGACACGAACCAGACGCCCACAGCCGGTACCTCTCCATCGTTGCGGTATCGGTGGGGAGTCGTCGACTCGAAGCAGACGGAGTCGCCCGCCCGCAGCGTGTACTCCTCGAAACCGAGGGTGAGGACCAGCTCACCGGAGGTCAGATAGCCGTATTCGGTCCCGGCGTGGCGCATCAGCCCGCCGGAGCCGGAGGACGAGCCGCCGGGCCGGTACGTCACCAGCAAGAAGCCGGCTTCCGCGCCCGGCACCCGCCCGAGACGCTCCCACACGACCCCCGAGTCCAGCTCCAGCGTCTCGCGCCCGGCCGAGCCGACCAGGGGCCCGATCCGCCGCCCCGGATCGGCGGCGAAGGCGGCGAGGGCGTGCGGCACGGTGGCGGGAGGCGTCCCGGGCGGGCTCGCGGCGGGGCCCTCGCGGGCGTCGAAGAGCGACTCCACGGAGATCCCCAGCGCCGTGGTGATCGCGTACAGCGTGCTGACGGACGGCTGGCTCTTGCCGGTCTCGATCTGCGACACGAGACTCGCCGACACGCCGATCTCCCGGGCCAGCGCGCGCAGACTCGTACCGCGCTCCAAGCGCGCCTGCCGGATGCGCGCGCCGACGGGCGGCACGACGGCGATCGACACAGTCGGCTCCTCTGCTCTGCTCTGCTCTGCTCTGCTCTGCTCCGGAAGAGTGTGCAGTTTCATTGAACAGCGCACGCACGTCCCGGCGCCAGGATTCGCTCGGCGCGGTCGCCCGGCTCCTGCCGCCGGCGGCCCCGAACGGGAGCACCGGCAGCACCCGGCGGCACTCACTCGAACGGTCCGGCGCCGGTGGTGGGCGGTCGGCGGCGGTGGTGCGCTGAGGGCACGCGCCACGCTCTCAGGAGGCACTCCCGATGACCCCTCGTCCGACCCGGCTCGTCCGCGCCCTCTCCTCCACTTTGGCGGCAGGCACGCTGCTCTCCACCGCCGCCTGCTCGGACGACGGCGGCACGGACGGTTCGCGCGTCTCCGGCGTCACCGCGTCCCAGGTCGCCGAGGTGCGGCAGACCCCCTCCCCCACCGCCGCCCTCTCCACGAGCGGCGCCCGGACCGCGCTGATCACCGAGGCGGACATCGAGGACGACTGGACGCAGGTCAAGGACACGGAAGCCGAGAGCTGGCACGACAGCCTCCTCGTCGGCACGGTCGACGTGTCCGACTTCGTGTCCGGCAAGGCCCAGGCGTCCGACTGCCAGCGGCTCATCGACTCCCTGTACGACGACGATCTGCTGGGCCGGCCGTCGGGCGCGTCCGCGTTGCGCGGCTTCGAGCAGGGCGACTCCCGCCTGCTGTACCAGGTCGCCTCCTATGACCGGACCGATCTGCAGGACTCCCTGAACTGGATGGCGACGCTGCCGGAGAAGTGCGACCAGTTCACCGTGACCGATGGCGAGGAGAAGCGCACCGTCCAGGTCATCGAGACCTCGGTGCCCAAGGTGGGCGATGCCCGGCAGGGCCTGCGCGTGACGGTGCAGGGCTCGGTCGACGGCAACGACGCCACGCTGACCTTGAACGTCGCCGCCGTACGGGTCGGCGACGATGCGATCACCGTCACGGCGGGCGGGCTCGACGGGGGCGAGGACGACTCCATGAAGCAGGCGGCGCAACAGGGCACCCAGCGGCTGCAGGACGTCCTGGCAGGGAAGTCGCCCGCCGCGAGCCCCACCGACTAGACCGTCCGGCACGGCAGGCAGCTCTCTCCCGCTCGCCGGCCCCGCCTCAACCGCCGTACCCGCTCCGCCGATTCCCGGGACAGCGTGATCATCGGAGCGGCACAATGGCGGCGGCGACCGGCCTCGGTCGTGCGTGCGAGGAGAGGACGAGTCGTGAGTGATGGCCACACCCCTTCGGGAGGGTCGGCGAGGCTGAACACCGGTGTGGCGCACAACGCGCGCGTGTGGAACTACTGGATCGGCGGCAAGGACAACTACGAGGTCGACCAGCAGGTCGGCGAGCACGTCGCCGGCATGTTCCCGATCATCCGGGACATCGCCCGCGCGGACCGCGACTTCCTCGGCCGGGCCGTGTCGTTCCTCGCCGGTGAGCGCCGGGTGCGGCAGTTCCTCGACATCGGCACGGGACTGCCGACGGCGGACAACACCCACGAGATCGCCCAGCGGATCGCGCCCGACTCGCGCATCGTCTACGTCGACAACGACCCGATCGTCCTGGTGCACGCCCGTACCCTGCTCACCGGCACCCACGACGGCGTCACCGCCTACATCGACGCCGATGTGCACGACCCGGACGCCATCCTCGAACGGGCCGGGCACACCCTCGACTTCACCCGGCCCGTCGCCGTGATGATGCTGGGCATCCTCAACTTCGTCCTGGACGTCGACAAGGCCCGGGACATCGTGCGCCGGGTGATGGCCGCGGCACCGTCCGGCAGCTTCCTGGTCCTCACCCACCCGACCTTCGACGACGAGCTCGGCGGCGCGGGCCAGATCCCGGCCATGAAGTTCTGGAACGAGAACGCCACTCCCCCGATCACGGCCCGCAGCGGCGCCGACATCGCCGCGTTCTTCGAGGGCCTCGAGGTGCTCGAACCGGGCATGGTGTCGTGCGGGCAGTGGCGCGCCGAGCCCGGCTCGGCGGTGCTGGTACCGCAGTACGGCGCGGTGGCCGTGAAGCCCTGACGGCGCCGCCTTCGCCGGAGAACAACCCGGACAACCGCGGAGGACACATGACCACCCTGGCCGATCCCGTGCCCGGCGGCCGCCCCGGCGACGTCGAGCGGGCCACCGCGCTGAGCGGCGAACTCGCCGGGCGGGGTGTGCACGGCGTCGTGCTGGCCTACGTCGACACCGCGGGCATCGGCCGGGTGAAGACCGTCCCGACGGCCCGGCTCGCCGCCGCGGCGGCCTGGGGCGTCGGCATGTCACCGGTGTTCGACACGTTCCTGGCGAACGACTCCCGCCGGAGATCGCCGAGGCCGCGGGCGGGACCGCGTACGAGGTCGTACGGCTGGAGGGCGTCGCGGAGGCGGTGCGGGCCGCGGGGGTCGAACCGGACGCCTACGCGGACGCCTTCCACGCGGCCGCGCTGGCCGCCGTGCGGCGGCCCGGCGTGGTGGCCGTGAAGTCGGTGGCGGCCTACCGCACCGGCTTCGACCTGGACCCGGCCCGCCCCTCGCAGGCGCAGGTCACCGAAGCGGCCCGGCGCTGGCTTTCCGGGGGCGGACGCCTCGACGACCCGGTCCTCGTGCGGCACCTGATGTGGACCGCCGTCGACCTCGGTCTGCCGCTCCAGCTGCACACCGGTTTCGGCGACAACGACATCCGGCTGCACCGCGTCGACCCCACCCACCTCACCGACTGGCTGCACCTCACCGCCCAGACGATCCCCGTCCTGCTCCTGCACTGCTGGCCCTACCAGCGACAGGCGGCCTACCTCGCCGCGGTCTTCGAGCGGGTGTACCTCGACGTCGGACTCACCCTGCACCACGTCGGCCCCGCCCGGGCCGGTGCGGTCCTCGCGGAGGCCCTGGAGATCACACCGTTCCGCAAACTGCTGTACAGCTCCGACGCCTACGGTGTGGCCGAGTTCTACCACCTCGGGGCGCTCGCCTTCCGGCAAGGCCTCGCGGAACTGCTCCAGGAGCGCGTGGACGCCGACGAACTGCCCCTGCCGGACGCGCTGCGGATCGCGCGGTGGACCGGGCGGGACAACGCCCTGCGGGTCTACCGGCTGGAGGCCGACGGGCCGGAGGGCGATTGAACAGGCGTGTGGCCGGTCACAGTTCTCCTGGAGCGGCTACCCAGGAAGTCCGAACGGCTGAAAGTATGATCAAGCAATGTCTGACATGACCGAAACCACGCCCGGCTGGCTGTCCTCCGACGAGCTGGAGATGGCACGCGCCCGCATGCCGATCCTCTACGTCGAGGCCGTCCCGGTCCGCGTCGACGACAGCGGCGAGGTGACCAGCGTCGGCCTGCTGCTGCGCATCGGCCCCGACGGTACGGTCAGCCGGACGCTGGTCTCCGGCCGCGTGCTGCACCACGAGCGCGTCCGCGACGCCCTCCTGCGCCACCTGGAGAAGGACCTCGGCCCGGTCGCGCTGCCCCGCGTCCCGGCGTCGCTCCAGCCGTTCACGGTCGCGGAGTACTTCCCGACGCAGGGCATCACCGCCTACCACGACCCGCGCCAGCACGCGGTGTCCCTGGCCTACATCGTGCCGGTGACGGGCGACTGCCGGCCCCGGCAGGACGCGCTCGACCTGGTGTGGTTCAGCCCCCAGGACGCCGTCTCGGAGGCGGTGCAGAGCGAGATGCCGGGCGGGCACGGGGTGCTGCTGAAGCAGGCGCTGGCGCATGCGGGCTGCGCGATCTGAGGCCTAAGCTCTTTCACGTGACCGACCTCCGGCCCGGAGGTGTTCGTGATGGAGGCGGATCAGGACCCGTTCCCGGGGCAGCCGCATCTGCCCGAGCTGCATGCGCGCCTGCGTACGGAGCTGAGCCGGATCGACGAGCAGCTGCGCGCCCTGCTGGACGCGACGGACCGGATGCAGGGCCTGCTGGACGCCGTGGTGGCCATCAGCCGCGAGGTGGAGCTGCCCGCGGTGCTGCACCGCATCGTGACCACAGCCATGGACCTGGTCGGCGCACGGTACGGCGCCCTCACCCTGCAGGCGTTCAACGCCTCCGCCTCGCTGACCGCGCTTCTGCTCGGGGCGGCCGTGGGGGAACGCGCCCAGACCGAGCGGGAGATCGCGCAGGCCTGCCGACAGCTCACCGAGATGGCGACCAGGATCGCCACCAGCGACGGCCGGCCGGCGCTCCCCGTCCGTAGAAATGATCAAGAGGCCGTATCCGTGGAATCCGATACGGCCTCTGAGTGACTGCCTCACAGTCGGGACGACAGGATTTGAACCTGCGACCCCTTGACCCCCAGTCAAGTGCGCTACCAAGCTGCGCCACGTCCCGATGCCCGTCTGACCTGGGAGTTCCCCCGGCCGAACGCGCAGGGAAACAATACCGCACTCACACCGGTGATCGCGCATCCCTTTCCGGGTGGCACCGCTTGACCTCAAGCTTGATTGAGGTTGCACGCTCGTCGTCATGACCGACGCGACACAGACGTACACGTACACGCATGCCGACCTGGCGGGCCTGATGGGCCTGATGACCGGCGACGAGAAGCACGGCCCGGCCGCGACGTCCACGCTGGACGTGTTGTGGGTGCTGTACGACCGGGTGCTGCGGGTGAGCCCGGAGGGCAGGGACGACCCCGGGCGGGACCGGTTCCTGCTGTCGAAGGGGCACGGGCCGATGGCGTACTACGCCGTGCTGGCCGCCAAGGGGTTCCTGCCGGTGGAGTGGCTGCCGGGCTTCGGCTCGTACGACTCCCCGCTCGGCCACCATCCCGACCGGACGCTCGTGCCGGGGGCCGAGATCGGCAGCGGATCGCTGGGGCACGGGCTGCCGATCGCCGTCGGTACGGCGCTGGGGCTGCGCGCCCAGGGGCTCCACGAGCCGCGGGTGTGGACGCTGGTCGGGGACGCGGAGCTGGACGAGGGCAGCAACCACGAGGCGATCGCCTTCGCCGGGCCCGCCGGTCTCGACCGGCTGCACGCCGTCGTCGTCGACAACTCGTCCGCCACCTACGCCCGCCCCGGCGGGATCGCCGCCCGTTTCGAGGCGGCGGGCTGGTCCGCACTGACCGTCGACGGCCGTGACCACGAGGCCCTGTACGCCGCCTTCACCGCGCCGCACCCGGGCCGCCCGCACGTGGTCGTGGCCCGGGTCGAGCCGAAGTCCGCCTGATTTCCGCTACCGAGGAGTCTCCCTTCCATGGACACCATGCGTGACCGTTTCGCCCCTGTCGTCTCCCGGCTGCTCGACGAGGATCCCCGGGTGGCGGTGGTCCTCGCCGCGATCGGCACGGACGGCTTCGCCGGGGCCGCCCGCCGCCATCCCGGGCGGGTCGTCGACGTCGGCATCCGGGAGCAGCTCCTGATCGGGGCGGCGGCGGGGCTGGCGCTGACCGGGCTGCGGCCCGTCGTGCACACCTTCGCCAGCTTCCTCGTGGAGCGGCCCTTCGAGCAGGTGAAGCTGGACCTCGGGCACCAGGAGGCGGGCGCGGTGCTGGTGAGCGCCGCCGCCTCCTTCGACTGGCCGGCCGGCGGCTACACGCACATGGCGCCGGGCGACGTGGCGCTGCTCGACACTCTGGACGGCTGGACCGTCCATGTGCCGGGGCACCCGGACGAGGCCGAGACGCTGCTGCGGCACGCGGTCGCCGCGGGCGACGACAAGGTGTACGTACGGCTGTCCGTCCAGGCCGACGGGCAGGCGCTGCCGGTCGACGGCCGGCGCTTCCGTACGGTCCGCGAGGGACGCTCCGGCGTGGTCGTCGCCGTCGGGCCGATGCTCCACGCCGTACTCGCCGCCACCGAGGGGCTGGACGTCACCGTCCTGTACGCGACCACCGTCCGCCCCTTCGACGGCGCCGCCCTGCGACGGGCCGCCGAGTCGGCCGGGACGGACATCGTCCTCGTGGAGCCCTACCTGGCGGGCACGTCGACGGCCGCCGCGAACGACGCGCTGTCAGATGTGCCGCACCGGGTCCTCGGGCTGGGTGTGGGCCGTCGCGAACTGCGGCGGTACGGGCGGCTTGAGGAGCATGTCGCCGCCCACGGCCTCGACGCCCGGTCGCTGCGGGAGCGCATCTCGGCGTTCCTCGGGGCGGCGGTCGGCCGGGTGAGATCAGGAGGGTGTCACTGCGCGGGCAGGCCGAGCCGGGGGTGAGCCTCCAGGAGCCGGGTCGGGGCCGCCTGGCGCCAGGAGTCGGCGAGGATGTCCCGCAGCTCGCCCTCGTCCTCGATGGCCTTGAGCCGGGCCCGCACCCAGGCGAACTGGGACTCGTGGTCGGCGATCCAGAACTTCCCCGGCTCGGCGAGCACCAGTTCGTTGCGCTCCTCCTTGGGGCAGCGCACGGCGATGGAGGTCTCGTCCTCCGGCAGCGTGGCGAACATCTTTCCCGCGACCCGGAACGTGGGCATGCTCCAGGCGATCTTCTCCGTCGTGTCCGGCAGGGACAAGGCGATCCGTCGTACGTCTTCGGCATCCGGCATGGCAGGCACCGTATCGGCTCCCACCGACAATCACCTGGTGGGAGTGGCTACCGGTACGTGCTTGTAGTAGATCGTCGTCGGCCGCAGCACGCCGCCGGGGTCGGCCGCGTAGTCCGGGATGGCGCCGAGGGGGGTCCAGCCGCTGGACCGGTACAGATGCTCGGCGGGGCTGCCGGTCTCGGTGTCCAGGTGCAGGAGGGTGATGCCGGCCGCCTCGGCCGCGGCCTCCGCCGTGGCCAGGAGCCCGCGGCCGAGGCCGCGCCCACGGGCCTCCGGCGCCACCATCAGCTTCACGAGTTCGGCGCGGTGACGGCTGTTGGCCTTGTCGGCAAAGGCCAGGCTGACGGTGCCGAGCACCCGCTCCCCGCCGCACGCGACCCACACGGCGAGCCGGCCGGCGGCGACGTCGGCGGCCCGGCCCTCCCACCAGGCCAGGGCCTCCGCCCGGCCGAGCGGGGCGAGGAAGCCGACGGAGGCACCACCGTTCACGGTGCCGGCCAGAAGGTCCGCCAACTGCGGCGTCTTTCGCAGCAGTTGAGCCTCGTCCAGTCGGTTCACGGCCGCACCACCGCCAGCAGGTAGCGGACGCCCTCGGGGTCCGCGCACCGGAACCGGGTCGGGCCCCACACCCGCATCCGCAGGCAGTCCCCCGCGTCCAGACGGTGCTCGGTGTCCTGCGCGGTCACCTCCAGGGCGCCTTCCAGGATCCAGATGTGCTGCTCCAGTCCGGCCACGGGCGGACGGTCGTAGGCGAGGTCGGCGCCGGGTGCGAGACGGGCCTCGACGAGTTCGCCGCGCAGGGCGGCGTGCGGGGGTGACACGGACCGGCGTACGAAGCCGGAGGTGCGGTCCTGCCACACGGGCTGGGCGGCGGAGCGGACGACGGTCTCCGGTTCGGCCTCGACCTCGCTGAGCAGCTGGGACATGGTGCGCCCGTAGACGGCACACAGGCGGTTCAGGAGGGAGGCCGTGGGGCTGATCTCCGCCCGCTCGGCCCGGGACAGGGTGGACCGGCTCACCCCGCTGCGGTCGGCCAACTCACCCAGGGACCAGTCGTGTTCGGCCCGCAGCTCGGCCAGGCGCGCACCCAGCCGGGCGTCCATGGGGTCCGCCTCGTCGTCATGTCTCATGTCCGGGACACTATCCCGGATATGAGACGAGGGGGTTACGGGACGCTCACAGCCGGGCCGCCGCGCCGAGCGCGTCCAGCACGGGGCGGATCAGGGGGTGCTCCTCGGCTCCCCGGCGGACGGCGGCGAAGACCCGGCGGGTGGGGGGTGTTCCGTCGACGGGGCGTACGACCACCCCGGTGAGGTCCATGCCGCGCAGGGCCGAGCGCGGCACCAGGGCGACGCCCGCGTCGGCCGAGGCGAGGGCGACGACCGCGCGGAAGTCGTCCGAGGAGTGCTCCATACGGGGCTGGAAACCGGCGTTCTCGCAGGCCAGGATCACCACGTCATGGCAGGGGTTGCCGGGGTACTGGCCGATCCACGGGTCCTTGGCCAGGTCGGCGAGGGGCACCTCGGCCGCATCGGCCAGGCGGTGGGTGACGGGGACGACCGCGTCGAAGGGTTCGGCGTACAGCGGTACGTGGGCCAGTCGCGGGTCGTCGGCGGGCGGGGCCCCGCGGTACTCGACGGCGACGGCGACATCGACCTGCCGGTCCAGCACCATCGGCAGGCTGGCGTCACCCTCGGCGTCCTGGACGCGGATGCGGATCCCGGGCGCCGTGCGCGCGAGAGCGGCCACGGCGGGCGCGACGACCAGGGCGATGCCGGTGGCGAAGGAGGCGACCGTGACGGTGCCGGCCGATCCCGAGCTGTACGCGGCGAGCTCGGCCTCGGCACGCTCCAGCTGGGCGAGGACCGCGTTGGTGTGGTTGAGCAGGATCTCGCCGGCGGGGGTGAGTCGTACCCCCTTGGCGCCGCGCTCGACGAGCCGGTGGCCGGTCTCCTGCTCCAGGGCGGCGAGCTGCTGGGACACGGCCGACGGCGTGAGATACAGCGCGGCGGCAGCCGCCGTCACCGTACGGTGGTCGGCCACCGCCCGGAGGATGTGGAGCCGCCGCGCTTCGATCATGCGATCGATTGTCTCAAATGCACTCTGTGCTGCTCGTCAGCCCTCCAGTTCGGTCCGTGCCGCCACGAAGGCGTCGACCGCGCGGTTGACGTCGTCCGTGGAGTGCGCTGCCGACAGCTGGACGCGGATCCGGGCCTGGCCCTGCGGCACCACCGGGTACGAGAAGCCGATGACGTAGACGCCGCGCTCCAGCAGCAGCTCGGCCATGCGCCCGGCGACCGCCGCGTCGCCGATCATCACCGGGGCGATGGCGTGGTCGCCGGGGAGGACGTCGAAGCCCTCCTCGGTCATCCGGCCGCGGAACAGGGCCGTGTTCTCGGCCAGCCGGACGCGCAGGTCGTCCGCGGCCTCCAGCAGGTCGAGGACCTTCAGGGAGGCCGCCGCGATGACCGGGGCGAGGGTGTTGGAGAACAGGTACGGCCGGGAGCGCTGGCGCAGCAGGGCGACGATCTCGGCGCGGGCGGCGACGTAGCCGCCGGAGGCGCCGCCGAGGGCCTTGCCGAGGGTGCCGGTGATGATGTCGACGCGGTCCATGACGCCGTGCAGCTCGGGCGTGCCGCGGCCGCCGGGGCCGACGAAGCCGACGGCATGGGAGTCGTCGACCATGACCATCGCGTCGTAGCGGTCGGCGAGGTCGCAGATCTCGCGCAGCGGGGCGACGTAGCCGTCCATGGAGAAGACGCCGTCGGTGACGATCAGGCGGCGGCGCGCGTCGGAGGCCTCCTTGAGCCGGGCCTCCAGCTCGGCCAGGTCACGGTTGGCGTAGCGCAGGCGGCGGGCCTTGGACAGGCGGATGCCGTCGATGATGGAGGCGTGGTTGAGGGCGTCGGAGATGACCGCGTCCTCCGGGCCGAGCAGCGTCTCGAACACGCCGCCGTTGGCGTCGAAGCACGAGGAGTAGAGGATCGTGTCCTCCTGGCCCAGGAAGGCCGACAGGCGCGCCTCCAGCTCCTTGTGCACCTCCTGGGTGCCGCAGATGAAGCGGACGGAGGCCATGCCGTAGCCCCAGCGGTCCAGGGCCTCGTGGGCGGCGGCGACGACCTCGGGGTGGTCGGCGAGGCCGAGGTAGTTGTTGGCGCAGAAGTTCAGGACCTCGCCGGGACGGCCGCCCGCGGTGACGTTGACGGTGGCGGACTGCGGACTGCCGATCACCCGCTCGGGCTTGTGCAGGCCGGCGGCGCGGATCTCGTCGAGGGTGGCACGCAGGTCGTCGCGCACGGAGTCGAACATGAGGGGAAGCTCCTAAGGTGCTCGCGGAGAAGGGGGGTTACGCGGTCCAGTCGAGGATGACCTTGCCGCCGCGGCCGCTCGCCGCGTCCTCGAACGCCGCCTCGAAGTCGCGGTGGCCGTAGCGGCCGGTGATGACGGGCGCGAGGTCCAGGCCGGCCTCCAGCAGGACCGACATGCCGTACCAGGTCTCGAACATCTCGCGGCCGTAGATGCCCTTGATGGTGATCATCGAGGTGACGACGCGGGCCCAGTCGACGGGGAACTCCTGCGCGGGCAGGCCGAGCATCGCGATCCGGCCACCGTGCGTCATGTTGGCGATCATGTCGCGCATGGCCTCGGGGCGGCCGGACATCTCCAGGCCGATGTCGAAGCCCTCGCGCAGTCCGAGCGTGCGCTGCCCGTCGGCGATGGTGGAGCCGGAGACGTCGAGCGCGAGGCTGACACCGATCTTGCGGGCCAGCTCCAGCCGCTCCGGGCTGACGTCGGTGATCACGACGTTGCGGGCGCCGGCGTGCCTGGCCACGGCGGCGGCCATCAGGCCGATGGGTCCCGCGCCGGTGATCAGGACGTCCTCGCCGACGAGCGGGAAGGACAGCGCGGTGTGCACGGCGTTGCCGAACGGGTCGAAGATCGCGGCCACGTCGAGGTCGACGGGCACCCGGTGCACCCAGACGTTGGCGGCGGGCAGGGCGACGTACTCGGCGAACGCCCCGTCCCGGCCCACCCCGAGCCCGATGGTCGCCCGGCACAGGTGCCGGCGCCCGGCCAGGCAGTTGCGGCACTTGCCGCACACCAGGTGGCCCTCGCCGCTGACGCGGTCGCCGATCGCGATGTCGGTGACGTCCCGTCCGGTCTCGACGACCTCGCCGACGAACTCGTGTCCGAGCACGAGCGGAGTGCTGATCGCCTGCTGGGCCCAGCCGTCCCAGGCCCGGATGTGCAGGTCGGTGCCGCAGATTCCGGTGCGCAGCACCTTGATGAGTACGTCGCCGGGCCCGACGATGGGCTCGGGGACGTTTACGAGCCACAGCCCGGGTTCCGCCTTCTGCTTGACCAGCGCCTTCACCGCTACGGCTCCTGGGGGTACGTCCCGGCTCCGGGTATGCCGAAGGAACCCCTGGACCGGGAGAGGAGTGGGATCGCACTGAAATCTGCCGTACGGCGGGCGCGCCGGTCCATCGAGGATTTCTTAAGCGCCGCCGCAGCTTTCCTTCACGCCCCGGGGGCCCGCGCGAAACCCGGGTTTCAGTAGGGCGGCAGGCCGTCCCGGCTCTCCAGCTCCACGGCGAGCTGCGCGGCGTGTTCCTTGATCGCCGTCAGGCCCGGTTTCCCCCACGGCCGCGGCTCGACGTCGGCGACGCTGATGGTGCCCAGCACCAGGCCCGTGCCGTCGATGAGCGGTGCCCCCAGATAGGAGCGGATGCCGAACTCGTCGACCACCGGATTGCCCGCGAACCGCGGATAGTCGCCGACGTCCTCCAGGGCGAGGGCCTTGCGGCGCGCCACCACATGGGGGCAGAAGCCGTGGTCGCGGGGCAGGGCACGGCTGAGGCGCGGGCTGGTGCCGTCGCTGCGCACCACCGGCGCCACGGCCGGCACGTGCAGGCCCGCGTAGAACTGCCCCTGCTCGTCGGGGAGGTTGACCATGGCGTACGGCGCACCGGTGAGTTCGGCGAGGCGGTGCGCGAAGGAGTCCAGTGCGGGGTCGGGGCGCTCCCCCAGGCCCAGTCTGCGCAGGCGGCGGGTGCGGGCGGGGGCCTCCTTGTCCTCGGGTGTGAGCAGCAGACGACCGGCCGGGCGTGGCGGGTCGTAGGTCATGGGCATGCTCCTGGTTTGTGAACTCGCGTCATATCTCGCGTCATATAGGGCCTCCGTGGCGGGTGTGAGGGGGTCACGTGTGGGCGCCGTACCCGGTCGCGGGGGCCGGGGTGTGGGCGATGAGGTGGCGCACCAGGGTCAGCAGGGTCTGGACCCCGGAGCTGGAGATCCGGGCGTCGCAGCAGACGACGGGCACGTCGTCCGACAGGTCCAGGGCACCGCGCACCTCCTCGGGGTCGTAGCGGTAGGCGCCGTCGAACTCGTTGACGGCGATGATGAAGCCGAGGCCGCGCTGTTCGAAGAAGTCGACGGCGGCGAAGCACTCCTGCAGCCGACGGGTGTCGGCGAGGATGACCGCGCCGAGCGCGCCCTCGCACAACTCGTCCCACATGAACCAGAACCGCTCCTGCCCGGGTGTGCCGAACAGGTACAGCACGTGTTGCGGGTCGAGGGTGATGCGGCCGAAGTCCATGGCCACGGTCGTCTCGACCTTGTTCTCGATGCCGTCGAGGTTGTCGGTCGCGGCACTGACGGTGGTGAGCAGTTCCTCCGTGCTGAGCGGCGCGATCTCGCTGACCGCGCCGACGAAGGTCGTCTTGCCCACGCCGAACCCGCCCGCCACCAGGATCTTCAGCGCGGTGGGGAACGGGTCGGCGCCGCGGCCCGGTCCGTCGGTGTAGTCAGAGCTGTCGTCGTAGTCCATCGAGCACTGCCTCCAGAAGGGCCCGGTCCGTCGGGGTGTGGTGGAACGCGGGGGGCTTGGTGGTCAACGCCCCGCAGTCGACGAGGTCCGCCAGCAGCACCTTGGTGACGGCCACCGGCAGCGTGAGATGGGCGGCGACCTCGGCGACGGCGACGGGCACCCGGCACCGTTCGAGCGCCTGCGCGTGCTCGGGGCCGAGATAGCCGAGGGGGGTCGCCCCGGTGGCCATCACCTGCGAGACGAGGTCGAGCGCGACGGTCGGACGGGTGCGGCCGTTGCTGACCGTGAACGGCCGCACCAGCCGCCCGGCCGCGTCGTCGAGCCAGGGCCCGTCACCGGCCGCCGTCACGCTCAAGGCCTCATCGCCGGGGATTCGACGGACTGCCGGGGAGCGGTCACCAGGTAGGGGCGGACGCTCTTGACCAGCATCGCCATCTCGTAGCCCAGCACGGCCGCGTCGGCCTCGCGGCCTGCGAGCACGGCGAGGCAGGTGCCGGAGCCGGCGGTGGTGACGAACAGCAGGGTCGAGGCGAGTTCGACGACGACCTGCCGCACGTCGCCGCCGTCGCCGAAGCGGACACCGGCGCTGCGGCCGAGGGAGTACAGGCCGGAGGCCAGGGCGGCCATGTGGTCGGCGCTGTCCGGGTCGAGACCGTGCACGGACTTCACGAGCCCGTCGCAGGACAGCAGCACCGCGGCGGTCGTGTGCGGTACGCGCTGCACGAGGCCGCTCATCAGCCAGTCGAGATCGGATACATGGGCGGTCGGCGCATCGCTCGCCATGGTGGATCGACTCCTTGGGGTACGAAGGTCTGCGGGAGCGCTGGGGGTGGGGGTGGAAAGGGGGGTGGTCATCCGGCGGATGCGCTCCCGTCCTGCCGGGTGGTGGTCGTGCGGTGGTCGGAACGGGACCCGGGCGTCGGCCTGTTCGAGGGGGACAGCTCCGAGGGGAGCGCCTCGAGGTGGACCGGGCGGACGGGCATCGGGTCCCTGTGGGTGGAGCCCGTGGCTGCCGGGTCCGTGTGGGCGGAGTCCGTGGCTGCCGGGTCCGTGTGGGTGGAGCCCGTGGCTGCCGGGTCCGTGTGGGCGGAGTCCATGTGGGCGGAGTCCACGTAGGAGGAGTCCGTGTGGGCGGAGTCCACGTAGGAGGAGGCCATGTGGGCGGAGTCCACGTAGGAGGAGGCCATGTGGGCGGGCGCCGTGTGCGCGGACGCCGTGTGCGCGGACGCCGTGTGCGCGGACGCCGTGTGCGCGGACCCCGTGTCCCCCCACTCCGTGTTGCCGGCCTCCATGCTCTGCTGGGCCTCCGCGAGACTGATGCCGCGCTGGAAGGCCGCCATCAGACCGGGGTCGTGGCCCACGAGGTACTCGGGGTCCTGGCGTGGCGTCGGGCCGTCTCGCAGCTGGGGCACGATGTGCTCCTGGGCGCGGCGACGGGGCAGTTGGGGCTTTCCCATGGTGCCGCGGACGGTGCCGCTGCGTGGAGTGGGCGGCTCGGTGACGTTCTCGGCGAGGCTCCGCCGGCCGTCGGGACTGATACCGGGCCGTGCCTCGGCCGGGGTGGGACGCTCCCGGCGGGCCCCGCGCATGGGCAGGGGCGCGGGCCTCCCGTCCCGTGCGCTCCCGCCCTGGGCCGGTTCGGCCTCCTGCTCGTACCCTCGGGGCGCGGTGGAAGAGGGGGACGCGGTGGGTGCGGTGAGCGGAATAGAGGGCCCTGCTCCGGGCACGGGCAGCGGCACGGACGAGACTCCGACCTCACCGCCGTCGACGACCGGGGCCAGCCCCCTGGACGCGCCACCGCCACAGGCACCGGCACCGGCACCGGCACCGGCACCGGCACCGGCACCGGCGGCAACCTGCCCGTTCTGCCCGGCCTGCCTGCCCGGGGCGGCCGGACCGCTCCGACCTGCCTGCCCGTCCGGCCGCCCCGGCAGCGCCGGACCATCCGCACCGGGGGCACCTGCCGCCGGCTGCCCCGCTCCCCTGGGCGTTCCCGCGCCCGCCTCGGCTCCGAGAAGCGCCTGCGGTACGACGAGCACCGCCTGCACTCCGCCGTAGATGTTGGTCTG
Source organism: Streptomyces sp. AK010 (assembly GCF_014207295.1). Lineage (NCBI taxonomy): Bacteria > Bacillati > Actinomycetota > Actinomycetes > Kitasatosporales > Streptomycetaceae > Streptomyces > Streptomyces sp. AK010. The sequence goes on from NZ_JACHCX010000001.1 coordinate 242,790, forward strand.
GAGACGGACGGTGATGCCGTGCCGCCGGGCGAGCTGGGAGACGACGAACAGGCCGATGCGGCCGTCCGCGAGGAGCCGGGCGACGTTCACCTGGTCGGGGTCGGCGAGCAGCGCGTTCATCCGCGTCTGCTCCTCCAGGGGCATGCCGAGCCCGCGGTCCTCGACCTCGACGGCGAGCCCGGAGGTGACGAGGTTCGCGCGCAGCAGGACCTGGGTGTGCGGGGCGGAGAACACCGTGGCGTTCTCGACGAGTTCGGCCAGGAGGTGGATGACGTCGGCGACGGCGTGGCCGCGCAGCTGCCCGTCGATCGGCGGCACGAGCTTGACCCGCGAGTACTGCTCGACCTCGGCGATGGCCGAGCGCAGCATCTCGGTCATGGAGACCGGGTTGCTCCACTGGCGGCGGGAGACGGCGCCGCCGAGCACGGCGAGGTTCTCGGCGTGGCGGCGGATGCGGGTGGCGAGGTGGTCGACGTGGAAGAGCCCCTTGAGCAGGTCGGGGTCCTCCATCTCGTTCTCCAGCTCGTCGAGGATGGAGATCTCGCGGTGCACGAGGGACTGCAGGCGCCGGGCGAGGTTGACGAAGACCTCGAGCTTCTGTTCGCTGCCGGCCTGGCTGGAGAGCTGGGAGGCCTGTACGACGGCGGTGACGGCGCCGTCGTGCGCGCGGGACAGGTCGGCGGCGAGGAGGTCGAAGTCGTCGCCGTCCTCGGCGGGACCCGCGTGGCGGCTCTGCGGGGCGAGCTGTGGCGGGCCGTCGCCGCGCCGGAGCGCCTCGACGAGGGTGCGCAGGTCGGCCTCGCGCCGTGCGGTGCCGCGGCGCAGGACGCTGATGCGGTCGTGCACGGACCGGGCGGCCCGGTTGGCCGCGACCGCGGCGACGGCGATGCCGACGAGAGCCACGAAGACCGCGCCGCCGAGCACGGCCCACAGGGTGAGGCCCGGCCGCGTTCCGGTGGACCGGACGGTGAAGAGGACGGCGGCGCAGCCGCTGAGGGTGACGGCGACGGGGGGCAGCACCGCGAGACGCAGCAGCCGGGGCCGTATGTGGGTCTCGGGCAGCGCGGGTGCGGTACGGAGGGCGGGCCGCCCGTGCCGCCCGCCCTCACGGCGGTCTGCGCGTGTGGCCGGGGAGCGGAGGTGAGACATCGGTGTCCTCGTGCTGGTCCGTCGGGCCGGGGTGCCAGGGGGGCTTGCGGGGGTGCGGCCGGGTTCGCGCGGCCGCTTGCGCGCGCCCCGGGCCGTGCGCCCGGCCTCCCCCGGCTTCCGCACGCCACCGCCGACGCCGGCGCCACTGACGCCCCGGGGACCGGTGTGCCGCCCCGGGCCGGAGGCCCCTACGGCTCCCGCGCCGAACCGGGCCACGCCCTCGCCGAACCGGGCCACACCCTCGTCGGGCCGGGCCACACTCTGGCCGGGCCGGGGCGCACCTGCGCCACCGACGGAGGTTCCCGCGCCACCGACGGCAGTTCCCCTGCGGTCGACGATGGTGCCCGCGCGATCGTCGGCAGTGCCCGCGCGGCCGGCACCGGCACCCGTTTCCTCGGCCGCGCCCGTGCCGGCGTCGGTGGCGCGTGGGCAGCGGGGATCCCCGTCGCGTCGACTCCCTCGTCCGCCCTGCGCCTGCACGTGCCGGCCCCCGCTCCCTGATCCGCCTGCTTCCCGACGGCCACTGACAGTAGTCGCCAGCGCATCATGTGCGGTGGGCAGTTGACAAACTCATACGGTGAGCGTCCCGCTCTGGTATGAGGCCTCGCACGACAGACCGATAACACCTCGGCATATCCGACCAGGAACGCAAAGAGCCCGATACGACCTGGTCAGAAGCGGTCAGACGCAGACAGCGAGGGCCGGGGAGCCCCTCACTCCCCGGCCCTCGCCGTTCGTCCGCCGTGCGTCCCGGGTCAGCTCGCCGAGAGCGTCTCGGGGTCCTCGGTGCCCTTGCCGGCCCCGCGACCGCCGTCACTCACCGTGTCGGCCTGGGCCACGACTGCCGCGTCCGACGCGGTCCTGATGCCGGCTCCGGCGAGGGCCTCCCCCACCGCGCGACCGCCCCCCGGGGCGAGCGCCACCCCACGCCACCACGGCTCCGACGGGACCGTCTCGGCCGTGGGCTCGAAGGGCTCGCCGAGGCGGGGCAGGGCGACACCGGCACCCACCGCGCGAGCGGCCGCGAGCGCCCCCTCGCCGGGATCCGCCCACGGGTGGGTCGCCAGGTTGAAGGTGGCCCAGTGGATCGGCAGCATCGGACCGTGCTCCGGCCCGCCCTGGAGATCGAGGTGGGCGCGCATGCCCTCCTCGGGGGTCATGTGGATGTCGGGCCAGAAGTCGGAGTAAGCGCCGATCTGGATCATCGTCGCGTCGAACGGCCCGTGCTCGGCGCCGATCTCCTTGAAGCCGTCGAAGTAGCCGGTGTCACCGCTGTGGTAGATCCGGTGCTCGTCCCCGGCGACGACCCAGGAGGCCCACAGGGTGTGCTGGGTGTTGCGCAGCCCGCGGCCGCAGAAGTGCCGGGCCGGGGTGGCGGTCAGGGTGAGGCCGCCGACCTTGGTGGACTCGTGCCAGTCCAGCTCGCGCAACCGATCGGCGGAGACGCCCCAGTGCTCCAGGTGTGCGCCCACACCCAGGGGCACGGCGAACAGGGTGTCCGTGCCCGCTAGGGCCTTGATGGTGGGCATGTCCAGATGGTCGTAGTGATCGTGCGAGATCACCACGACGTCGACCGGGCCGAGCGCGGCGAGCGGCAGGGGGACAGGGTGCAGCCGCTTGGGCCCGGCGAAGGAGAAGGGGGAGCAGCGCTCGCCCCACACCGGGTCGAACAGGACGCGCCGGCCGTCGATCTCGGCGAGGACGCTGGAGTGCCCCATCCAGGTCAGCCGCAGGCCGGTGGCGGGGGGCCGGGCGATGTCGGCGAGGGTGGTGGAGTGCACCGGGACGGTGCCCTTCGGGGTGCGGCGGGGCCGGGTGTCCTTGTCGAAGAAGACCTTCGCGAAGTCCAGGGTCGAGCCCGAGGGCCGGGTCCGCGCGGGACCGCCGGGGTTCTGGAAGACCCCGTCCTTGAAATGGGGCGATCTGCGGATGCGCGCCATGCGCTCACCGCTCGGATCCGCGCCGAACGCCCGGGGCTGGAGCGCGCGGAGCCCGGAGCTCAGGGTACGGAAACCGGCCACGGTACCTCCAGGTGGAGTCGGTCAGGCTTTCCATTATGGTCGGCCCCTCCGGCAACACCGGATCACAGGGGTCCCACCGGAGGAGATACTGACCGGTGATTCAGTATCCCGGCGGCGAAGGAGCCCGTATGGCCCACCCCCTGCTGTCCCTGACCTGGACCGATCACCTCACGGGCCGGCAGGGCTTCCTGGTCGTCGACCGGCTGGTGCGCGGCGTCTCCAGCGGCGGTCTGCGGATGCGCGCGGGCTGCACCCTGGACGAGGTCGCGGGTCTCGCCCGCGGCATGACCGTGAAGGAGGCCCTGCACTACGACCCCGCGAACCGCTACGTCCCGCTCGGCGGCGCCAAGGGCGGCATCGACTGCGATCCCCGGGATCCGGAGGCGTACCCGCTGCTGGTGCGCTACCTGCGTGCGATGCGGCCGTACATCGAGAGCTGCTGGACGACGGGCGAGGACCTGGGACTCACCCAGGACCTGGTCGACCGGGCGGCGGCCGAGGCGGGGCTGGTCTCCTCGATCCAGGCCGTCTATCCGCTGCTGGACGACGAGGCCGAGGCCCGGCGGCGGCTGCGGGACGCGTTCGCGGTCGAGGTCGACGGCATCGGTCTGGACGAGCTGGTCGGCGGCTGCGGTGTGGCGGAGGCGGCCTTGGCCGCCCTGGACCTGGCCGGTGTCCCGTACACCGGGACGCGGGTCGCCCTCCAGGGGCTCGGCACCATGGGCGGGGCCACGGCGCGCTTCCTCACGCGCGCGGGGCTCACGGTCGTGGCCGTCGCCGATCTCAAGGGCACCATCGCCAACCCGGCGGGTCTCGACGTCGAGGCGCTGCTCACCGCGCGGGACGCCCACGGCACGGTGGACCGTTCCGCGCTGCGCCCAGGCGACCGCGAACTGCCGGGCGGCGCCTGGCTGTCGGCCGACGCGGACGTGCTGGTGCCGGCGGCCGTGTCGTACGCGATCGACACCGCGAACCAGGAGCGGATCACCGCCCGCTGGGTCGTGGAGGCCGCCAACATGCCCGTACGGCCGGAGGCGGAGCCGCTGCTGGCCGCGCGCGGGGTGACCGTGCTGCCGGACGTCGTGGTCAACTCGGGGACGAACGCCTGGTGGTGGTGGACGCTGTTCGGGGACATCGGTGCCGACGCCGAGGAGGCGTTCGCGTACACCCGCCGCTCGATGCGGACGCTGGTCGAGCGGATGCTGGACCGCGCACGGACCGACGGGACGACACCGCGCGCCGCCGCCCACGCCCTCGCGGCGGACCGGCTGCCGGTGATCGCGGAGCGGTTCGGCTGGTTCCGGTGAGGTGCCGGTCCTCCGCGACGGCGACCGTCGCGGGCCCCGCCGGGCAGGCCGAAACGCCCCGTCGAGGGGCCGCACGCGCGTGGGTAGGGTGACGGCGTGACGAGAGTCCGGTTGAGTGTGGCTCAGCGGCGCGGGGATCTGCTGCGGGCCGCCATCGAGCAGATCGAGGCGAGGGGCGTGGCGGCGGTCCGGATCGCCGACGTGGCCTCGGCGCTAGGCGTGAGCAACGCGTTGGTCCTCTATCACTTCTCGACCAAGGAGCAGTTGGTCGCCGCCGCGTTCCGGCACGCGGCGGAGGGCGACCTGGCGCATCTGCGCAAGCTGCTCGGCCGCCGTTCACCGGCGCTGCGCCGGCTGCGGTCGGCTGTGCGGTGGTACGCCCCCACCGGGCAGGCCAAGGGCTGGCGGCTGTGGATCGAGGGCTGGGCGGCGGCGCTGCGCGACCCCGTGCTGCGGGAGGTCGCCCAGGACCTCGACCGGCAGTGGAAGGCGGCGCTCGCCGAGGTCATCGCGGAGGGCGTGGCGGCAGGCGAGTTCCGCTGCCCGGACCCGGCCGGCACGGCCTTCCGGCTCACCGCCCTCCTCGACGGTCTCGCCGTGCAGCTGACGTCTTACGCCGGCGCGGTGCCGCGAGCGCGGGCGCAGGAGTGGGTGGAGGAGGCGCTGGCCCGCGAGTTGGGCCTGGCACAGGAGCGGCCGACGTCCTGATGACGGTCTCTCGACAACGACAACGACAACGACAGCGACAGCGGCCCCGCTGACGCCCGGCATCCCCGGCCCGCCCGGTCGGCGGCCCGAACCACGGGGCCGGGGCCTTCCGGGGCCGTCCGCCGTATCCGTACCTCCGCGTTGCCCGTGCCCGCCGTCGGCCCGCCCGGCACCCGCGGCCTGCGCGGCCCGCCCGGCCCGCCCCGGATACCCGGGCTTCTGCGCGTGCGGGCCGTGCCGGGATCCCACCCGGCACGGCCCGCACGCGCAGAAGCGGCTCTCACGCCACGGACGCGATCCACGTCCTGATGTCGTCCGGTGACAGCGCCCCCTTGGCCGTCACATGGTCGCCCGACGACTCCCCGCGCAGCCGGCGCCCGATCCACGGAACCAGGAACTCCCGCGCCCAGGCGACGTTGTCCCGCCGCATGTCGAGAGCGCCGCGCGGGGGCAGCGGGGGCCACGCCTGCTCGGGGTCGGCCGGTACGTCGAGGCCGAGCACCTGGCCCGCGCGGAGCGCCACGCGCGTGTGCCCCTCGGGCGACAGGTGCAACCGGTCGGCGTCCCAGGCCCTGCGGTCCTGCACGCTGCGCAGGGACCACAGGTCCAGGACCGGGCAGCCGTACCGGTCGGCGATGGCCCGGACGTGTCCGTTGTACGTGGCGATCTTGCCGCGCAGGTGCTTCAGCACGGGCACGCCACGGGTGTCGAACCCGGTCGTCACCATGACCGTGCCGGACACGGCGGCGAGCTGGGCCAGCGCCCGTTCGAAACGCTCGGCCACCTCGTCCGGGTCGGTGCCGGGCCGGATGATGTCGTTGCCCCCGGCACAGAACGAGACGAGGTCCGGGGCCATCTCCACGGCCCGCGGAACCTGGTCCGCCACGATCTGGTCGAGGAGCTTTCCGCGTACGGCGAGATTGGTGTACTGGAAGTCGCCCTCGGGCCTGCGGTCGGCGAGCAGGACGGCGAACCGGTCGGCCCAGCCGACGAACGCGCCGTCGGGGCCGGGATCACCGACGCCCTCGGTGAAGCTGTCCCCCAGCGCCACGTACGACCCGATCACTGCTCTGCTGTCACTCTTCGAATCGTCTGCCACAACCGCTCATGATTCACCTTCGAATGTGACCTACGCGACCGTAGGAAAGGGTTGACGGGCGGTGAGATAAGCCACTCCTAAAGTGTTCGCCAACTTCGGAATACACCGCTGGTCAGGGCTGTTTCGGGGTGAGCCGCCAGACCCGGAACCCGCTGATCCGGAAATGGCTCCAGACGGTCCGGAAGGCGAAGTGCCCACTCGTGTACGGCTGCGGGTCGGTGTGGTCGAAGACGAGCCGGCCGTTGTTCCACCACTGGACCGTGGAGCCGTCGGAGACGATCCTGACCCGGTTCGGCTCGCCCGGGACGAGCAGCGGCTCGGTGTAGTCGAAGACCAGGGGGCGGACACCGGGTTCGCCGACGTAACGGCGCAGCCGGGTCGTGGTGTTGTGGTTGGCGCCGTAGCCCGCGTAGTACGTCGTGAGGTGGTCGTACTCGTCGAGGGCCCCGCCGCGTGGGGTCGCGAAGAGGTCGTGCGGGGAGCGGACGTCGGTCGCGTTCCAGAAGTTGTTGAGGTCCGAGACCCGGTCGTTGACCCCGCCCTCGGAGACAGGGATCGCGGTGTACTCGAGCAGGTACGGCCCTTCGAGCCGCTGCCTGAACCAGACGGTCGCGCCGCTCGGTACGTCGATCTCCAGGGTGCCCCGGGAGGCGGTGACGGTGCCGCCGCCTTGGAGTTCGGTCGCCCATTGCCCGAGGCCGTGGCAGAAGTCGTCGTGGGCGATGAGGCTGCGCCGGCGGGTCGCGGCGTGCGCGGTGGCCGTGGGGGCGAGGGCCGCCAGGGCGGCTCCGGCGGCCAGGGCTCCGAACGCCCTGCGGGTGGTCGGCACGGTGACACAGCTCCTCGGGGTCGGCCGGGAAGGCTCGGGAAAGCGCTTGCACCCCGGCCGGATCACTCTGCCCCAACTGCCGCCGCCTGTCGATCCCTCGGGGTGACGGGCGGCCCTTCTCGGTGATAGGCGCCCGCACGCACCGAAGGCCGGACCCGGGGATCGGGGTCCGGCCTTCGGAGGCGTGTCAGGCAGGTGGTCGTGCGGTCGGTCAGCCGACGGAGACGCCGTGCGAGCGCAGGAAGGCGACCGGGTCGACGTCGGAACCGTAGTCCGGCGTGGTGCGGATCTCGAAGTGCAGGTGCGGTCCGGTCACGTTGCCGGTGGCGCCCGACAGGCCGACCTGCTGCCCGGCCGTCACAGTCTGGCCGGCCGAGACGGAGAGCTGGGACAGGTGGGCGTACTGGGCGTAGTGGCCGTCGTTCAGCTTGATGACGACCTGGTTGCCGTACGCGCCGCCCCAGCCGGCGGAGACGACCTCGCCCGCACCGACGGCCTTGAGGGAGGTGCCGGTCGGAACGACGAAGTCGACACCGGTGTGGTAGCCGCTGGACCACATGCTGCCGGACATGTGGTACGGGGTGCCGACGGTGGCACCGTCCACCGGGAGGGTGTAGCCGCTGGAGTTGCTCTCGGCCGCGGGCTTGGCGGCGGCCGGCTTGGCGGCGGTCTCCGCCTTCGGGGCCGACTCGACAGCGGACGACTTCTGGGCCGAGGCCTTCGGAGCCGCCGGGGCCGAGGCCTTCGGCGCGCTCGCGGCCTTCTTGCCGATCGACAGCTTCAGGCCCGGGTGGATCAGCGACGGGTCGGAGCCGACGGCGTCGCGGTTGTCCGAGTAGAGCTTCTTCCAGCCGCCGCTGACGTTCTGGTCGTCGGCGATCTTCGCGAGATAGTCGCCGGCCTTCACGGTGTACGTGCGGGCGCCGTTGGCCTTTTCTGCGGCCTTCTTCCCGGCGGCCGGAGCGGACTGGACGGTCTTTTCGGGAGCCGACTGCGGGGTGGCGGCGTGGGCGCCGGCGGCCCCCATGAGCGGCAGGGCGAGGGCGGCCCCGCCGGTTCCGGCGACGGCGATGGAGCGGGTGAAACGCTGGGTCTTGGGACGGCGGTGCTTACCGTTCGCGGGCATGGCGAATTCCTCTCCGGCGCCTGCGAGGTGAGCTGTCGGGTGCGAGCTGGAGATGCCCGGCCGCGCCGTGGCGCGACTTAACCCCAAGCCGTTCCGGGAACCGGAACAGGCGTCTTACCTGTGGGTCCCCCGCTCCTGCCGTACGTCGGGTCAGTGTGTGCGGACTCCGGGCGGCGGCAGGATTAGGCGTCCGTCCGGATTGGTGTGGAACGTAAGCGACCGAGACGCAATGGGACAAGCTCGCGGTTGCGCGCGACGGTGTTTCCCCCTGACGCGTCGGCACAAACGCCGTCACCGAGCGTGGATTACCGATCTCCGGCATTCCTCAAGGGGCCTGAATAACGCCAGAATTACGTGAACACGGCGACAACACATCGTCACGAATATGACGATGGTCACGCACCCCGACCTCATCTCCTTTACGATCGGGGCACGTTATCCCTTAGCGGCCCAAGCTCCCTATTCGGACAGAACGACTACTTCCGCTTAAGTCGGACGACCGCGGCATCCAAATCCCCGCGCAGACCGACGCGAAGTCCGTGATGCAGTAGTACGGCCCCTCGGTGAACTTCGCCCGTTTTGAGGCATTCGTACGAGGCTGACGGATCGAGGCCACGCAGCCGGAGCGCCGGCACGGGCTCGCCGTAGCGCTGCGCCTGGAGCCAGGCGAGGACGACGGCCTCGTCACCGAGGACGTACTGCACGGCACTGACCCCGCCCTCCGGGGGACGCAGCCGGTACAGGTCTCCGCGCTGTACCACGGACCGGATCTCCTTGTAGAGCGCCACCCACTCCCGCGCCTCGGCGAGCTCATCCTGTGTCCACCGCGTGAGGTCGCCGCCGACGCCGAGCACCCCGGCCATGGCGCTGACGAACCGGAACCGCAGGGAGCTGGCCCGCTGGTTGAGCATGGCGTTCGGGCTGTCGGTGACCCAGGCGGCCATGACCCGGGCCGGGTGGATCTGGCTGAAGCCGTGCTGGATGGCGAGCCGGTCCAGCGGGTCGGTGTTGTCCGAGGTCCACACCTGGTCCGTGCGGCTCAGCACGCCGAGGTCGATCCGGCCGCCGCCGCCCGAGCAGGACTCGAAGGCCACGCCCGGGTGGGCGGCCCGCAGCCGGTCCAGCAGGGCGTACAGGCCGTGCACGTGGTCGACCCACAGCCGCTGCGGGTAGGGGTCGTCCGGCCAGCCGGCGTCGGTGAAGCAGCGGTTGAAGTCCCACTTGACGTAGTCGACGGGAGCGCTGGAGAGAAGCCCGTCGAGCTGCTCCCAGAGGTACTCCCGGACGTCCTCGCGGGCGAGGTTGAGTACGAGCTGATTGCGGAATTCAGTCCGCTTTCGTCCTGGTTGGTACTGGACCCAGTCGGGGTGCGCGCGGTACAGGTCGCTGTCCGGGTTGACCATCTCGGGCTCGGCCCAGATCCCGAACTGCATGCCCAGGCCGTGCACATGGTCGGCGAGCGGCTGCAGCCCGCCCGGGAAGCGGTCGGGGTTGGGGGTCCAGTCGCCGAGTCCGGCCCGGTCGCTGGTGCGCGCCCCGAACCAGCCGTCGTCGACCACGAACAGCTCGACGCCCATGGCCGCGGCCCGCTCCGCGAGCGCCCGCTGCTGCTCCTCGGAGATGTCGAACTCCGTGGCCTCCCAGGAGTTGAACAGCACCGGCCGGTCCCGCTCGGCGTCCGGGACGACGTGCGCCCGCTGGTAGGCGTGCCAGGCGCGGCTGGCCCCGCCGAATCCGCCGTCGCTCCAGAGCCCGGCGAAGACGGGGGTCGTGTACGACTCCCCCGTGCCCAGCATCAGCAGGCCCGAGTCGTCGTGGCCGGCGCCGCCGGTGATCTGCACGCGCGCGTCCGGCAGCTGGGCCACGGCGATGCGCCACGACCCGGACCAGCCGAGGGCACAGCTGTAGACCTCGCCGTGCTCCTCGGCGGCGTCGGCGTCGAGGGCGACCCACGGCAGGTGCTGGTGCGAGGTGTGACCGCGGCGGCTGCCGATGACCTTCTCGCCGTGGGTGAGACCGGAGCGCGTCAGCCGGGACTCGGCGCCCCAGCGGCCGTGCAGCTGGGACAGCCGCCAGGCGTCGCGGTCGGGCAGGGTCCAGGTGGCGGAGTCGGCGCGCAGCAGTTCGAGGGCCGGCCCCCGGTTGGCCAGGGTCACCCACCGCTCGACGACATCCGACGAGGAGCGCATCCGGTAGTGCAGCGTGATGGCGAGGTCCCCGTCGCGGAACCGCAGGCGCAGCTCGCCGTCCTCGGTGTCGTGCCCCTCGAAGACCCACTCGGTGCCGCGCCGCCCGGCCGTGCGCACGGACAGTGCCGGGCGGACGAAACGGGGGCCGCCCTCGACCGGGTACTCCTCGCGTCCGTCGAGCGGGGACTCGAAGGGCCAGTAGTCCGGCAGCGGCCGGACGGCGAGGGCCTCGGCGTCGGCGAGGCCGATCCGGGGGCCCCAGTGCAGGTGCAGCAGTTCGTCCCGCTCGGTGACATGGACGGCGTAGCTGCTGGCCGGCCCGGAAAGTACCCACGTACGACCGTCTTCGGAGATGTCCGGCATCGCGCCCTCACAGATTCGAACAAGCCCGACCAGGTGCGACCAGGCGGCAACATCATCAAGGGCTGTGGGGGCTCGGGGCAACGCCCTGTGGACAACTCATTGCCCCAGGCAGTCATGTCGTATCGTCGACTCGTGCCCGCCGACGAGCCGCGGCGGCGGCGCCGAAGGGGAGGAGCCCTCGTGACACAGCAGGTCCCGTCGACCGAGCCCGAGCTGGCCGGAGTGCGCAACTTCCGTGATGTGGGCGGACTTCCGACCGTGGACGGACGGCGAGTGCGCCAGGGCGTGCTGTTCCGCAGCGGCCACCTCGCCCACGCGACCGGGGAGGACGCCGCCTTCCTGACGACTCTGGGCCTGCACACGATCTTCGACTTCCGCAATGCTGCCGACCAGAAGCTCGAGGGGCCGGATGTCGAGCTGCCCGGCGTGCGCAATGTGAACCTGCCGCTGAGCGACCCCGCCGACGGCGCCGAGTTCTGGAAGATGGTCCGCGACGGCGACCTGGACCAGCTGCGCGAGATCCTGTCGGACGGCAAGGGCGCGGGTCGTATGATCGCCTCGTACCGCACGATCATCAAGCACCGCACGGACGAGCACTCCCGGGTGCTGCACGCGCTCGCGCAGGACAGCGTCCCCGCGCTGATGCACTGCGCGGCGGGCAAGGACCGCGCGGGTCTGTCGGTCGCGGTGACGCTGCTGGCGGTGGGCGTCGAGCGCGAGGCGATCGTCGAGGACTACCTGAAGTCGAACGCCAAGCATCGCCGTTACAAGGTGCACCGCAGCAGCTCCGCCGCCTCGGCCTACTCCCCCGAGGTCATGGAGCTGCTCAGCCCCCTCTTCGACGCGCGCGCCGAGTACCTGACGGCGGCCTTCGACACCATCGAGGAGACCTGGGGCGGCGTCGACGCCTACCTGGAGAAGGGGCTGGACCTCACCCCGGAGACCCGGGAGCGGCTGCGCGAGCGGCTCCTCGACTGAGGGGCCGACGGGGCTACTTCGCGCCGAGCGCGAAGAGCAGGTACACGAACGCGGCGAAGATGTGGCCGGCGATGAGGTAGACGAACAGCCTCACCCACAGGGCGCGGGGGAACTTCTCCTCCATCTCGCTCATGACGCGCCTCCAGGAGTGGGGCCCAGGCACAGGGCGGCCGTGGGGCTCTGCAGCAGGGTGTGGACGAAGAGCAGGTCGACGCCGTCGTGGTCCTCGGCCGCGATCCGGTGCGGGGTGAGCGAGTCGAAGTGGGCGCTGTCGCCGGCCGCCAGCCGGTGTGTGCTGTCCCCGAGGCGCAGCCGCAGCCGGCCGCGCAGCACATGGAGCCACTCCTCGCCGGGGTGGACGCGCACGACGTCGCCCTGGGATCCGTGGGGGACGTGGACCCGCAGGGCCTGCATCCCGCGGCCCGGGGCGCCGGCCTGCCAGTACGTCCAGCCGCCGGCCGCCGTGGGTTCCATGTCGGCCGCGCGGATGACGGCGTCCCGTCCGGCGACCGTCTCGCCGAGCAGTTCGGCGACGGTCGTACCGTAGACACGGGCGAGCGCGAGCAGCATCGGCAGCGAGGGCTGGCGCTGCCCGGTCTCCAGACGGGAGAGGTGGGCGGGCGACAGCCCGGCGGCGCGGGCCGCGACCTCCAGGGTGAGGGAGGCCTGGCGCCGCAGGACCCGTAGCTGGGGCGCGACGGCGGGCAGCGCACCGGGCGCGGGTTCGGCCGGCGAGTCGGCCCCGGAGGGCCGCTCGGTCTCGGAGGGGCTCATGCCTCCATTCAGCCGGACCTTTGCCTCACCGGCAAATTTCTTGCCTCACAGGCAAATCCGGCTACCGGTTGGCCACCGCCTGCTTGACCAGGGTCTTCCCGAAGTCCCACACGAGCCCGCCGTTGTGCGCGTCGTCCATCACGGCCGTGAAGGCGTCGACGAACCGGTCCACCTCCCGCTCGCCGATGATCAGCGGCGGGATCAGCTTGATCACCTCCATGTGGTCGCCGGAGACCTGGGTGAGGATCCGGTGCCGCTGGAGCAGCGGCACGACGACCATCTGCGCGAAGAGCCCCTTGCGGGCGGCCTGGAGCATGGCCCAGCGGCTGCGCAGCTTCAGCGACCTGGGCCGTCCGAACTCGATGCCGATCATCAGGCCCCGGCCCCGGACCTCGGCGAGCATCTCGTACCGGCCCGTGAGCGCGGCCAGCCGGGATCTGAGCCGCTCCCCGGTGGCCCGGACGTTCGCGACGATCTGCTCGTTCTCCATCACCGACAGCACCGCGAGGCCCGCCGCCATGGCCTGCGCGTTGGATCCGAAGCTCGCCGAGTGGACGAGGACGCGGTCCATGGACGAGTAGACCTTCTTGAAGATCCAGTCCTTGCCGATCGTGGCACCGACCGGCACGTAGCCGCCGGAGAGCGCCTTGGCCACGCACACCAGGTCGGGTTCGACTCCGTCCTCGTGCTGGTAGGCGTAGAAGTCGCCGGTCCGGCCGAGGCCGGTCTGCACCTCGTCGGCGATGAGCAGCGCCTTGTGCCGGTGCAGAAGTTCCTGGGCGGCCCGCAGCCAGCCGGGCGGGCCCGTGAGGACGCCCTTGCCCTGGATCGGCTCGACGATCAGCGCGGCGACGTCGCCCTTCCGCAGCTCCCTCTCCAGCGCGTCGAGGTCGCCGAGCGGGACGGCCGTGTCGGGCAGCAGCGGGGCGAAGCCGTCGCGGAAGCCGGACTCGCCGTTCACGGAGAGGGAGCCGGTGGTCAGGCCGTGGAAGGCGTGCGCGCAGTACAGGATCCTGGGCCTGCCGGTGACGAACCGGGCGAACTTCAGGGCGCCCTCGACGGCCTCGGTGCCGCTGTTGCCGAAGAACACCCGGTCCAGGTGCGGGCTGTGCGCGAGCAGCTTCTCCGCCAGCAGGCCCGGCAGCGGCTGGCAGTCGAAGCGGGTGAGATCGGCGAGCTGCGTGTCCAGGACGTCGTGCACGGCCTTGCGCACCACGGGGTGGTGGCGGCCGAGGCCCATCACCCCGAAGCCGGCGAGCATGTCCAGGTAGTCGTTGCCGTCCGCGTCCCAGAAGTAGGCGCCCTCGGCGCGCTCGTAGACCCTGTCGAAGCCGATGGTGTGCAGCATGCGCGGGAGCTGGTGGTTGAGGTACCGGGTGTGCAGCTCGTAGCGCTCGGCCCCGCGCTCGGCCAGCAGCTTGCCGAGGTCGAACTCCCCGGCCTGCGACGACTCCGACGCGGACTCGGCGGTTGTCATTCCAGTGGCTCCTTGGACGGCTCTTCCTTGACGGCCAGGCTCGCGCCGATCCGTCCGGCGACCTCGACGGGTGTCAGGCCGATGTCGGCGAGCACCTCACCGCGCTTGGCGTGTGCGAGGAACTGCTCGGGGATGCCGAACCGCCGTACCGGCACATCGACGTCGGCGTCGCCCAGGGCCAGCGCCACGGCCGAACCGACCCCGGCCGCGCGGCTGTTGTCCTCGACGACGGCCACCAGACGGTGCTCGGCGGCGAGGCCCGGGAGCGCCGGGTCGACGGGCTTGACCCAGCGGGGGTCGACGACGGTGCAGCCGATGCCGCGCGCTTCGAGCAGCTCGGCGGCCTGGAGGCAGACCGTCGCCATCACGCCGACGGCCACCAGGAGAACCCGCGGCCGAGGGGAGCGGTGCAGCACGTCCAGTCCGCCCACCCGGTCCACGGCCGGGACCGACGGGCCGACGGACTCCTTCGGGAACCGCAGCAGCGTCGGCGCGTCGTCCACGGCGACCGCCTCGCGCAGCTGGGCACGCAGCTGGTCGGCGTCCCGGGGCGCGGCGATCCTGAGACCGGGCACGACCTGGAGCACCGACATGTCCCACATGCCGTTGTGGGAAGCGCCGTCGACGCCGGTGACCCCGGCCCGGTCCAGGACGAAGGTCACCCCGCAGCGGTGCAGGGCCACGTCCATGAGCAGCTGGTCGAAGGCCCGGTTGAGGAACGTGGCGTAGACGGCGACGACCGGGTGCAGGCCGCCCGTCGCCAGGCCGGCCGCGGACACGGCGGCGTGCTGCTCGGCGATGCCGACGTCCCAGACCCGGTCCGGGAACCGCTCGGCGAAGGCACCCAGGCCGACGGGATGCAGCATGGCGGCGGTGATCGCCACCACGTCCTCGCGCTCCTCGCCGATCCTGACGATCTCCTCGCCGAACACCGAGGTCCACGAGTGGCCGCCGGACGGCGAGAGCGGTGCGCAGGTCAGCGGGTCCATCACGCCGACGGTGTGGAAGTGGTCCTCCTCGTGGGCGAGGGCGGGCTCGTAGCCGCGGCCCTTCTCCGTGAGGCAGTGGACCAGCACCGGCCCGTGGAACCGCTTGGCGCGCCTCAGCGCGGACTCCACGGCCCCGGTGTCGTGCCCGTCGATCGGGCCCACGTACTTCAGGCCCAGGTCCTCGAAGAGGCCCTGCGGGGCGAACGCGTCCTTGAAGCCCTTCTTGGCGCCGTGCAGAGCCTCGTAGAGGGTGCTGCCGACCAGGGGCGTGCCCTGGAGGACGTCCTTGCCCCAGGCGAGGACCCGCTCGTAACCGTCGGTGGTGCGCAGGGTCGCGAGGTGGTTGGCGAGGCCGCCGATGGTGGGGGCGTAGGAGCGTTCGTTGTCGTTGACGACGATGATCAGCGGGCGGTTCTTGGCGGCCGCGATGTTGTTCAGGGCTTCCCAGGCCATGCCGCCGGTGAGGGCCCCGTCGCCGATGACCGCGACGACATGGCCCTTCTCGCCCTGCACCTGGCGGGCCTTGGCGAGCCCGTCGGCCCAGCCGAGGGCGGTGGAGGCGTGGCTGTTCTCGATGACGTCGTGCTCGGACTCCTCGCGCGAGGGGTAGCCGGACAGGCCGCCCTTGCCGCGCAGCTTGGAGAAGTCCTGGCGGCCGGTCAGCAGTTTGTGGACGTAGCTCTGGTGGCCGGTGTCCCACAGGATGCGGTCGACCGGCGACTCGAAGACCCGGTGCAGGGCGATGGTCAGCTCCACCACGCCCAGGTTGGGTCCCAGATGGCCGCCGGTCCTGGCGACCGCGTGCACCAGGAACTCCCGGATCTCTTCGGACAGTTCCCCCAGTTCCGCCTCGGACAGCGCCTTCAGGTCGCGTGGTCCCCGGATGCTCTCCAGAATCGTCACGTCGGGCCCCCTTCGAATTCCGTGCTGCTCAGCTCACGGTGACGGCCGGCTCCCCCGACCCCACGCCGTCCTGCTCCAGCTGCTCGGCGATCTTCATCGCCTCTTCGATCAGCGTCTCGACGATCTTGGACTCGGGGACGGTCTTGACGACCTCGCCCTTGACGAAGATCTGCCCCTTGCCGTTGCCGGAGGCGACCCCCAGATCGGCCTCCCGCGCCTCGCCGGGCCCGTTGACCACACACCCCATGACGGCGACCCGCAGCGGCACCTCCATGCCGTCGAGCCCGGCCGTGACCTCCTCGGCGAGCTTGTAGACGTCGACCTGGGCGCGTCCGCAGGACGGGCACGACACGATCTCCAGCCGCCGCTCCTTGAGCCCGAGGGACTGCAGGATCTGGATGCCGACCTTGACCTCCTCGGCCGGCGGCGCGGACAGCGACACCCGGATCGTGTCGCCGATGCCCCGCGACAGCAGCGCCCCGAACGCCACCGCCGACTTGATCGTGCCCTGGAAGGCGGGCCCGGCTTCCGTGACGCCCAGGTGCAACGGGTAGTCGCACTGTTCGGCCAACTGGCTGTACGCCTCGATCATCACGACCGGGTCGTTGTGCTTGACGGAGATCTTGATGTCCCGGAAGCCGTGCTCCTCGAAGAGGGACGCCTCCCACAGGGCGCTCTCCACGAGCGCCTCCGGGGTGGCCCTGCCGTATTTCTGGAGCAGGCGCCGGTCCAGCGACCCGGCGTTGACGCCGATGCGGATCGGCGTGCCGTGGTCCTTCGCCGCCTGGGCGATCTCCTTGATCCGGTCGTCGAACTGCTTGATGTTGCCGGGGTTGACGCGGACGGCCGCGCAGCCCGCCTCGATGGCCGCGAACACGTACTTCGGCTGGAAGTGGATGTCCGCGATCACGGGGATCTGCGACTTGCGGGCGATGGTCGCCAGGGCGTCCGCGTCGTCCTGCGTGGGGCAGGCGACCCGGACGATCTGGCAGCCGGACGCGGTCAGCTCCGCGATCTGCTGCAGCGTGGCACCGACGTCCGACGTGCGGGTCGTCGTCATCGACTGCACCGACACCGGGGCCCCTCCCCCCACCGCCACCGGACCGACCTGGATCCGGCGCGAGACGCGCCGCTCGGCGATCGGCCGGAGCGGCACCTCGGGGACGCCCAGCTCAATGGCGGTCATGGCCTCACTCCCTGTTCCCGGAGACCGTCTCGCGCATGGCGCGCAGCGACTCCTTGAGCGATCCCATGGTGGCGAGGACGGCGGTGGGCTCGTAGCCGCAGTGCGCCATGCAGTTGGCGCAGCGCGGGTCCTTGCCGCGGCCGTACTTGTCCCAGTCGGTGTCCTCGACCAGCTCCCGGTACGTCGGCACGTACCCGTCGCTCATCAGGTAGCAGGGGCGCTGCCAGCCGAAGAGCGAGTAGTTCGGGATCGCCCACGCCGTGCAGGGGAAGTCGACCTTGCCCTCCAGGAAGTCCAGGAAGAGCGGGGAGTGGTTGAGCCGCCAGCGCCGCCGGTTGCCGCCGGAGAAGGCCTTCTTGAACAGCTCGCGGGTCTGCTCCACGCCGAGGAAGTGCTCCTGGTCGGGGGCCTTCTCGTAGGCGTAGGCGGGCGAGATCATCATCTCGTCGACCTGGAGGTCGTCGTTGAGGAAGTTCAGCACCTCGATGATGGTCTGCGGGGTGTCGGTGTTGAAGAAGGTCGAGTTGGTGGTGACCCGGAAGCCGCGCTGCTTGGCCTCCTTGATCGCCTCCACGGCCTCGTCGAACACGCCCTCCTTGGCGACCGACTCGTCGTGCCGCTCGCGCAGGCCGTCGATGTGCACCGCGAAGGCGAAATAGGGCGACGGCGTGAACTTGTCCATCTTCTTGCGCAGCAGCATCGCGTTGGTACAGAGGAAGACATACTTCCGCTTGGCCACGAGCTGGCGGACGATCTCGTCGATCTGCGGGTGCATCAGCGGCTCGCCGCCGGCGATGGACACCATCGGGGCGCCGGACTCCATGACCGCCCCCACGGCCTGGGCGACCGGCATCCGCTGCTTGAGCACCCCGGCCGGATGCTGGATCTTGCCGCACCCCTCGCACTTGAGATTGCAGGCGAACAGCGGCTCCAGCTCGACGATCAGCGGGAACTTGTCCCGTCGGCGGATCTTCTGTTCAGCCAAGTATGTAGCGACCTTGATGGACTGTCGGAGCGGCATGGCCATCTGGCTCACCTCCTGGGGAGCAGCAAGGAACGGTGCCATTCGAAGAAAGCGGGAAGGACGGAACGAAGAACACGGAAAGCTGATATTCCACCGCGCACCGTGCCGATCCGGACGAGTTCATGTTCAGGAGCGTCCACGACCACCCGGACGGCCGCAACCGGGCGCTCGCCCGCGCGCACGGCGCTCAGGAGCGTGACGGCGGACTCCATGTCGACCGCGATCGCGCCGGTCGCGCGCAGCGCGGCCCGTTCGGGGCCCCGGACGACGTGGTCGGAGCAGGTCAGCGGCCCGGTGTGCACGGTGCGCCCGGGCAGCGCGCGGGTCAGTTCCTTGACCAGCAGTTCGGTCCCCGCACAGGGGGTCGTGCCGCGCGGGTCGCGGGTCTCCTCGGCGACGACGAGATCGCCGGGGTGCATGCCGGGCGCGAGCCCCGCGCAGAAACCGGTGGCCAGGACGGCGGCGTCGCGCAGGGCCGGGTCGGCCAGCACACGGGTGACGGCCCGCTCGGCGGCGGCCGGCCCCATGCCCGTCCGCAGGACCGTGACCGGCCCGTCGGCCCCGCCCCGGCCGCCCGCGCGCAGGGCGAACTGCTCGATGCCGAGCGCGCAGGCGATCAGCAGCGGGACCGGGGCGGGCTGTGCGCTCATCAGCTCCCCTCGGCCTCGACGAGCGGCAGTCCGGTCGCGCTCCCGGGGAGGGCCCCGGCCTGCCCGCTCCCGCGGAGCTTCTCGGCGAAGGGCTCGCCGTGCAGATACCGGCCGAGCGCGGTGAGCGGGAACACCTGCCGGTAGAGGTGGTAGTTGATCGAGAAGTCCCACGGGAAGCCCGTCCCCGTGAAGTACGGCTCGTCCCAGGAGCCGTCCGCCCGCTGGGTCGCGGCCAGCCACTCGACGCCGCGTTCGACGGCCTTGGAGTCCCGCTCCCCCGCCGCGAGCAGGGCCATCAGCGCCCACGCCGTCTGCGAGGCGGTCGAGGCGCCCCGGCCGCTCCATTCCCTGACGTGCTTGTAGGAGCGCAGGTCCTCGCCCCAGCCGCCGTCGTCGTTCTGGACCGACTCCAGCCAGGCCACGGCCCGCCGGATCGCCGGGTGCGCGGCGGGAATGCCGGCGGCGGTCAGAGCGGGGACGACGGACCCGGTGCCGTAGACGTAGTTGACGCCCCAGCGCCCGAACCACGAGCCGTCCGGTTCCTGCTCGGCCAGCAGCCACTCGATGCCGCGGCGGGTGCGCGGGTCGTGGGCGAGTCCCTCGACCGCGAGCATCTCGACGACGTGCGCGGTGACGTCGGCGGAGGGCGGGTCGATGACCTCGCCGAAGTCGCAGAACGGCAGCCGGTTCGGGAAGGGGCTGGTGTTGTCGACGTCGAAGGCCGCCCAGGCGCCGTTCTTCGACTGCATGCCGAGCGTCCAGCGCACGCCGCGCGCGGCGGCCCGGTCCAGCCGCTCCGGGTCGGGGTGGACGATCCGGCGCAGCGCGAGGATCACCTCGGCGGTGTCGTCGATGTCGGGGTAGTTGTCGTTGTGGAACTCGAACGCCCAGCCTCCGGGCGGCAGTCCGGGCCGCTTCACGGACCAGTCGCCGGGCCGGACGATCTCCTCGCCCAGCATCCAGTCGGCCGCCTTCACCAACTGCGGGTGATCGGCGGGCAGTCCGGCGTCGACGAGGGCGATCGCGGCCAGGCAGGTGTCCCAGACCGGCGACTGGCAGGCCTCGATCATCCGGGCCCCGTCCTCGCGCCACACGGCGAACCGGTCCAGGGACGCCAGCCCCTCGCGCATCACGGGGTGTTCGAGGTCGTAGCCGAGCAGGTGCAGGGCGATGATGGAGTACACGGCGGGCGGCTGGATGCCGCCCCAGCAGCCGTCGTTCTCCTGCCGCTCGATGATCCAGCGGGCGGCGCTGTTCATGGCGGCTCTGCGCAGTCTGCGCGGCGCGGCCTTCCGCAGGGCGTGCAGGCCCCTGTCCATCCGCTGGAACGCCCCGTCCCAACTGAACGGCGGCGCCAGGGGCTTGGGCGGGTTGGGAAGGTCCGGGTCGGTGTGCAGCTCGTCGAGCGGGAAGGGTGCGGGGCGTACCGGCCGCATCGCGGACACGATCGTCAGCGGGACGATGGTCTGCCGAGCCCAGCAGCCGAAGTCGTAGATGTTGAGCGGCACCCACTTCGGCAAGAACACGAGTTCCGGAGGGAGTTCGGGCAGGTCCTCCCACTTCCACCAGCCGAACAGGGCCAGCCAGATCCGGGTGAAGACCCGGGCGGCGGCGATGCCGCCCTGCGCGCGGATCCAGGCGGAGGCCTTCGCCATGTGCGGGGCGTCGGGGGCGTCACCGGCCAGGCGGAGGGCGACGTACGCCTCGACGGTGGCGGACAGTTCGCTCGGCCCGCCGTAGAAGGTGGCCCAGGTGCCGTCCTCGCCCTGCTCGCCGCGGATGAAGAGGGCGGCGGCCTGTGTGGTCTGCTCGTCGCGGATGCCGAGGAACTGACGGAGCAGCAGGTCCTCGGCGTCCATCGTGACGTTGGTCTCGAGGTCGCCCTTCCACCAGCCCTCGGCGTCCTGCAGGGAGAGCAGGAAGTCGGTGGCGCGCCGGGCGGCGCGCGCGGCGGCTTGCGATGCCCCGGCCGCCCCGGCGGTGTGCGTGTCGGTGTCGCTGGCCGCGGCGGCGCGGGGTGGCAGGGCCCCGGTGCTTCCGTCGGTCGTCGCTGTCATGGCTTCCCCTTCCTGCAGTGGTGCAAGGTGTGCAGCTGCTGTGGGTCCGCCGTCGGCCGGTGCTCCGTGATCTCGCGGCACCGGCCGGCGACTACGCGAGGGCTATTCGGCCGATAGTGATCATCTCTTCCGTACGACGACGAAGTCCGCGAGGGCCGTGAACTGGTCCCGCACCCGGTCGGGCATGTCGACGGCGTCGAGGGCTTCGATGGCGATGGTGTGCTGGCGGCGTGCCTCGTCGGCGGTCCACTCGCGACCGCCGGCCTCTTCGATGAGGGCGGCGCGGGCCGCGAACTCCTCCTCGGAGAAGTTCTCGAAGTCGCTGGCCTTGGCGTCGGCGGCGAGAAGCTCGCCGAGCCGCTCGGAGGCCGGGCCACCCGCCGCGAGGGCGGCCACGACCGGCAGGGACTTCTTGCGCTGGCGCAGGTCGCTCCAGGTCTGCTTGCCGGTGGAGACCGGGTCGCCCCAGATGCCGAGCAGGTCGTCGACGGCCTGGAAGGCGAGGCCCAGGTGGTAGCCGTACTTCTCGAGGGTGTCGGCGGTGTGGTCGTCGGCGCCGCCGAGGACCGCGCCGATGGAGCTGGCGCAGGCGAGCAGGGCGCCGGTCTTGTTGCCCTCCATCTCCAGGCACTCCTCGACGCTGACGCGGTCGCGGTGCTCGTAGGAGATGTCCTGGGCCTGACCGTCGATCAGGGCACGGCTGGCGGTGGTCAGGCGGCGGGTGGCGCGGCCGGCCTCGACGGTGCCGAGTTCGAGGAGCACCTCGTTGGCGAGGGCGAACAGGGCGTCACCGACCAGGATGGCCTGGGCGGGGCCGTGCACCTTCCAGACCGTGTCACGGTGACGGCGCTGCTCGTCGCCGTCCATGAGGTCGTCGTGGAGGAGGGAGAAGTTGTGGACGAGCTCCACGGCGACGGCGCCGGGGATGCCGGTCTCGGGGGCGGCCGACATGACCTCGGCGGACAGCACCGCGAGGGCGGGGCGCACGGCCTTGCCGCCGTCCCCCTCCGCGGGCCTGCCCTGGGCGTCGATCCAGCCGAAGTGGTAGGCGGCAACAGTGTCCATGGGAGGTGCCAGGCGGTCGATGGCCGCCCGCAGTACCGGAGTGGCCAGGGTCCGGCCGCGCTCCAGCAGCGCGGTCACGTCCACCGCCTCGGCAGTCTTCGAGGCCGGGGGCACAGTGGGCACAGTCTCTCCTCTTGTTGCGGTACCGGGGGTGCGGGGGCCGCCTGCCGCGCCGGCCTGGGCCGGCATCATGCCGCCTCCTCGAACTCGAAGAGGGCTTGCGGACGGGGCCGGCCCAGGGCGCCCAGCACGGCGTCCGCCGCGCTCACACCACTGCGGACCGCACTCTCCATGGTCGCGGGCCACCCGGTGGCGGTCCACGCTCCGGCCAGGTAGAGGCCGGATGCCTTGGTGCGGGCGTGGGGCCTGAGGCGCCCGACGCCGGGGGTGGGAGCGAACGTGGCGGTGCGCTCCCGGGTGACGAAGAAGTCCCTCACGTCGGCGCCGCGGGCCAGGGGCAGCAGCCGCTCCAGCTCGGGCAGGTACCGCTCGCGCAGCACGGCAACGGGCTCGTCGATCTCGTCCTGGGCGACCGACTGCGACAGGGCGAGGTACTGGCCCTCGCGCAGCCCGGACGCGTCGGTCCGGTCGAAGACCCACTGCACGGGGCTGCCCAGGGCGGCGAAGAACGGGCGGCCCAGGACCTTGCGGTCGTACACCACATGGACGTTGAGGATCGGCGCGGTGTCGATCTCCAGCAGCCGTTCGGGCGCGTCGAGGGCGCCGGCCGGCAGCAGGTCGTGCGCCTCGCGCTGCGGTACGGCGAGGACCATCGCGTCGGCCTCCAGCGTCTCGCCGGGGACCTGGACGGTCCACCGCCCGTCCGCGTTCGCGGAGAGGGAGGTGACGCGGGTGCGGAGCTCGGTGCG
Organism: Streptomyces sp. AK010; assembly: GCF_014207295.1. Classification (NCBI taxonomy): domain Bacteria; kingdom Bacillati; phylum Actinomycetota; class Actinomycetes; order Kitasatosporales; family Streptomycetaceae; genus Streptomyces; species Streptomyces sp. AK010. Next base: position 265,553 of record NZ_JACHCX010000001.1, read on the forward strand.
GACACCCGCGGAGTCGAGGGCCTTGCGGGCCAGCCGGTCGTGCAGGTCGCCCAGCGGGACCCGGGCCCAGCCGATGTCGGCCGCGCCCGGGTCGGACAGCAGGCCGGTCTTGAACACCATCGCGGCGAGCGCCAGGGAGGCGTCGGAGGCGACCGCGTTGAGGGTGGCGATCCCGACCAGGTCCCACAGGGCCTCGACGGCGCGCGGCGACTGGCCGTGCGCGGCGAGCCAGCTGCCGAAGTCCTGGGTGTCCAGCGCCGGGTCGGCGAGGTCGAGTCCCTTGAGCGCGAGTGCGGCCCGGCCCACTCGGGCGCGGTCGGCGAGCGACAGGTGCGGATAGGAGGCGAGGCTGCGCCCGAGGTGCAGCGGCACGGGCAGGGCGTCCCTGCGGAGCCTGCCGAGGCGGCGCCCCTCGGGCCGGGCGAGGTCCAGGACGGGTACGTCGAGCCGGTCCTGCAGCGGGGCCAGCGCCGTGCCCTCGATGCGGTCGAGGAACCAGCGGTAGGCGGTGCAGCAGCGCAGGTAGACGTGCTGGCCGTTGTCGACGGTGAGATCGCCGCGCTGGAAGGAGAAGGCCAGACCGCCGAGCCGCGGCCTGCCCTCCAGCAGGGTGACGCGCACTCCGGCGTCGGCCAGCGCGAGCGCGGTGGTGACACCGGCGAGCCCGCCGCCCACCACGACGGCGTGCCCCGCCTGTGCGGCCGGCCTTCCGGGCCGAGTGCCGTGGGTCATCGCGCGCCCTCCTCCATGGCCGAGGCGTGCTGCTCGAACGGTGTACGACCGGCCGTCTTTGTCAGGGACGCGGCCCCGCGCCGGAGGGTTGCCCGCCGCTTTCCGCCGACGGCGGCACCTGTGTCCCTCACGCACGCCTCCTGACGGTCCGCCGGGTCACGTGCCGGGCGTCGAGACCGGACAGACCGCGCACGGCGACGTAGGCCTTCTCCCGCCCGGGCAGGGAGACCCGGCCGCGCAGCACGGCCTCCGGGTCGCGTTCGATGCGGTCGAGGAGGCGGCGGTAGATGCCGGCCATGGCGGCGACACAGGCGCCGCTGCGCCGGTCGAGCATGGGGAGCAGCCGGTAGCCCTCGGCGAACAGAGCGCGGGCCCGTCGCACTTCGAAGTGCACGAGGCCCGCGAAGTCGGAGCCCTCCGGCGGCCGCGGCCCGCTGAAGCCTGCCGAGCAGCCGAACTTGGCGAGGTCGTCGGCGGGCAGATAGGTCCGCCCGCCCACGGCGTCCTCGCGGACGTCTCTGAGGATGTTGGTGAGCTGGAGGGCGAGCCCGAGCGTGTCGGCATACTCCGGCGCGCGGTCCACGCCACGCGCCCCCGGTTCCGTGCCGAACACGCCGAGCGAGAGACGCCCGATGGCGCCCGCCACGCAACGGCAGTAGACCTTCAGGTCGTCCCAGGTCTCGTAGGTCTCGCCGCGGACGTCCATCAGGACGCCGTCGATGAGCTCGTCCAGACCTCCGAGCGGGATCGGGAAGTGCCCGGCCGCGTGCGAGAGGGCGACGGCCACCGGGTCGGTGTCGTCCTCGCCGACCTCGTCCTCGCGGATCCGGGTGAGCAGCGCCCGGGTCTCCTCCAGCCTGGCCGTCTTGACGTCGTCGGCGAGCGCGCCGTCCCCGATGTCGTCGACCCGCCGCGAGAACGCGTACAGCGCCGACATCGCGCGGCGCTGTGGCGTCGGCAGCAGGCGGATGCCGTAGGCGAAGTTACGGGCCTGCCTCCCGGTGACGGCCTCGCAGTAGCTGTAGGCGGCGAGTACCGGTGGGGACGCGTGTGGTTCCGACTCCACGGTCCGGATCACCCCTCTCCTCGCAGAGTCACGCCCACCTCACGCAGCAACCGGAGCTTGCCGGGCTTGGGCGGGCCGGGAAGTACGTCGTACTCGGCGGCGGCGATCGCGTGCACGGCCGCCCTTCCCCCCGCCACGAACCCCGCGAGCAGCAGTTTCAGCCTGCCGTGGACGCTACCCACCAGGGGGGCGCCTTCATTCAGGAGATCCCGGGCCCTTTGCGCTTCGTACGCAATCAGCGCACGGACCGACGCTCCGGCGGATTTCGTGGCGAGATCCGCTGCCTGGACGTGGAAGCGTTTCATGTCGGCCGCGGGCAGATAGACGCGGTCGCGGCCGAGGTCCTCGGCGACGTCCTGGAGGTGCTCGACGATCTGGAGGGCCGTGCAGATCATGTCGGAGCGGCGGATCCGCTCGGGCGTCGAGGTACCGGTGACGGCGAGGACGAGGCGGCCGACGGGGTTGGCGGAGAGCTCGCAGTAGGCGAGCAGGTCGTCGTAGGTCTCGTAGCGGCCGACCAGCTGGTCCTGGCGGTTGGCGGCGATCAGGCCGAGGAACGGCTCGGGGGTCAGCGCGCAGCGGCGCACGGTCGGCTGGAGGCGGCGCAGCAGGGGATGGCGCGGGGTCGCGTCGAAGACGCGGCGCAGGTCGGCCTCGAAGGCGTCCAGCAGGACCAGGCGGTCCTCGGCCTCCCGCGGGGACACACCGAGCAGGCGGGCGTCGGCGCCGCCGGGGGCCAGGTCGCCGTCACCGATGTCGTCGACCAGGCGGGCGAAGCCGTAGACGGCCATGAGGTCGGTGCGCCAGGCCCGGGGCAGGAAGAAGGGGGCCACCGGGAAGTTCTCGCCGGCGGCCTTGTCGAGCGTGCCGCGCTCCGCGTCGAGGGGGCGTGCCGTGCCGGTTCCCGTCACCGTGGGCTGCCCGGCGCGGGGACGGCACGTGCTGCGTGGAGCTGGGGAGTTTCCGTAGCCATCGCCGTCACATCTCCCGTTCTACACTGCCGACCCAATACACACTATTTCGGACACGCCGCCCAGCCGTCCGCACGACGGCCCGACGGGCGGTGTCGCGCATTATTGCCCTGATTGCCGTGTTTCGGGACCGGTACAGCTTACGTTGTACAACGCGACACGGTTCGTCAGGGTGTTCCGACACATCACGAGAACACACCGATTGGCCCCAAGATTCCTGAGACGGGCCGGAGTTGACGTTTCCTTTGCAGACGCCGGGCCCCGCCGGAGCAGTTCCGTCGGGGCCCTGGCCGAATCCGGACTACTTGCCGGTGAACTTCTCGTACTCCTTGAGGACCTCGTCGGTGGGGCCGTCCATGCGAAGCTCGCCGCGCTCCAGCCACAGGACGCGGTCGCAGGTGTCGCGGATGGACTTGTTGTTGTGGCTGACCAGGAACACCGTGCCGGCTTCCTTGCGCAGCTCGCGGATGCGGTCCTCGGAGCGCTTCTGGAACTTGCGGTCGCCCGTCGCCAGCGCCTCGTCGATCATCAGGACGTCGTGGTCCTTGGCCGCGGCGATGGAGAAGCGGAGCCGGGCCGCCATGCCGGAGGAGTACGTGCGCATGGGCAAGGTGATGAAGTCGCCCTTCTCGTTGATGCCGGAGAAGTCGACGATGTCCTGGTAGCGCTCCTTGATCTCCTCGCGGGACATGCCCATGGCGAGCCCGCCCAATATGACGTTCCGTTCGCCGGTGAGGTCGTTCATCAGGGCCGCGTTGACACCGAGCAGCGACGGCTGGCCGTCGGTGTAGACCTTGCCCTGCTCGGCGGGGAGCAGGCCGGCGATGGCCCGCAGCAGGGTCGACTTGCCGGAGCCGTTGGAGCCGATCAGGCCGATGGCCTCACCGCGGTACGCCACGAAGGAGACGCCGCGCACGGCGTGCACCTTGCGCACCCCCCGCTCCTCCCCGCGCTTGATGATGCGGCTGAGGGCGGCGGTGGCGCTGCCCTTGCCGGTCTTGGCGCCGTTGACGCGGTAGACGATGTGGAGGTCGTCCGCGACGACGGTGGGAATGCGTGCGTCCTGTTGCTGCTCAGCCACGGCCGTACCTCTCCTCCGCCTTCCAGAAGTACACGAAGCCGCCGATGGCGAACAGCACGGCCCAGCCGCCCGCGGCCGCCCAGACGTGGTCGGGCATGTACGCCGAGTCGTACTCGTCGATGAGGGCGAAGCGCATCAGGTCCATGTAGATCGCTGCGGGGTTCCACTGCAGGACGTTCGCGATCCACTGGGGCTTGCCCTCCAGGAAGATCGGGATGGAGAACATCACCCCGGACGCGTACATCCACGTCCGCATCACGAACGGCATCAGCTGCGCGAGGTCGGGGGTCTTGGCGCCCGCCCGGGCCATGATCAGCGCGAGGCCGGTGTTGAAGCAGAACTGCAGGACCAGCACCGGCACGATCAGCAGCCAGGACAGATCCGGGTAGTGGCCGAAGCCCACCGCGACGGCGAACAGCACGATCATCGAGAACAGCAGCTGCTGGAGCTGCTGCAGCGCGAAGGAGATCGGCAGCGAGGCGCGCGGGAAGTGCAGGGCCCGGACCAGGCCGAGGTTCCCGGAGATCGCGCGCACGCCGGCCATCACCGAGCTCTGCGTGAAGGTGAACACGAACACGCCCGTGACCAGGAACGGGATGTACACCTCGCGGGGCAGGCCCCGGTCGGCCTCCAGGAGCAGGCCGAAGATGAAGAAGTACACGGCCGCGTTGAGCAGCGGCGTGGCCACCTGCCACAGCTGGCCGAGCTTGGCCTGGCTGTACTGGGCGGTCAGCTTCGCCCGGGAGAAGGCGAGGATGAAGTGCCGCCGGTCCCAGAGCTGACGGACGTACTCGATGAGGGTCGGCCGGGCGCCGCTCACGGTGAGCCCGTGCTTGGCGGCGAGTTCCCTCGCCGTGAGGCCCTCGTCGGGCGCCGCGGGCGCGCTCATCGCGACCGTGGCGTCGTGCGTTGTCTCACTCACTAGTGGAAACTTTCGTCTTCGAGATGCTCGGCCTGTGCCGGGTCCGGCAGGAGCCGGGGCCAGGGTACGGCCCGGGGGCTCCCGGGTTTTCCCGGATACGAGCTTGTCAGATGACGGGGGGACGGCCCAGCCGGGTCAGCCGCCACACCGTACGCCACTTCATGGGCCGGCGGGGGCCGCACGAGGTGGTCCAGCCCTCACGGAATCCGCCGAACCAGGCCCGCAGCGCACTGCGGGAGGGGCGGCGCACCAGAGTGAGCAGCAGCCACACGCCGAGGTAGACGGGGACGAGCGGCGCGGGGAGGTTGCGGCGGGCCAGCCAGACGCGGTTGCGGGCGACCATGCGGTGGTAGACCGCGTGCCGCGAGGGAGCGGTCGTCGGGTGGTAGAGCACCATGTCCGAGCGGTAGTCGATCATCCAGCCCGCGTCGAGGGCCCGCCATGCCAGGTCGGTCTCCTCGTGGGCGTAGAAGAACTCGTCCGGGAGTCCGCCGACGTCGGCGAAGACGCGGGTGCGGACGGCGTTGGCGCCGCCGAGGAAGGTCGTCACGCGCGAGGAGCGCATCGGGTCGGCGGCACGCAGCCGGGGGACGTGGCGGCGCTGGGTGAGACCGGTCTTCGGGTCGGCTATGCGGAAACTCACGATGCCGAGCTTCGGGTCGGCCTCGAACGCCTTGCGGCACAGCTCGGCGGTGTCGTGGCCCGCGAGCAGTCCGTCGTCGTCCAGGAAGAGCAGGACGTCGACGTCCCGGCCCGCGGGGCCGAAGGCCTCGATGCCGACGTTGCGGCCGCCGGGGATGCCGAGGTTCTCGGGCAGCTCGATGGTGCGGACGCCCTCGGGGACGTCCGGGACGGGCGAGCCGTTGCCGACGACGACCACCTCGACGCGGTCGCCGTCCTGCTTGGCGACGGAGTCGAGCAGGGCGCGCAGTTCCTCGGGCCGGTTGCCCATGGTGATGATGACGGCGCCGACCTTCATGCCGCTCACTTCAGCCTGCTGGAGGCGAGGATGGACACGAGGTGCAGCAGGGTCTGTACCAGCGCGATGCCGGCGAGCACGGCGACGCCGAGCCGGGAGAAGAACAGGTCGCCGCGGACCTGGTCGACGATCGCCAGCGCGAGGATCAGCAGGGACGCCTCGATGCCGAGGATGAGGCGGTGGAAGTTCAGCGCGGCGGCGGCCTTGCGGGCCAGCGCCATGCCGGAGGAGCGCATCTCGGCGGCGGCCTCCTTGACCGGGGGCTTGCCGGCCTGGTGCCGGGCGACGCCGACGAGGTCGGTCTCCGCCTTGATCAGGATGGCGCCGAGGGCGGCCAGGGTGCCGAGGAAGGCCCACAGCCAGTCGATGCGCCCGCTGCCCCACACGTCGGCGGCGCGCAGGCCGAAGCCGGTGAGCACCGCGGCGTCGGTGAGGTAGGCGCCGACCCGGTCCAGGTAGACGCCGTTGAGGGAGTACTGCTTCTTCCAGCGCGCGATCTCGCCGTCGACGCAGTCCAGCAGCAGGTACATCTGGACGCACACCACGCCCAGCACGGCGCCCGCGATCCCCGGCACGAGCAGTGCCGGGGCCGCGAGCACACCGAAGACGGTCATCAGGTACGTGAGCTGGTTGGGCGTGACCCTGGTGTTGACCAGGTAACGGTCGACCCGCAGGGACACCTCACGCATGTAGAGGCGTCCCATCCAGTGCTCACCGCTGCGCCGGTCCTTCACCCCCGGGGGGTGAACGACGGGGCGGAGTTCAGCTACCGATGGCCTTGACATAGTCGGCGTAGATGTCCTTGATCTGTTCGGTGTTCAGGTCGAGGTGTTCGAGGATGGTGTAGCGGCCGGGGCGGGTCTCCGGAGCGAACTCGACGGCCTTGACGAACTCGTCCGTGGTGAAGCCGATCTCGTCCGGCAGCACGGGCAGGCCGTGCCGGCGCAGGACCTCGGCCATGTACGCGGACTCCTCGTGGGCGCCGCGCAACCACATCGCGAAGGCCGCGCCGAGACCGCACTGCTCGCCGTGGGAAGCGGCGCGCTTGGGGAACAGCAGGTCGAAGGCGTGGTTGATCTCGTGGCAGGACCCCGAGGCCGGCCGCGAGTCACCCGAGATCGACATCGCGACGCCGGTGAGGACGAGCGCCTCGGCGAGTACCTGGAGGAAGCCGTTGTCGCCGACTCCTGCCGGGTGCCGGAGCACCGCCTCGCCGGCCTGGCGGGCCATGGCGGCGGCGAGTCCGTCGATCTTCTCGCCCTTGACGCGGTTGGCCAGCTCCCAGTCGGCGATCGCGTTGATGTTGGAGATCGCGTCACCGATGCCCGCACGCACGAAACGCACGGGGGCATCGCGGATGACGTCCAGGTCGATGACGACCGCGATCGGGTTCGGCACGCCGTAGGAGCCGCGGCCCGCGTCGTTGTCGAGGGTGGCGACCGGCGAGCACAGGCCGTCGTGCGCGAGGTTCGTCGGCACGGCGACCAGGGGCAGGCCGACGCGTGCCGCGGCGAACTTGGCGCAGTCGATGATCTTGCCGCCGCCGAGGCCGACGACCGCGTCGAAGTGGCCGGCCTTCATGTCGCCGGCCAGCCGGACCGCGTCGTCGAGGGTGCCGCCGCCGACCTCGTACCAGGTGGCGCCGGGCATGCTCGGCGAGATGCGCTCGCGCAGCCTGGCGCCCGAGCCGCCGCTGACGGCGACGGCGAGACGGCCGGAGTGCGAGATGCGCTCGTCGGCGAGGACGCATGCCAGGTCGTCGAGGGCACCCGGGCGGATGTCGACGACGAGCGGCGAGGGGATGAGACGGGTCAGTACTGGCACGCGATCTCCCGTCCGCGGGCGAGATCGTCGTGGTTGTCGATCTCCACCCACTTGACGTCGCCGATCGGCGCCACGTCGATGCGGAAGCCGCGGCCCACCAGCTCCTGGTAGCCGTGCTCGTAGAACTGCTGCGGGTCGGTCTCCCACACGGCCTTGAGGGCGTCGGCGAGCTCGGGGGCGGCGTCGCCCTCGATCAGCGTGACGCCGATGTACTCACCGGTGGCCTCGGCGGGGTCCATCAGCTTGGTGATCTTCGTCATGCCCTTCCCGGGGTCGACGACGACCTTCATCTCCTCGTCCGCGAGGTCCTTGACCGTGTCGAGGGCGAGGATGATCTTCTTGCCGTCGCCGCGGGCGGCGAGCAGCGTCTTCTCGACGGAGACCGGGTGGACGGTGTCGCCGTTGGCGAGGATCACCCCGTCCTTGAGGGCGTCACGCCCGCACCACAGGGAGTAGGCGTTGTTCCACTCCTCGGCCTTGTCGTTGTCGATGAGGGTGAGCTTGAGGCCGTACTTCTGCTCCAGGGCCTCCTTGCGCGCGTACACGGCCTCCTTGCGGTAGCCGACGATGACCGCGACCTCGGTGAGACCGATCTCGGCGAAGTTGCCGAGGGTCAGGTCGAGGACCGTGGGTTCGCCTTCTATGCCCGCGGGGCCCACCGGCACCAGTGCCTTGGGCAGGGTGTCGGTGTAGGGGCGCAGACGCCGTCCGGCGCCGGCCGCGAGCACGAGGCCGATCATGCGGTTTCTCCTTCATCGTGTACGGCGGGTGCGCCGCCCTGGTGGGCGCCGACCCAGAAGCGGATGCTCTCGACGAGCACCACGAGAGCCACAGCCACGGCCAGTGCCGTGAGCGCGACCTTGAACTGCGAGGCGGTGAGCAGCGCGACGAGGACGGTGACGAGCAGCGTCCGTCCTTCGTGCCCTCCGATGGAGCGCATCAGCCAGGCCGGGGGCGCTCCGGCGTCGCCGCGGATGCGGTAGACGGTGTCGTAGTGATGGTAGGCGACCGCGGCCACCAGCCCGAAGGCCGCGGGGAGGGCCCCGTTCAGGTCCGCCTTGGCCGCCAGGACCAGGACGGTGCCGTACTCGGCGGCGCGGAAGATCGGGGGGACCAGCCAGTCGAGGGCGCCCTTGAGGGGGCGGGCGATCGCGAGGCCCGAGGTCAGGGCGTAGCCGAGGGCCGCGACGACCGGCCAGGGGCCGCCGAAGTCCGTCAGCGCCGCGGTGAGGACGACGGCCAGAGCACCGAGCAGGGCGATGACGGGGGCGGTGAAGCCCGGCAGTCTGCGGGCGGGCTTCTTGAGCGCCTCCGCGAAACCCTGCGCGAGCGGGCCGCTGTCGGCGAGGTCGGCCAGGGCCCCGGCCGCCCGGTCGGTCCGCCTGGCCTTGCGGGTCAGGGAGCGCAGCACCCGGCCGGCCGTGGTGTACGTCGCGGCGAAGGCGCAGCCGATGAGCAGCGCGTAGAAGGTGATGCGGGGGGTGGTGACCGCCGTGAGCACGGCGATCATCGCCCAGCGCTCGCCGATGGGCAGGACGATCATCCGCCGCACCCAGACCGTCCAGCCGACGCTGTCGAGCTTGTCGGAGAGGGCGGCGGTGGGACTGGTGTTGGCGGTGGCGTCGTGGTTGGCCTCGTTGAAGGAGAAGTCCACGACGTGCCGGCAGGTCTGCAGGACCATGGCGCCGAGGGCGAGGGCCCATACGTCGTCCCCGCCGCGGGCCGCTCCGAGGGCGAGGCCCGCGTAGTAGGCGTACTCCTTGGCCCGGTCGAAGGTGGCGTCCAGCCAGGCGCCGAGCGTGGAGTACTGCAGGGAGTAGCGGGCGAGCTGGCCGTCGGTGCAGTCGAGCACGAAGGACGCGATCAGCAGGGCGCCGGCCGCGACGAAGCCGCCGCGGGTGCCGGTGGCCGCGCAGGCCGCCGCTATGAGGGCGGTGATCAGCGAGGCGGTGGTGACCTGGTTCGGGGTCAGGCCGCGGCGGGCGCACCAGCGGGCGATGTAGCGGGAGTAGGGGCTGATGCAGTACGTGGTGAAGAAGCCGTCGCGGGCCTTCACGGCCGACTTCAGGCGGACGGCCTCGTCGTCGACGTCCGCCACCGACTGACGTGCCTCGTTGCGGGCCTGCGGGTCGGCGGGCACGGCGGCGACCAGGCTGCCCAGCTCGGGGCGGTGCACGCCGGTGCCGTCGGCGTCGAGGGCGGTGAGGATGCGGTCGGCGAGGCTGCCGACCAGGGTGGTGCCGCCGCCCGCGGAGTTCTCGCGGGCCATCGCCCGGGTCAGGGCCTGGCGCCCGGCGGGCTGGGCCGTGACGGCACCGGGGATCCCGGCGAGCGGGAAGCGGGGGTCGGTGAGGCCGAGGCGCAGCGCGTGCACATGCCCCACGAAGCGGGCGTCGACCAGGGCGACCCGCTCGTCGCCCGGCACCTCGGCGAGGAGGGTCTCGGCCTCGGCGGCGTCGGCCGCGGTCCGGAGGTCGAACCCGAGGGATCGCAGGTCGGCCTCGATCGACGATCCGGGGACCGGCTGGCCGGTGAGGATGGCGGTCGACAACCGAATTCACTCCCTGGGTACCGACGCGTCCGCGCCGGTGATGTGCATGGTGGGGGCGCCTTCTCCGGTGGCTCCCGGGTGGCATGTCGGCAGAGGCTATCGGATGCCGGGAGGGCCACGTTCACCGCCCGTTCGGCGGATGGATCGACGTGGTTCGCACAAGCCCTTGCCGCGATCATCATCGTGGATCCGGGGGCCGCCCCACAAACCGTGCCCCTCCTATGCGGACATCGGGGACATTGCGCAGGCAGCCACGGTGTCCGCATAGGGTGGGCGACCATGACGTGGCTGATCACCGGCGGTGCCGGCTATATCGGAGCACATGTGGCCAGGGCCATGACCGAGGCCGGGGAACGCGTCCTCGCCCTGGACGACCTGTCGGCCGGGGTGCCCGCGCGGCTCCCGGCACAGGTCCCGCTCGTGCGGGGTTCCTCGCTGGACGGGGAGTTGCTGAAGCGGGTCTTCGCCGAGCACGGCGTGACGGGTGTGGTGCACCTCGCGGCGCGCAAGCAGGTCGCCGAGTCCGTAGCGCAGCCCACGCGCTACTACCGGGAGAACGTCGGCGGTCTGGTGACCCTGCTGGACGCGGTCGCCGCGGCCGGGATCGAGCGCTTCGTGTTCTCCTCGTCGGCGGCCGTGTACGGCGACCCGGGTGTGGACCTCATCACGGAGGACACGCCCTGCGCGCCGGTGAATCCCTACGGCGAGACCAAGCTCGCCGGGGAGTGGCTGGTGCGGGCGGCGGGAAAGGCGCACGGGATCTCCACCGTATGTCTGCGCTATTTCAACGTGGCGGGCGCCGCCGCGCCGGAGCTCGCGGACACCGGTGTCTTCAACATCGTCCCGATGGTCTTCGACCGGCTGACGCGCGACGAGGCGCCCCGGATCTTCGGCGACGACTACCCGACCCCGGACGGCACGTGTGTCCGTGACTACATTCACGTCGCCGACCTGGCCGAGGCGCATCTGGCGGCGGCCCGGCGACTGGCCGGCGGCGGACTCACGGGCGACCTGACGGTCAACATCGGCCGCGGCGAGGGTGTCTCGGTCCGCGAGCTCATCACGGTCATCGGCGAGGTCACGGGCGACCGCCGGCCCCCGCTCGTCGAGGAGCGCCGCCCGGGCGACGCCCCGCGGGCGGTGGCGTCGGCCGCCCGGGCGGCCGACGAGCTCGGCTGGACGGCCCGGTGCGGGGTGCGCGAGATGACCGAGTCGGCCTGGCGCGGCTGGCTGCTGCACCACGGCTCCTGACCCGCCGAACCGCCCTGACCTGCGCATCGTTTCCGCAGGTCAGGGCACATGACAACGGTGTTCAGTGCCGCGTTGCGCATACCCCCTCCCCGTAGTTCACTGGGGTGCCCGGGCACGATCACGCGGACACAGGAGGCTGACTTCTCATGGGGGCTGGGCACGATCACGGGCACGCGCACGGCGCGGCCGGCGGTACGGCGACCTCGGCGTACCGCGGCAGGCTGCGGGCGGCCCTCGCGATCACGCTCGGCATCGTGGTCGTGCAGATCGTCGGTGGCACCCTCGCCGACTCGCTCGCGCTCGTCGCGGACTCGGCGCACATGGCGACGGACGCCCTGGGCCTCGGTATGGCGCTGCTCGCGATCCACTTCGCGAACCGCCCGCCCAGCGAGCGGGCCACGTTCGGCTACGCCCGGGCCGAGATCCTCGCCGCCCTGGCCAACTGCCTGCTGCTGGTCGGGGCCGGCGGGTACGTCGTCTACGAGTCGGTCCAGCGCTTCATCACGCCCGCGGAGACCGAGGGCCGGCTGGCTCTGCTGTTCGGCGTGATCGGCCTGGTCGCGAACCTGGTGTCGCTGTCACTGCTGATGCGCGGGCAGAAGGAGAGCCTGAACGTGCGCGGCGCGTTCCTGGAGGTCGCGGCGGATGCCCTCGGTTCGGTCACGGTGATCGTCTCGTCCGTGGTGATCATGCTCACGGGTTGGCAGGCCGCCGACCCGATCGCCTCGCTCGTGATCGCGCTGATGATCGCGCCCCGGACGTGGAAGCTGCTGCGCGAGACGCTGTCGGTGCTGCTGGAGGCCGCTCCCCAGGGCGTCGACATGGCGGAGGTGCGCTCGCACATCCTCGCGACGGACGGCGTGGAGGACGTCCACGACCTGCACGCCTGGACGATCACCTCCGGCATGCCCGTGCTGTCGGCGCACGTGGTCGTCAGCTCGGAGGCCCTGAACGCGATAGGCCACGAGAAGATGCTCCACGAGCTCCAGGGCTGTCTCGGCGACCACTTCGACGTGGAGCACTGCACTTTCCAGCTGGAACCGGTCGGGCACGCGGAGCACGAGGCGCGGCTCTGCCACTGACGTGGGTGGCTTCCGGGGCACGTGAGACAGGTGGGGCGCACGCCACTGAGCGTGCGCTGGGGAACGCAACCCTCCGCCGTACGCCCGCGTCCTGACCCCCACAGCTCCGGTGGGGACGATTTTCCGCCTGCCTGGCCGGGCACGATCATCTACCGGGTCCCTTTTCCGGTGTCGGACCGGAGCCGGCCGCGGTCCGCGTCACCGCGCGGGACATGCGGGCGTGCCGCGAAGTGCCGGGAGTGCCGGATTCGTACGGCAGACTTGGGGCGCGAAGACCGATGTGAAGGATGGGTATGCCGATCACACCTGCCACCGCGACGCACAACCCGTCGAACGGCACCGCAGACGCGATTTTGCTGGAACTGGTCGACGAGGACGGCGTGACGATCGGCACCGCGGAGAAGCTCGCCGCCCACCAGCCGCCCGGACAGCTGCACCGCGCGTTCTCCGTGTTCCTCTTCGACGAGTACGGCCGGCTGCTGCTCCAGCAGCGCGCGCTGGGCAAGTACCACTCCCCCGGTGTGTGGTCCAACACCTGCTGCGGCCACCCCTACCCCGGTGAGGCGCCCTTCGCGGCGGCGGCACGGCGCACGTTCGAGGAGCTCGGCGCCTCCCCGTCCCTGCTGGCCGAGGCGGGCACGGTCCGCTACAACCACCCGGACCCGGAGTCCGGTCTGGTGGAGCAGGAGTACAACCACCTCTTCGTCGGCATGGTGCAGGCCGTGGTGCGGCCGGACCCGGAGGAGGTCGCGTCGACGGTGTTCGTGACCCCGCCGGAGCTGGCGGAGCGGCACGCCAAGGACACCTTCTCGGCCTGGTTCATGACCGTCCTGGACGCGGCCCGGCCGGCGATCAGGGAGCTGACGGGCCCGTCCGCCGGCTGGTGATCCCGGCGCCGGCGGGACGGGGGGTCAGGCGAAGCGTGCGGGCTTGAGCGGCAGGGCGGCCCAGATCACCTTGCCGCCGCTCGCGGTGTACTCCACCTCGCACAGACCGCCCGCCTCCCGGGTGATCTCGCGCACCAGGAGCAGTCCGCGCCCGCCGGTCCGGCCGTGGTCGGTCTCCAGGGCGGTGGGCCGGTACGGATGGTTGTCCTCCACGGACACCCGGAGCCACTCGGCGCCGACGGCCAGCTCGACGGCGACCGTCGGCGACAGCACCGCCGCGTGCTTCACGGCGTTCGTCACCAGCTCCGAGACGATCAGCAGCAGTCCCTGGGCCAGGTCGTCCGAGACCGGCACCCCCTGACGCAGCAGCAGGTCCCGTACGGCGTGCCGCGCCTGGGGGACCGAGGCCTCGACCGCTGGTGCGGTGAACCTCCAGACCCCTTCGTACGGCAGCGGATCCGCGGGCCCGGGTCCGAGGGGCGCCGCGCCGCCCTCTGGGCGCGGACCGAACCCACGCCCGTCGTCGTCCATCGTCCGGTCGCCACCCTCGCGCTCGATTGTCGCCACACCTCGAGTGTTGGTAACGATGCGCCTCGCACCCCGGGACTGAACAGAAGTCAGCAACTATCGAGCACTTCTGACCGTTGGCGTATGACACGGTCAGTTGTGGGACTGCTCCTGCCCCTGTTGTGCCGTCTCGGCGAACTATTCGGGTTGTACGGGTTTGGCATGCGGATAGCATCCGGCGCATGGAGCCGCAGCTGGAGCACCGCGTGACCGACTCGGTCGCGACGGTCGTCATACGTCATCCCGAGAAGCGCAACGCCATGACGGCCGCGATGTGGGGCTCCCTGCCCCCACTGCTGGAGGATCTCGCCGGGGACCCGGATGTGCGGGCGCTGGTGCTGACCGGTGAGGGCCGGACGTTCTGCGCGGGGGCCGACATCTCGACGCTGCGGGGCTCGCCGGAGGAGGCGCAGGGGCTGGCCGCGCGGGCCGAGGAGGCGCTGGCCGCGTTCCCGAAGCCGACGCTGGCCGCGATCCGGGGGCACTGCGTGGGCGGCGGTGCGCAGCTGGCGGCGGCCTGCGATCTGCGGTTCGCCGAGGAGGGCACGCTGTTCGGTGTGACGCCCGCGAAGCTCGGCATCGTGTACCCGGCGTCCTCGACCCGGCGGCTGGTGTCCCTGGTGGGGCCGGCCACCGCCAAGTACCTGCTGTTCTCCGGGGAATTGATCGACGCGCAGCGGGCGTTGCGCACCGGGCTGGTGGACGAGGTGCTGCGGGAGGGTGAACTCGGCAGGCGGGTCACGGAGTTCACCCGGGTGCTGGTGTCGCGTTCGCAGCTGACGCAGGCGGCGGCCAAGGAGTTCGCGGACGGGCGCACGGAGCGGGACGCGCACTGGGCCGGGCAGGCGCGCGGGAGCGGCGACACCGCGGAGGGTGTCGCCGCGTTCCTGGAGCGCCGGCAGCCGCGGTTCGGCTGGAGCGTGCCTACGTCAGGATGACGCCGGAGTGCTCGCGGAAGAGTTCGACGAGGTGCGCGGGGGCCTTCTCGGGTGAACCGGCGTCGTGGGGCGGCTGCGGGTACTCGGCGCCGAGCTGGACGAGCTGCGCGTGGTCGTCGCCCGCGATCCGGCCGAGCAGGGCGAGTCCCATGTCGATGCCGGAGGAGACGCCGGCCGCGGTGACGTACGTGCCGTCGGTGACGACCCGATCCCCCGTCGGCTCGACGCCGTGGCGCTTCAGCTCCTCCAGGGCCGGCCAGTGGGAGGTCGCGCGGCGGCCCCGCAGGAGTCCGGCGGCGGCGAGCAGCAGGGAGCCGGTGCACACGGACGTGGTCCAGGTGCTGGTGGCGTCGGCGGTGCGCAGCCAGGTGAGCAGGGGCCCGTCCGTCGCACCTCGCCTACGGGCACGCGGCCACCCTGCTGCGCGAGCACCGGGGCGAGGGGCACCTGGCCGCCCTGATGTCCGCGGGTCTCGACGGCCTGGAGGCGATGGTGACCCACACGGCGACGGGCAAGAACATGACCCCGAGGTGGGTGTGCGCCACCCGGGGCTGGAGCCGCGAGGACTGGGACGCGGCGACGGAGCGGCTGCGGGAACGCGGGCTGCTGGACGCCTCCGGCGACCTCACCGAGCGGGGCGTCGCCCTGCGCCGGATATCGAGGACGAGACGGACCGCCTGGACCGCGCCCCGTACGAGCACCCGGGCCCGGAGGGAGTGGCCCGGCTGACCGAGCTGGGCGGGGTGCTCGCGCACGCCGCGCTGGGGGCGGGAGCGTACCCGGCCGATTTGATCGGCAAGGGTGACGCATAGTGACGCGTCTCTGAGGTACCCGCTCTCCACCGGCCGTCGCGGCCGGGAGTGGAGAAAGGGGAATTTCGTGTTCCGTGCTATCGCAGACGTGCTTCGCCAGATCGGCGGCGCCATCGCCACCGTCGTGACGCTTCCTTTCCGGGCCCTGGCCCGGCTGTTCGGCGGGGCCTCGTCCTCCACCCGCGGCCGCAGGGCCTGATCCGGATCCCGACCTGCCGGAAGTCGCCCTGATCCCCGAGTGTCGGTGCCACCTGCCACAATTGCCGCGCAACCTCAGCGGAGAAGGCGGTACGGGATCGTGACGACACCCGGGTCCATCGGGTCCATCAACGCAGTGTCCATCGAAAGCAGGATCGCCGAGGAGCTCGGCGTACGGGAGCGGCAGGTCAGGGCCGCCGTGGAACTGCTCGACGGCGGTTCTACGGTGCCCTTCATCGCCCGCTACCGCAAGGAAGCGACGGAGATGCTCGACGACGCGCAGCTGCGCACCGTCGAGGAGCGGCTGCGCTACCTGCGGGAGCTGGAGGAGCGGCGGGCGGCGATCCTGGACTCGGTGCGCGAGCAGGGCAAGCTCACCGAGGAGCTGGAGGCGAGCATCCGGGGCGCCGAGACGAAGGCGCGCCTGGAGGACATCTACCTCCCGTACAAGCCCAAGCGGCGCACCAAGGCGCAGATCGCCCGTGAGGCCGGACTCGAGCCGCTGGCGGAGGGGCTGCTCGGCGATCCGTCGGTCGAGCCCCTCGCCGCGGCCGCCGCGTTCGTCGACGCCGACAAGGGTGTCGCCGATCCGCAGGCCGCCCTGGACGGTGCCCGGGCGATCCTCACCGAGCGGTTCTCGGAGGACGCCGACCTGATCGGCGAGCTGCGCGAGCGCATGTGGGTGCGCGGGCGGCTGGCCGCCAAGGTGCGGGACGGCAAGGAGGAGGCGGGGGCGAAGTTCTCCGACTACTTCGACTTCGCCGAGCCGTTCACAGACCTGCCCTCGCACCGCGTCCTCGCGATGCTGCGCGGCGAGAAGGAGGAGGTCCTCGACCTCGTCCTGGAGCCCGAGGAGCAGACGGACGGCCCCTTCTCGTACGAGGGGATCGTCGCCCACAAGTTCGGCATCGCCGACCGGGGCCGCGCCGGTGACAAGTGGCTGAAGGACACGGTCCGCTGGGCGTGGCGCACCCGCATCCTCGTCCACCTCGGCATCGACCTGCGGCTGCGGCTGCGCACGGCCGCCGAGGACGAGGCGGTGCGGGTCTTCGCCGCGAACCTGCGCGACCTGCTGCTGGCCGCCCCCGCGGGCACGCGCGCGACGCTCGGCCTGGACCCCGGCTTCCGCACGGGTGTGAAGGTCGCCGTGGTCGACGCCACCGGCAAGGTCGTCGCCACCGACGTCATCCACCCGCACGTGCCGGCCAACCGGTGGGACGAGGCCATCGCCAAGCTGGCCCGGCTCGCGAAGGAGCACGCGGTCGAGCTGGTCGCCATCGGCAACGGCACGGCGTCCCGCGAGACCGACAAGCTCGCCGGGGAACTGATCACCAAGCACCCCGAGTTGAAGCTCACGAAGGTGATGGTGTCCGAGGCCGGGGCGTCCGTGTACTCGGCGTCCGCGTTCGCCTCCCAGGAGCTGCCCGACATGGACGTGTCGCTGCGCGGCGCCGTGTCGATCGCCCGCCGGCTCCAGGACCCGCTGGCCGAGCTGGTGAAGATCGACCCGAAGTCCATCGGCGTCGGCCAGTACCAGCACGACCTGTCCGAGGTGAAGCTGTCGCGCTCGCTCGACGCGGTGGTGGAGGACTGTGTGAACGGCGTCGGGGTGGACGTCAACACGGCGTCGGCCCCGCTGCTCGCCCGGGTCTCCGGCATCACCTCCGGGCTCGCCGAGAACATCGTCGCGCACCGGGACCAGAACGGGCCGTTCAAGGCCCGCGGTGAGCTGAAGAAGGTGGCGCGGCTCGGCCCGAAGGCGTACGAGCAGTGCGCGGGCTTCCTGCGGATCCGCGGCGGCGACGACCCGCTGGACGCGTCGAGCGTGCACCCCGAGGCCTACCCGGTGGTCCGGCGCATGGTGAAGTCCGCCGGGCAGGAGGTCGCCTCGCTCGTCGGCAACACCGGGGTGCTGCGCTCGCTGAAGCCACAGGACTTCGTGGACGAGACGTTCGGTCTGCCCACCGTCACCGACATCCTGAAGGAGCTGGAGAAGCCCGGCCGCGACCCGCGCCCGGCCTTCAGGACGGCCGCCTTCAAGGAGGGCGTGGAGAAGATCTCCGACCTGTCGTCCGGGATGATCCTGGAGGGCGTCGTGACGAACGTCGCCGCGTTCGGGGCGTTCATCGACATCGGCGTCCACCAGGACGGTCTGGTGCACGTCTCCGCGATGTCCAAGACGTTCGTGAAGGACCCGCGGGACGTGGTGAAGCCCGGCGACATCGTCAAGGTGAAGGTGCTCGACGTCGACATCCCCCGCAAGCGGATCTCGCTGACGCTGCGTCTGGAGGACGAGGCGGCGGCCTCGCAGGGCCAGGGCGGCGGCTCCGGTGAGCGTCGGCAGCGGGGTGGGCGTCCGCCGCAGCAGCGGCAGGGCGGGCGTGGTGGTGGCGGCGGCCGTGGTGGCGGTTCGCGTCAGGCGCCTCCGCCCGCCAACAGCGCGATGGCCGATGCGCTGCGCCGCGCGGGGCTGGCGGATCCCAAGGGCGGCAAGCGCTGACGGCTCCGCCGGGGTGATCGTGGGGAGCTGCGGGTCCGTTGTGGCTGGTCGCGCGGTTCCCCGCGCCCCTGAGAGATGAGCTTCGCTCCCTCTCAGACCTAAAGTGAGGGCATGTCCGCCATCACCTGGGAAGTGTTCGCAAGCGGGGGGTTCGAGACCGCCTGGCCCGAGCTCGGGGACGGCATGCTGCGAGCGCGGGGACAGGCTGTCGGGACCGATCCCGAGCCCTACTGGGTCACGTACGCACTCGAAACAGCCGACCGCTTCGTGACCCGCCGGCTCCGGGTGACCGTCGAATCCGCCGACGGCAGCCGCACGCTCGATCTACTCCATGACGGCCACGGCCGGTGGACCGCGAACGGTGAGCCGCTCCCGGACGTCGACGGGGCTCTCGACTGCGACCTCGGGCTCTGCCCGCTCACCAACACCATGCCCGTGCTACGGCACCGGCTTCACCGGACTCCCGGCGAGCGGGAGTTCCTGATGGCCTGGGTGTCGGTGCCGGACCTGGCGGTACGGCCGTCGCTGCAGACGTACACGCATCTCGGGCCCGGGCGGGTCCGTTACGCCTCCGGTGACTTCCGCAGCGACCTGGAGTTCGACGAGGAGGGGTACGTCGTGGACTACCCCTTACTCGCCACGCGCCTGACGGACCGTTAGCGCTCGGTCACCTTGCCGTCCGCGACCTCCAGGCGGCGCGTCACGTGGACGGCGTCCAGCATGCGGCGGTCGTGGGTGACCAGCAGGAGGGTGCCCTCGTAGGCGTCGAGGGCGGACTCCAGCTGCTCGATGGCGGGCAGGTCCAGGTGATTGGTCGGCTCGTCGAGGACCAGGAGGTTGACGCCCCGGCCCTGGAGCAGCGCGAGGGCGGCGCGGGTGCGCTCGCCCGGGGAGAGGCTCGCCGCGGGACGCAGGACGTGATCCGTCTTGAGGCCGAACTTGGCCAGGAGGGTGCGGATCTCGACCGGTTCGGTGTCCGGGACCGCCGCGCGGAAGGCGTCGAGCAGGGACTCCTCGCCGTGGAACAGCTTGCGGGCCTGGTCCACCTCGCCGAGCAGGACGCCCGAGCCGAGCGCCGCGTGCCCGGCGTCCAGCGGGACGCGACCGAGGAGGGCGGCGAGCAGCGTGGACTTGCCGGCGCCGTTCGCGCCGGTCACCGCCACCCGGTCCGCCCAGTCGATCTGCAGGGAGACCGGGCCGAGGACGAAGCCGCCGCGGCGTACCTCGGCGTCCCGCAGGGTCGCGACGACGGCGCCCGAGCGCGGAGCCGACGCGATCTCCATGCGCAGCTCCCACTCCTTGCGGGGCTCCTCGACGACGTCGAGACGCTCGATCATGCGCTGGGTCTGGCGGGCCTTCGCCGCCTGCTTCTCGCTGGCCTCGCTGCGGAACTTGCGGCCGATCTTGTCGTTGTCGTTGCTCGCCTTGCGGCGCGCGTTCTTCACGCCCTTGTCCATCCAGGAGCGCTGCATCTGCGCGCGGTCCTGGAGGGCCCCCTTTTTGTCGGCGTACTCCTCGAACTCGTCGCGGGCGTGCCGGCGGGCGACCTCCCGCTCCTCCAGATAGGCCGCGTAGCCACCGCCGAAGAGGTTGATCTGCCGCTGTGCCAGGTCGAGTTCGAGGACCTTGGTGACGGTGCGGGTGAGGAACTCGCGGTCGTGGCTGACGACCACCGTGCCGGCGCGCAGGCCGCTCACGTAGCGTTCGAGGCGCTCCAGGCCGTCCAGATCGAGGTCGTTGGTCGGCTCGTCGAGGAGGAAGACGTCGTAGCGGGACAGGAGCAGGGAGGCGAGACCCGCGCGGGCCGCCTGGCCGCCGGACAGGGACGTCATCGGCTGGTCCAGGCCCACGGCGAGGCCGAGGCCGTCGGCGACCTCCTCGGCGCGTTCGTCGAGGTCGGCGCCGCCGAGGCCGAGCCAGCGCTCCAGGCTGGTGGCGTAGGCGTCGTCCGCGCCGGGTGCCCCGTCGACCAGGGCCTGGGTGGCCTCGTCCATGGTCCGCTGGGCCTCGGCGACGCCGGTGCGGCGGGCCAGGAACTCCCGGACGGTCTCACCGGGGCGGCGGTCCGGCTCCTGCGGGAGGTGGCCGACGGTGGCGGTCGGCGGGGACAGGCGCAGATCGCCCTGCTCGGGCGCGGTGAGTCCGACGAGCATCCTGAGCAGGGTGGACTTGCCCGCGCCGTTGGCCCCGACGAGGCCGATCACGTCGCCGGGCGCGACGACGAGGTCGAGTCCGGTGAACAGGGAGCGGTCGCCGTGGCCGGCGGCGAGGTTCTTGGCGACGAGGGTGGCAGTCATCAGAGCGCCGATCCTAACGGCCGGGCCGCTCAGTGGTTCACGGCCGTCACCAGGACGCTTCCGGACGTGCGCGCCACGACGAACGACCGGCCCCTGACGGCCTTCGTGTCGAGGGCGACGAGGTGGCGGCCGGCTTCGAGGACGCCGTCGAAGATATCGTGGGTGTGGGTGCGGGAGAGCCGGTCCAGGCGGTACGCGGTGAGGGTGACGCGGCAGGCGGAGGTTACCTCGACGTCCGCGCCGGCGTCGGTGGCGGTGAGGCCGGTGAGGCGGCGCCGGTCGGCCGGGCTGCGGTCCAGGGCGTGTTCGATCTGGGCGACGAGGAGCGGGACGATCGGGGCGAGGCCGTCGACATGGGCGACCGGGACCCCGGCGCGCTCGAAGGCGCGGCGGACGGCGGCACGTTCCCGCTCGCCGGCCGCGTGGCCGAAGGCGACGGCGCCGTAGCCGCGGAGTTCGTCGGCGGGTACGCCGTCGGCGTCATGGGCGATGTCGGCGCCGACGCCGATGGTGCGCAGGGCGGCGGCGAGCTTGGCGAGGACGGCGACGCGGGCGCCGATCAGCAGGACGCGGCGCCGTGGGTCGGGGGCGGAGCCGTTCAGCAGGGCGCTCAGTGCCGTGCGGTACTCGGCGCCGCGGAAGCGGAACGGGCCGATGCCGTGGTAGCCGTTGAGCTCCAGGTCGGCGTGGTCGTCGGTCTGCCAGGCGAAGTCCCGCCAGATGACGTCCTCGCCGTCGCCCTGGATGACGGCGGTGACGGCGCCGCAGGCCAGGTCCTCGCACTCGGGGCAGCCGTAGACGACGTACCGGTCGCCCGGTAACGGGGCCGGGCTCTCCAGGAGCAGGCTGCGGACCTGCGCGGTGAAGATCGCGGGCGGGACGTCGGACGCGAGTGGGGAGACCGCGTCGAGGTCGGAGAGCTGGAACAGCAACGGGCGTCCGTCGACGACGAAGTCAACGAAGTCCCGGTGGATCTGGTAACCGCCGTCGTTGAGAACTCCCCCGGCTCGCATCGCGGGAGCCAGGCCGAAGGTCGCGTACTCGGCACACATACGGTGAGTATCCCCACACTGCGCGTGATGTGAGCACGGCATGACACATTCCGCTACGGTCCGGGCATGACGAGTGAGTCGCGTGGCGAGATCGTGGTGGTCGGCGGTGGGGTGGTCGGGCTGACGACCGCCCTGATCCTCGCGGAGCGGGGGGCGTCGGTGCGGGTGTGGACGCGGGACGCCGTCGAGGCGACCACCTCCGCCGTTGCGGGCGCGTTGTGGTGGCCGTACCGGATCGAACCGGTCGCGGCGGCACGCGCGTGGGCGCTGCGGTCCCTGGAGGTGTACGAGGACCTGGTGGCACGGGCCGAACCGGCCGGCGTACGCATGGTCGAAGGGGTACTGGGCGAGACGGGCCTCGACGAGGCCGACGGGTGGCTGGCGGGCCGGGTGCCGGGGCTGCGGGCGTCCACGACCGACGAGTACGCGGGTACGGGCGTCCGGGCACGGCTGCCGCTCATCGACATGCCGGCCCATCTGCCGTGGCTGCGGGAGCGGTTCGTCGCCGCGGGCGGCGTGATCGAGACGCGCACGGTGTCCTCCTTCTTTGAGGTGGACGCGCCGGTCGTGGTCAACTGCGCTGGGCTCGCCGCGCGGGAACTCGTGCCCGACCCCTCCGTACGGCCCGTGCGCGGCCAGTTGGTCGTCGTGGAGAACCCCGGGATCGACACCTGGCTGGTCACCACCGACGCGGCCGGTGAGCACGCGTACCTGTTCCCGCAGCCGGGCGGACTCGTCCTCGGCGGTACCTCCGAGGAGGACGCGTGGTCGCTGGAGCCCGACCCCGCGACGGCCGAGGCGATCATCCGCCGCTGCGCGGCACTCAGGCCGGAGATCGCCGGGGCCCGGGTGCTGGGGCACCGGGTGGGGCTGCGGCCCACCCGGCCGTCGGTCCGGCTGGAGCGCGACGCCCTGCCGGACGGACGGCTGCTGGTGCACAACTACGGCCACGGCGGCGCGGGCGTCACCGTGGCCTGGGGGTGCGCGGAGGAGGCCGCGCGGCTGGTCTCGGGCTGAGGCGGACGGCGCCGGGTGAGGGGCACGGCGCGGGCGCGCCCCGCCAGGGGCAGGGGGAACTGTGCGACCAGCCACATGCGGTCCGCGATCGACGCACCACCCCGGCCACCCGGGACCGATGCCCACAACTCCACGCGGGGCGAAGACTGATCGCCAGGCTCAGACCGAGCCCCGAGCTGCCGTCCGAAGCGCGAGGGCGGCGGCCAGGACGCGAGTCGGGCGGCAAGACGCGCGGGCGGCAAGACGCGCGGGCGGCCCGGATTCGTGGAATCCGGGCCGCCCGCTGCGTTGGATCAGTGCTTGCCGATCGGGTCTCCCTCCACGTCCGGGCCGCGGCCCGGGCCGACACGGAACTCGAACTCGCCGTCGTACTTCTTGTGGCCCTCCATCACGGCCATCTCAACGGCCTCGGAGCCCATCTGCTCGCGCACGATCACCGGGTCACGGCGCAGGTCGCGCATGAGGGCGACGCACATGAAGATCATCACGATGACGAACGGCGCCGCCGCGAGGATCGTGAGGTTCTGCAGACCGGTCAGGGCGTCGCCCTGCCCGCTGCCGACGAGCAGCATGATCGCGGCCACCGCACCGGTGACCACGCCCCAGAACACCACGACGAACCGGCCCGGTTCGAGCGCGCCCTTCTGCGACAGGGTGCCCATGACGATCGAGGCCGCGTCGGCGCCCGAGACGAAGAAGATGCCGACGAGGACCATGACGAGCAGGCTCGTGACGGTGGCGATGGGGAACTGCTGGAGCACGCCGAAGAGCTGCCCCTCCGGGGTCGCCTCCTTGCCGAGCCGCCCCTCCTCCTGCATCCTCATGGCCGAGCCGCCGAAGATCGCGAACCAGATCAGGCTGACGGTGCTGGGGACGAGGATGACACCGCCGACGAACTGGCGGATGGTGCGGCCCCGGCTGATGCGGGCGATGAACATGCCGACGAACGGCGTCCAGGAGATCCACCACGCCCAGTAGAAGACCGTCCAGCTGCCCAGCCAGTCGGCCACGCCTTCGCCGCCGCTCGCCTCGGTCCGGCCGGCCAGCTGGGGCAGGTCACCGAGGTAGGCGAAGACGGAGGTGGGCAGCAGGTCGAGGACGATGATGGTCGGGCCCGCCACGAACACGAACAGGGCGAGGATCAGCGCCAGCACCATGTTGGTGTTGGACAGCCACTGGATGCCCTTCTCCACACCGGAGATGGCGGACGCGACGAAGGCCAGGGTCAGCACCGCGATGATCGTGACGAGCAGCCCGGTGCTCACCTTGTCCATCCACTTCAGCTCCTGGACACCGGAGCCGATCTGGAGTGCGCCGAGCCCCAGGGATGCGGCGGAGCCGAAGACGGTCGCGATGATCGCGAGGACGTCGATGGCCCGGCCGATGCCGCCGTTGGCGTTCCTCCTGCCGATGAGCGGCGTGAAGACCGCGCTGATGGTTTGCCGGCGCCGCCTGCGGAAGGTGCTGTAGGCGATGGCGAGGCCGACCACCGCGTAGATCGCCCAGGGGTGGAGCGTCCAGTGGAACAGGGTGGTGGCCATGGCCGTCTCCATGCGTTCGCCGGAGTCGGCCGGGTCGGTGCCCGGCGGGGGCGTGCCGTAGTGCGAGAGCGGCTCGCTCACGCCGTAGAACATCAGGCCGATGCCCATGCCCGCGCTGAACATCATCGCGACCCAGGACACCGTACGGAACTCGGGCTCCTCGCCCTCCGCACCGAGGTGGATACGGCCGTAGCGGCTGATGGCGAGCCAGAGGGCGAAGACGACGAAGCCGGAGGCCGCGAGCATGAACGCCCAGCCGCCGTTGTGCATCAGCCCGCTGAGCATGGTGGTGGAGACGTTTTCGAGCGAGTCGGTCGCGGTGGCGCCCCACACCACGAAGGCGAGGGTGAGGACCGCCGTGACGCCGAAGACGACGCGGTCGGTCTGCGGCCGGTCCTGACCGGGCAGGCCCGCTTCCGACCCCGGCAGCACGGCTCCCTCCGGGGAGTCCTTTGCGCTTGGTCGTTCTTGCGTCACAGGCGGAACCTTTCATCGGGACAGCGGAGGAGGATGTAGGTCCTCCGTAAACGCTGCTACCACGTCTGGCGGAATTTCACCCCTCTCAACATGCGGTTTCGTATGAACCTCCTGTCAGGTGGTACTCGGCCCGGTCGTCGAGCAGCAGGGGCACGAGCGCCCGCAGGGGCTGGCGCAGGGGCACGAGCACGCCGTCGGCGTCCTTGCGTACGCGCACTCCGTGCAGGGCGAGTTCGTCGCCGACCTCGGTGAACTGGGCGGCGGTGAGCCGGTAGCCACAGGGTGGGTTCGGGATGATTTCATCCGATTCGGGCTGATCGTTGTCGGCACCCCCGATGTACACGGGCCCCGTGTCGGCGTATCCCGCGAGCCGGGCCCTCGCCGTCGTCGCCTCGATGCGCGCGCGGCGCTGATCGGTATACCCGAACATGCCCCTGAGGGCGTCCAGTTGGGAGGTCACCCGACGCCGGTTGTTGAGCGCCTCGTCCGTCTTCTCCGCGTCGGTCAGCGGGTCCACCCGGCTCTCGATGAGCAGCCCGACGGAGTGCTTCACACCGGACATGTTGCGCAGAATGCGCTCCTGTCCGTCTCCGGCGACCTGCTTGACCGGCTCACCGGTCTCCGGGTCGGTCCAGATGCCGTAGGTGCCGGTCGAGTGGCCGGCCCGCTCGGCGGCGGGGCGGACGTACGCCTCGGACAGGGTCCGCGCCTCGTCGTGGACCGCCTCGTGGGTGTTGAGGTTGCGCGGCCACAGGTCGAAGAGGTCCTTGTCGTAGTACCGGGGTGTGGCGCCGTACTCGTGCAGGTCGTAGACGATGTCGGGGCGCTGGTCGCGGATGACGGCGGCCAGGGCGCGCCCCTCGGCGGTCTTCAGGGCGAGGTGGTCGCGGTTGATGTCGACGCCGTCGCCGTTGCCGCGTGTGTTCGCGGCCCGGCCGTCCGGGTTGGCGGTGGGCACGACCAGGACCGTGGTGCGGTCCAGGAAGCGCCGGGTGCGGCTGTCGCGGGCGTACGCGAGGTCGCGGACGGTGGTCAGGCAGGCCTCGCGGCCGGAGGGCTCGTCGCCGTGCTGGCTGCACACGAGCAGCACCTTGTTGGAGCTCGGACGGCTGCCGATCCGCACGAGCTGGAGCGGGCGGTCCTGCTTCGTCGTGCCGAAGCGGGTCAAGGAGACGCGGCCGCTCGACCGGTCGACGGCCTTGAGGAAGTCCTGCTCCTCGGGCTGGGTGGTCCAGCGGGCACCGTTCGACTGCTCGAAGCCGGTGCGGGGCGGGGGGTCGCCGGCCGCCTGTGCGGGTGCGGCGACCAGCGAGGCCGTGAGGGCCGCGGTGGTCGCTATCAGGGCGCCTGCACGGATCACTGGCTCGCCTCCGGGACACGGTGGGTGGTGCGCGGCTCCCGGACGCCGTCCAGGAACGTGGCATCGGGGGTGGCGGTGGCGGCGCCCGTGGTGGCGCGGGCGAAGGCGGTGGCCCCGCCGGTGAACGGGACGCGCGCCGAGGTGCGGGAGAGGTCGAGGGTGAGCTTCGGCTTGTCGGCGGGAGGATCGATGAGGCCCTGGTCGGTGCCCGCGACGATCAGCGCCAGACGGTGGCCCTTCGGGACGACATGGTCGGTCGCCGCGAGGTCGAGGGTGATCGTGTACCGCTTGCCCGGGGTGAGCGGGGAGCCCTTGTGGTCGGAGGCGTGGTTGCCGAGGTCGGCCCAGCCGCGGCTGACGACCGTGTAGTCGACGTCGGCGGTCTTCGCCTTCGTCTCCTTGAAGCAGGAGCTGTCCGCCGTGGTGCTTGCGCCCCAGCAGGTGCGGTCGGTCAGGGTGGTGATGCCTTCGCCCGCGTCGGCGTAGTCGCGGATCGTGGCGGGGCCGAGGTCCACGAGGACGGCGGAAAGGTGCGCCGTCGGGGTGGAGGGCGTCACGGTGACGGTCACCTCGGAGGGGCCGGACAGGCGCAGGTCCCGGGTGAGCGTCCGGGTGGTGAATCCGGCCTTCTCCGGTGTGGGCTTGTCGATCTGCGCGGCCCAGTCGGTCTCGCTCAGCTTCGGGTCGTCGGTGAAGCTCGCGGTGCCGTGACCGCGGCGCAGGCCGAGGGTGCCGACGCCGGCCTGGGCGCCGCGGTCGGGGCGCAGGGTGGCGGTGCGGGTGCCGCTCGGCGGCCAGACCCGGGAGGTGTCCCACTGGCCGGGGGCGCGCTCGATGTCGGCCATGGGCTCACGGTCGATGCCGTTGTCGATGCCCATGAGTTCGTGGTCGAACCAGCGGTGCAGCGTCTCGACCCATGCGCCGCGCCGGAAGTCGAAGGGGTCGACGTGGCCGGTCTGGGACAGCCAGATCTTGCGCTCGACGCCGTTCTTCGCGAGGGCGTTCCACCACGGGCCGACGTGCTTCATGCGGACGTTGAGGTCCTGCATGCCGTGGACCAGGAACACGCTGGCCTTGACCTTGCGCGCGGCCTTGACGTAGTCGCGCTCGCTCCACAGCGGGGTCCAGTCGCCGGTGCGCGGCGCGCCGTCGACGAGTTTGTGCTGGACGGCCGCGCACTTGGCGCGGGCGTCGGGGCTGTCGACGTAGTCCGACAGCCACTCGGGGCCGGAGTCGTAGAGGGGGGCGCCCTGCTGGAAGTAGTAGTCGTACCAGGAGGAGATGGCGCTGATCGGGACGATGGTCTTCAGGCCCTTGACACCGGTGGCGGCGACGCCGTTGGCGATGGTGCCGTCCCAGCTCTTGCCGATCATGCCGGTGCGGCCGTTGGTCCAGCCGGCCTGGGCGCGGGCGGTGCCGGTGCGGGTCGTGTAGGCCTTCGCGCGGCCGTTCAGCCAGTCGACGACGGCCTTCGCGGACTGGATGTCGGAGCGGCCGCCGACGTCCACGCAGCCGTCGGAGCGATTGGTTCCGGCCAGGTCCACGCCGACGAAGGCGTAGCCGCGCGGCACGAAGTAGTTGTCGTAGTAGAGCGGCATCCGTGCGACACGGCCCTGCGCGTCGTAGGTCTTCTTCTGGCTCTCGTTGCCGCGCCCGCAACAGGAGTAGTACGGGCTGGCGTCCATGATGACGGGGACCTTGCGGCCCTGCCGGGCGGTTTCGCGGGGGCGGACGATGTCGACGGCGACCCGGTCGGGCTTACCGTCCCGGTCACCGTCGAGACCGGTGTCCACCCAGACGGCCTCGCGGATGGCGTCCTCGTAGGAGTGGACGGGTTCACTCCCGCGCGGGGCGGCCTGTGCGGCCGCCGGGGTGAGCAGGGTGGCCAAGAGGGCGGCCGTGGCCGCCGTCGCGAGCGGTCTCCAGGTCGTGAAGCGCGTGCGTTTCGGCATGCGCCGGACGGTACATCGGTGAACTCCTGTTCAGAAGAGGGCGGCTGACGGACCGGCGTGTCATCGACGCGCCCGCGGGGCGGGTGTCTCATGTCGGCCGAATGGCGATCGTGTGACAGAAGGGGCCATGGACATGATCAGAGGCGCAGGGAGTCAATAGGCTCCGGACAGACCCCGGACAGACCCCTTACCGACCCCGGACAGACCCCGGGACCCTACGACTTGGAGCCTTGCGTGCACCGCAGAATCATCGCGCCGGGAGCCCTGGCAGCGGCCGTTCTCCTGCTGGCGATCCCGGCATCGGCCGTCCCCCACTCCCCCGGCGCGCCGGGTATCGGCGACCCCTACTACCCGGCCTACGGCAACGGCGGATACGACGTCTCCCACTACGACCTCCGGCTGAAGTACCAGCCGGCCACCGACGAGCTGGAGGGCACGGCGACCCTCGTGGCCCGCGCCACGCAGGACCTGACGAGCTTCAACCTGGACTTCCTGCTGGACGTCGGCGAGGTGCGCGTCAACGGCGCGAAGGCGTCGTTCCGGACCTCGGGCGAGCAGGAGCTGGAGATCACGCCGAAGACTCCGCTGGCCAAGGGCGCGCCCGTCACGGTCGTGGTGCGCTACCGCGGGGTGCCGTCGTCGAAGCAGGCCTTCGGCTTCACCAGCTGGCACCGCACCCCGGACGGCGGTGTCGCGGCGAACGAGCCCGAGGCGGCCGCGTGGTGGTTCCCGGCCAACGACCATCCGCTGGACAAGGCGACCTACGACGTCTCCGTGCTGGTCCCGGACGGCACGCAGGCCATCTCAGGCGGCACGCTCCAGTCGACGAGTTCGAAGCTCGGCTGGACCCGCTGGAACTGGCGGTCCGACAAGCCGCAGGCCACGTACCTCGCCACGCTCGCGGTCGGGAAGTTCGACATCACGACCGGCACGACCGAGGGCGGCATTCCGGTCCTCAACGCCTACAGCAAGGACCTCGGCGCGAACGCCGGTGCGGCGCGGGCGAGCATCGAACGGACCGGAGAGATCGCGGACTGGCTGGCCGGGTACTTCGGACCGTATCCCTACAGCGCGCTCGGCGGATACGTGCCGAACACGAACACCGGGTACGCGCTGGAGACCCAGACCCGGCCGTTCTACAGCCCGCGGCAGTTCGCGAACGGGTCGAACGCGTCGGTCGTCGTCCATGAGCTGGCCCACCAGTGGTACGGCGACGAGGTGTCGCTCAAGGGCTGGAAGGACATCTGGATCAACGAGGGGTTCGCGAGGTACGCGCAGTGGCTGTGGTCCGAGCACGAGGGCGAGGGCACCGCGCAGGAACTCGCCGACTACGTGTACGCCTCGCATCCGGCCGACGACCCGTTCTGGACGGTGAAGCCCGGGGACCCCGGCCCGGAGAACCAGTTCGACATCGCGGTCTACGACCGTGGCGCACTGGCCGTCCAGGCGCTGCGCAACAAGATCGGTGACGAGTCGTTCTTCGCGATCCTCAAGGGCTGGCCCGCGAAGTACGCCCATGGCAACGCCTCGGTGGCGGACTTCCGGCGGTACGCGGAGGAGGTCTCGGGCAAGCCGCTGGCGGCGCTCTTCGACACGTGGCTGTTCCAGCCTTCGAAGCCGGGGGTGCCGGCGGCCCGGGCGGCGGCGGTGGCCAAGGGCGCCAAGGGAGCGAAGGCCGTGTCCCAGCCCAGGTCGTGGAAGCGGATCGCCGCGACGAACGGGGTGCACGGGCACTGACATCCGCGGGTCGTGCAGGGGTGCACGGGTACTGACCTCCGCCTGTCGTGCGGGGGCGCCCAACGCACGCCGCACGACGGGAAGCCCGCGGCAGGGGGCGTCCGGCGCGACCCTGCCGCGGGCAACCCGCCGCCCGGCCCGCCGCCCCGCTCGACCCGGCGGCGGGCTGCCTCCCGCACGGGGTGTCGACGTGCTGCCCCGTCAGGGTGACGCCCGGCCTGCCG
Source organism: Streptomyces sp. AK010 (assembly GCF_014207295.1). Lineage (NCBI taxonomy): Bacteria > Bacillati > Actinomycetota > Actinomycetes > Kitasatosporales > Streptomycetaceae > Streptomyces > Streptomyces sp. AK010. The sequence continues at coordinate 295,571 of NZ_JACHCX010000001.1, forward strand.
AACGGGGCCCGCCGTCTACGGTGGGGCCCGTACACCGTGACATGTGAGGGCGAGTCTGCTGACGAGGGAGCCGGACGTGCGGTAGCCGGCGGTCGTCGAGGCAGCGTCCGTGCTCGGGCTGCTCCCCACCGGGGTCGAGGACCTGCTGGGCCTTCGACAGCCAGGGCTGAGCCGGCACCGGGGCCCGGCAGCGCCGGGCGCCCGACAGGCCGCGACCTGCTACTTCGTCAGCTGCGACAGCTCCTGGTCCGCCGCCCGGGAGACGCGGCGGCGGATGCCGAACCAGCCCGCGACCAGCATGGCCGCGATCAGGGGGATGAGGAGGAGGGTCTTGCGGCCGACCTCGGGGTCGTTCCACATCATGCCGAGGCAGGCCAGCAGGAAGGCGATCGTGGTGATCTCCGTGACCGGGCTGAAGGGAAGCCTGAAGGAGGGGCGGGTGACCTGGCCGTCCTTGGCGCGGCGGACGAAGACCAGGTGGCAGACCATGATGATCACCCAGGTGCTGATGATGCCGAGGGAGGCGACGTTCAGCACGATCTCGAAGGCCTGGGCCGGCACGAGGAAGTTCAGGCCGACGCCGAGCACGCACACCCCGCAGGTCAGCAGGATGCCGCCGTAGGGGACCTGGCTGCGGTTCATGCGCGCGGTGAACTTCGGGGCGGATCCGGCCATGGCCATGGAGCGCAGGATGCGGCCGGTGGAGTAGAGGCCGGAGTTGAGGGAGGACATGGCGGCCGTCAGGACGACCAGGTTCATCACGTCGCCCGCGGCCGGGACGCCGATCTTCGACAGCACCGTGACGAAGGGGCTCTGGTCCGCCGAGTAGACCGAGCCGGGCAGGAGCAGGGCGAGGAGGACGACCGAGCCCACGTAGAAGAGGCCCACCCGCCACATGATCGAGTTCACCGCGCGCGGGACGACCTTCTCCGGCTCGGCGGTCTCGCCCGCGGCGACACCGACCAGTTCCAGCGCGGCGTACGCGAAGATCACGCCCTGCATGACCAGGACGACGGGCATCATGCCGTGCGGGAAGACGCCGCCGTTGTCGGTGATGACGCCCAGGCCCGGGGTCTGGCCGCCCACCTCGTGCTGTGTGGCGAGCAGGAAGATGCCGATGAACATGAACCCGACGAGCGTGGCGACCTTGATGATCGCGAACCAGAACTCCATCTCACCGAAGATCTTCACCGAGATGAGGTTCACGGCCAGGACCACCGCGAGGGCGACCAGGGCCAGCACCCACTGCGGGATGTCGGTGAACAGGCTCCAGTAGTGCGTGTAGAGCGCGATCGCGGTGATGTCGGCGATGCCGGTGGTCGACCAGTTCAGGAAGTACATCCAGCCGGCGATGTACGCGCCCTTCTCGCCGAGGAACTCGCGCGCGTACGACACGAAGGAACCCGAGGAGGGGCGGTAGAGCACGAGCTCACCGAGGGCCCGGACCACGAAGAAGGCGAAGATGCCGCAGACCAGATAGGCGATCGCCAGCGCCGGGCCCGCGTTGTGCAGGCGGCCGCCCGCGCCCAGGAAGAGCCCGGTGCCGATCGCGCCTCCGATGGCGATCATGTTGACGTGGCGGGCCTTGAGGTCCTTGCTGTAGCCGGCGTCGCCCGCGTCCGCGGGCACTGCGGCCGCATCGGTACGCGGCGTGGCCGCAGCCGTGTTCACGGCGTCCTTGCTCACGGTGGATCCACTCTCTGGTGCGCCCGAGCGGGTCACGCTCGGCTTCCGGACGTACATAAGGTCCGTGCCCTCGGTAAAGGCACAGACCAAGGGGCCACCTTCCCTCACGCCCCGCGGCTCACGCGGTGGCGCACGTCACAGAGCGCGACTTCTCACACTGCCGCCTCCCGGGACGCGGGAGGTTTCACAGCATGGGTGAGACAGCGATACTGCTGCACATGACGACCGACGCCGAGGGGCCGACCCTCACGATCGACGAGCTGGCAGCCCGGGCCGGCGTCACGGTGCGCACGGTCCGCTTCTACGGCACCAAGGGGTTGTTGCCCCCGCCGGTGCTCGGTCCGCGGCGCGTGGGGCACTACGGGCGTGAGCATCTGGCCCGGCTGGCGCTGATCGAGGAGTTGCAGCAGCAGGGCATGACGCTGGCCGGCATCGAGCGCTATCTGCGGCAGCTGCCGTCGGACCTGAGCGCGCACGACCTCGCCATCCACCGGGCCGTGGTGGCCTCCTGGGCGCCGGAGACCGTCCAGACGGTCACGCGGGCGGAGCTGGAGCGGCGGGCCGGACGGCCGCTCGGCGACGAGGACGTCGAGCGGCTCGCCGCGATGGGCGTGGTCCGGCCCGCGGACGGCGGGTACGAGGCCGACCTCGGCCTGCTCCGGCTCGGCGCCGGGCTGCTGGACGTGCCGCTCTCCCAGGAGGCGATCTTCGCGGCGCGCAAGGTCCTCGTCGAACACACGCGGGCCGCGGCCCGGGAGCTGTCCCAGCTCTTCCGCGGCGAGGTGGCCGAGCGCGACGCGCGGGACGTGCGCTCCTTGTCCGCGCACATGCACCCTCTGGTGGTGCAGGCGCTCCTCACCGCCTTTCAGCGGTCGCTGAAGGAAGAGCTGGGCGAGTGGCTCACCGGGCCGTCGGGCTCCGGCGGGTCAGCCGCGGGCTGAGTCGCTGAACCGCTCCCCCCGCTCCGCCTTCTCCACCAGCAGCGCGGGCGGGGCGAAACGCTCGCCGTACTGCTCGGCGAGCTCACGCGCGCGGGCCACGAAGCCGGGCAGGCCCCCTTCGTAGCCGTTGATGTACTGGAGCACGCCGCCGGTCCAGCCCGGGAAGCCGATGCCGAAGATGGAGCCGATGTTGGCGTCGGCGACGGAGGTCAGCACGCCCTCCTCCAGCAGCCGGACGGTGTCCAGCGCCTCGGAGAACAGCATCCGCTCCTGCATGTCCCGGAACGGGATCCGATACCCCGGCTTGGTGTAGTGCTCGCGCAGCCCGGGCCACAGGCCGGTGCGCTTGCCGTCGTCGCCGTAGTCGTAGAAGCCGGCGCCGCCGCTGCGGCCGGTGCGGCCGAACTCGTCGACCATGCGGTCGATGACGGCCTCGGCGGGGTGGGCCGTCCAGGTGCCGCCCGCCTCCTCGGCCGCGCGCCGGGTCTCGGCCCGGATCTTGCGGGGCAGGGTCAGCGTCAGTTCGTCCATCAGGGACAGCACCTTGGCCGGGTAGCCGGCCTGGGCGGCGGCCTGCTCGACCGAGGCGGGCTCGATGCCCTCGCCGACCATCGCGACGCCCTCGTTGATGAAGTGGCCGATGACGCGGGAGGTGAAGAAGCCGCGCGAGTCGTTGACGACGATGGGCGTCTTGTTGATCTGCCGGACCAGGTCGAAGGCGCGGGCCAGGGCCTCCTCGCCGGTGCGCTCGCCCTTGATGATCTCGACGAGCGGCATCTTGTCGACGGGCGAGAAGAAGTGCAGGCCGATGAAGTCGCCCTGGCGCTCCACGCCTTCGGCGAGGGCGGTGATGGGCAGGGTGGAGGTGTTGGAGCAGAGCAGCGCGTCGGGCTCCACGACGTGCTGGATCTCCTGGAACACCTTGTGCTTGAGGGAGGTGTCCTCGAAGACGGCCTCGATGACGGCGTCGCAGCCGGCGAGGTCCTGCCCCTCGGCGGTCGGGGTGATGCGGGCAAGCAGCGCGTCGGCCTTCTCCTGGGACGTACGGCCCTTGGAGACGGCCTTGGCGCACAGCTTCTCGGAGTAGCCCTTGCCCTTGAGGGCCGCCTCCAGGGAGACGTCCTTGAGGACGACGTCGATGCCGGCGCGGGCGCAGGAGTAGGCGATGCCGGCGCCCATCATCCCGGCGCCGAGGACGGCGACCTTGCGGACCTTGCGGGGCTCGATGCCCTGGGGGCGGTTGGCGCCGGAGTTGACGGCCTGGAGGTCGAAGAAGAAGGCCTGGATCATGTTCTTCGAGGTCTGGCCGGCCGCGAGGTCCACGAAGTAGCGGGCCTCGATGACCTGGGCGGTCTCGAAGTCGACCTGGGAGCCCTCGACGGCGGCGGCCAGGATGTTGCGCGGGGCCGGGTAGGGGGCGCCGTTGGTCTGCTTGCGCAGGCTGGCCGGGAAGGCGGGCAGGTTCGCGGCGAACTTGGGGTTGGCCGGCGTGCCGCCCGGGATGCGGTAGCCCGGCTTGTCCCAGGGCTGCTGGGACTCGGGGTTGGCGTCGATGAAGGCGCGGGCCTTGGCGAGCATGTCCTCCTGGCTGTCGGCCACCTCGTCGACGAGGCCGTTCTCCTGGGCGCGGCGCGGGCTGTACTGGGTGCCCTGGAGGAGGACTTTCAGCAGGGCGTCGGCGATGCCGAGCAGGCGGACGGTGCGGACGACGCCGCCGCCTCCGGGGAGCAGACCGAGGGTGACCTCGGGGCAGCCGATCTTGGAGCCGGGCGCGTCGAGGGCGACGCGGTGGTGGCAGGCGAGGGCGATCTCGTAGCCGCCGCCGAGGGCCGCGCCGTTGAGGGCGGCGACGACGGGCTTGCCGAGGGTCTCGATGCGGCGCAGGTTCCGCTTGATGGCCATGCCGCCGTCGAACAGCTCCTGGGCCGTCTCGGGCGTGACGCGGATGAGGTCGCGCAGGTCGCCGCCGGCGAAGAAGGTCTTCTTCGCGGAGGTGATGATGACGCCCCGGATGGAGTCCTTCTCGGCCTCCAGGCGGTCGGTGACGGCGGCCAGCGAGTCGCGGAACGCCTGGTTCATGGTGTTCGCGGACTGGGTGGGGTCGTCGATGACGAGGGTGACGAGGCCGGTGCGGTCCTGTTCCCAGCGGATGGTGGTGGACTCAGTGCTCATGTGGAGGTGCTCCGTGTGATCCGTCGGGAGGGGGTCAGATGCGCTCGACGATGGTGGCGACGCCCATGCCGCCGCCGACGCACAGCGTGGCGAGGCCGTAGCGCTTGTCCTGGCGCTCGAGTTCGTCCACGAGGGTGCCGAGGATCATCGCGCCGGTGGCGCCGAGGGGGTGGCCGAGCGCGATCGCGCCGCCGTTGACGTTGACCTTGTCCAGGGACAGGCCCATGTCCCTCACGAAGCGCAGCACGACCGCCGCGAACGCCTCGTTGATCTCGACGAGGTCGATGTCGTCGATGGTCAGTCCGGCCTTGGCGAGGGCCTTGCGGGTGGCGGGGGCGGGGCCGGTGAGCATGATGGTCGGCTCGGAACCGGACACGGCGGCGGAGACGATCCGGGCGCGGGGGGTGAGGCCGTAGCGCTCGCCGACCTCCTTGGAGCCGATCGCGACGAGCGAGGCGCCGTCGACGATGCCGGAGGAGTTGCCCGCGTGGTGGACGTGGTCGATCTTCTCCACCCAGTGGTACTGCTGGAGGGCCACGGCGTCGAAGCCGCCGAGTTCGCCGATGTCCGCGAAGGACGGCTTGAGCCCCGCGAGGGAGTCGGCGGTGGTGCCGGGGCGCGGGAACTCGTCGTGGTCGAGGACGACGAGGCCGCTGCGGTCCTTGACCGGGACCACGGACCGCTCGAAGCGGCCGTCCTTCATCGCGGTGGCGGCCCGCTCCTGGGAGAGCGCCGCGTACTCGTCGACGTCGCGTCGGGAGAATCCCTCGATGGTCGCGATGAGGTCGGCGCCGATGCCCTGCGGCACGAAGTTGACCTCGAGGTTGGTCATCGGGTCGTTGAACCAGGCGCCGCCGTCGGAGGCCATCGGCACCCGGGACATCGACTCGACGCCGCCCGCGAGGACGAGGTCCTCCCAGCCGGAACGCACCTTGGCGGCGGCCAGGTTGACGGCCTCCAGGCCCGAGGCACAGAAGCGGTTCTCCTGCACACCGGCGACCGTGTCGGGCAGGCCCGCGGCGATGGCGGCGATCCGGGCGATGTCGGAGCCCTGGTCGCCGACCGGGCCGACGACGCCGAGGACGATGTCGTCGACGGCGGCCGGGTCGAGGTCCGGGAACCGGGCGCGGATCTCGTGGATGAGTCCGACGACCAGGTCGATGGGCTTGGTGCCGTGCAGGGCGCCGTTGGCCTTGCCGCGGCCGCGCGGGGTGCGGATCGCGTCGTAGACGTACGCTTCGGTGCTCACGAGGGGGCCTTTCACTGAGGGTTTCGGGACGACGGGAGGAGCCCGGGGACGTCCCAGTCCCGGGCGACGTCCGCCGTGTCGGCGCCCGGCCGCGCCGGGCCGGTGCGGACGGAGGTCGGGGTCGCGGAGAAGCGGGGGGCCGGGGCGGGCTGGGTGATGCCGCCGTGGTCGGTGAAGGTGCCGCGGGCGGCCAGGTGCGGGTGGTGCGGGGCCTCGCGCAGGGACAGCACGGGCGCCACGCAGGCGTCGGAGCCGTCGAAGACGGCCGCCCACTCGTCCCTGGTGCGGCTTTTGAAGCGGGTGGCGACCTGCTCGCGCAGTTCACCCCAGCGGGTGACGTCCTTGCGTGCCCCGTCCTGGTCCTCGACGCCGAGGAGGGCGAGGAACTCCGCGTAGAACCGGGGTTCCAGGGCGCCGACGGCCATGTACCGGCCGTCGGCCGTCTCGTACGTGCCGTAGTAGGGGCAGCCGCCGTCCAGGAGGTTGGCGCCGCGGCGGTCCTGCCAGCCGCCGGCGGCGAGCATGCCGTGGATCATCGTGGCGAGATGCGCGGTGCCGTCGACGATGGCGGCGTCGACGACCTGGCCGGTGCCGTTCGCGCGGGCGTGGTGCAGGGCGGCGAGGACGCCGACGACGAGGTAGAGGGAGCCGCCCGCGTAGTCGCCGAGCAGGTTCGCCGGGACCGCGGGCGGTTCGTCAGGGCGGCCGATCATGCCGAGGGCGCCGGTGGGGGCGATGTACGCGATGTCGTGCCCGGCACGCTGGGCGAGCGGGCCGTCCTGGCCCCAGCCGGTCATCCGGCCGTAGACGAGGCGCGGGTTGCGGGCGTGACAGTCCCCGGGGCCGACACCGAGGCGTTCCGCGACGCCGGGGCGGTAGCCCTCGACGAGGACGTCGGCGCGGGCCACGAGGTCGAGCACCCGGTCCGGGCCGTCCGGGGCCTTCAGGTCGACGACCACCGAGCGCTTGTTGCGGTTGGTGACGTCGTACGCCGGGTCGATCGCGAGCCCTGGGCCGCCGGGCCGGTCCACGCGCACCACGTCGGCCCCGAGGTCGGCCAGGAGCATGGCGGCGAACGGGCCGGGCCCGATGCCGGCCAGCTCGACGACGCGCACGCCGGTGAGCGGACCGTGTCCTGGCGTCCTTGCCGTGGTCATCCAGCCCCCATGCTGTGACACAACTGATGTAACACCAGCGATGCTAAGAACGTGTTCCACTCGGCACAAGACCCGAACGAGCAAGCGCTTAGCAATCTGCCGGACGGGTCAGCCTCCGTCCAGCACGACTATCAGCCGCTTCGGCGCGATCACCCGGTAGCTCTCCTCCACCCAGTCGCAGAGCACCTCGGCGGCGGGGGCACCCTGCTGCTCCAGGGGGATGCTCACCCAGCCCGCCTTGCCCAGGCCGTATCCGGCGGGCTCGGCGCCGGGGCAGGCCAGCGCGTGGGCGTGCGCCGGCTCGTCCTTGAGCTTCACCGTCACCCCCAGGGGGTAACTGCCGTCCTGGACGCCGAGGAAGACGAACACCTTCTTGTTGACCTTCGCGACGGACTCGCCCCAGGGGAACTCCTCGACGGCGTCCGGCAGCCCCAGCGCGAACGCGCGCACCTTCTCCCACTTCTTCAGGGCATTCCTGGGCACGGCCATCGTCGTCCTCCGGGCTCGTCGTCACAGCTCCGCACTCCTCACGCTAGCCTCGGCCACCGACAGCGGCACGGGCTGCACGACCGAGGGGTGTCATGAGCAGGCAAAGCAGGACGGACCGTCCGTACGACATCGTGCTCTTCGGAGCGACCAGTTTCGCCGGGGCGCTCACCGCGGAGTACCTGGCGGCCCACGCGCCGAAGGGGCTGCGCTGGGCGATCGCGGGCCGCAACGCCGACAAGCTGGAGCGGCTGCGGGAGCGGCTGCCCGCCGACGCGAAGGTCGGGGTGGAGCGGGCGGACGTCTCCGACCCGGCCTCGCTGCGCGACCTCGCCGGGAAGGCGCGCGTGCTGGCCACGACGGTCGGCCCGTACGTGAGTTACGGCGAGGAGCTCGTCGCCGCCTGTGCGGACGCCGGGACCGACTACCTCGACCTGTGCGGCGAGCCGGAGTTCGTGGACCTGATGTACGTCCGGCACGACGCCCGAGCGCGGGAGACCGGGGCGCGGCTGGTGCACGCCGCCGGGTTCGACTCGATCCCGCACGACCTGGGCGTGTACTTCACCGTGCAGCAGCTGCCCGAGGACGTGCCGCTGGCCGTGGAGGGCTTCGTCACCGCGGACGCGGCGTTCTCGGGCGGGACCTTCGCCTCCGCGCTCGGCCAGTTCGCACGGCAGCGTCAGATGGCGGCGGCCGCCCGGGACCGGCGGCGGCACGAGCCGCGGCTGGTGGGCCGGCGGGCCTCGGCGCCGTTGGGCGGGCCGCGGTTCGCCAAAGAGGTCGGCGCGTGGGCGCTGCCGATGCCGACCATCGACCCGCAGATCGTGCGGCGCTCGGCGTCGGCCCTCGACCGGTACGGGCCCGACTTCCGCTACCGGCAGTACGCGGCCGTCCGGCATCTGCCGGTCGCGGTCGGCGGGGTCGCCGCGGTCGGCGCGCTGGTCGCGGCGGCTCAGGTGCCGCCCGCGCGGCGCTGGTTGTCGGACCGGTTCAAGCCCGGCGACGGGCCGAGCCCCGAGAAGCGGGCGAAGAGCTGGTTCTCCGTGCGCTTCGTGGGTGAAGGCGGCGGTCAGCGGGTGTACACGGAGGTCTCGGGCGGCGATCCCGGCTACGACGAGACGGCCAAGATGTTCGCCGAGTCGGCGCTGTGCCTCGCCTTCGACGACCTTCCGCAGACGGCGGGTCAGGTCACCACGGCGGTGGCGATGGGCAACACGCTGATCGACCGGCTGCGCCCGGCGGGCATCCGCTTCCGCGTCGCGTCGGCGCGCTGAGGGTCCTACAGCGGCCACTCGGCGATGGTGTAGATCATCCCGGCGATCCAGCCGAGCCCGGCCAGCACGGCGAGGATCAGCCCCAGGGTGACGGCCCGCTCGACGGTCTGGGTCGGGCCGGCAACAGGCTTGGGGGCACGGTGCGTTGTCATGCTCCCCAGCCTGCCGAGGGGCGCGTCGGCGGGCATCCGTACAGGTACTCAGGACCGGTACTCAGATCCGGCCGCCCGCCCCGCTGGAAGCCGTCGACGCCGTGCGGGAGGAGCATGTGGTGTGGCTCGACGAGCAGGACCGGCAGGGGGTCTTCCTCGCGTCCGGGCGCAGGAACCCCCGCGACGGCGGGGTGATCATCGCCGTCGCGGAGGACCGTGCGCGGATCGAGGAGATCACCGCGAAGGACCCGTTCGTCACCGCGGGCGTGTGCGCGTACCGCGTCACCGAGTTCACGGCGCCGAAGACGGCGCCCGCGCTGGATGCCTACCGGGAGACCCTCTGAGGCATCCGCCTCACTTGCCCAGTGCGCGCTGCAACTGGCTCTTGTTCATGCCGGAACGGCCCTCGACGCCCTTGCGCCTGGCCTCCTGGTACAGCTGGTCGTAGGTGGGTTCCCGGGAACCCTGCCCGGAGCGCTGGCCGCCCCGCTTGCCGGAGGACATGTCCTGGGTGGAGGTGCGGCTGGCGGTCTTCGACTCGCCGGAGCGGGCGCGTTCCTTGTTCACCGTCCGCGCGGCGATCTCCTTGGCGCGGCCGGTGCTCTCGCCCCGGTCCTTCGCACTCTCCTTGATGTGCTCGTACTGGCGCTCGCGCTTGGAGCTCGCACCGCGTGGCATGCCCGCTCACTTCCTTTCCCGATCAGTGAACGGGTACCCACACTGCCAACGATCAGGGCACCCCGCATGCTCAGTGCTCCAGGCGGGCAACCCGGCCTTTCTCGCCGGCGGCCCAGCACCCGTGGTCCGGGGTGCAGCCGACGGTGTCGTAGGAGCCCGTGTCGACGGTCCGCCAGGTGCGGCCGGCGTCCGTGGTGAGGTCGGTGCCGGTGGGGCCGACCGCGAGGGCCGCGGTGCGGCTGTGCGGGAGCCAGGCGACGCCGGAGCGATAGGCGGGCGGGGCGGTGACGGCCGGGCGCCAGGTGCGGCCGCCGTCGAAGGAGCGGGCGGCGGCGTTCGACGAGGGCTGGTCGGGGCGGAAGTCGCCGCCGACGGCGAGGCCGTGGGCGCGGTCGCGGAAGGCCAGCGCGAAGACGCCCCGGGCGGGGTCGCCCGCCGGGAGGGGCGTGTCGGTGGCCGTCCAGGTGCGTCCCCGGTCGGCGGAGTGCAGTACACGCGCGCGCGGCGCCCCGCCGGTGGCCAGCCAGACGTCCTTCGGCCCGGACGTCACCAGGCACTGGCCGCTCGCGGCGAATCCGGCCTCGCCCTCCTGCGCGGCCGGCATGCCCCGGTCGGGCAGCGCCTTCCAGCTCCGGCCGCCGTCGCCGGTCGACAGGATGCGGAACTTCCCGTCCACCGGGTCGCTCATCGCGAGGCCGTGACGGTGGTCGAAGAAGGCCAGGCAGTCGTAGAACGCCTTGGGGTCGGTGTTGCGGAAGGACTCCGTCCAGGTCGCTCCGCCGTCGTCGGTGCCGTAGACGCGGGACGCCTCGCCCGCGCCGATGGCCAGGACCACGGCCCGGCGCGCGTCGAACGCCTCGACGTCCCGGAATTGCAACTCCCCCGCGCCCGGCGGCGAGACGTCGCGCCAGGCCGCCCCTCCGTCGGTGGTGCGCAGGACGGTGCCGCCGGTGCCGGCGACCCAGGCGGTGGTCCGGCTGACGGCGGCGAGGCCCCGGAACCGTGCCTGCGGAGCGCCGGTGTCCTTGAGTTCCCAGTGCGGCCCCCGGCCCAGGGGTTCGTGTGCCTGTGCCGGTACGGCGGTCAGGGCTGCCAGTGCCGCCGCGCAGACCGCCATCGCGGTCGCCCTGCTGCGTGTTCGTCCCGTCCGCCGCGTGCTCCCCATGCGCCTCATGGCCGGGGAAGCTAGCCCACCGTCCGGGTGCCGTCCAGATGGCCTCATGGATGCTCCGCGTGGTGCGGCGGGCGCCACACGTGCCCTTGGAGACACACGAGGAGAGTCACGTCACTCCGGTGCATGAACGCGGTGACAGAGGTCACTCGCAATTCGTGTGCACGGATTGGCTGATTCCGTCGTCTCTTCCCATGCCCGGTCTCATCCGCCCGGACGTGTCCGTCCAGCCGTCACAAGGGAGCAAGGCGTTGTCCATCGTCATCGAGCAGCCCGTGGAGGCCCGCCTCGTCGCCGCCGCGCCGCGTATGCCGAGCATTCCCGCGACGCTTCACTACGACCGGCGTGATCCTTTTGCCGTCCGTATGACCTTCCCCGCGCCGGCCACGCTGGAGGGCGTCGAGGTCTGCTGGACCTTCTCCCGCGAGCTGCTCGCCGCCGGCCAGAAGGGCGCCGAGGGGCAGGGCGACGTGCGCGTGCGGCCCTACGGCTACGACCGCACGGTGCTGGAGTTCCACGCGCCGGAGGGCACCGCCGTGGTCCACGTCCGCTCCAGCGAGATCCGCCGGTTCCTCGAGGCCACGAGCGAGCTCGTGCCCGTCGGTCTTGAGCACCTCCAGCTGGATCTGGACCACGGTCTCGCCGAGCTGATGCGGGACGCGTGCTGAGCTGACGGGACCGGGGGCCGCGCCGAGCCGGGGCGGTGTCGCCCCTGCCTCAGCCGGCCCGGGCAGGCATCAGGGCGACGCCGCCACCGCACGCCCCGCCGTCACCGCCGTGCTCACCTCGCGCACGATCGACGCGAGCCCGGGCATCGACGCGCCCGCCCGTTCCGTCAACTGCTCGATGCGCCGGTCACAGGTGTCCTCGTCGAGGAGGTCCGCCGCCGCGGCGAGGACGGCGAGTGCGGCGTCCCGCTCGGAGATCCGGGCGACCGGCAGCGCCCCGTGGAGGACCTGCCGTGTCTCCTCCCGCAGCGCCTCCACGACGGCCACCCGCTCCAGCGCGTACTCCACGGTCGGGAACACGCCCAGGACCCGTCGCTTCTCCGCCCGCAGAAACCCGTCGGCCACCAGCTGCTCCCGCACGGCGTCGAAGGTCACCCGCGACCGCAGCGTCACCCACGTCCGCCAGGGGTGCGGGCACGACTCGCGGACGAGTTCGAGCAGCCCGTCGAGGACCGCGTCACCCGCGCTCGCGTCCAGGTCGACCGGCGTGGCGATGCCGTCCTCGCCGGTGAGCAGGCCGCGCCGGGCCAGCTCGACGAGGGCTCCGGCCCGCACCGGAGCGGGCCGGTGGGCGGTGGCGCCGGCGGCCGGTCCCGCGGCGTCCCAGGCCAGCAGGCAGAGCCGGGCCGACAGCGTGAGCGGACCGTTGGACACGGGGCCTCCTCGGGGCGGAACGATCGAGTCGCACGTTAATTCGTTGACAGGTTCAGAGCGCCCTCCTACGGTGTAAAGCGTCCCTGTTGCCGCCGATTGGAGAAGGACGTTGCTCGTCTGAGGTCCTGAGACACCGCGTCACACCCCTTCGTGGTGTGCGCTGCGTGCGACCTCGGCGTTCGAGCCGTCCCTCCGGTGCAGGGCATTTCTCATGTCCGTGATGTGCCCATGGAGCCTCACCCCCTGGTCGCAGGTGTCTCGACACGCGTTTGCCCCTGACCGCTTCGAGCAACCGCGAACGAGGCCACCTTGTCCACCTCCATCACCGTCACGTCCCTTGCGTTCACCTGGCCCGACGGCACCCCCGTCTTCGAGGGCCTGGATGTCTCGTTCGGCCCCGGCCGGACCGGCCTGGTCGGCGTCAACGGGTCCGGAAAGTCGACCCTGTTGAGGCTGGTCGCCGGTGAACTCGCACCCACCGACGGCACCGTCCGCGTGGCCGGCGAGGTCGGCTACCTGCCACAGAACGTCACGCTCGGCACCGCCCTGCGCGTCGACGAGGCCCTCGGCATCGCCGCACAGCGCGCCGCCCTGCACGCCATCGAGTCGGGCGACGTCTGCGAGACGCATTTCGAGACCGTCGGCGACGACTGGGACGTCGAGGAGCGCGCCCTCGCCACGCTCGGCGAACTCGGGCTCGGGCACATCGAGTTGGACCGCACCGTCGGCGAGGTGTCCGGCGGCGAGTCGGTCCTGCTGCGGCTGGCCGCGCTGCTGCTGCGCCGGCCCGAGGTGCTGCTGCTGGACGAGCCGACCAACAATCTCGACCTGTACGCCCGTCGGCGGCTGTACGCGGCCGTGCAGTCCTGGCCGGGCGTCATGGTCGTCGTCAGCCACGACCGTGAACTGCTGGACCTCGTCGACCGGATCGCCGATCTGCGCTCCGGTGAGATCACCTGGTACGGCGGCAACTACTCCGACTACGAGGAGGCACTGGAGATCGAGCAGGAGGCGGCCGAGCGCATGGTGCGCGTCGCCGAGTCCGACTTCCGCAAGCAGAAGCGCGAACTGGCCGACGCCCAGGTCAAACTGGCCCGCCGCAAGCGGTACGGGCAGAAGATGTGGGACAGCAAGCGCGAGCCGAAGATCGTCATGGGGGCGCGCAAGCGCGCGGCGCAGGAGTCCGCGGGCAAGCACCGCATCATGCACGAGGAGAAGCTCGCCGAGGCCAGGGAGCGACTCGACGAGGCGGTGGAGGCGGTGCGGGACGACGACGAGATCCGCGTCGACCTGCCGCACACGGCGGTGCCGCCGGGGCGGACCGTCCTCACCCTCCAGGATCTCGGGCTCCGGTACGGCGGCCGGGTGAAGGGCGGCCTCGACCTGCGCGGGCCCGAGCGGGTCGCACTGATCGGGCGCAACGGCGCGGGCAAGACCACGCTGCTGCGCACGATCACCGGCGAGCTCGCCCCGCAGGCGGGCGAGGTGGTGGCGCACGTCCCGCTGCGGTTCCTGCCGCAGCGGCTCGACGTCCTCGACGGGGAGCTGTCCGTCGCCGAGAACGTGGCCCGGTACGCGCCGGACGCCAGCAACAACCGGATCCGGGCGCGGCTGGCGCGCTTCCTGTTCCGGGGCGCCCGCGCCGACCAGCAGGCGGCGACCCTGTCCGGCGGCGAACGCTTCCGGGCCGCGCTGGCCGCGCTGATGCTGGCCGAGCCCGCACCGCAGCTGCTCCTGCTGGACGAGCCGACCAACAGCCTCGACAGGGCGAGCGTCCGGCAGCTCACCACGGCCCTGGAGTCGTACGAGGGAGCCCTGATCGCGGCCAGCCACGACCTGCCGTTCCTGGAGTCGATCGGCATCACGCGCTGGCTGCTGCTGGAGGAGGGAGAACTGCGGGAAATCACGTCAGAGGCTGTCGGGTTTTCCTCCTAGCGTCGGTGGCATGACCGACTTCGCAGCCGATGCCATCACCCTGACCGGAGCACGCGAGAACAACCTCAAGGACGTCACCCTCCGCATCCCGAAAGGCCGGCTGACCGTGTTCACCGGCGTTTCGGGGTCGGGGAAGTCGTCCGTCGTCTTCGACACGATCGCGGTGGAGTCGCAGCGCCAGCTGAACGAGACCTACCCGTGGTTCGTCCGCAACCGGCTGCCCGAGTTCGAGCGGCCGCACGCGGACGGCCTGGAGGACCTCACCCCGGCGATCGTCGTCGACCAGCGGCAGGTCGGCGGCCACTCCCGGTCGACCGTCGGCACCATGACGGACGTGTACTCGGTGATCCGGGTGCTGTTCTCCCGGCACGGCACCCCGAGCGCCGGACCGGCGACGGCCTACTCGTTCAACGACCCGTCGGGCATGTGCCCCGAGTGCGACGGTCTCGGCCGGACGGTACGGCCCGACTGGGACCGCATCCTTCATCCGGACCGCTCCCTCGCCGACGGGGCGGTCCGCTTCCCGCCGTTCGCCGCCGGGACCTGGCAGGGCCAGACGTACACGAACAGCGACGACCTCGACCCGCACAAGCCGGTGGGGCGGTTCACGGCCGCCGAGCGGGAGTTCCTGATGCGCGGACGGCCGGGCAGCAAGGTCGCCGTCAGCGGCAGCGGCGGCACCTGGACCACCGGGTACGAGGGGCCGGCCGTCCGCTTCGAGCGGCTGTACCTGAAGCGGGACCTGTCGGCCATGAGCCAGAAGACCCGGGACCTGGTCCGTGCGTTCCTGGTGGAGGGCACCTGCCCGGGCTGCCGTGGAGCACAGCTGAACGCGGCGGCGCTCGCGACCCGGATCAACGGCCGGTCGATCGCCGACTGCGTCCGCATGCAGGTCACGGACCTGATCGCCGTACTGAAGTCCGGCCAGCTCCGGCTCGACGCGAGGCGTGCGCTCCGGCCGGAGGCGGCCGCTCACCGGCGGCTGCCGACGGAGGGGCCGGGGGCGGTCACCGTCCGCCCCCGGCAGGGGGCTCACCACCCACTGCCCGCCTCTCCCGCGCCACCGGGGCCGGGAGGCGTTCCAGGCGGTGTTCCCTCGCGGATCCCGCTCGCCCCCGCCCCGCTGTCCGCCGACGCGTCCGAGGCATCCCCACCCCCTCCCTCCCTTCAGCCCCTCCCCCGGGGCTGTCCTCTCCCCCGTTCGCCCTGCATGATGGCGGCCGACGCCCGACGGGTTCCGGTCGATCCCGGAAAGCTCCGCCGGTGCGGTCCCGACACGTCCCATCCGATACGGAGTCACGCTCGTGCCCAGCAAGAAGGCCCTCGTCCGCCGCCCCAGCCCGCGCCTCGCCGAAGGCCTGGTGACGCACATCGAGCGGGAGAAGGTCGACGTCGACCTCGCCGTCGAGCAGTGGGAGGCGTACGTGGAGGCCCTGCGCACGCACGGCTGGGAGACCATCGAGGTGGACCCCGCCGACGACTGCCCGGACTCGGTGTTCGTCGAGGACACGGTCGTGATGTACAAGAATGTGGCCCTGATCGCGCGCCCGGGCGCGGACTCCCGGCGTGAGGAGACCGCCGGGGTCGAGGAGGCCGTCGCCGGTCTGGGCTGCTCGGTGAACTGGATCTGGGACCCGGGCACCCTGGAGGGCGGGGACGTCCTGAAGATCGGCGACACCGTCTACGTGGGCCGGGGTGGTCGCACCAACGCCGACGGCGTCCGGCAGCTGCGCGCCGCGTTCGAGCCGCTCGGCGCGCGGGTCGTCTCCGCGCCGGTGAGCAAGGTGCTGCACCTGAAGTCGGCGGTCACGGCACTGCCGGACGGCACGGTCATCGGGCACATCCCCAAGATGGACACGCCCTCGCTGTTCGCGCGCTTCCTGCCGGTCCCCGAGGAGGCCGGCTCGCACGTCGTCCTGCTCGGCGGCGACAAGCTGCTGATGGCGTCGAGCGCGCCGAAGACCGCCGAGCTGTTCGCCGACCTCGGGTACGAACCGGTCGTCGTGGACATCGGCGAGTTCGAGAAGCTCGAGGGATGTGTGACGTGCCTCTCGGTGCGGCTGCGGGAGCTGTACGTCTGACCGGACGCGCACATTCCCCGTCCGGGCTCCCGACCTGCGGGTCAGGGGAGCCCGACACACGGTAGGGCGACCCCGCTGATCAGCGGCCTTTACAGCACCCTTAACCTACGGCCTCGTAACCTACGGCAACGTAGCCTACGATGCCGTAGGTTCACCGCTCACCGCTCATCCGCTTGTCCCCCTGGAGAGTCCATGACGATCACCACTCCCCACCTCGGCAGCCCGGCCGGCGCCTGGACCGACGCCCAGCTGCTGTATGCCCTGGAGGAAGTGGTCGAGAAGGAACTCAACCGGCATCTGAAGGTCGCCAAGGACTGGATGCCGCACGAGTACGTGCCCTTCAGCGACGGGCGCAACTTCCCCGGTCTCTTCGAGGACGGCGAGGCCTGGGAGAAGGAGCAGTCCAAGGTCACCGAGATCGGGCGCATCGCGCTCGTCGTCAACCTTCTCACCGAGGACAACCTGCCCAGCTACCACCACGAGATCGCCTCGCTGTTCGGCCGCGACGGCGCCTGGGGCACCTGGGTGCACCGCTGGACCGCGGAGGAGGGCCGGCACGGCATCGTGATGCGCGACTACCTGCTCACCTCGCGCGCCGTGGACCCGGACAAGCTGGAGGAGTTCCGGATGTCCCACATGAGCGAGGGCTTCGAGTCGGACAACCGGCACTCGATGCTGCACTCGGTCGCCTACGTGGCCTTCCAGGAGCTCGCGACCCGCGTCTCGCACCGCAACACCGGCCACCAGTCCGGGGACCCGGTCTGCGACCGCATGCTGGCGCGCATCGCCACCGACGAGAACCTGCACATGGTCTTCTACCGGAACCTGCTGAAGGCGGCGTTCGAGCTGGCGCCCGACCTGACGATGATGGCGGTGCGCGACGTCATCGTGAACTTCCGGATGCCCGGCCACGGCATGCCCGGCTTCGAGCGGGCCGCCGCGCAGATGGCGATCGGCGAGATCTACAACATGCGCATCCACCACGACGACGTGCTCCAGCCCGTGCTGCGCTTCCTGAAGATCATGGAGATCGACGGCCTGGGCCCCGAGGGCCGCAAGGCGCAGGAGGAGCTCGGCCTGTTCCTGGGCGGTCTGGACTCCGAGGCGTCGAAGTTCGACGAGAAGCTGGCCGCCCGCAAGGCCCGCATGGCGGCCCGGGCCGGCGCCTGACGCCGACCGGCACATACGCGGACAGGGCCTCGGCCGCCACGAGCGGCCGGGGCCCTGCGTTCCGGCAGCGGACAGCGCGGAACCGGGCCCCGCGCCCGTGACGGCCCTACCCCCATGGCGAGCCCCACTCCCCGTTGGCGGGCCCGACCCCCGCGGCGGCCCCCACCCCCGGTCGCGGGCCCCACTCCCCGCGGCGGACCCCACCCCCGTGACGACCCCACCCCCATGGCGAGCCCCACTCCCCGTAGGCGGGCCCGACCCCCGTCGCGGGCCCCACTCCCGGTGGCGGGCCCACCCCCAACGCGGGCCCGACCCCCGTCGCGGACCCCACTCCCGGTGGCGGGCCCACCCCCAACGCGGGCCCGACCCCCGTCGCGGACCCCACCCCCGTGGCGACCCCACTCCCCGCGGCGGACCCACTCCCGCGGCGACTACCGCGACACGCGTCGCAGCTCCAGCCGCTCCTTCTCCGAAAGACCGCCCCAGACGCCGAAGCGCTCGTCGTGGTCCAGCGCGTACTCCAGGCAGGCCGCGCGGATCGGGCACATACCGCAGATCCGCTTCGCCTCCCGCACCGAACTGCCCGGCTCGGGGAAGAAGAAGTCCGCCCCCGTCTGCGCGCACAACGCCTCTTGCTGCCATTCGAGTTCGGGCGAGGTGATCGTGTCGATGTGCATGCCCGAAAGCGTCGCGGGCGGCGAAAAACGTTCGATCAACGCGGGATCAACACGGCGTTCACGGGCCCCCGGCCACCTCGATGGTGGCCCGCCGGACGGGGCCGGCGCACGGCGGCGCGCGGAAACATCCGAACCCCGCCGCGGCCACGCTCCGGCGGCGGCCGGCACCGCGCGGTGGAAGACTCGGCAGTGCAGACGACGGGCCCCTGTGCGAGGAGGGCGACGATGCTCACCACCCGTTACCTCACCGGCGCTCCGAACTGGATCGATCTCGGCACCCCCGACATCGACGGCGCCGCCGCCTTCTACGGCGAGCTGTTCGGCTGGCGGTTCCAGCCGGGCGGCCCGGAGGCCGGCGGGTACGGGCTGTTCCGGCTCGGGGGCAGGACGGCCGCCGGAGGCATGCAGACCACGCCGGAGCAGGGCCCGCCGTCCTGGACGGTGTACTTCCAGTCGCCGGACGCGGACGCCACGGCCCGGGCGGCCGAGCAGGCGCACGGCGCGGTGACGGTGCAGCCGATGGACGTGCAGGACCTCGGCCGGATGGCGATCCTCGCGGACCAGGCCGGGGTGCCCTTCGGCGTGTGGCAGCCGGGCCGCAACAGGGGCCTGGAGGTCGTCCAGG
Organism: Streptomyces sp. AK010; assembly: GCF_014207295.1. Lineage (NCBI taxonomy): Bacteria > Bacillati > Actinomycetota > Actinomycetes > Kitasatosporales > Streptomycetaceae > Streptomyces > Streptomyces sp. AK010. The sequence continues at coordinate 314,407 of NZ_JACHCX010000001.1, forward strand.
AGCACGGCTCGCTGTGCTGGGTCGAGCTGTACACGGCGGACGTCCCGGCCACGGCGGCCTTCTACCACTCCGTGCTCGGTCTGGAGACCTTCGGCGCGGACTTCGCCGGCGGCACGTACACCACGTTCAACCCCGCCGGGGAGAGCGAGGACGCCATGTTCGGAGGTGTCGTCCCGCTGGCCGACGACCCGGGCGAGGAGGAGGCGTACTGGCTGCCGTACTTCGAGGTCGCCGACCCGGACGCCATCGTCTCCGGGGCCGGCGAACTGGGCGGCACGGTCCGCCTCGCCGCGACGGACCTCCCGTCCGTCGGCCGCCTCGCCAAACTCGCCGACCCGTACGGCGCCCGCTTCGCGGTGATCCGCAGCGAGCCGCAGCTGGGCTGAGACCGGCCGAGACCCGTCACGGAGAGCGGCCGAGGCCTGTCACGGAGAGCGGCATCCGCCGCGCGAGGCCGGGAGTCACGTGTACGGGCTCTCGCCGTCCGGCCGGCTCGGGCTCGGCGCGTCGCCGTACGACCGGCGGCCCGGCCGGCCGAGACTCCCGGGCGGCGGCCCGGGACGCCCGCCCCTCATGCCGAGCCGCTCGATGGCCCGGGAAGCCCACCGGACGCCGAGCCGCCTCCGGCGACGACGCCCTGCGCCGGAGCAGCCCCTACGCCGACCCCCGCCGCACCAGCGTCGTCGGCAGCACCACGCTCGACGGGGTCGCCCCGACGCCCTCCCGCGGGGCGTCCCGGTCGAGGCCGCGCAGGAGCAGTCGGGCCATCAGACGGCCCATCTCCTCTATGTCCTGACGGACCGTCGTGAGGGGCGGGTCGGTCTGTTCCGCGACGGGCCGCATGTCGTCGAAGCCGATCACGGCCACGTCGTCGGGGACCCGGCGGCCCGAGCCGCGCAGGACGCGCAGCGCCCCGGAGGCCATGAGGTCGTTGGCGGCGAACACCGCGTCCACGTCCGGGCAGCGCTCCAGGAGCTCGCGCATCGCCCGCTCGCCGCCGGCCGGGGTGAAGTCGGCCTCGGCGATCAGCCGCGGGTCGGCGTCCGCCATGACGTCCCGGTAGCCGTCGAGGCGGTCCGCGGCGGAGGTCTGGTCGAGGGCGCCGGTGATGTGCGCGATCCGGGTGCGGCCGAGACCGGCCAGGTGGCGGACGGCGTCGCGGGCACCGCCGCGGTTGTCGCTGTCGACGTAGACCACCTCGCGCCGGTCACCGCTCCAGCCGGGCCGTCCGCCGAAGACGGTGGGGACACCGGCCCGCTGGATCAGCTCCGGCAGCGGGTCGTCGAGGTGCAGGGAGAAGACGAGGGCCCCGTCGACATGTCCGCCGGCGAGGTAGCGGGCGACCCGGGCGTGGTCGTCCCGGCCCTCCGTGAGCAGCAGCACGAGCTGGTTGTCGTGGGCGGTGAGCTCCTTGCTGATGCCGCGCAGCTGGAGCGCGAAGAACGGGTCGGCGAAGACCCGGGTCTCCGGTTCGGCGACGACGACCGCGATCGCGTCGTGCCGCCGGGTCACCAGGGAGCGGGCGGCCTGGTTGGGCACGTATCCGAGCTCGTCGACGGCCTTGCGGACCCGCTCCACGAGGACGTCCCGCACCCCGTCCCCGCCGTTGACCACGCGGGACACGGTGGCCCGCGAGACACCGGCCCGGGCGGCCACGGCCTCCAGGGTGGGACGCGGCGCTGTGTCGGTCACTTCGGGGCTCCTCACCTGCGGCTGCGGATCAGGATAGCCCCGGACACACAGCGTGGTGAGAGCGCTCTCGCGCGCCGATCGGCGCGGACGGGGAGAGCAGCCGCCCGTCAGTGCTCGTGCCCGCCGCCCGCCGGCTCCTCCCCGTGCTCGTGCGGGTCGTACCCCGGAATGGTGCCGTCCGGCTTCTTCACCAGGAACAGTCCGACCATCCCCATGTCGGAGTGGCTCTGGACATGGCAGTGGTACATCCAGGCGCCGGCACCGACACCCTCCCCCGCGATCACCTGGAAGCCGAAGGAGTCCGCCGGGCCCGTGATCCTGTTGTCGATGACCTGACTGGGGTCCTCGGGGCCGGTCAGCATGCCGGTGCGGTTGTCCGCCCAGCGGTGACCGTGCATGTGGAACGTGTGGTAGAACTCGCCGTGCGTGATCACGACGAACTCCACGCGATCCCCCACCGTGGCCTCGAAGTTCGGCCCGGAGTGCGGCGGCTTGTTGTTGATGCGCATGTCGTTGAAGACGACCGTGTGCGTCCGGTCGGGCAGGACGTCGCCCTTGCGGCGGACGACGACCGGGCCGAAGAGGCCCTTCTGCAGCCCCACGGTGCCGTGTTCCGTGCCGACGACGTGGTCGTGGTAGTGCCAGTAGCCCGCGCTGCCCGAGCGCCACGTGCCGTCCTTTCGGCGGCCGGGGGCGTGGGTGCGCCAGGTGTAGGTGCGGGTGCCGCCCGGCTCGACATGACTGCGGTTCAGTTTCGTGCCGTCGCTGGTGATCTCGTAGTCCAGACCGTGGACGTGCAGGCTGACCTCCACGTCCATGGTGTTCTCGAACTCGACGTGCAGCGTGTCGCCTTCGTTGAGCTCGATCAGCGGGCCGGGGATGCTCGCCTTGCCCCTCTCCAGGCCGTAGCCCATCTGCCCGTCGGGGAGCTTCTCGGCGTAGAGCTTGATGCGCTTCACCTCGCCCCCGGCGGGCGCCGTCTTCGCCGGCCCGGCGGCGCTCACGGCCTCCGGCGCCACGGACAACGATGTCGCGACGGCCGCACCGCCCAGCAGGACCCGCCGGTTGAAGCTGCGTCTGTCCATGCGGAACTCCCCACCCTGGTAAGGCATTTACGGAGGCGTACCTGTGATGAACCTGTGCGACGGTACCGGCCGCGCTCCCGTTTATCCACACTCAAGACAAAGTTGGTGTCATCCCGGTCATAGGTATTGGCGAGATGCGCAAAGGGGTTTAGCTTCCTTGGCGGTGTTGCTGTGACCGAGGAGGTGCCCATGCACTTACGAGGGTTGAGCAAGTCAAGACGCGTCTGGGCGGCGTCCGTTGCCGCCGGGGTCGTGACCGCCGGGCTGCTGTCGGGCCCCGCCGCGAACGCGCGCCCTTTCCCCGAACCCCCGCTGACAACGATGTCGATCAAGTCGCCGCCGGGCGGCGCAAACGTACGGGTGCTGATCTTCCACGGTTCCGCGGCGGCCGGGGAGGAGTCGCCGGTGGTGAACGCCGGGATCGAGGCCATCGAGGACATCGGTCTGACGGGCCCGGCGAACCGCCGATTCAAGGTGCAGGCCACCGGCGACGCCTCGGTGTTCACCGACGGGACGAGGCTCGGCCGTTTCAACGCGATCGTCTTCCTGACCGGCGGGGGCGATGTCCTCGACGCGGAGCAGGAGGCGGGCCTGGAGGCGTACATGGAGGCCGGCGGCGGGTTCGTCGGCATTCATGACGCGGCGCGCGCGGAGCCGTACTCGGACTGGTTCACCGGCCTGGTGGGTGCCCGCCCGGCCGCCTCGAGCCCGACGGCCGTGCAGCGCGCGACCGTCGAGGTCGGCGACCGCCGGCACCCCGCCACCAAGGATCTGCCGGTGCAGTGGAAGCGCCCGGACCGGTGGCTGAACTGGGTGAAGAACCCCTCGGGCGCCGTGCACACGGTGGCCCGGGTCCGCGAGTCGACCTACCAGCCGGGCTCGGGCTCCAACGGCTGGGACCATCCGGTCAGCTGGTGCCGGGACTACGACGGCGGGCGGTCCTTCTACACGGGCATGGGCGGGACGGTGTCGTCGTACGACGAGACCGACTTCCGCGATCATCTGCGCGGCGCGCTGATGTGGACGACGCGGCTGGAGCAGGCCGACTGCAAGGCGGCCATCAACGCCAACTACGCGGCGGAGCGGCTGACCAAGCCCAACCAGCCGGGGCAGAACGACCAGATCGGCGAGCCGCACGGGCTGGTCACCGCGCCCGACGGCCGGGTCTTCTCCATCGGCCGGGGCGGCGCCGACTCCTCGCAGCCCGTGATCACGGACTGGAACAACCCCGACATCGGCAAGGGCAAGGGCGAGATCCACGTCTACGACCCGAAGACCAAGCAGGTCACCCTGGCCGGCGCGCTCACGGTCTTCGGCAACAAGGGCGGCGGCGACGAACTGGTCAAGGTCGAGGAGGGGCTGCTCGGCATCGAGCTGGACCCGGGGTTCGCGCAGAACGGCTGGGTGTATCTGCACTACACGCCGCACGAGCGGATCAACCGCGAGACGCGGATGGCGGAGCGGCGGGTCTCCCGCTTCACGCTCGACCAGGCCACCAACAAGCTGGACCTCGCCAGTGAGAAGGTCCTGCTGAAGTGGCCGGTGCAGATCCACAGTTGCTGTCACGCGGGCGGCGGGATGGCCTGGGACTCCAAGGGCAACCTGTACATCGCCACGGGTGACAACAACTCCAGTGGCTTCAGCTCCGGTTACTCGGGCAACAACCCGGAGCCGAACTACAAGGGCGTCTCCTTCGCGGACGCGCGCCGCACCGCGGGCAACACCAACAACCTCAACGGCAAGATCCTGCGCATCCACCCGGAGCCGGACGGGACGTACACGCTCCCGGCGGGCAATCTCTTCACCGGGAAGGAGCCCGACGAGGGCGGTGGCAAGACGCGCGGCGAGATCTATGTGATGGGCGTCCGCAACCCGGCGCGCATCTCCGTCGACAAGTCGACCGACGTGCTCTACGCGGGCTGGGTCGGCCCGGACGCGAGCGCACCGTCGACGACCTGGGGTCCGGCGAAGTACGACACGTTCGCCGCCATCACCGAGGCGGGCAACCGCGGCTGGCCGTACTGCATGGGCAACAAGCAGCCCTACCGGGACCGGAATCTGCCGGACCCGTCCAAGCCGCTGGGCTGGTACGACTGCGACCACCCGAAGAACGAGTCGCCGAACAACGACGGCCTGGTCAACCTGCCGCCGGTGACCGGCAACAACATCTGGTACTCGCCCTCGGGCGGCGGCCCGGACTACCCGCGGGACGCGAACGGCGTCCCGTCGTACAAGCCGGCGGAGGCCACCTACCGGCTGCCGTGGCTGAAGGGCGGCGGGCAGGCCGCGATGAACGGGCCGGTCTACCGCTACGGCACGGTCGCGGCCGACAGCACCGTGAAGTGGCCGGCGTACTGGGACGGCAAGTGGTTCGTCGGTGACTTCTACGACGCCGACCAGCCGCGCAACGCGGTGCTCATGGACCCGAAGACGCAAGGAGACGGCGGTCTGCCGGTGCACGCGGAGTCGCTGAAGAAGATCGTGCCGATCGGCAACGACGGCATCAAGAACCTGATGGACTGGAAGTTCGGTCCGGACGGCGCCCTGTACGTCCTCGACTACGGGCGCGGCTTCTTCACCTCGGACTCCAAGTCGGCCCTGTGGAGGGTCACCTACAAGGGCGGCGGGCCCACCCCGGCCGCCGGCCAGCTGGCGAGGGGGACCGAGTGATCCGGCACCGAAGAGTCTGGGCCGCCCTGCTGGCCGCCCTGCTGATGCTGCTCGGCGTGCAGGCGCTGCCCGCCGCCGGGCAGCCCGGGAAGGAGGCCGCCGACCAGGTGCTCACCTGGACGGCCGGCAACGCCATCGACACGTACCTCTCGGCGCCGAAGACGGCGGTCGCCGGCGCGGCCACGATCGTGTTCGAGAACAGCACGGCCACCGGCAACACCACGGGCATGCCCCACACGCTGACGTTCGTGACCAGCGATCCCGAGTTCAACAGCGATGTGCAGCTCAACATCCTGGCCAACCCGAACGACGCCCAGGGCGGCAAGCACACCGCCCAGGTCACGCTCACGCCCGGCCGGTACTTCTACCACTGCACGATCCCCGGCCACGGCCAGATGCAGGGCATCCTGACGGTGACCGAGGGCACCGGCGAGGACACCACGGCGCCCGAGGCGTCGGCGCACGTGAGCGGCACGCAGAACGCGCAGGGCGAGTACGTCGGCTCGGCGAGCGTGGCGCTGCACGCCACCGACGAGGGGGGCTCCGGCGTGGAGCGGATCGAGTACGCGATCGGCGACGCGGGTGCCTGGCAGCCGTACACCGCGCCGGTCGTCGTCGACCAGGTGGGCAGCCACACGGTCCGCTACCGCGCGTTCGACAAGGCGGGGAACGTGTCCGCCGAGAAGAGCGCCGCGTTCACGGTCGTCGCTCCCCAGTCGGACGACATCACCGCGCCGGAGACCTCGGCGACGGTGAGCGGCGAGCGGGACGCCGACGGGGCGTACATCGACATGGCGACGGTCACCGTCTCGGCCTCCGACACGGGGACCGGGGTCAACACGATCGAGTACGCGATCGGCTCCGGCGCCTGGCAGCCGTACACCGCGCCCGTCATGGTGCACCAGGTGGGGACGCACACCGTCCGCTACCGCGCCACCGACAAGGCGGGCAACGTGGCGGCGGAGAAGAACGTGCGGTTCATGGTCGTCGCGGCGCCGCCCGCGGACACCACCGCGCCGGTGACGGGCGTGGCCGTGGAGGGCACGAGGAACGCGAACGGGGCCTACGTCAACAGTGCCCGGGTGACGGTCACGGCGACCGACGAGCACGGCTCGGGTGTCGAGCGGATCGAGTACTCGCTGGACGGCGGCCCGTACCTGGCGTACTCGGCGCCGGTAGTGGTCGACCGGGCGGGCGCCCACACCGTGGCGTACCGGGCGACGGACAAGGCGGGCAACACCGCCGCGGCCCGCACGGTCACCTTCACGGTCGTCTCCGGGCAGGTCCCGGCGCCCGACTGCCCGGAGTACGACGAGCGGTTGACGGTGATCGTCGGCACGGTCGACTCGGGCGTGCGCAACCGGGTCACCGACAGTCGCTGCCGGATCGGCGAGCTGATCGAGGACGAGAAGGAGTGGACGTCCCAGGCGCTGTTCCTCAAGCACGTGGACTCCGTCCTGGGCGCGCTGCTGAAGGAGGGCGTGATCGACCAGCGGGAGTCCAAGGCGATCCGGAAGGCGGCCCGGCAGTCCGGGATCGGCAAGCCGGGGCAGACCGAGGGCTACCGTGCGCTCTTCGACGGCACCGCGGAGTCCCTGGCCAAGTGGCAGCAGGTGGGCGGCGGTTCGTTCGGGCTGAACCCGGACGGGACGATCACCTCCAGCACTACGACGCCCGGGATGGGCATGCTGTGGTTCCCGCAGCGCAAGTACGGCGACTTCTCGCTGAAGCTCCAGTGGCGTGACGACGCCCCGGGCACGGGCAACGCCAACTCCGGTGTGTTCGTGCGCTTCCCGTGGGTCCACGACCATCCGGAGGAGTCCCGCCCGGAGTGGGCCGCGATCAAGTACGGGCACGAGGTGCAGGTGCTCGACCGGCCCGACGGCGACATGTACAAGACGGGTTCGGTCTACGGCTTCGACCGGGTGGGCCTGGCCGGCGCGGGCGTGACGCAGAAGGGCACCTGGAACGACTACGAGATCAGGGTGGAGGGCCAGCACTACTCCGTGTTCCGCAACGGTGTGCTGATCAACGAGTTCGACAACACCGGCGGCCAGGAGTTCAGCCCGCCGCGCTCGGACGACCCGGGCACGGACGGGCGTCGGTTCGCCTCCGGCTACATCGGGCTCCAGGTGCACGGCACGACGGATGTGGTCTCGTACCGGGACATCCGGATCAAGGAGCTGTAGGAGGCTCCTTCTCCTTGCGGGCTCTGCTCGGCTGTACCCGTCTGGGCTCCCCCGGCATCTTCGGATACTCGGGCGGGTACGGCAGGTCACCCAGTCCGTGGTCGTGTTCGTCGCGGCGGGCGAGGTCGAGCAGGGCTTCCAGGGAGTAGCGGTGGTCGTCCATGTCCGCGTGCACGTCGCCGAGTTCGGCGAAGCGCGCGGGCATGGTCGCGAGGTCGAAGTCCTGGGGGTGCGCGACCCCGACCTCGTCCCAGCGCAGGGGCGCGGAGACGGGGGCGTGCGGGCGGGGGCGTACGGAGTAGGCGGAGGCGATCGTGCGGTCGCGTGCCGTCTGGTTGTAGTCGATGAAGATGCGCTCGCCGCGCTCCTCCTTCCACCACTTGATGGTCACGTGCTCGGGCATCCGCCGTTCCATCTCCCGGCCGACGGCGATGGCGGCGCGGCGGACCTGGGTGAAGGTCCAGCGCGGCTCGATGGGCACGAAGACGTGCAGTCCCCGGCCGCCGGAGGTCTTGGGGAAGCCCCGCAGTTGCCCGAACTCGTCGAGCACCGACCGCAGTTCGTGGGCGGCGCGGGCGGCGTCGTCGTAGTCGGTGCCGGGCTGCGGGTCGAGGTCGATACGGAGTTCGTCGGGGTGGTCGACGTCGTCGCGGCGTACCGGCCAGGGGTGGAAGGTGAGGGTGCCGAACTGGGCGGCCCACACCACCGCTCCGGCCTCGGTGGGGCACATCTCGTCGGCGCTGCGGCCGCTGGGGAAGGTGATGTGCGCGGTCGGGATCCAGTCGGGCATGTTCTTCGGCGCCCGCTTCTGGAAGAAGTTCTCGCCGTTCACGCCTTCCGGGTAGCGCTCCAGGGTGGTGGGCCGGTCGCGCAGGGCGCGCAGGATGCCGGGGCCGACGGCGATGTAGTAGCGGGCGAGGTCCAGCTTGGTGAAGCCGCGCTCCGGGAAGAACATCTTGTCCGGGCTGGACAGCCGTACGGTCCGGCCGGCCACCTCCAGTTCCACCGCGTCACCCATGCCCGCCACGGTAGGCGTAGCCCGCACACCTCGCATATCGGGCGCCTCGGGGCGCATCAGAGCAGAATCGATCCATGGATCTGCCGGTGAAGCCCCCTGTCCTGCCGATGCTCGCCAAGTCCGTGGCGGCGATCCCCGCGGGCATGCAGTACGAGGCGAAGTGGGACGGGTTCCGGGCGATCGTGTTCCGTGACGGGGACGAGGTCGAGCTGGGCAGCCGCACCGGGAAGCCTCTGACCAGGTACTTTCCCGAGCTCGTGACGGCCGTGCGGGAGCGGCTGCCCGAGCGGTGCGTGGTGGACGGGGAGATCGTGATCGCGCGCGAGGGCCATCTGGACTTCGACGCGCTGACGGAGCGGATCCATCCGGCGGACTCCCGGGTGCGGATGCTGGCGGAGCGGACCCCGGCGTCGCTCGTCGTGTTCGACGTGCTGGCGCTGGGGGACGAGTCGCTGACGGACGCGCCGCTGACCGAACGGCGGGAGCGGCTGGCCGGGGCGCTGTCCGGGGTGCGGGCGCCGGTGCACCTGGCGCCGGCGACCACCGACATCGAGGTGGCACGGCAGTGGTTCGAGGAGTACGAGGGGGCGGGACTGGACGGCGTCATCGCCAAGCCGCTGACAGTGCGCTACCGGCCGGACGAGCGCGCCATGTTCAAGATCAAGCACGAACGGACGGCGGACGTCGTGGTCGCCGGGTACCGGCTGCACAAGAGCGGTCCGATCGTCGGTTCGCTGCTGCTCGGCCTGTACGACGACCGCGGGACCCTCCAGCACGTGGGTGTCTCCGCCGCCTTCACGATGAAGCGGCGTGCGGAGCTGGTCCAGGAGCTGGAGCCGCTGCGCCTGGACGACGTGACGGGGCATCCGTGGGCGGCCTGGTCCGAGGAGGCCGCGCACGAGAAGTCCCGGCTGCCGGGGGCGCCGAGCCGCTGGTCCGGCCGCAAGGACCTGTCGTGGGTGCCGCTCAGGCCGGACCGGGTGGCCGAGGTGGCGTACGACCACATGGAGAACGGGCAGCGCTTCCGGCACACTGCCCGTTTCCGCCGCTGGCGCCCGGACCGGACCCCCGAGAGCTGCACGTACGCACAGCTGGAGGAGCCGGTCCGCTACGACCTGGCGGAGATCCTCGGCGGCTAGTGCCGCGGCAGGCAACGTTCGCCCCGTCGCGGCGTCCGGCACGCACTCTCGCCGCACCGGGCACAACCCAAGTACATCCAGTACGAGGGCATGCACCCGGCACGCCGAGAGCACGCACCGGACGCCGCTCCTTGACGGGCAAACGTTGCCTGCCGCGGCACTAGCAGCGCCTCACGGCTGCATGAGGACCTTGACCGCGCCGTCCTGCTTGCGCTGGAACATCTCGTAGGCGTGCGGGGCCTCGGACAGCGGCACCCGGTGGGTGGCGAAGTCGTCCACGCCGAGGGGGTCCTCATCGGTCAGGTACGGGATGATGTCGTCGCTCCAGCGGCGGACGTTGGCCTGGCCCATCCGCATCTGGATCTGCTTGTCGAACAGGGTGAGCAGCGGCAGCGGGTCCGCCATGCCGCCGTAGACGCCGGACAGCGAGATGGTGCCGCCGCGGCGCACCAGGTCGATGGCGGTGAGGAGCGCGGCGAGGCGGTCGACACTGAAGCGCTCGGCGATCGGCGCGCTGATCTTGCGGGGGAGGATCGCCGCGGCGTTCTGCACCATGCGCGCGGCCGCACTGCCATGGGCCTCGGTGCCGACGGCGTCGATCACGGCGTCGGGTCCGCGGCCGTCGGTCTGGTCACGGATCGCTTCGACGAGTTCCTTCTCGTCGTCGAAGGACCGCAGGTCGAAGGTCTCCACGCCCCGCGCCTTCGCCCGGCGCAGCCGCTCCGGGACCAGGTCGACGCCGAACACCCGGCCGGCGCCCTGCGCCTGGGCGACGCGGCAGGCCATGTCGCCGATGGGGCCGAGACCGAGCACGGCGACGCTGCCGCCCTTCGGGACGTCGGCGTAGGCGACGGCCTGCCAGGCGGTGGGCAGGACGTCGGAGAGGTAGACGAAGCGGTCGTCGGGCGGGCCCTCGGGGACCTTGATCGGGCCGAACTGGGCCTGCGGAACGCGCAAGTACTCGGCCTGGGCGCCGGGCACCGCGCCGTACAGGCGGGTGTAGCCGAACAGGGCGGCACCCATGCCCTCGCCCTGGACCTGGGTGGTCTCGCACTGGGTGGGAAGGCCGGTGAGGCACATCCAGCAGTTGCCACAGGCGATCTGGAACGGCACCACGACCCGGTCCCCCACCTGGAGGTCCGGCACGCCGGCGCCGACCTCCTCGACGATGCCCATGGGTTCATGGCCGAGGATGTCGCCCGGCGTCATGAACGGGGTGAGCACTTCGTACAGGTGCAGGTCGGACCCGCACAGCCCGGTTGAGGTGATGCGGATGACCGCGTCCGTCGGCTCCTGGATCGTCGGATCGGGCACGTTCTCCACCCGCACGTCCCGCTTGCCCTGCCAGGTCACTGCCCTCATCGCCTCGCGCTCCCTCCGTAGCGTGCGCGTCGGTCGTACGGCGCCGTCCGGGTACCCGGACGCCCCGCACTGAACCTTGCGCCGATCGACGGACGCGGCGGAGACACCTCCTCATCAAGAACGGTCACCTGTGGCCATCGATGTTCAGATAAGCGCACAATCAAGACAGATCGATGACAAGAGGCGCGGTGGCGACGGTAGGCAGGGGACGAGGGGTGCGCGGACGGTGCGCCGCGACGACGGCGGCGCTGCTGGCCGCCACGGTGACGGCCGCGCTGGCGGCGGGCTGCACGACCGGGGGCGGCGGCCCGAGCGACGACGGGCGGGGGTCACCGAAAGGGCCGGGGCAGGGGGAATCGCTTTCGGCGAGGGGCGCCGCCCCTCTCGTCGTCAAGATCGACAACGCCGCCCCGGCCCGCCCTCACACGGGCCTCGGCGCCGCGGACGTGGTCTACGCGGAGCAGGTCGAGGGCGGGCTGAGCCGGCTGATGGCCGTGTACGCGACCCGGCTGCCGAAGACCGTCGGGCCGGTGCGCAGCGCACGCGAGTCGGATCTGGAGCTGCTGCGCCAGTTCGACCGGCCCACCCTGGCCTTCTCCGGTGCGCGGAAGAAGCTGCTGCCGCTGATCGACACGGCGCCCCTGCGGGCGGAGACGCCGGGCAACGCCGCGGACGCGTTCTTCCGCGACTCCGCCAAGCCCGCCCCGCACAACCTCTACCTGCGGCCTGAGCGGATCGTGCCCGAGGTCCCGGGGAAGGCCGCCCTGACCACCGGATTCCACTACGGGGCGGCACCCGCGGGCGGCACGGCGACGGCGTCCCGGACGGTGCGCTACCCTGCGGCCGGTTTCACCTTCACCTGGTCGGACTCCCGCGACCGCTGGCTGGTCGGCATGGACGGCACGCCCGCGACAACGGCCGACGGTGAGCGGGTGGCGGCCGCGACGGTCGTCGTGCAGTACGTGAAGGTGCGCGAGTCCGCCTTCCGGGACTTCCTCGGCAACAACACGCCGTACACCGAGACGGTCGGCTCGGGGGAGGCGACGGTGCTGCGCGACGGGCGGGCCTGGGACGTGCACTGGAAGCGGGAGAAGGCAGCGGACGGCACGACACTCACCACCGGTGACGGCACGCCGGTGAACTTCGCGAAGGGCCAGGTGTGGGTGGTGTTCGCCGGAACGCCCTGACCGGCCCGCCCTCCGCCGGACGCCGCCCGGCCCACCCGGGCGGCGTCCGTCAGTGAGGCGCCACCAGGGGCTCCTCCGGATTGCGGAGCCCCTCGGCCGCGTCCGCGACCCGCCGGATGAGGTCGAAGAAGACCGTCCGCTCGTCGGCGGTCAGCGGGGCGAGGAAGACCTGGTTCATCCGGGCGGTGCGCACGGTCAGCTTGCGATGCGTGCGCGCCCCCTCGTCCGTGAGGTGCAGCAGGGAGCGGCGCCCGTCCTGGGGATCGCGGACCTTGTCGAGCAGTCCGCGCCGGCTGAGCCGGCTGATCACCTCGGCGATGGTGGACCGGTCGAGCCCCACCCGCTCCCCCACCGTGCGCTGGTCCAGGCCGGGCTCGGCGACGAGGGTGTTGAGGACGGCGAACTGGGGCGAGGTGATCTCCTCGGAGACCATCGCGTTCCACAGCAGGTAGTGCGCCTGCTGGAGCCGCCGGGCCAGGTGCCCGGGGTGGGTGGTGAGGTCCGCGGCCGTCATGTGCACCCCTAGGTCGTTTCGTCGGTGCACTGAACAATACTCAACCCATCGGGTACTGTCTGCCGCCTTCGCAAAGGATCACAGGGCTGTCTGCCGAGGTCTTGACGCCCCACCGCCCCGATGACAGCGTGAGAGAACAGCTTGCACAAATACTCAGTGCCCTGATTAATTCGGTCGGGTCGCTCGGAAGAGAGGGCTTCTCGGATGGACAAGGTGGTCACCACAGCCCTGGAGGCGGTGGCCGACGTGCCGGACGGCGCGTCGCTCGCGGTGGGCGGTTTCGGGCTGAGCGGTGTGCCGAACGTGCTGATCGAGGCGCTGTACGAGCGCGGCGTGGCCGGGCTGTCGGTGGTCTCCAACAACTGCGGGGCGATGGAGTCGGGCCTGGCGGTGCTGCTGGCCGCCGGCCGGATCGCCCGGGTCACGGGCTCCTACATCGGCGCCAACAAGGAGTTCGCCCGGCAGTACCTGGCCGGGGAGCTGGAGGTCGAGCTGATCCCGCAGGGCACGCTGGCCGAGCGGCTGCGGGCCGGCGGCGCCGGGATCCCCGCCTTCTACACCCCGGCCGGCGTCGGCACCCAGGTCGCCGACGGCGGACTGCCCTGGCGCTACGACGGTGAGGGCGGGGTCGCCCTCGCCTCGCCTCCCAAGGAGGTCCGGGAGTTCGGCGGCACCGAGTACGTGCTGGAGCGGGGCATCCGCACCGACTTCGCCCTGGTCCGGGCCTGGAAGGGCGACCGGCACGGCAACCTGGTCTTCAACAAGTCCTCCCGGAACTTCAACCCGCTGGCCGCGATGGCCGGGCGGGTCACGATCGCCGAGGTGGAGGAGCTGGTGGAGCCCGGCGAGATCGACCCGGACGCGGTGCACCTGCCGGGCATCTTCGTGCAGCGGGTGCTCGCGCTCACCCCGGAGCAGGCGGCGGACAAGAAGATCGAGCAGCGGACGGTGAGGTCCTGATGGCCTGGACGCGCGAGGAGATGGCCGCACGGGCGGCGCGGGAGCTGCGGGACGGCCAGTACGTCAATCTCGGCATCGGCCTGCCCACACTCATCCCGAACCACCTCCCCGAGGGCGTCGAGGTCGTCCTCGAGTCGGAGAACGGCATCCTGGGCACCGGCCCCTACCCCACCGAGGACGCCGTCGACCCGGATCTGATCAACGCCGGGAAGGAGACGGTGACGGTCCTGCCGGGCGCGTCCTTCTTCGACTCGGCGCTGTCGTTCTCGATGATCCGGGGCGGGCACATCGACGTCGCCGTGCTCGGTGCCATGCAGGTGTCCGAGCGGGGCGACCTGGCCAACTGGGCCGTCCCCGGCAAGCTGATCACCGGCATCGGCGGGGCGATGGACCTGGTGCACGGCGCCCGCACGGTCGTCGTCGTCATGACGCACACCGCCAAGGACGGCTCGCCCAAGATCCTCGCCGAGTGCGCCCTGCCGCTGACCGGCAAGGGATGCGTGAACCGGATCATCACCGACCTCGGCGTCCTCGACGTCACCGACGACGGGCTGGTGCTGGTCGAGACCGCGCCGGGTGTGACCGTCGGCGAGATCGTCGCCCGGACCGACGCCGAACTGACCGTGCCGGAGGGCCTGAAGTGAAGGACGTCTACATCGTCGACGCGGTCCGCACGCCGATCGGCCGCTACAACGGCGGCCTCGCGAGCGTGCGCCCCGACGACCTGGCCGCGCACGCCGTCCGCGAACTCCTCGACCGTACGCCGGAGCTGGACCCGGCCCGGGTCGAGGACGTGTACTTCGGCAACGCGAACGGGGCCGGTGAGGAGAACCGCAACGTCGGCCGGATGGCCGCGCTGCTCGCCGGTCTGCCCACGTCCGTGCCGGGCGTGACGGTCAACCGGCTCTGCGCGTCCGGCCTGGAGGCCGTGATCCAGGCGGCCCGGGCCATCGCGCTGGGCGACGCGTCCGTCGTGCTGGCCGGTGGTGTCGAGTCCATGACCCGGGCGCCGTACGTACTGCCGAAGAGCGACAGGCCCTTCCCGGCCGGGCACACCGAGCTGTACTCGACGACGCTCGGCTGGCGGATGGTCAACCCGCGGATGGAGCCGCAGTGGACGATCCCGCTGGGCGAGTCCGCCGAACTCATCGCGGACAAGCACAAGATCGGCCGGGAGCAGCAGGACGAGTTCGCCCTGCGCAGCCACGAGAAGGCCGCCCGGGCGCGGTCCGAGGGCCTGTTCGACGGCGAGCTGGCGCCCGTGGCGATCCCGCAGCGCAAGGGCGATCCGGTGGTCTTCGCCGCCGACGAGTGCGTCCGCCCGGACGCCTCCCTGGCGGCGATGGCCAGGCTGAAGGCGTCCTTCCGCACGGAGGGCGGCACGGTGACGGCGGGCAACGCCTCGCCGCTGAACGACGGTGCGGCGGCGCTGCTGCTCGTCGACGAGGAGGGGCTGAGGGCGACGGGCCGCGAGCCGCTCGCCCGCGTCCGGGCGACGGGTGTCTCGGCGACCGACCCGCACTACTTCGGGCTGGCGCCCGTGGAGGCGGTCAACCGGGCGCTGGCCAAGGCGGGCCGGGGGTTCGACGACCTGTCCGTGCTGGAGCTGAACGAGGCGTTCGCGGCGCAGGTGCTGGGGTGCGTGGCCGAGTGGCCCGCGTTCGATCCCGCGATCCTCAATCCGCAGGGCGGCGCGATCGCCCTGGGCCATCCACTGGGGGCGTCCGGGGCCCGGCTCGCCGGGACGGTTGCGCATCAGCTGGCCCGCAGTGGCAGCGGCGTCGGCGTCGCCACGCTGTGCATCGGGGTGGGCCAAGGCCTTGCCCTTGTCCTGGAGCGCTAGCGTCCGTTCAGGACTGCGGGCCGCACGTGGCCGGTCGCGCCCGCGCGGCGGAGCCGCATATCGATTCAGCCCCGCGCCCCGGACGGGGCACGACCGTCAAGAACCTCAGGGGACCCCCATGACTCTCACGCAGCACGACATCGACCAGGAGATCGCGGCCAAGCACGCCGCGTACGAGAAGCGCCTCGCCGACGGCGGGCCCGTCGAGCACCAGCCGCGCCGCGACTACGCGCCGTACCGGTCCTCACTGCTCCGGCACCCCAAGCAGCCGCCGGTCACCATCGACGTCAGCAAGGATCCGGAGCTGGTGGAGCTGTCCTCCCCCGCCTTCGGGGAGCGGGACATCACCGAGATCGACAACGACCTCACCCGGCAGCACGAGGGCGAGCCGGTCGGTGAGCGCATCACCGTCTCCGGACGGCTGCTCGACCGCGACGGACGGCCGGTGCGCGGTCAGCTCGTGGAGATCTGGCAGGCCAACTCGGCGGGCCGCTACGCCCACCAGCGCGAGCAGCACGACGCCCCGCTGGACCCCAACTTCACCGGCGTGGGCCGCACCCTGACCGACGCCGACGGCCACTACCGTTTCACCACCGTCCAGCCGGGCCCGTACCCGTGGCGCCAGCACGTCAACGCCTGGCGGCCGGCGCACATCCACTTCTCGCTCTTCGGCTCGGCGTTCACCCAGCGGCTCGTGACGCAGATGTACTTCCCGAGCGACCCGCTGTTCCCCTACGACCCGATCATCCAGTCCGTGACGGACGACGCTGCCCGGCAGCGGCTGGTCGCGACGTACGACCACAGCCTGTCGGTGCCCGAGTTCTCGATGGGCTACCACTGGGACATCGTGCTGGACGGCCCGCAGGCCACCTGGATCGAAGAAGGGCGCTGACCAGCCATGACGAAGATCGACACCAGCCGTCCGGACAGCGTGCTGCCCACCCCCTCGCACACCGTCGGCCCGTTCTACGGACACGCCCTGCCCTTCCGCGGCGGCGAGGACATCGCACCACTCGGACACCCCGACACCGTCACCGTGCACGGCTATGTCACCGACGGCGAGGGCGACCCGCTGCCGGACGCCCTCATCGAACTCTGGGGCCCGGGGCCCGACGGCACCATCCCGACCGCCGACGGCTCGATGCGGCGCGACCCGGCCTCGGGCGGCTTCCTCGGGCGCAACGGCGTGGAGTTCACCGGCTGGGGACGCATCCAGACCGACGCGAACGGGCACTGGTACGCGCGGACACTGCGGCCCGGTGCCCGGGGGCAAAGCGCCCCGTACCTTTGCGTGTGCGTCTTCGCGCGCGGGCTGCTCGTGCACCTCTACACCCGGATCTACCTGCCCGGCGACGCGGCGGTGCTCGCCGCCGATCCGCTGCTGTCCGGGCTGGAGGACGCTCGCCGCGACACGCTGATCGCCGCGGAGGAGGGGGACGGCACGTACCGTTTCGACATCCGCCTTCAGGGCGAAGGCGAAACGGTCTTCCTGGAGTTCCAGTGACAGCTCACCCCGGCGACACCGGCCTGCTCGCACCCGGGTGGTCCGACTCCGCGGCGGCCTCCGCCACGAGTGATGACGCGTTTCTGCGGGCGCTGCTCGACGCGGAGGCCGCGCTGTCCCGGGCTCAGGCCGCCGCGGGCCTCGCCCCGGCCGCGGCGGCGACGGCGGTGACCGAAGCGGCGGGCGCCGGCGCCTTCGACGTACGGTCCCTCGCCGAGCGGGCGCGCACGGGCGGCAACCCCGTCATCCCCCTGGTCGCCGATCTGACGAAGGCCGTGGGCGACGCCCACGGCCCCTACGTCCACCGGGGCGCGACCAGCCAGGACATCATGGACACGGCGATGATGCTGGTGGCCGCGCGGACCCTCGACCCGGTCCTCGCCGACCTCGGCCGTACCGAACAGGCCCTGTCCCGGCTGGCCGCCGAGCACCGTGACACGGCGATGCCCGGGCGGACCCTCACCCAGCACGCCGTACCGACCACGTTCGGCCTGAAAGCGGCCGGATGGCGGTCGCTGGTGCTCGACGCACGGGAACGGGTGCGGGCCGTACGGGAGTCGTTGCCGGCCCAACTCGGCGGCGCGGCGGGGACGCTGGCGGCCTTCGGGGCGTACGGCGCGAGCGATCCGGCCGGGCTGCCGGAGAGCTACGCCCGCGAACTCGGCCTCCGTGCGCCCGAGCTGCCCTGGCACACCCTGCGGACGCCGATCGGCGATCTCGCCGGGTGCCTGGCCTTCGCGGCGGGTGCGCTCGGCAAGCTCGCCGTGGACGTCCTGACCCTGTCGCGCACCGAGATCGCCGAGGTCGCGGAGGGCAGCGGCGGCGGATCGTCCGCCATGCCGCACAAGTCCAATCCCGTGCGGTCCACCCTGATCGCCTCCGCCGCGCGGCGGGCACCGCAGCTCGCGGCCACGCTCTACGGATCCATGGCCGCCGAGGACGAACGTCCGGCCGGGGCCTGGCACGCCGAGTGGGAGCCGCTGCGCGACCTCCTGAGGCTGGTCGGCGGGGCCGCCCGGGACGCCGCCGACCTGGCGGAGGGACTGCGGGTCAGGCCCGAGGCGATGCGCGCGCACCTGGATCTCACGCACGGGCTGATCGTCTCCGAGCGGCTGTCCGCCGAGCTGGCCCCGGTGCTGGGCCGCGCCCGCGCCAAGGAACTCCTCACCCGACTGGCCTCCGCGGGGCAACCCCTCCCGGCAGCCCCGGAGTTGACGGACGTCGACCTCGACCCCACCCATTACACGGGCTCCGCCGGGGCCCTCACCGACCGTGCTCTGGAGCGACGTTGACCCTCCTGAACCACCACGCCGAAGGGCCCGCCTCCGCTCCCCCGCTGCTGCTCGGCCCCTCGCTCGGCACGTCGTACGCCCTCTGGGACGAGGTGGCACCCGAGCTGTCGATCAGCCACCGGGCGGTGCGCTGGGACCTGCCGGGGCACGGCGGTTCGGCGGCCGGTCTCATCCAAGCGGGCGCGACGGTCGGTGACCTCGCCGGGCTGGTGCTGGCGCTCGCCGACTCGCTCGGCATCGAGCGGTTCGCGTACGCGGGCGTGTCCCTGGGCGGGGCCGTCGGGCTGCACCTCGCGACGCACCATCCCGAGCGGCTGTCGTCGCTCGCCGTGATCTGTTCGTCGGCGCACTTCAACGGTTCCAAACCCTGGGAGGAGCGGGCCGCGCTGGTGCGGAGGGAGGGGCTCGCCGGGCTGGCGGAGAACGCCGACGCGCGCTGGTTCGCCGGTGACTTCACCGTGCCGCGCCTGGTCCGCGACCACCGGGACGCCGACCCGGAGGCGTACGCCGCCTGCTGTGACGCGCTCGCCGCGTTCGACCTGCGGGACCGGCTCACGGAGATCGCCGTGCCGACCCTGCTGGTCGCGGGCCGCGAGGATCCGGCGACGCCCCCTTCGCATCTGCGGGAGATCGCCGACGCCGTGCCGCGCGCGACGCTCGTGGAACTGCCGGGCGCCTCCCATCTGGCGCCCGCGCAGTGCCCGGAGGCAGTGCTGACCGCCCTGCGCGCCCACCTCGGTTCAGCGGCCCCGCGGGGCATGGCCGCACGGCGGGAGGTGCTCGGCGACGCACATGTCGACCGGGCGCAGGCCCGTCAGACACCGTTCACGGCCCGCTTCCAGGACTTCATCTCGCGCTACGCCTGGGGCGAGATCTGGACCGACCCGACCCTGTCCCGCCGCGAGCGCAGCATGATCACGCTCACCGCGCTGGTCGCGCACGGCCACTACGACGAACTGGCCATGCACGTCCGCGCGGCCCGCCGGGGCGGCCTCACCCCGGAGGAGATCGGCGCGGTGCTGCTCCAGACGGCGGTGTACTGCGGGGTGCCGGCGGCGAACTCGGCGTTCGCTACGGCCCAGCGGGTACTGGCGGAGGAGGACGGCAACTCCTGACTGCGCCGGACATGGCTGCGCACGCCTGACCCCCGCATGACCGCGCACATGACCGCGCACGCCTGACCGCGCGCACGCCTGACCGCACTCCTGACCGCGCACACCTGACCGCGCACGCTTGACTGCGCACACCTGACCGCGCACATGACTGCGCACACCTGACCACGCGCGCCTGACCGCGCGCCCGGACTACGCCGGTCCGACGCCGGAGGTGAGCGCCGCCCGGGCCCGCTCCGCCAGTCCGTCGGCGCCGCACGAGACCGCCAGGTCCAGGCCGCGCTCGAGGTCGCTCACCGAGCGGGCGGCGACGCCGAACTCGATGCGGGCCGCCGCGTACTCGTACTGGCAGGGCGAGGCCTCCAGGTAGGTGACGGCCTGGGCGTAGAGCCGGACCGCGCGCTGACCGGTCTCCAGGTCGGCGGCACAGCGCAGGGCCTCCCCTATCGCCGTGTCCGTGCCGAAGCGCTCCGCCTGGCGGCGGACGTCGACGGCGAGCCGGGCGGCCCGGGCCGGGTCCTCGGCGCTGAGGGCACGGGCGAGGTCGGCCGCCCAGGGGACGAGCACGGGGTTGTGGTGCCCCCGGGCCGCCGCGGCCTTCTCCGCCGCCTCCAGTTCGTTGATGCCGTCCTTGGTCCGGCCGACGGCCAGCAGCAGCCGCCCGCGGACCGAGCGGGGA
Organism: Streptomyces sp. AK010; assembly: GCF_014207295.1. NCBI lineage: Bacteria > Bacillati > Actinomycetota > Actinomycetes > Kitasatosporales > Streptomycetaceae > Streptomyces > Streptomyces sp. AK010. The sequence continues at coordinate 334,653 of NZ_JACHCX010000001.1, forward strand.
TCCGGCAGGACGATGGTGGACGGGTAGGGCGGGGCGAAGCCGTGCCGTTCGGCGACGTCCCAGGCCTCCTCGACATGGCCGCGGGCCAGCAGGGTGTCGACCAGGCTGCACGTCGCCGACCAGTACAGGGGCAGACCGCGGCCGACGCGCTCGGCGAGGCGCAGGGCCTCGCGCAGGGACGTCTCGGCCTCCTTCAGCCGGCCCCGCCTGCGGTGGCCGATCCCGACGTAGGCGTGGGCCAGGGCGAGGTGACCGCCGCTCCAGCCGGCCGTCTCGTAGGCGCGCAGCGCCTCGTTGTAGAGGGTCTCGGCGCGGTCGAGGCGGTCGGTGAAGCCGTAGGCGTTGGCCAGCATCAGCAGCAGTTCGATGCCCCACTCGGTGTCGGTCCAGCCGAGTCCGGGGGCCAGCCGGCCGTTGACGAGGGCGCGGTCGCACAGTTCGGCGACCTCCTCGGCGTTCTCGCCGTGCATCAGGGCGTCGAAGCCGCGCAGGATGAGCAGGGCGCGTTCGGAGTTGTCCCGGCCGGTGCAGGTGCTCGCGAGTTCGGCGAGCCGCTGGGAGCGTTCGGGTGAGGTGGCCTCGCCGGCGTGCAGGCCCTCCCACATGAAGTGCACGGCCTGGAGCCGCATCCGGGCGGGTCCGGGCCGGAGCCGGGCGGCCTCCGCCTCGACCGTGCGGACGGCCTCCTCAAGCTGGTCGTTGTGCAGGAGTGCCTGGGAGAGCCGGAAGACGGCGTCCACCCGCTGGTCGCCGTCGAGGCCGGGCATGCCGAGCGCGGTCCGCAGATGGCCGATGGTGCGGGCCGGCGCGGTGAGGAAGGTGGCCCCGGCGAGTTCGTAGAGCACGTGCGGATGGGAGTCGGGCCGGGGCGGTTCCTTCAGGGCGCGCTCAAGGCAACGGCGGGCGGCGTCCGGTGCGCCCACGGCGAGGTGTTCGCGGGCGGCCTCGCGCAGCTGCCCGACGAGTTCCTCGTCGTCGTCCGGGTGGACCTCCAGGAGGTGGCGGGCGGCGGCTGCGGCGCCGTGTCCCTCGTCGGAGACGATCCGGGCGGCGATGCCGTGCATGGCGGTGCGCAGGGCGTCGGGGATGGAGTTGTAGACGGCGGTCGCGATCAGCGGGTGGACGAACTCCAGGTCGCCGTCGGTGCTGCGGCCGGTCGCGGGGTCGGGCGCGGTGAGGATGCGGGCGGTGCGCAGCAGTTCGGCGCAGCGTCGGGCGTCGTCCGGCCGCAGGGTGGCGAGCTTGGCGACCAGGCCGACGGAGATGCCGGTGCCGAGGATGGCGGCGGCCCAGGCGAACCGGGTGGCGTCGATGCCGAGTTGCTCCAGGCGGGCGACGAGGCCGCCGCCGCGGGCCGAGCGGTTCAGCTCGCGCAGTTCGCCGGCCCGGGCCTCGACCGGGTCGAGCTCGCTGTCCTGCACCTTGGCGAGGAGTTCGACGGTCTCGTAGGGGTTGCCGGCGGTGACGGCCCAGACCTCGCGGCAGAAAGCGGCGTCGGCGTGCCGGCCCAGGGTGGCGCGGGTGAGCCCGGCCGTGGCGTCCGGGGTGAGTGCGCTCAGGGTCGTGACGGGGCCGTCCGCCGCGGCGGCGACGGTGTCGAGGTAGCGGGCGCTCGGACCGGAGACCTCCTCGGAGCGGCGGGCGACGACGACCAGGACGGACATCTCATCGAGGCGCTCGGCGAGCCCCGCGAGCCAGTGCAGGGTCTCCTGGTCCGCCCAGTGGGCGTCGTCGATCAGCAGCACCAGTGGCCAGTCCCTGCGGGCGAGCCGGCGCACGGCCGCGACCAGGCCGTCGCACACGCCCTGCGGGTCGGCCCGCCGGTCGCCGGGCTCCGCTATGCCGAGGGCGGGGCCGGCGATGTCGTACCAGTCGCCGAGGTACTCGCGGGCCTCCTCCGGCAGCATCGTCACCAGGGCCGGCTGCAGCAACTGCCGTACCACGTTGAAGGGGACCGACCTGAGGGTCTCGCCGCCGCGCGCCGACCAGACCGTGCAGCCGCGGGCCTCCGCGATACGGCGGGTTTCGGCCAGCAGTGCGGTCTTGCCGAGTCCCGCCTCGCCGCGGAAGACCAGCAGTGCGCCGGACGAGGATCGGTCCGTGCACAGGCTGTCGACCGCCCGCGCGACGGCGGCGACCTCCTCGTCGCGCTCCCACAGGGAAGCCGAGGCGGCGGCCGTGGGCCGTACCTCCGTCATCCCGCTACCTCCCCAAGTCGCCCGAACGACGTACAGACGTCGAGCGTAGCCGTCCGATTGCCTGAGTGGAGGGTGGTCGGGGCACCTCTTGCCGTGACGGATGACACCGGGTGCGGCCGGGCGACGGAGCGGGCCCGCCACCAGCCGCCTTCGGGTCAACAGCGCGTGAGGTCACGGGAGGTGACGTTCATTCAGCAGCAAGGGGACACACGACGCGGCCGCCGGGCGGTGGTCGCGGGGTCGGTGGGCAATCTCATCGAGTGGTACGAGTTCGGCGTCTACGGCTACTTCGCGACGATCATCGCGGCGCGGTTCTTCACTCCGGAGGGCGGCAGCGAGGCCGAGGCCCTGGTGAAGACGTACGCGTCCTTCGCGCTCGCGTTCTTCTTCCGACCCGTCGGCGCGGCGCTTTTCGGCCGACTCGGCGACCGGATCGGGCGGCGTCCGGTGCTGGTCCTCGTGATCACACTGATGACCGTGGCGACGACGCTGATCGGCGCGCTGCCGACGTACGCGCAGGCGGGTGCCCTGGCACCCTGGCTGCTGACGTTCCTGCGGGTGCTCCAAGGGCTGTCGGCAGGTGGGGAGTTCGGCGGGGCGGTGTCGGTGATGACGGAGTTCGCGCCGCCGGGCCGGCGTGGGCTGTACGGGTCGTTGCAGTCGTTCACGGTGGCGCTGGGCCTGCTGGCCGGTGCGGGGGCGGCGGCGCTGCTCGCCACCGTGCTGACGGCGGAGCAGCTGGGGGCGTGGGGCTGGCGGCTGCCGTTCCTGCTGACCTTGCCCCTGGGGCTGGGCGCGTTGTGGCTGAGGCTGCGGCTGGACGAGACACCGGCGTTCGTGGCGGAGCGGTCCGAGGGGACGCCTCCCCCGCGCGCGGTGGTCCGGGCCGTCGTGCTGGGCTCGGGGCGGATCATGGGCTGGGCCGCGGCGGGGTACACGTTCCTCGTCGTGCTGCCGTCGTATCTGCAGAGCTCGCTGGGCGCGACGTTCCAGCAGGCGCTGGTGGCGACCGTGCTGGCCAATCTCGGTTTCGCGGCGACGATCGTGCCGGCGGGGCTGCTCAGCGACCGGCTCGGACGGCGGGCGGTGATGGTGTCGGGGGCGGTGATGGTGGTGGTTCTCGCGGTGCCGCTGCTCAACCTTCTGCAGCAGCCCGGTGTTTCGAACACCGTGAAGGGTGTGGCGGTGTGCGGCGCGGGTGCGGTGGTGGGGCTGATGGCGGGGCCGGGGCCCGCGATGCTGTCGGAGATGTTCCCGACCCGGGTGCGCTGCACGGGCCTGGGACTCGCCTACGCGCTGTCCAATGCGGTGTTCTCGGGGTGTGCCGGGCTCATCATCACGGAGACGATCGAGCGGACGGGCAGCGTGGACGTCCCCGCGTACTATGCGGCCGCGGCGTGCGCGGTGAGCGTGCCGGCGCTTCTCACGCTGCCGTCCGCGCGGCGGGCCGGGGTACCGAAAGCGGGGGTGGAGAGGGCGGGTTGATCGGATGCGGGTGATCGGATGCGGGTGATCGGTCTGATGTCGGGCACGTCGTACGACGCGATCGACGCGGCGGCGGCCGAGCTGGACCTCGTCGGCGACAGCCTGGTGCTGAAGCCGCTCGGCAGGGTGAGCGAACCGTACGACGAAGACGTGCGCGAGGCACTGGCCGCCGCGCTGCCGCCGGGGACCACCACGCTGGGCGAGGTGTGCCGGCTGGACACCCGGATCGGGCAGGCCTTCGCGGCGACGGCGGTCCGGGCCGACCGCGAACTGTGCGAGGGACGGGCGGAGTTGGTCTCCTCGCACGGGCAGACCGTCTACCACTGGGTCGCCGGCGCCGAGGTCCACGGCACGCTCCAGCTGGGGCAGCCGGCGTGGATCGCCGAGGCGACCGGGCTGCCCGTGGTCGCCGACTTCCGGCCGCGTGACATCACCGCCGGCGGGCAGGGCGCGCCGCTGGTCAGCCTGGTCGACCTGCTGTGGCTGCGCGGCCGGCCGGGCAGGCCCGTCGCGCTCAACATCGGCGGGATCGCCAACCTCACCGCGCCCGACGGGACGGCCTTCGACACCGGGCCGGGCTGCGCGCTGATCGACGCGGCGGCCCGGGGGTTCAGCGGCGGGGCGCTGGCCCACGACACGGACGGGTTGCTGGCCGCGCGGGGCCGGGTGCACGGGCCGTTGCTGGACCGGCTGCTCCAGGAGCCGTACTACACGCTGCCCGCGCCGAAGACGACGGGCAAGGAGCTGTTCCACCTCGGTCATCTGCGGGACGCGCTGGCCGGGTTCGGAACGCTGCCGGCCGAGGACGTCGTCGCCACGCTCACGATGCTCACGGCCCGGACCGTGGCGGACGCCGTGGGGTCGGTGGGTGCGACGGAGGTGGTCGCCTCGGGCGGCGGGACGCGCAACCCGGTGCTGATGGCGATGCTCGCGGACCTGCTGCGGGGCGTGGCCCTGCGCACCTCCGACGATCTGGGTCTGCCGTCCGACGCCAAGGAGGCGTACGCCTTCGCGGTGCTGGGCTTTCTGACCCTGCACGGCCTGCCGGGCACGGACCCGGCGAGCACGGGGGCCCGGCATCCCAGCGTGCTGGGGTCCGTGACCCCGGGCCGGGACGGGCTGCGACTTCCGCCGCAGGCGGTTCGGCAGCCGGCGCGGCTGCTCCTGGAATAGCCGATTCCGACTCCTCTCATGCCTCTTTCACCGACGCCTCATACGGTGGGGGCATGACGCAGGAGACTCCCCCCGGGTGGTACGCCGATCCCGGACAGACGAGTGACGGGCCCGCCACCCAGCGCTGGTGGGACGGCAGGACCTGGACGGACCGCATCCGCCCGGCGCAGCCCCCCGCGACCTGGGGTCCCCCGACGGCTCCGGCCTCCGCCGGTCCCTCACCGACGGGTCAGGCGCCCCTGGCCGGGACTTCGACGGCACCGGCGGACCAGCCGGCCGCGGCCGGGGAGCCGACCGGGACCGGAGCGCCGGGAGCCGGTGAGCAGGCCGGGAGCGGGATACCGGGAACCGGACAGCCGAGTGCCGGCGAGGCGGCGGGAATCGGGCAGTCGACCAAAGCCGGGGGTCCGGGATCGGCCGGAGGTCCGGGATCGCCCGGAGGTCCGGGAACAGCCGCAGGTCCGGGATTTACAGGTGAGCCCGGATCCGCAGGTCTTCCGGGATCCGCAGGGAGCCTGGGATCCGGCGGGCAGCCCAGCGGGGGCGGGCAGCCCGCGGACGCCTGGTGCTCCGGGGCGGCCGCGTATCCGGGTGCCGCCGGGCAGCCGGGAGCCGGTGGGCAGCCCGGCGGTGGTGCATACCCGGGGGCCGCCGGGTATCCCGCCTACCCCGCCTGTCCCGCCCCGCCCGAGGGCGGAAAGGGGCGGCGGCTTCGCCTGGGCGCCTCCGTCGCCGCGGCCGTGGTCGTCCTCGCCAGTATCGGCGTGGGCGTGTACGCGCTGACGGACGACGGCGGCGGGGGCGGCTCGCCCACCTCGCAGGGACCCGGCGGGCCGGGCGCCCCCGGAGGCCAGGGCGGCCCGTTCGGCGGGCCGGGCGGATCCGGAGGATCGGGTGGGTCCGGGGGCTCCGGCGGGTCGGGAGGATCCGGCGGCGACGGCGGCTCCGGTGGGCGGAGTCCGCAGCCCGAGCAGTCCGAGCCGCCGAAGATCAGGAGTGGTTCGGTGACCGATTCGGTCAGCGGGATCAGCCTGCCGATCCCGAAGGGCTGGTACGGCCAGCAGGCCAACGCCGGTGCCCAGGTGACGTCCGACGACTCCTACAAGTGCCCCGGCGACACCTCATCGACCTGCACGAAGGGCGGCGCCTACTCGGCGCCGGCCCTGCTGCTCGGCACCAAGGGCGCCACCGCCGAGGAGATCGCGAAGGCGGACATCGCGAAGAACGCCGAGGAGTCCTACGGCGGCAAGTCGTACGGCGGGATCACCTCCCACGACGTGCTGGACTCCAAGGCCGTGACCGTGGCCGGGCAGAAGGGCTACCTGGTCCGCTGGAAGGCCGTCACGAGCAAGGGCGCCGACGGCATCGTGGAGTCGCTCGCGTTCCCCTCCCCGGCCAACGCGAAGCAGATGGTGGTCGTGCGGTTCGGCGTCGACGCGGACCAGAAGGAGACCGTGCTCGACGACATCGCCAAGGGCATCAAGGTGTCGACGGGCAGCGGCAACGGCCAGGACATCTGACCGCGAGCGGGCGCCCCGCGGACACCGGTCGGCCGGGTGGGGCGCCCCTGCCGCTCACAGGGGAACCCCACCCGGCCGGGGGTGCGCGCCGCCCCCGTCCCCACGGGTCGGCGCGGTCGGGTCACCGTCCGGTCATCCGGCGGACGGCGGCCCGGGTCTCAGGTCAGGCCCAGCGCCGGCAACACGGCCGCCTCCACGAAGCGGACCAGGTAGTCCGGGTCCGCGTACTCGCCCTCCAGGACGGGCCGGATGCGCAGGACGCCGAACATCTGCGCCGGGATGTACTCCAGCGCCGGGTGGTCGGCCGGCACTTCGCCCCGCTCGACCCCGCGCCGGATGATCTCCTTCAGCGCGGCGATCTCCGGCTCGACCAGCGCCTCGCGCAGGGCGCGCTGCAGCTCCGGGTCCTGAGGGGCCGCGTGCACGAGCGCCTGGAGGAGCCTGGTGTCCCGGCCCGACAGCTCTCCCGCCGCCCGGGCCGCCTCACGCAGGTCGTCCGCGAGCGAGCCGGTGTCGATGCAGCGGGTCCGCCGGTGCGAGCGCAGCGCCGCCGCCACCAACTGAGGCTTGGTCTTCCACTGACGGTAGAGCGTGGACTTGCTGCACCGGGTGCTGGCGGCGATCCCCTCCATGGTGACGGAGTCGTAGCCGCACTCCCTCAACTGCTCCAGCACGGCGTCGTAGAACTCCTGCTCGCGCTCGGGCGTGATCTTGGAGCGGCGCGTGACACCGACCGGCTCGGGCCGGTCCGCAGCCTGCGACGTCATGGGCGGTGCTCCTGGCTTTCGTCGGGCGGCCGGAAAATTCCCGGCCCGCGATGTGTTCTCCGTCTATCGATACGCCAGTGTACCGGTACGCAGCCGTATCGGTACACTGGCGTATCGGTACGCTCTCGTACCGATAACAGCACCACCGTCACCGAAGGGGCCGGGGGATGAATGCCCGCACCGAGCCTGCGCCGGCGGGGTCCGACGCGATGGCGCGACCGCCGCTCGTCCGGGAGCTCCTGCTCGTCGCAGGGCTCTTCCTCGTCTACAAGTTCGGCCGGCAGCTGGCCACGGGACACACCGGTGAGGCCTTCCACAACGCGCACCGCGTCTGGGACGTCGAGCGAGCGGTCCACCTGCCCGGCGAGGGGGCGGTGCAGTCCCTGCTGCTGCACGGCGACGGCCTGGCGCACCTCGCGAACACCTACTACGCGGCCGTTCACTTCCCGGCCACCGCCGCCTTCCTGATCTGGCTCTATCTGCGCCGCCCGGCCCACTACGTCTGGGCCCGCCGGGTGCTGGCCGCGGTCACCGCCGCGGCCCTGGCGCTGCATCTGCTGTTCCCGCTCGCCCCGCCGCGCATGCCGGCGGCGACCGGTCTGGTCGACACGGCACGGCTGTACGGGCCCTCGGTGTACGGCGATCCCGCGACCGACTCCCTGTCCAACCAGTTCGCGGCGATGCCGTCGCTGCACTTCGGCTGGGCGCTGATGGTGGCCATCGGACTCGTCGTCGCGACCCGCTCACGGTGGCGCTGGCTCTGGCCGGCACATCCGCTGCTGACACTGCTGGTGATCGTCGGTACGGCGAACCACTACTGGCTCGACGCGATCGTCGCGGCGGCCCTGCTCGGTCTCGCGCTCGCGGTGATCCCCGTTCCGCACCGCACGGCGACGACGGCCGGGCGGGTCCACGGCACCCTCGTACCGGCCCAGCAGGACGAGCAGGCCCTCGTGGGAGCGGGCCGATGAACGCCGTCCTGATCGCCGTCGCCCTGTCCCTCGTCTCCGCCGTCGCCTACGCGGCCGCCGCGGTCGCCCAGGAGCGGCTCGCGTCCCGCTCCCCCGGCGCCGGCACGCTGCGGCTGCTCGGCAGCGGCGCCTGGTGGTGGTCGGTCGGGCTGAACGCGTCGGCCGCGCTGCTGCACGTCGTCGCCCTGCGATACGGTCCGCTGACCGTCGTGCAGCCGCTCGGCGCGCTCACCCTGGTCGCGGCCGTACCGATGGGGGCGCGGCTGGCGGGCCGACGGGTGAGCGCGGTCGAGTGGAAGGGCACCGCGCTGACGCTGCTCGGCCTGGGCGCGATCCTGGTCACGGCGTCGGGTCCGGAGCCGGACGATGTGCTGCGCGTTCCCGAGGCGCTGGCGGTGGCCGGCGCCACCGCGGCCCTCATCGGGGTGCTGTCCCGGCCTGGCGCGCGGCCCGGACTGCGGCACGCCTCCGCCTCGGGTCTGGCCTCCGGGGTCGCCTCGGCCCTCACGCAGACGGTGACGGTGGCCGCGACGGACCGGTCCGGTCCGGTGCTGAGCGTCCAGGTGGTCGGCGTGGCCCTGCTCGTGGCGGCCTTCGCGGCCGGCGGACTGCTGCTGTCGCAGACGGCGTACCGGGGCGGTCTGGGCGGACCGCTCGCGATGGTGACGCTGGCCAACCCGCTGGCCGCCGCGGTGATCGGCCTGTCGCTGCTGGGCGAACGCCTCCGGGGCGGCCCGGCGGGTGTGCTGCTCGCGCTCGCCGGGGCGGGTCTGGCGTCCTGGGGCGTGGTCCTGCTCAGCCGGGCGGCACCTACGCCCGCCCCGGTGGACGACGACCATCCGGTGGCCGCCGTCCTGGCGCTGGAACCCGGTTCGGCGACGGCCGAACCGGCGCTGGTGCCCCGGCCGCACGATCCGGGGCACCTCACTCCCGCTACGCGGTGATGATCGCCGGGTCGCTCACCCCCGGCTGCCCGTTCTCGACGTGCCCCGCGAACCGCCGCAGGAACGCCTTGTCGCCCTCGGCGGTGACGGTCAGGTCGTACCAGCGGCGGCTGGCGGCGAGTTCCACGGTCCGGCACACCGTCGCGCCCGGCCGCACGGTGACGGTCACGGGCCTTCCGCCGTAGCCGTCGGACAGCTTCAGACGGACCGTGCCCGAGCCCTTGTTGGTGAAGGTCAGCTCGATGTCGTCACCGGTGTGGCGGGCGGTGACCTCGCAGCCGGCCGTCTTGTTCGCGCCCTTGAAGACGCGCACGAAGCCGTTGGGGCCGTGCACGGTCAGGTCGTAGGAGCCCCCGGAGTACGCCGAGTTCCAGGTGTCGGAGAGCGTCTTGCCGGCCTCGGTGGTGTACATCCAGGGGCCGTCGGCGCGGTTGCCGGAGGTGATGTGGAAGGCGGCACCGGCCTTCGCGCCCGAGGCGAAGGTGAGGGTGAGCTTCCCGGCCGCCGCGTCGACCGAGGCGTCCACGCGCGGGGCGTACTTCAGCGGCCGGGAGCGGCGCAGGCCGCGTTCCTGCCGGGGCATGCGCGGGTCGGCGGGCGGGACGGGCTTGTAGTCCGGGTGGCGCTCGCGGTCCTGGGGCTCGTACCCGTCGGTGCCGGGCAGCGGGGCCGGGCGGGCGTCCTTGCGGGAGAAGTCGAACGCGGCGGTCAGGTCACCGCAGATGGCCCGGCGCCACGGCGAGATGTTCGTCTCGCGCACACCGAAGCGGCGCTCCATGAACCGCAGGATCGAGGTGTGGTCGAGGGTCTCGGAGCAGACGTAGCCGCCCTTGCTCCACGGGGAGACGACCAGCATCGGGACCCGGGGGCCGAGTCCGTAGGGGCCGGCCGTGTTCTTGCCGTCCCCCGGGAAGAGGTCGAGGGAGACGTCGACGGTGGACAGGCCGCGGGAGGCGTCCTTCGGCGGCAGCGGCGGCACCACGTGGTCGAAGAAGCCGTCGTTCTCGTCGTAGGTGATGAACAGGGCCGTCTTGGACCACACCTCCGGGTTGGAGGTGAGGGCGTCCAGGACCTGGGCGATGTACCAGGCGCCGTAGTTGGACGGCCAGTTGGAGTGCTCGGAGAAGGCCTCGGGGGCGGCGATCCAGGAGATCTGCGGCAGCTTGCCGGCCTTGACGTCCGCCTTCAGCCGGTCGAAGTAGCCCTCGCCCGCCTTGGCGTTCGTGCCGGTGCGGGCCTTTTCGTACCAGGGGTCGCCGGGCTTGGCGTCCCGGTACTTGTTGAAGTACAGCAGCGAGTTGTCGCCGTAGTTGCCGCGGTAGGCGTCCTGGATCCAGCCCCAGGAGCCCTGGGCGTCGAGGCCGTCGCCGATGTCCTGGTAGATCTTCCAGGAGATGCCGGCCTGCTCCAGGCGCTCGGGGTAGGTCGTCCAGCCGTAGCCGAGTTCGTCGTTGCCGAGGACCGGGCCGCCGCCGGTGCCGTCGTTGCCGGTGTACCCGGACCACATGTAGTAGCGGTTCGGGTCGGTCGAGCCGATGAACGAGCAGTGGTAGGCGTCGCAGACGGTGAAGGAGTCGGCGAGGGCGTAGTGGAACGGGATGTCCTCGCGGGTCAGGTACGCCATGGTCGTGGTGCCCTTGGCGGGCACCCACCGGTCGTACTTGCCGCCGTCGTAGGCCTGGTGGCCGTCGGGCCAGGAGTGCGGCAGGCCCTCCAGGAACTGCATGCCGAGGTCGTCGGCGTCCGGATGGAACGGCAGGATCTCCTTGCCGTCCTTCTCCTGGTGCCAGACCGGTTTGCCGTTGTCGAGGGTGACCGGGCGGGGGTCGCCGAAGCCGCGGACGCCTCTCAGGGTGCCGAAGTAGTGGTCGAAGGAACGGTTCTCCTGCATGAGGACGACGATGTGCTCGACATCCTCGATCGACCCGGTGCGGTGGTTCGCCGGAAGGGCGGCGGCGCGCTGGATGCTGGCGGACAGCGCGCTGAAGGCCGTGGTGGCACCCGCGAGTTGGAGGAAGCGGCGCCGGTTGACTTCGGACATGAAGGACAGACCTCTCATCCTGAGGTACGGGATGGCCGGAGCGTGACGGAATCTGCGCGGAAGGAGTGTTTCAGGGACACCAAACGACAAGGAAGGGGCGCGTGACACTCATGTGAAAGTCGCCGGTACGGAGGGTGTGCCGGGGCGTTGTCAGGGGAGGGTGAGGAGCGTGACGACAGAGACGCAGACGGTTTCCCCGCCGACGAAACGGCCCGTTCGCCAGCTCCTCGCCGCCTCCGTGGGCAACGCGGTCGAGTGGTACGACTGGTACGCGTACACGTTTCTGGCCACCTACATAGCCGCCCAGGTCTTTCCCAAGAGCGCGGACAACTCGCTGGTGCCGCTGCTGTCCACGTTCGCGGTGTTCGCGGTCGGCTTCTTCATGCGGCCGGTGGGCGGGCTGCTGATGGGCGCCGTCGCGGACCGGCGCGGGCGGCGGGCCGCCCTCACGGTCACGATCCTGCTCATGGGCGGCAGCAGTCTGCTGGTCGGACTGACCCCGACGTACGCCGCGGTGGGCGTGCTCGCGCCGGTGATCCTGGTGCTGGCGCGGCTGCTCCAGGGCCTGTCCGTGGGCGGCGAGTTCGCGGCCTCGACGACCTTCCTGGTGGAGTCGGCGGGCCCCGGCCGGCGCGGGCTGTTCTCCAGCTTCCAGTACGTGTCGACGACCGTGGGACAGTTGGTCGCCTCCGGTGTCGCGACGCTGCTGGTGGACACGCTCAGCGACGGGCAGATGAACGGCTGGGGCTGGCGGGTGCCGTTCGTGCTCGGGGCCGTGCTGAGCCTGGTCGGCTTCTGGATCCGGCAGGGCGCACAGGAGACCCGCAGCGCCGAGCAGCAGCGGGCCCCGCGCCCCGGGCTGTTCGAGGCGCTGCGCCGGCATCCCCGCGAGTCGCTCCTCATCGGCGGCATCACGGCGGGCGGCACCATCGCGTACTACACGTGGACGTCGTACCTGCCGACGTACGCCGAACTCAACGCGGGCATCGAGAAGTCGGACGCGCTGCTCGCGGGCACGATCTCACTGGCCTTCTTCGCGCTGCTGCAACCGCTCGGCGGCCTGCTCTCGGACCGTTTCGGCCGCCGTCCCCTGCTGCTCTTCTTCGGCCTTGGCTTCGCGCTGCTCGCGGTGCCGCTGCTGCACACCCTGCGCGACTCGTTCGCCGTGCTGCTGCTCGTGCAGTGCGCGGGCATGGTGCTGCTGACCGGGTTCACCTCGATCAGCGCGGCCGTGAACGCGGAGATCTTCCCGCCCCGGGTCCGCGCGGCGGGCATCGGCTTCCCCTACTCCCTGACGGTGGCCCTCTTCGGCGGCACGGCCCCCTACGTCGGCACCCTGTTCAAGGAGCTGGGGCACGCGGGGCTGTTCCCCTGGTACGTCGCGGTGCTCTGCGTGGTGTCCTCGGTGGTGTATCTGCGGCTTCCGGAGACGGCTCACGCACCGCTGCGGCGGTGAGCGGGGGCGCCGTCGGGGGCGGGCTCGCCGTCGTCGCCCTTCCCGTGCGCTCTTCCGCCCTGGTCGTCATGAGGTCCCGCTCCATGGGGCGAACCGGCGGCGGGAGCCGGCAGTCCCTCCTTGACGACGACCCGCTCGGGATCTACCAGGGCGTCGGTGGTCCTGCCCACCTCCGACAGCGTCATCCGGGCGCGGTCGTCGACGAGTCGGGTGACCAGGTGCTGTGCGGCGCCGAACGCGGCGGCCCAGGCGAGGACCTGGGCCCTGGTGTCGAGGTCGCTGAGCCCGGGAAGGAAGGCGCCCCTGATCAGCAGCAGCCCCCAAGAAGGCCGACAGGGCGCCGGCCGGGAGCTTCCGCACCGCCGACGCCAGGGGCAGCATGGAGGGGGAGTCGGTCCCCCGGATGCGGCGCAGCGAAGAGATGACGGTGAGGGCGGCCCCGGCGATTCCGGCGATCTCGATGGTGCCGATTTCACTATTTGATTCGGAAACTGCTGACACTGTAAACGGGCCCTTCCGCCTGACGGAAGGGCCGTTGCGGTGCCCGGAGGGCCGCCCAGACCATGACGGCACGACCAGAGACGGGAGCCAGCGCCCATGCCTCACATGACCGCCTTCGCCAGGAACCAGTGGTACGTCGCCGCCTACAGTCACGAGGTGGGGCGGGAGTTGCTCGGCCGGACGATCCTCGGTGAGACGCTCGTGCTGTACCGGAGCGAGGAGGACGGGACGCCGGTCGTGCTGCACGACCGGTGCGTGCACCGCCGTTATCCGCTGTCGGAGGCGCCGACGCGGCTGGACGGGGACCGGATCGTGTGCGGGTACCACGGGTTCACGTACGACACGTCCGGTACGTGCGTGTACGTGCCCGGGCAGAAACGGGTGCCCCGCACGGCCCGGATCGCCTCCTACCCGGTCGTCGAGCAGGACTCGCTGATCTGGGTGTGGATCGGCGACCCGGCCCTCGCCGACGCGCAGACCATCCCCCGGGCCCGGCACCTCGACTCCCCCGGCTGGGTCACGGTGCGCGGCATGGAACCCATCGACTGCGACTACGGGCTGCTCGTCGACAACCTCCTCGACCTGTCCCACGAGACGTATCTGCACGGCGGTTACATCGGCACCCCCGAGGTCGCCGAGACACCGATCACCACCGAGGTCGACGAGGGCGCCGGGATCGTCCGGGTGAGCCGGCACATGGACGACGCCGAATGCCCGCCGTTCTACGCCAGGTCGACCGGCATCGAGGGCCGGATCACCCGCTGGCAGGACATCGAGTACCACGCCCCCTGTCTGTATCTGCTGCACAGCCGCATCGCCCCGGCCGGGGTGCTGCCCGAGGCGGACGGCGGCGACCCGAACGGCTTCCACACCGAGATCACGTACGCGATCACGCCGTCCGGCGACGGCACGGTGTACGACTTCTGGGCGGTTTCCCGGGACTGGGCGACGGAGGACGCCGAAGTGACCGAGTTCCTGCGGGGCAACAACCACACGGTCGTGATGCAGGACGTCACCGCGCTCAATCTGCTGCAGAAGACGCTCGGTACCGAACGCACCGGCTATCAGGAGCTGAGCATCAACATCGACACCGGTGGACTGGCCGCCCGCCGCATCCTCGCCCGGCTGGTGGAGCAGGGCGAGAAGCCCGTGGAGAAGGTCCGGTGACCGCTCCGACCGGCGAGGTCTACCGCATCGACTGGCTGCCCGGCACCGACACCCTGCACGGCACCTGCCACTGCGGCCGTGAGCACACCGCGCAGGACCCGGCCGAGATGTGGGAGTGGATGCTCGCCCATCCGCAGGGGCACTCCGTCGACGAGCCGCGAGGAAACAGCTCATGAGCGTGTACGAGGCCGAACTCGTCGTCGAGCGCAGGGAGTTCGCGGCCGAGGGCGTGCTCGCCCTGACCCTGCGCCATCCGCTGGGCGAGTTGCTTCCGGCCTGGGAGCCGGGTGCCCATGTCGACGTCCTGCTGGAGCCCGGTCTGGAGCGGCAGTACTCGCTGTGCGGCGATCCGGCGGACCGGTCGTCCTGGCGGATCGCGGTGCTGCGCGAGAGCGCCGGGCGGGGCGGTTCGGCCCATGTGCACGAGCGGTTGGGCGAGGGGACCGAGGTGCGGGTGCGCGGTCCCCGGAACAACTTCGGCCTGGAGCCCGCCGCCCGGTACCGGTTCGTCGCGGGCGGCATCGGCATCACGCCGATCCTGCCGATGCTGGCGGCGGCCGAGTCGGCGGGCGCCGAGTGGACGCTGCTGTACGGCGGGCGCACCCGCGACTCCATGGCGTTCGGCGAGGAACTGGGCCGCTACGGAGACCGCGTGACGATCGCGCCCGAGGACGAGACGGGCCTGCTGGACCTGCCCTCCGTGCTGGACGACGTGCCCGAGGGCACGCTCGTCTACTGCTGCGGCCCCGGGCCCCTGCTGGACGCGGTCGAGGCCCGGTGCCCGTCCGGGGTCCTGCGCGTCGAGCGGTTCCGGCCGAAGGAGCAGGAGACCGGCGGCGACACCGAGTTCGAGGTGGAGCTGGCGCGCAGCGGCCGGACGCTCACCGTCGCCCCGGACGTGTCCGTGCTCGACGCCGTGCGCGAGGCCGGGGTCGAGGTGCTGTACTCCTGCACCGAGGGCACCTGCGGCACGTGTGAGACCGACGTCCTCGACGGCGAGCCGGACCACCGTGACTCGGTACTGACGGAGGACGAACGCGCGGCCGGCGAGACCATGCTGATCTGTGTGTCCCGCTGCCGCGGGAAGCGGCTCGTGCTGGATCTGTGAACAGGTCGCCCGATGCGCCGTCCCGGGCCCGGACCGTCGGGCACCGGGGCGGCGATCGGTCGCGTGCGGTCAGGCGTCCGGCGCGTCAGGAAAGGTACGCCTCCACCTCACTGAACTGGGCTGCAGGCCAGCCGGTGTTGGCGGTCACGCGCAGCCGCAGGTGGCGCAGGTTCCTGCCGGCGGGCAGGGGGACGGTGACCGTGTTTCCGGAGGCCGGGTCGAAGCGGTGGTCCTTCGCGGCGACGACCGTCGACCAGGCCGGTCCGTCGGCGCTGCCCTGCACGGACAGCGTCTGGGTACGGGCCTGCCAGGCGGCCTGCGGCGGCAGCTTCAACACCAGCCGGCGGACCGCCTCCCGGGCGCCGAGGCCGACCGTGAGGGACTGCGGGAAGGCGTGAAACGTGGCCAGGGCCCCGCATCAGGCCCGGCCCCACACCCGTCGGTGCCCAGCGTCAGGCCCGGCCCACACCGGTCAGGGCGCGGCCCACAGGCCCCGGACATGTCCGAGGTGCCGGGCCATCACGGCCCGTACGGCCTCCTCGTCCCGGGCGAGCAGGGCGTCGAGTATCTCCAGGTGCTCCTCGGCAGAAGCCTCCAGCCGCCCCTGTTCCACCAGCGCCGTCAGGCCGTAGAGCCGCGAGCGGCGTCTGAGGTCGCGTACGACGTCGACGAGATGGCCGTTGCCCGCGAGGGCCAGCAGGCCGAGGTGGAAGCGCAGGTCGGCCTCGACGTAGGCGATGAGGTCGCCGGACGCGGCGGAAGTGACGATCTCCTGGGCGACCGGGCGGAGTGCCTCCAGCGCCACCGGGTCGGCGGTGCGGGCCAGCTCCGCCGTGGTGGGGATCTCGATCAGCGCCCGGATGTGGGTGTACTCGTCGAGCTGTTGCTCGGAGACGGCGGTGACCCGGAAGCCCTTGTTGGGCACGGTGTCGACCAGGCCCTCCTTGACCAGGTCGAGCATGGCCTCGCGCACGGGCGTGGCGGAGACGCCGAAGCGGGCGGCGAGGCCGGGAGCCGAGTAGACCTCGCCGGGCCGCAGTTCGCCGGCGATGAGGGCGGCCCGCAGCGCGTCCGCGACCCGCTCCCGGTGGCTGGGCTTCCTGCTGCCCAGCACGGGCAGGGCGGGGGTGTGCTGCGGGGCCATGACGGTCGGGGTTCCTCTCGTGTCCGCGTACAGGGGTGTCTACAGGACGAACCCGGCCGGGAACGGGTCCTCGGGGTCCAGCAGGTACTGGGCGGTGCCGGTGATCCAGGCGCGTCCGGTGAAGCTGGGCAGCACGGCCGGGCGTCCGGCGACCTCGGTCGTGCCGAGCAGTCTGCCGGTGAACCGGGTGCCGATGAAGGACTCGTTCACGAACTCGGTGTGCAGCGGGAGTTCGCCCCGGGCGTGCAGCTGGGCCATGCGGGCGCTGGTGCCGGTGCCGCAGGGCGAGCGGTCGAACCAGCCGGGGTGGATGGCCATGGCGTGCCGGGAGCGGCGGGCGGTCGAGCCGGGAGCGGCCAGATAGACGTGATGGAGGCCGTGGATGGAGGGGTCCTCCGGGTGGACGGGCGGGTCCTCGGCGTTGACGGCCGCCATCAGGGACAGGCCGGCCGCGAGGATCTCGTCCTTGCGTTCCCGGTCGAAGGGCAGGCCGAACTGCTCCAGCGGCAGGATCGCGTAGAAGTTGCCGCCGAAGGCGAGGTCGTACGTCACCGTCCGGCCGTCGGCGAGGGTGGCCTTGCGGTCGAGGCCGACGGCGAAGGAGGGCACGTTCCGCAGGGTGACCGCCTTGGCCGCCCCGTCCTCGACGGCCACCTCTGCGACGACCTGGCCGGCCGGGGTGTCGAGCCGTATGGTGGTGACCGGCTCGACGGCCTCGACCATGCCGGTCTCGACGAGCACGGTCGCCACACCGATGGTGCCGTGCCCGCACATCGGCAGATAGCCGGAGACCTCGATGTAGACGACGCCCCAGTCGCAGTCGGGGCGGGTCGGCGGCTGGAGGATCGCGCCGCTCATGGCGGCGTGGCCGCGCGGCTCGTTCATCAGGAACTGCTTGACGTCGTCGCGGTGTTCACGGAACCACAGCCGTCGTTCGTTCATGGTGGCGCCGGGGATGGTGCCGATACCGCCGGTGATCACGCGGGTCGGCATGCCCTCGGTGTGCGAGTCGACGGCGTGCAGGACGAGTTTGCTGCGCATGTTCGGCTCCAGATTGTCGTGCCGTACGGCCACCCCAGATGCGGTTGCAGTACTAGGCCAGTCCGGCTGCGACGGCCTCCTCCGTTGCGGCGCGGACCACCGCCTCCTGCCCGGGCGACAGGGTCGCCCGGGGCGGGCGGCAGGGGCCGCCGTGACGGCCGACGATGTCCATGGACAGCTTGATGGCCTGGACGAATTCCACCTGTGAGTCCCAGCGCAGCAGCGGATGCAGCTGCCGGTACAGGGGCAGCGCGGTGTCGAGGTCGCCGTCGACCGCCGCACGGTACAGCTCCACCGAGGCCCGGGGCAGCGCGTTCGGGTAGCCCGCCACCCAGCCCTTGGCGCCCGCGACGGCCAGCTCCAGCAGGACGTCGTCCGCGCCGATCAGCAGGTCGAGTTCCGGGGCCAGTTCGGCGATCCGGTAGGCCCGGCGGACATCGCCCGAGAACTCCTTCACCCCCTGGATGTGGCCTTCGCCGTGCAGCCGGGCGAGCAGCTCGGGCACGAGGTCGACCTTGGTGTCGATCGGGTTGTTGTACGCGACGACCGGCAGGCCCGACCGGGCGACCTCGGCGTAGTGGGCGAGGACGGAACGCTCGTCGGCGCGGTAGGCGTTCGGCGGCAGCAGCATCACCGCGCCACAGCCCGCCTCACCGGCCTGCTCGGCCCAGCGCCGGGACTCGGCGGACCCGTACGCGGCGACGCCGGGCATCACGCGCTCCCCGCCGATCGCGGCGACGGCCGTCTCGACGACCCGGGCCCGCTCATCGGGCGTGAGCACCTGGTACTCGCCGAGGGAGCCGTTGGGCACGACGCCGTCGCAGCCGTTCTCGACCAGCCAGGCGCAGTGCTCGGCGTACCGGTCGTAGTTCACCGAGAGGTCGTCGTTCAGCGGGAGCGCGGTGGCGACGAGGACGCCGCGCCAGGGGCGGTGTTCGGTCATGACTGTCCCTCCTGGGGGTGTTGCCGGGCGAGGACGCCTAGCGGCACGGGCCGGGCGAACGGGCGCTTGGCCGGGGTGGGTGCGCGGCCGGCGAGACCGGCGATCGCGGTGGCGCACATCCGGCCCTGGCACCAGCCCATCCCGGCCCGGGTGAGCAGCTTCACGGTGCGTTCGTCGCCCGCCCCGAGGTCCAGGGCCTCGCGGACGGACCCCGCGGTGACCTCCTCGCAGCGGCAGACCACGGTGTCGTCGGTGAGGTGCTCGGGCCAGTGGGCGGGTGGCGCGCAGGCGGCGTCGAGGGCGGCTGCCGATCGCCTGAGCTTCGCGCGGGCCTTGAGGGCGGCGGGGGCCGGATCCAGGGCGGTGCCGTGCAGGTGGGCGGCGGCCGAGCGGCCGGCGATGTGCCCCTCGGCGAGGGCCAGGGCGGCGCCGCCGATACCGGTGGCCTCTCCGGCCGCCCACACTCCGGGCACGTCGGTGCGCTGCTCGGTGTCGACGGCCACGGTGAGGCCGTCGAGCCGGCAGCCGAGGGTCTCGGCGAGGTCGGTGTGCGGGAGCATGCCGTGGCCGACGGCGAGGGTGTCGCAGGGCAGGTGCCGTGCGGTGCCGGGCCGGACGCGCCCGTCGGCGTCGAGCGCGGCGACGGTGACGCCGGTCAGCCGGTCGTCGCCGTGGGCGCGGACGACGGTGTGCCGGGTGAGGGCCGGGACGCGGTGGCGCAGCAGCCCGGCGGCGTGTCCGGTGCCCTCGGGGAGCTTGCCGGCCAGAGCGGGGGCGTGCCGGGCGAGGCGCTTGGGGTCGGTGGACTCGACGAGTGCGGCGACCTTCACGCCGGCCGCCGCGAGCCCGGTCGCCACGGGCAGCAGCAGGGGCCCGGACCCGGCCACCACGGCTCGGCGCCCCGGCACCACGAGACCGCCCTTGAGCATGGCCTGGGCTCCCCCGGCCGTGACGACGCCCGGGAGGGTCCAGCCGGGGAAGGGCAGCACGTACTCGTAGCCGCCGGTCGCCAGGAGCACGGCGCGGGCGGGCACCTCGACGGGCTCCTCCTGCTCCGGGCCGAGCAGGGCGTGCACGGTGAAGCCGTCCGACGTGCGCTCCACGCACCACACGTGGTGTTCCGTCAGGACGCGTACGGCACTGGAGGCGAGCCCGTCCCGCAGCCGCTCCCAGGTCCGCCACCGGTGGTGCAGCGCCTCGGGCCGCCCGGCGCCGAGTCCGGCGGCGGGCTGCCGGTAGAACTGCCCGCCGGTCTGCGCCGCGGCGTCGACGAGGGTGACCCCCGCGCCACGCGCGGAGGCCGCGAGGGCGGCGGCGAGCCCGGCCGGCCCGGCGCCGATCACCACGAGATCAGTCCGCATGACGCGCCTCCCGGTCGCCGGTGCCGTGCTGGGGGCCGATCGCCCCTTGGCCGGTGGCGCCTTGAGTGCCGAAGTCCTCGGGGCCTGTGCCGTCCTGAGCGGCGATGTCCCCGCGGCCTGTGCCGCCCCGAGCGCTGATCTCCCCTTGGGCTGTGGCGCCCTGGGTGCCGCCGTCCCGGCGGCCCGTGTCGTCCTGAGCGTCCATGTCGCCATGGGCCGTGCCGTCTTGCGTGCCCATCTCCCCGTGTCCCGTGCCGTCCTGGGTGCCGATCTCGTCCCCCGGCCGGACCGGCACAAGGCAGGCCCGTTGGCTGGGGCGGCCGTTGACGGTGACCAGGCAGTCGAAGCAGACGCCGATCCCGCAGAACACCCCGCGCGGACGGCCCTCGCCCCGGGTGGAGCGCCACGACGTCACTCCTGCCGACCACAGCACGGCGGCGACCGTCTGCCCGGGCAGCGCCTCGACCGGCCGTCCGTCGAACGTGACCCTGAAGGCGGGGCCGGGCCTGGCCCCCGCCAGCTCCAGCGGGTTCACTCGGCCTCCTCGGTGAAGCGGTCGGGCCGGAACGGGCCGAGGTCCAGGTCGGGCGTCCGCCCGGTCAGCGCCTGGGCGATCAGATGACCGGTGCCGGTGGCGAGTCCGATGCCCGCGCCCTCGTGCCCGCAGGCGTGGAAGAGCCCGGGCACCCGCGGGTCGGGGCCGATCGCGGGCAGGTGGTCCGGCAGATACGGCCGGAAGCCGGCGTACGTCCGCATGGCCCGGACCTCGGAGAGGAACGGGAAGAGCGCGGTCGCGCCGGCCGCCAGCGCGCGCAGCGCCGGGAGTGACAGGGACCGGTCGAAGCCGACCCGTTCGCGGCTGGCGCCGATGAGGACCGGTCCGGCGGGGGTGCCCTCGACCACCGGGGAGGTCTGTAGCGCCGCCGAATCGCTGGCGACGTCGGCCACGTAGTCGGCGCCGTACACCTTGTGCCGGATGCGGGGCGGCAGCGGTTCGGTGACCAGCACGAAACCCCGCCGGGGCCGTACCGGCAGCCGGACTCCGGCGCGGGCCGCCAGCTCGCCGCCCCAGGTGCCGGCCGCGTTGACGACCGCGGGCGCGTGCAGGTCGCCCCGGTCGGTGCGCACGCCACGCACCGCACCGCCCGGGCCGCGCAGCACCCTGGTCACCTCCCGGCCGGTGCGCACCCGGGCCTTCGAGGCGCGCAGCAGATGGGCCGCCGCGAGGGCGGGCATCACCTGGGCGTCCTGCGGGTAGTACATGCCGCCCGCGAAGCCCGGGGCCAGGCAGGGCTCCAGGTCGGTGAGCCGGTCGGGCGGCACCGGGACGGCCTCGACCCCGGCCGCGCGCTGCTCGGCGGCGGACTTCTCCAGCCCGGTCAGGGCCCGGTCCGTGCCGGCGACGACGACACCGCCCTTGGCCTCGTACTCGATGACTTCGCCCAGCCCCTCGCGGGCCAGTGAGGCCCAGAGCCGGGCGGACAGCAGGGCCAGTTCGAGCTCCGGTCCGGGTTCCTTGTCGGAGACGAGGAGGTTCCCCTCCCCCGCTCCGGTCGTGCCGCCGGCCACCGGGCCCCGGTCCACCACGACGGTGTCCAGGCCGGCGCGGGCCGCGTACAGGGCGGTGGCGGCGCCGACCACGCCGGCTCCGACCACCACGACATCGCAGTTCAGCGACTCGCTCACGTCAGTACCATGTCACACACCACAGAGCCTGGGAAGGGTGCGGACAGGACGGGCGAACGAGCGGGAGCGGTCCGAGAGGGGCGGACGCGTGGGAGCGGTGGAAGAGGGGCGAAAGCGCGGGAGCCGTCAGTCGGCCGCGGGGACGACCCTCAGGTGGGACACGGTCGCGGTGCGACGCGTGCGGCGCTCCCGGGACGCGGAGCGGCGAGCCTCGCGCAGGACGAACGTGACCCGGGCGCAGCCCAGTTCCTCGAGCGTCCTGGACGTCTCGACGACGACCCTGCACTCGGTGGCGCCCCGGCGCGGACCGGGGTGCAGCAGGGGCCTGACGGCACCGTCCTGCTCGACGGCGCCCTCGCCGACCGCGCGGATCCAGTGCGGCAGGCCGTGCCGGTAGGCGGCCTCCATGATCGGGTCCTGGGCGATGTCGCGGCGGATGGCCTGCAGGCCGTGATCGGGGCCGTAACCCTCCACGGTCCGCGCGAAGTGCGCGAGCATCGGCAGGCACCAACTGGCCTCGTGGTCGCCGAGCACGCCGGGAGCGTCGGGGTGGAACAGCACGAACCTGAGGAAGTTGTCGCCCGGCATCGCCGTCGGGTGCGGTCCGACCTCACGGAAAAGTGACCGGAAGGCGCTGTTGGTCAGCACCACGTCCCAGCAGTGGTCGACGACGAGGGAGGGGAAGGGTATTCCCTCCAGGAGCCCGGCGTAGTCCTCCAGGTAGGCCTGGGCCTCGGGAGTCTCGGGGACGGGCCGCGGTGCCGGCCGCTGCCCTCCTGCCTGATATGCCATCGGGAGGTCACCCCTCTTGCCTGTGCGGCCTTGACGCGGCGCCCCGATCCTGCTGCCCCGGGTTGAGGCGTGTCAACTATCGTGGCATTCCGCGCCTGTTGACGGCTGAAATTGGCCACAGTTGTGGCGAGACCTGGATGTGAGTTCGAAGCACCGGCTACGCTCCGGGAAGTTCACGCCGGGGTAGGTCACGGCATCCACTTGTGAGAAGCCTGTGAGATACGTAGGAGATCTGTCGGTGACGGGTGGCTTCGTCGAGGGTCCGGGCGCCACGCCGACGGCCGTGCTACCGGCCGTCGTCTCCCGTGTCGGCACGCTCGCCGACCGGCTCGGCGTGCCGCATGCCGAGGTCTTCGACATCGGCCGGCTGTCCGTCGCCTCCGGGGTCCCGGATCCCGTGGTCAAGGCCCTGCTCTGCGGCCGGCCGGCGGGCGAGCCCGACGTCCAGGCCCGGTTCCTGCAGCGCCTGGACCTGTTGCGCCGGACCCGGCTCAAGCCCAACGGCCGCAAGTACACCCAGCAGGAGATCGCCGACGGCGCGGGCATGTCGCGTCAGCAGGCCGGCGCCCTCATCAACGGCGACCGGCGGCCGACCATGGAGCACTGCGACGCCCTCCAGAGGTTCTTCCGGGTGCACGCCGGCTTCCTGACGGCCGAGGATGCCGAGGCGCTCGTGAGCGCCCTCCAGCACACCGAGCAGGAGCTGCTGCAGAAGCTCGCCGACCGCGAGCGGGAGGCTGCCGCGGCGGCGGACGACCCGCTGGAGCGGCTGCTGCAGGACCACGGCGTGCGCGGCATCGCCTGGCGGGCCGCGCAACTGCCCACCGACCAGCACCGCGACAAGGTCGCGGAGTGGCTGGACATGCTCCTGGAGAGCGTCAAGCGGCCCGAGTCGTGACCGTGGGGAGAACTGTGGGCATCGGTAAGGAAATGCGCCGTCTGTGCGGCGAGCTGGTCGCGGAGCTGAGCCTCCCCGCGCCGGCCCGGCCCGAGGAGCTGTACGCCGCCCTGTGCGACGGCATGAGCAGACGCCGCGGCCGCCCCGTCCTCTTCCGTACGGCAGCGTTCCCGCCCGGGACCGCCAGCGGGCTCTGGCTCGACATGGCCGACCAGGACCTCGTCGTGATCGAGGAACGCACCGCTCCCGACCACCAGTTGGTGATCCTGGGCCACGAGCTGTGGCACATGAAGGCCGGGCACTGCTCCCACCACGTCGAGGGCGCGGCCGTGGCGGCCCGGCTGCTCGACGACGGCGCCGACCTCGAGGCGACGGTGCTGAAGGTCGCCGCGCGCACCCGTTTCGACCTCGACGACGAGATGGAGGCCGAGAGCTTCGGCCTGCTGCTCGCCAGCAAGTGCCGGGCGTGGCTCACGGGTTCGTCGTCGCGGGGGCCGGTGCAGCGGGACCATCTGGCGGGTCGGATCGAGGCGTCGCTGGGGTATCGCGGACCGCAGGGCTGACGGGCCGCCGCCACGGCAACGTGGGGCGGTCGACCTCCGCCGAGCGGGCGAACCGGAGGGCGACGGGACCGGATTGTCAGTGGTGGGCGGCAAGCTGGAGGGGCGTCACCGCCGTGCGGGGCGTGCGCGCCGCGAGGGCGCGGGACCGACGACGCCGACACGGGGAGAGCCGACCGATGCCCACCGCCGTTCTGACCGATCGTGAACGCACCGCCGTCCAGGCGTATCTGCGGCTGCTGCACACCGTCCGCGCCGCCTTCGACCTGGAGGGCGGCCCGCCGCTCGTCCCGCCCGCGGTGCTCGCCGAGGCGGAGCAGGCCCTTGAGCGCGCCGGGCTGACCGGCAACGAGGAGGCGTTCTTCCGCCTCCTGGAGAACTGGTGCCCGGAGCCGAGTCCCTGACCCGGGGCGCCCCTGGCCGGGCCGGGAGGGCGGGACAGCCGTGCGGCAGACCCGGGGCGGTCGTGCGGGGCCGGATCAGCCGTTCGGCAGACCCCGGCCGGGTCGTGCAAAGCCGGATCAGCCGTGCGGCAGACCCCGGCCGGGTCGTGCAAAGCCGGATCAGCCGTTCGGCAGACCCCGGCCGGGTCGTGCAAAGCCGGATCAGCCGTGCGGCAGCGCGATCGCCGTCGCGATCAGGCCCCGCCCCGCCGTCCAGCGGCCGTCGAAGTGGCTGAGGCGGCGGCCGCCCACCCAGGGGCCGGGGACGAGCAGCGCCGCGCGGAAGGTGCCGTCGGCGGTGAGTTCGATGTCGGCCTCCATGAAGTCCAGCCACTTCCCGGTGAGGGGGAACCACGCCTTGTAGACGGACTCCTTCGCGCTGAACAGCAGCCGGTCCCCGTGGATGTCGGGGCGTTCGGCCGCGAGCCCGCGCAGCCGGTCCGCCTCGGCCGGCAGGGCCACGGACGACAGGACACCCTCGGGCAGCGGACCGTGGACCTCGGCGTCGATGCCCAGGGAGGCCAGGTCGCCGGCGCGGACCAGGGCCGCGGCGCAGTAGCCGTCGCAGTGGGTCATGCTGCCGACCAGTCCGGCCGGCCAGCGGGGGGCGCCGCGCTCCCCGGGCAGGATCGGCTGCGGCGGCACACCGAGCTTCTCCATGGCGCGGCGGGCGCAGGAGCGCACGGCGGCGAACTCCCTGCGCCGCTTGGCGACCGCCCGGGCCACGAACGCCGCCTCCTCGGGGTACAGCGGGGTGTCCGCGTCCTCGTGGCCGTACACCTCCACGGTGACCACGGCGTCCGGCAGCAGTTCCTCGATCACCGCTGCTCGCCCTCCCTCGGCAGGATGCGCCGCAGCCGCCCCGGCGGCTGGGCCCGCTTGCTCCACTCGCGCGGATAGCCCACCGACACCTCTTCGAAGGGCACGCCCTCGTGGAAGGTGGTGCGGGGAATGTGCAGATGGCCGTAGACCATGGTGTGCACGCGGAACCTGCGGTGCCAGTCGGCGGTCAGGTCCGTACCGCACCACATGGCGAACTCGGGGTGCCACAGCACGTCCATCGGATGCCGGTGCAGCGGGTAGTGGTTGACGGGGATCACCGGCAGGTCGCCGGGGAGTCCGGCGAGTCTGCGTTCGGTCTCGGCGACCCGGGCCCGGCACCAGGCTTCCCGGCTCGGGTACGGGTCGGGGTGCAGCAGGTACTCGTCGGTGCACACGATCCCGGTGCCCTGCGCGTACTCCAGGCCCTGCTCCTTGGTCGTGCAGCCGGCGGGCAGGAACGAGTAGTCGTACAGCAGGAACAGCGGGGCGACGGCGACCGGGCCGCCGGGGCCGTCCCAGACGGGGTAGGGGTCCTCGGGTGTCGTCACGCCGAGTTCGCGGCACAGCTCGACCAGGTGCGTGTAGCGGTCGACACCGCGCAGGGTGACGGCGTCGCTCGGATGGGTCCACAGCTCGTGGTTGCCGGGCACCCAGACGACCTTGCGGAAGCGGCCCGCGAGCGTCTCCAGGGCCCAGCGGATGTCCGCCACGGTCTCCGCGACGTCACCGGCCACGAGCAGCCAGTCGTCGTCCGTCCCGGGCCGCATGCCCTCGACCAGGGCGCGGTTCTCCGGGTAGCCGATGTGCAGATCGCTGATGGCCAGCAGTTGTGCGGCACCACCGGCCGTCGACGTCACCTCTCGCCCCCTCCGCGCGCACCCGGACGTCACCAAGAGATCACATCCGCGCGACGGGGAGCAAGAGCGGCCCGGGGCCCGTGGCCGGAGAATTCCTTCACACGCGCGTTGCACGACAGGGCTCGCCGAAGCCGTATGATCTGGCCCAACACCACCGCTGGAAACTCCCCTTTCACAGGGGCGGTTTGGTGTCCCTCCATTTTCCTGCCCGGGCACGGGCTGCTCAGCCCTGCCCGCGAACCGTGAAAGGCGGCCTGCATGGTCTCTCGCGTACGCGTCTGGCTCAACCGCACGTACGCGGAGAACGTGTTCTTCATGGATCAGCTGCGGAGAAATCCCAGCGACCGGGCCGTCGAGATCCACGCCACCCACGGCGACCCCGACTCGCCGGTGCTGGCCGCCGCCGACACCGCCGAGCTGGAGCCCGAGAACCTGTCCCCGGCCGGGTACGTCGAGTACGCGCTGGCCCAGTGCGCACGGCGCGGCATCGACGTGTTCGTGCCCCGGCTGCACCAGTCGGCGATCGTGGCGCACCGCGCCGAGTTCGAGGCGGTCGGCACCGCGCTGCTGGCGCCGCCGCCGGAGGCCGTGGCCGTCTTCCACGACAAGGTGATCGCCTACGAGGCGGTCCAGGCGATCGGCGTGCCGGTTCCGCCGTGGTACCGGGTCCGGGCGGCGGACGAACTCGTCGCAGCTGTCGAGGAGTTGGAGTCCGGCGGGCACAAGGCCTGCTTCAAGCCGGCGTCCGGGGCCGGCGGGGTGGGCTTCCGGGTGATCACGCGCACGCCCTTCTCTCTGATGCATCTGAGCGGGTTCCCCAGCCCGTACGTGCCGCTCGAGCTGGTGCTGGAGGCGCTGCGGCAGGCCGAGGAGCCGGTCGACTGGCTGGTGATGCCGCGTCTGGAGCAGCCCGAGGTGTCGGTGGACTGCCTGACCGGCCCGGACAACCGGGTCCGGCTGGCGGTGGGCCGCACCAAGAACGGCCGCCGCCGGGGCTTCACCCTGCACGAGCAGTGGCTGGACCCGGCCCGGCGGATCGCGGAGGGCTTCGGTCTGCACTACCTGTCCAACATCCAGTTCCGGATGTTCGGCGACCGGCCGGTCCTCATGGACGTCAACACCCGCCCGGCCGGCGGACTGCACCAGCTGTCGCTCTGCGGTGTCAACGCCCCCTGGGCCGCCGTGCAGCTGGCCCTCGGCGAGGACCCGGGAGAGGTGGTGCCGCCGTTCCTGGGCCAGGACTACTCGGTGGTGTCGGGGCCGCGTCCGCTGCGACCGGTGTCGCTGCCGCACCAGCGGCCGGAGACGACGGACCCGCTGCCGGCGGTACCGGCGCCCCCGTCGGCCGAACCGGCCGGCTCCGTCGGGTCGGCGGCCCAGGCGCTGCCCCTCTGAAGCCTCAGCTCCTGGCGGCGATCGCCTCACGCCACACGGGGCTGTCGACGTAGTGGATGTCGAAGGGTTCCGGGGAGTCCTGGATCTCCTGCGGGTCGGCCTCGCCGCGCATCACCCGGCCCAGCAGCCGGAGGTAGTCGAAGCGCCCCGCGCCCGGGGTGAAGACGAACAGCACGTCGGCTGTCGCACCGGGCGCGGCGGCGAAGGCGTGCGGGGTGTTCGGCGGTACGGCAAGGAAGTCGCCGGCTCGCAGCACGGTGGTCTCCTCGCCCACCAGCACCCTGGAGCGCGCCGTCGAGGACGTAGAACATCTCGGACGCCTCGGTGTGCGGGTGGGCGGGTGCGCCTACCGCGCCCTCGGCGAACGTCGACCGGTGGGCGGTGAGCCGTCCGTCGGTGTTCCCGGAGTCGGCGAGCAGGGTCATCACGCTGCTGGGGTCGCGCGTCGTCCCGGCCTCGGCGGCGCGCGTGAGGACCGGTGCGAAGCCGCTGCTGTTTCGCGTGTCGTTCTGTGCCGTCGTCATGACATCGACTCCAGGGAGCCGGGCGACCCCCGGCACGGGGCATTCCGGTGCCGTGATCGTGGGTCAATTCGAGGGTGTCGGAAGCGGCCCCCGCCCCGGACGTCCGGCACCTCGGAGCGGATGAGGGCGGCGAGTTCGGGGATGCGCCACTGCTCCTCGCTGCGGTCCCACTCGCCGTCGAACCACATCAGGTCGGGCCGGTAGCGGCCGGTGAGTTCGCGGATCTGTCCGTCGCGGTAGGCGAGGAACCTCTCCCAGGCGTCCAGGTCCTCGAACTCGGCGGCGACCTCGGAGTAGCGGTTGTCCTCCATTTCCGGCGGGCGGCCGGGCTTGCGGGTGGAGGCGTAGTCGGGGTGGTCCAGTCGGAGTGGGAGTGGCAGAGGCCGGCCTCGAGGCCCTGCTCGCGCAGGGCCTCGGCGTAGCCGCCGATCAGATCACGGCCCACGTTCAGCTCGCCGTACGCGGTGTCCCACAGGGCGACCCGTCGTGGTGGCGGCTGGTGAGCACGGCGTACCGGGCCCCGGCCCGCGCGAAGAGCCTCGCCCAGTCGCGCGGGTCTAACGGGCTGCCGTGAACCGGTCGAGCTGGGACATGTACTGCTCGTGCGGAACGATGTCGTCGTAGAACGACCAGGACTCCTGGACGCCGTCGACGGCGTAGATGCCCCAGTGGACGAAGATGCCGAGCTTGGCGTCCTCGAACCACGGCTGCATGGCCATGAGGTCAGCCCCTTCGCAGGCGCAGGGTGAGGATCTGGAAGGGCCGCAGCGCGACGGCGACGGCGCCGTCGGTGATCTCCGCGTCCTTCAGCGGACGCTCCAGCAGGTCGGTGATCCGGGCGCCGGCGAGCGGGAACCCGGTGCGCAGGGTGCCGGTGGCCCGGCCGCCGCGGGACTCGTAGAGCCGTACGACGACATCGCCGGAGGCGTCGTCGGCGAGTTTGACCGCCTCCACGGTCACGCCCTCGCCCTCGGCCGAGACGACCGGCTCGGGGGCGCCGGCCGCGTCGGCCACCCGCAGCGGCAGGTTGAGGGAGTAGCCCTCGGCGACGGCGTCCTCGATGGCCGCGCCGGGCAGCAGCGCGTAGGTGAAGCGGTGGCGGCCCTGGTCGGCCTCGGGGTCCGGGATGCGCGGGGCGCGGACCAGGCTGAGGCGGACGGTGGTCGTGGTGCCGCCGTCCTCGCGGACGGTGCGGGAGACGTCGTGGCCGTAGGTCGAGTCGTTGATGACGGCGACGCCGTAGCCGGGCTCGGCGAGGTGCACCCAGCGGTGGCCGGAGACCTCGAAGCGGGCCGACTCCCAGCTGGTGTTGGTGTGCGTGGGGCGCTGGATGTGGCCGAACTGGATCTCGGCGGAGGAGTGCGGGGCGCGGATGTCGACAGGGAAGGCCGCCTTGAGGATCTTCTCGGTCTCGTGCCAGTCGATGTCCGTCTCGATGTCGATGCGGGCGCTGCCGGCGCGGACGGTGATCGTCTGGGTGATCGTGGAGCCCTTGCCGAAGGACCGCTCGACGCGGATAGCGCCGACCAGCGGGTCCTGCTCGACGACCGTGACGGACGACGCGTCCAGGAGGTCCGTGTAGCGGTTCTTGTAGTGCTTGTCGATGTCCCAGGCGTCCCAGTAGTTGGGCAGGTCGGTGTGCAGGCGGAGCAGGTTGCCCGGCTCGGCGAGCACCTCGCGGCCGGCGCGCAGGTCACAAACCGAGGAGAGGGTGCCGTCCTCGGCCACCTCCACGCGGACCAGTCCGTTGTCGAGGACCAGGCCGTCCACCGTCACCGGCCGCGGGGGCGTGGTGTCGGCCAGGGGCGCGGAGCCGCTCGCGGGGACCTCCACGTACACCGGTGTGCCGTCGGCGGAGCGGACCACTTCGGCGCGGTCGTAGGGGCTGGTGTTGAAGGCGCGGGGCGCCCCGGCGCCCAGCGCGGCCACCGCCTCGGCGGTCAGGGCGTGCAGTTCCTCAGCGACGCGGGCGTACTCGGCCTCGGCCTCGCGGTGCACCCAGGCGATGGAGGAGCCGGGCAGGATGTCGTGGAACTGGTGCAGCAGCACCGTCTTCCACAGCCGGTCCAGCTTCTCGTAGGGGTAGCTGTAGCCCGGCGCGTGCAGCGCGGCCGTGGTCGCCCAGAGTTCGGCCTCGCGCAGGAGGTGCTCGGAGCGGCGGTTGCCCTGCTTGGTGCGGGCCTGGGAGGTGTAGGTGGCGCGGTGCAGCTCCAGGTAGAGCTCGCCGACCCACACGGGCGCGTCCGGGTACTCCTCGCGGGCCTTGGCGAAGAACTCGTCGGGGTGTTCGACGACGACCTTCGCGGAGCCCTCCAGGTCGGCCAGCCGGCGGGCCCGTTCCATGATCTCGCGGGTGGGGCCGCCGCCGCCGTCGCCCCAGCCGAAGGGGGCCAGGGAGCGGGAGGCGCCGCCCTTCTCGGAGTAGTTGCGGACCGCGCGGGACATCTCCTCGCCGCTGAAGCGGGCGTTGTAGGTGTCGACCGGGGGGAAGTGGGTGAAGATGCGGGTGCCGTCGATGCCCTCCCACCAGAAGGTGTGGTGGGGGAACTTGTTGGTCTGGTTCCAGGAGATCTTCTGGGTGAGGAACCACTCGTTCCCGGCGAGCTTGGCGATCTGCGGGTAGGCGGCGTTGTAGCCGAAGGAGTCCGGCAGCCACACGCCCTTGGTCTCGATGCCGAAGTGGTCCATGAAGAACCGCTTGCCGTGGACGAACTGGCGGGCGACGGCCTCACCGCCGGGCAGGTTGCCGTCGGACTCGACCCACATGCCGCCGACGGGCGCCCACTGGCCGTTCTTGACCGACTCCTGGATGCGGGCCCAGACCTTGGGGTAGTTGTCGCGGACCCACTCGTACTGCTGGGCCTGGGAGCAGGCGAAGATGAAGTCGTCGTACTCGTCGGCGAGCGAGGTGACGTTCGAGAAGGTGCGGGACGTCTTGCGCTTGGTCTCGCGGATCGGCCAGAGCCAGGCGGAGTCGATGTGGGCGTGGCCGACGCCGGAGATCGTGTGCGCGCTGGCGTGCGCGGGCCTGGACAGCGCCGGCTTGAGCGCCTCCCGGACCGCGGCGGCCGAGCCGGAGACGTCGTCCAGGTCGAGCAGGTCCATCGCCCGGTCGAGGGCGTGGGCGATCTCGTGCCGGCGCGGGTCGTGCTCGCCGAGCTCCAGCATCAGCTCGCGCAGCACCTGCACGTCGAGGTCGAGGTGCCAGACCTCCTCGTCGAGGACGGCGATGTCGGCGGCGCGGAAGGTGTAGAGGGGCTTGTCGCCCGCGGTGAGCTTGTCGCCGAGCGGAGTGGTCCTCGAGAAGTTGTCCGCGAGGATGTCGGGGTTGGAGGCGGCCTCGACCAGGTAGTCGACGCTCTCGCCGCCGCGGGCGGGGTTGGCGATCGCCACGTACTGGTTGAGCGGGTTGACGGCCTTCAGCGGGGTGCCGTCGGTGAGGTGGACGAGGGCCTCGGCCTGGTTGCCGGGCCAGTCGCCGGTGAAGCCGAGGTCGATGACGGCCTCGACGCGCCGGCCGGCCCACTCGGCGGGCACCTGCCCGCGCATGCGGAACCAGGTGGTGCCCCAGGGCGGGCCCCACGGGGTGCCCATCGAGAACGGCTCGTAGGACGCGGCGGCGGCCTCCTCGAACGGGACCGGCTCCCCCGGGGCCTGCCAGGCCTCGACCTCGAAGGGGACGGTGGCCGCGTAGACCGCGGTCTTGATGCGCTGGTCGTGAAGGCGCTGCACGCGCTCCTCGATGCGGCGGCTTTCGTCGTGCATGGGATGTCTCCAGGAAGCGGGAAGAGCGAGCAGGCGGGAAGCGGTGGGGGGAAAGCGCTTACCGATCGGCGTTCACCTAAGGTACGCCAGCCCGGGATGGACCTCGGTGTAGCCCTCGACCAGCCTGCGGGCCACGTTGACGGAGTCGACGAGCGGATGCAGGGCGAAGGCCTTCACGGCCGTCGCGCGGGAGCCCGAGCCGGCGGCGGCCAGCACCTCGCGCTCGACCGCCTTGACCGCGCAGACCAGGCCCGTGGCGTGGTCGGGCAGCGGGTCGACGGTGACGGGGTGGGCGCCGTTGGCGTCGACGAGGCAGGGGACCTCGATGACGGCCTCCGTGTCCAGGACCGACAGCGTGCGCCGGTTGCGGACGTTGAGGATCAGGGTGGTGCGCTCGTCCCGGGCGATGGCCCGCATCAGCGCGAGCGCGACCTTCTCGTAGCCGCCGGACAGGTCGTCCTCGTCGCGTTCGCCGGCGCCCGCGGTCTCCCGGTTCTCGGACATGTACGTGGCCTCGCGCTCGGCGCGGGTGCGGTCCCAGACCGTGAGGGCGGGGGCGTGCGGGTTCTTCATCTCGGCGTAGAAGCGGGCCTGCTGGTCGTGCAGGAAGGCGCCGCGGGTCTTCTCGGCCTGCTGGTAGGCCCGTACGGCCTCGCGGTTGAAGTAGTAGTAGTGCAGGTATTCGTTGGGGATCGCGCCGAGGGAGCGCAGCCAGTCGGCGCCGAAGAGCTTGCCCTCCTCGAACGAGCCGAGCAGATCGGGGTCGGCGAGCAGCCGCGGCAGTTCGTCGCGGCCCGCGACGCGCAGGCCACGCACCCAGCCGAGGTGGTTGAGGCCGACGTAGTCGATCCACGCCTCGCCCGGGTCCTCCACGCCGAGCACCCGTGCGATGCGGCGGCCGAGACCGACCGGGGAGTCGCAGATGCCGATGACGCGGTCGCCGAGGTGGCGGGACATGGCCTCGGTGACCAGTCCGGCCGGGTTGGTGAAGTTGATGACCCAGGCGTCGGGGGCGAGCCGGGCCACCCGCTGCGCGATGTCGACGGCGACCGGGACCGTGCGCAGGCCGTAGGCGATGCCGCCCGCGCCCACCGTCTCCTGGCCCAGCACGCCCTCGGCCAGGGCCACGCGTTCGTCGTTCGCGCGTCCCTCCAGGCCGCCGACACGGATCGCGGAGAACACGAAGTCGGCGCCGCGCAGGGCCTCGTCGAGGTCGGTGGTGGCGCTCACCTCGGGTGCGTCGGGGACGCCGGCCGCCTGCTCGGCGAGGACACGTGTCACCGCCGACAGCCGCCCGGCATCCAGGTCGTGCAGGACGACACGGGTCACCCGGCCCTCGGCGTGGTCCTGGAGGAGCGCTCCGTACACCAGCGGCACGCGGAATCCTCCGCCGCCCAGAATCGTCAGCTTCACCGCGTTCCTCCGATTCGGCAGGCTGTGCGCGGCACGTCGTGAGAACCGTGCCCGCACCGCCTCCTTGAACTCGCTTCACGACCCCGGGCCGATTGCGGCCCGGCCGGTGTCGAGGGTGTGTGACCTCGCTGTTCGCCGAAGGGCGGGGCCGCCTGGGCCGGGAGTCCGCCCGCTTCGGCCGGGAATGGGTTCACATCTGCACCTTTCCCACGACGACGACCTCGACGCCCGCCTCCTGGAAGGAGGCCCGCGTCGCCGCGTCGACGGGCTCGTTGGTCACCACCGCGTCCAGCTCCTCGGGCCCGCAGACCTTCGCCATCCCGTGCCCGGGGAACTTCGCCGCGTCGGCGAGCAGCACCACCTTCTCGCCGGCCTTGATCATGGCGCGCTTGACCGGCACTTCCACGACCGTCGTGTCCATGACCTGCCCGCCGGGCCGCACGCCGCTGGTGCCCAGGAAGAGCCAGTCGGCGTGCAGCTGGCGCAGGTTGTCCTCGGTGAGGAATCCGACCAGGGAGCGGTACTCGCGGCGGACCATGCCGCCGAGCAGGACCAGCTCGATGCCCTCGTCGTCGGCGAGTTCCTCGTAGACCACCAGGTTGCTGGTGATCACGGTGAGCCGGCGTCCGTGCAGCTGCCGGGCGAGCCGGTAGGCCGTCGTCCCGATGTCCAGCAGCACCGACTCGCCCTCCTCGATCATCGCGGCGGCGCGTTCGGCTATGGCGTCCTTCTCGCTGACGCGCACCTCGGCGACCTCGGCGAAGGGCTGGTCGCCCTCCTCCACGACGGCGCCGCCGTGCACGCGCGTGAGCAGTCCGTCTTCTTCCAGTTTGACCAGGTCACGCCTGATTGTGGCGGGACTCACCCCCAGTTGCTCCGAGAGGTCGGTCACGGCCGCGGGCCCGCCGGCGCGCAGGGCCCGCAGGATGAGTTGGTGTCGTCGTTCTGCCAGCACGGCCGGAACACTACTCGTCATCTTCAATCATTTCCATGCTCAGTTCTGCTCGGGTATTGACCAATCTCTCTGGGCAGCGCACGATTCCGGCCAGAGAAGTGACGAGTTTTGACGATCTCCGTTGAAGCCGTGAGCGAGAGGACACATCCGTGGACGACGACCGGCCCGATGTGCTGCTGACGGGGCTGCTCTTCTACGACCTCGTCCTCACGGGCCTCGGCAAGCCGCCCACCCCGGGGGAGGAGATCTGGACCGGGGGCATGGGCTGCGGCCCGGGCGGCATCGCGAACCTCGCCGTGGCCGCCTCCCGCTTCGGCCTCAGGACCTCCCTGGCCACGGTGTTCGGCGACGACTTCTACGGCGCGTACTGCCGCGAGGTCCTGCGCGACCAGGAGGGCGTCGACCTTTCGCTCTCGCGTACCGCGGACGGCTGGCCGACACCGGTCACCGTCTCCGTCGCGTACGGCCACGACCGGGCCCTGCTCACCCACGGACAGGAGCCGCCGTACTCGCAGGACGCGCTGATGGGCGACCCGCCCGACGCGCGGACCGCCCTGGTGCACCTCGAGGCCGAGCCGCGCGAATGGCTCGCCAAGGCCGCCGCGAACGGCACGCAGATCTACGCCGACGTCGGCTGGGACCCCACCCAGGAGTGGCCGACGGCCCTGCTGGAGCAGCTGTCCCTGTGCCACGCCTTCCTCCCGAACGAGACCGAGGCGATGGCCTACACCCGCACCGACAGCGCGGTGGCCGCCCTCGGCACGCTCTCCGAGCTGGTGCCGGTCGCCGTGGTGACCCGGGGCGGCAACGGCGCCCTCGCCGTCGACCAGATCACCGGCGAGTACGCCGAGGTCCCTGCCCTGGACACGGACGTCCTGGACGCGACGGGCGCCGGGGACGTCTTCGGCGCGAGCTTCGTGGCGGCCTCCCTCGGCGGCTGGCCGCTGGCGGAGCGGCTGCGGTTCGCGGTGCTCGCGGCCGGGCTGTCCGTCCGCCACCACGGCGGTGCCCTCGCGGCTCCCGGCTGGTACGGCGTCGAACGCTGGTGGCGCTCCCGGACCGACCCCGGACTGCGACGCGCCTACGGGTTCCTCGCCGACCGCATCCCGGCCGACCCCGGGCCGCCCCCGCACCACGCCCCCGTCACCCCGCCGAGCCCTCCCACGCCCTCCGGTCCCCACGCCTCCGGAACAGGGCGGCACTGACTCTCTCCCCCGCTCCCTTCCCCTCCCCCTGCACCTCTCTGCACGTCGAACAGGAACAACAGGAGTGACCCGTGGACCTTTCTCGTAGAGGCTTCCTCCAGGCCGCCGCGCTGACCGCGGCCGCCTCCGGTCTGACCGTCGCCTGCGGCGGCGGCTCGGGATCGACCGGCGGCAAGAACGGCAAGAACCTCACCTTGTGGTACTGGGGAGGCGCTCTCAGCGACAAGGTCGTCGCCGAGGCGAAGACGCACTTCAGCGGCCAGGTGAAGCTCACCGCCGCCTCCATAGGCGGCGACTTCAAGCAGAAGCTCACCACCACGCTCGCCGCCGGCGCCTCCGTGCCCGACATCACCGGCATCAAGGGCGAGGACATGGCGTCCTTCCTGCCCAACGCGGGCCGCTTCCTCGACCTCAACGACCTGGGCTTCAAGAAGATCGCGTCCCAGTACCTGGACTGGAAGACCAAGCTCGCCCAGACCGAGGACGGCAAGCAGATCGGCTTCCCGATCGACATCGGCCCCACCGCGCTCTTCTACCGGGCGGACCTGTTCGACAAGGCGGGGCTGCCCACCGACCCCGACAAGGTCGCCGCCCGGGCCGGAACCTGGGAGGAGTACTTCGCGCTCGGCACGGAGCTGCGCAGGAAGGTGCCGGGCACCTACCTGGTCAACAACATCGGCTCGGTCTTCACCATGGCGGTCGGCCAGGGCACCGAGCGGTTCATCGACAAGGACAACCGCTTCATCGGCGACCAGGACCACATCCGCACGGCGTGGACCACGGCGGTCCGCCCCTACACCCTCGGTCTCGACGCCAAGATCAACGACAACACCTGGAACGCCGCCGTCGGCAAGACCCTGAGCACCGAACTCGGTGCCGCCTGGCACGCCCTGGACATCGAGCAGGCGGCCCCGAAGACCAAGGGCACATGGCGGGTCTGCGCGATGCCCGGCGGACCGGCCAACCAGGGCGGTTCCTACCTGGCCCTGCCCAAGCAGTGCCGGAACCCCGAAGAGGCGTTCAAGATCATCAGCTGGATCCTCAGCCCGGAGAACGACGCCCGCGGCTTCACCGACGCCGCGATCTTCCCCGCCGCGCCGGCGGCGTACGCCATGCCGGCCATGACGGGCGGGGACCCGTTCTTCGGCGGGCAGAAGATCATCGAGGTCTTCGGTCCGGCCGCCAAGGCCATCCCGTCCAGCTACGAGGCACCCGCCGACGCCGCCGTCATGGCGCCTTTCATGACCGAGCTGTCCAGCATCGAGGCCAAGGGCAAGAAGCCCGAGGACGCCTGGAGGGACGCGGTCGGCCAGGCCAAGCAGATCGCCCGGCGGCAGGGGGTGAACTGAGGTGTCCTCACCTCCGGTCACCGGTACCGCCGCGGTGCCCCGGCACCACGGCGGGCCCGGCCCGGCCCGCTTCCGCCCGCGGCGCACGCCGCCCGCGGGTGCCGTGCGGCCAGGGCGTCGTGGTGTGCTGTCCCACTGGCGGCAGTACCTCGCGATCTCGCCCTTCTTCCTGATCTTCGGCGTCTTCTCGTTCTTCCCGGTCTTCTACTCGCTGTATCTCGCCTTCCAGCGCTGGGACGGCCTGGGCAGCGTGCAGTTCGTGGGGTTGCAGCAGTTCCGCTTCCTGTGGGACGACCCGGTCTTCTGGCTGTCGATCCGCAACACCCTGGTGATCTGGGTGCTGTCCACCGTCCCCACGCTGTTCGGCGCCCTGGTGCTGGCGACGCTGCTGCACTCGGTGCGCCGCTTCAAGGGCTTCTACCGCATCGCCCTGTACGTACCGAACGTCACCTCGATCGTCGCCGTGTCGATCTTCTTCGGCGCGGTGTTCAGCAACAACTTCGGCCTGGTCAACGCGATCCTGGGCACGG
Organism: Streptomyces sp. AK010; assembly: GCF_014207295.1. Lineage (NCBI taxonomy): Bacteria > Bacillati > Actinomycetota > Actinomycetes > Kitasatosporales > Streptomycetaceae > Streptomyces > Streptomyces sp. AK010. Next base: position 371,667 of record NZ_JACHCX010000001.1, read on the forward strand.
TCGGGATCTCGCCCGTGCCGTGGCTGAGCAATCCGTGGCTGATCAAGCTGGTCATCGCGCTGCTGATGACCTGGATGTGGACCGGATACAACATGATCATCTATCTGGCCGGCCTCCAGGCCATCCCCACCCAGATCTACGAGGCGGCCAGGCTGGACGGCGCCGGGCCGATCCGTACGTTCTTCCAGATCACCATGCCGATCATGCGGCCGATCATCCTGTTCACCGTCATCATCTCGACCATCAACGGCCTGCAGAGCTTCAGCGAACCCCAGGTCCTGTTCGGCAGCAACGCCGCCAACCCGAACCTCGGCGGCCCCGGCCAGGCGGGCCTGACGACGCTGCTGTACTTCTACCAGTCGGCCTTCGTCAACAACGACTACGGCTACGGCGCGGCCATCGTGTGGGCCTTCTTCGTACTGATCATGGTGCTGGTCGTCGTCAACTGGCGTCTGGTCCAGCGCGGGAGGAAGTCATGACCGCAGTGGTCCCCAGGCGGTCCCGGCGTCCCAAGGGCCTGACCGCGCACATCGTCCTCATCCTGGCCGTGCTGGTCTCGGTCTTCCCGTTCGTGTGGACGATCGTCATGGCGACGAACACCACCGAGGACATCTACAAGAGCCCGCCGAAGCTGACCTTCGGCTCCCACCTGCTGGAGAACGTCCGGCACGTGCTGGACACCATCGACTTCTTCGGGTCGATGCTGAACACGCTCGTCGTCGCGAGCGTCACGACCGTCCTGGTCCTGTTCGTCGACTCCCTGGCGGCGTTCGTGTTCGCCAAGTTCGACTTCCCCGGCCGCAAGACGCTGTTCGCCCTGCTGGTGGGGTTCATGATGCTGCCGCTCCAGCTGGCCGTCCTCCCGCAGTTCATCCTCATGTCCGACATCGGCTGGGTCGGCACGCTCAAGGCGCTCGTCCTGCCCGCCCTCGCCAACGCCTTCGGCATCTTCTGGCTGCGCCAGTACATAGAGAGCGGCGTGCCGGACGAACTCCTCGACGCCGCGCGCATCGACGGCGCGGGGTTCTTCCGCCAGTACTGGAACATCGTGCTGCCGATGATCAAGCCCGCACTGTCCTTCCTCGCCATCTACGCCTTCGTCGGCGCCTGGAACGACTACATCTGGCCGCTGGTCGTGCTCAACGACCCCACCCACCTCACCCTCCAGGTGGCCCTGGCCCAGCTCCACGTCGGCCACACCACCGACTACAGCATGGTCATGGCCGGGGTCCTCATGGCGTCCGTGCCGCTGGTCGTGGTCTTCACGATCTTCGCCCGCGGGTTCATCGCGGGGGCCACGGAGGGGGCGGTACAAGGGAGTTGACGCCCGTCGGGGCCGCGCCCTGAAGGGGCGCGGGGAACTGCGCGACCAGCCGCAACGGATGCGCAGCCGAGAACGGGCGGCGGTCCCGAGCGCTTGGTCACCACACGAGAGAGGCACCCAGTGACGGACGTCAACCCCGAGAGCCGACGCCCCAAGGTGCTCGTCGTCGGCATGGACGGCCTGCGCTACGACCGGCTGACCCACTCGCCGGCCAACGCCCCGGTCCTGCACGCCCTGATGGCCGAAGGCGCCGTCGGCACGAGCCTGCTGCCCTACGGCCGAGCGGACGACGAGCCCTGGGCCGGCACGGCCTGCACCGACTCCGGCCCCGGCTGGTCGAGCATCCTCACCGGGGTGTGGCCCGACCGCCACGGGGTCACCGGCAACGATTTCAAAGGCGCCGACTACGCCCGCTACCCCGACTTCCTGACCCGAGCCGCCCGCGCCCGGCCCGGTCTGCGGACGGTGGCCGCGGTGTCCTGGCCGGCCCTGGTCCGCCGCGGCACCCTAGGCCGGACCATCGGTCGACGGGTGCGCCACAACGGCGAATCCAGGGGCTACGAGACCGCGGACCGCCGCGTCGCCCGCACGGCCCTGCGCTGGCTCACCACGTCCGACCCGGACGCGCTGTTCGTGTACTTCGGCGCCACCGACGAGGCCGGTCACGACACGGGCCCTCTCTCCCCCGCCTACGACCGGGCCCTCCTCGCCCAGGACGCCCACCTCGGGCAGCTGCTCGCGGCGATCGAGGCCCGGGCGGCGGACCCCGGCCGCGCCGAGGAGCACTGGACCGTGCTGATCACCACGGACCACGGGCACCTCGACTCCGGTGGCCACGGCGGCGACTCCCGCGCCGAACGGGAGGTCTTCGTCATCCTCGCCGAACCGGGCCGACCCGCCCGGCCCGCGGGCACCCGGCTCGACACACCCCGCCTCGTCGACATCGCCCCCACTGTCCTGGACCGTCTCGGCGTCCCCGTGAACCCCGCCTGGGGTCTGCAGGGCCGTGTGCTGCCCGGGCCCACCGCACCGACTTCGGAATGATCATGAACGACGCTCCCCTCGATCCCCTGACAGCCCTGCGCCCCTGGGAGGCGCCCGAGGTGACCTCCTGGGGGCGGCTGCCGATGAACGCCGTCGACCGGCGCCCCGGAGCCGTCCGGCTCGACGGCGACTGGCGCTTCCAGCTGCTGCCCGCGCCGGACGCCCCGCCCGGGGAGGTCTGGTCGTCGTCGTACGTGCCCGGTGTGTGGACCATGCAGGGCACCGACGACCTCCCGCAGTACCTGAACATCCGCATGCCGTTCCCCGAGTTCCCGCCGGGCGTGCCCGCCGCCAACCCGACCGGGGTGTACGAGCGTTCCGTGGACGTGCCCGTCGAGTGGGCCGGGCGGCGAGTCGTGCTCCAGGTCGGGGCCGCCGAGAGCGTGCTGCTGGTGCACGTGGACGGGAGGCCAGTCGGGATCTCCAAGGACTCGCACCTGGCCGCCGAGTTCGACCTCACGCCGGTGGTGCGCCCCGGGGAGCGGGCCACCGTGCGCCTGACCGTGGTCAAGTGGTCGGACGCCTCGCACATCGAGGACCAGGACCAGTGGTGGCACGGCGGGATCACCCGCTCGGTGCTGCTGTACGCCGTCGACCCCCTGCATCTCGCGGACGTGACCGTGCGCGCCCGGCGGGACGGCGACCTGCTGGTGGAGTGCCGGGTGCGGGACGCGGGCGGGGCGCTGCCCGAGGGCTGGTACGTCAGCGGCGAGCTGGAGGGGCACCCGCTCACGCAGGACACGGAGTTCGACCGGGCCAACGCCGAGGACGAGCGCGTCTCCGACTTCCTCGGGGAGGCGCGGCTGCGTACCGCCGTACCGGACGTGCGCACCTGGAACGCCGAGACGCCCGAGCTGTACGGCCTGACCGTCCGCCTCCACCGCGCCGACGGCACGGTCGCCGACACCTCCCGGCACCGCGTCGGCTTCCGCGACGTGGAGATCGACGGCAGGGACCTGCTGGTCAACGGTGAGCGGGTGTTCATCCGCGGCGTCAACCGGCACGACTTCCACCCGCTGACCGGGCGGACGGTGACCCACGACGACATGCGCGCGGACCTCGTCCTGCTGAAGCGGTTCGGTTTCAACGCGATCCGCACCGCGCACTACCCGAACGACCCGGCCCTGTACGACCTGGCCGACGAGCTCGGCTTCTACGTCGTCGACGAGGCCGACATCGAGTCCCACGACCACGCGCACGAGACCGCCGACGACCCGCGGTACCTGGGCGCGTTCGTGGACCGGGTCGCGCGGATGGTGCTGCGGGACAAGAACCACCCGTGCGTCGTCATCTGGTCGCTGGGCAACGAGTCCGACTACGGCGCGAACCACGACGCGGCGGCGGGGTGGGTGCGCCGGCACGACCCGACCCGGCCGGTGCAGTACGAGGGCGCGGCCAAGCGCGGCTGGGCCGGTCCGGACCTGGCCTCCGACATCGCCTGCCCGATGTACGCCCCACTGGAGGAGTGCCTCGCGCACGCCCTGTCCGGTACGCAGACCAAGCCGCTCGTGCAGTGCGAGTACTCGCACGCCATGGGCAACAGCAACGGCACGCTGGCGGACCATTGGGCGGCCATCGAGGCCACCCCGGGTCTTCAGGGCGGGTTCATCTGGGAGTTCCGGGACCACGGCATCCTCCAGCGTGTGAACGACGGCAGACCGGCCGGGCGTGGGGGCGCCGGGCTCCACGACAACGGTGTCGCCGCGCCCGGGCACCGCTGGGCGTACGGCGGCGACTTCGGGGAGACGGACCACGACGGCGCCTTCATCGCCGACGGGGTCGTCTTTCCCGACCGCACCCCCAAGCCGGTGATGTTCGAGCACCGGGAGATCGCCGCGCCGGTGCGGATCGAGGCCTTCCGGCACGAGGGCGTCGTCCTGGGCAACCACCAGCACTTCCGGGGCCTGGAATGGCTGTCCGGCGAGTGGGAGCTGTCCCTCGCCGACGGCGACACCCTGACGGCGCCCGCCGAACTGCCCGCTCTGCGGCCCGGCGAGACGGCCGCGGTGCCGCTGCCTTTCGCGGTGCCGGAGGACGGCGGCGAGGCGTGGCTGACCCTGCGGGTCACGACGGCCGGGGACGAGCCGTGGGCACCGCGCGGCACGGTGGTGTGCCTGCCGCAGGTGCGGCTGCGGGCGGCGCTCCCGCCGGCGCACACCCGGGTGCCGGACGGCACGGTCGAGGTCGACGAGGACGGGCTGCTGGTCCATCCGCTGCTGACGGCCGCGCCCACCCTGTCGCTGTGGCGGGCGCCGACCGACAACGACGTACTGGGCGGCATGGCGGACCGCTGGCGGGACTGGGCTCTGGAGGCGCCCGCCCGCGAGGTCGTCTCCGTACGGCGGTCCCCCGGCCGGGTCGCCGTGGTGTCCGACTACCTCTGCGCGGGCGGGACCGTCCGGCACGAGCAGGTGCTGACGGCCGTGGACGGCGGGCTGATCGTCGACGAGAGCGCCGAACTGCCCGAGGCGCTGCACGACGTGGCCCGCGTCGGGACCGTGTTCGAGACGGTTCCCGGGCTGAGCCTGCTGGAGTGGTTCGGGCAGGGCCCCTGGGAGTCGTATCCGGACCGGGCCGCGGGCGCGCCCGTCGGCCACCACCGCCTCCCGGTGGACGAGCTGTTCACGCCCTATCTGCGGCCGCAGGAGAGCGGCGGGCGGCACGGCGTACGGCGGTTCACGCTGTCCGCGCCCGACGCCACCGGCCTCGCGGTGCGGCTGGACCGGGCCCGCCAGGTCTCCGTGACCCGGCATCGCGCGGCCGATCTCGCCGCCGTCGCGCACCATGACGAACTGGTGCCGCGAGCCGGGTGCGTGGTGCACATCGACGCGGCGCACCGCGGACTGGGCACGGCCTCCTGCGGGCCCGACACCTTCGCTTCCTACCTCGTCGCGGCAGGGGTCCACCGCTGGAGCTGGACCCTGCGCGTTCTCTGAGTCCCTCCCCTCTCAGTCACCCCATGGAGCAGCCGTGTGCACTTCGCATGACCACGACCTGGGCGAGGCGCCCCAGGCCGGTGCCGGACGACGCGGTTTCCTCCGTGCGACGGCGCTGCTCGGCGCGACGGCGGCGGCGGTGACCGCGCTGCCGGCCGTCACCGCCGAGGCGGCGACCTCGACGTGGCGCCCCGACCCGCGCATCCGCCGCTTCACGCTCGCGGTGATGCCGGACACGCAGTATCTCTTCGACGGGCCGAGCATCGACAAGGCGCCGGTCGAGGCCTCGCTGCGCTATTTGCTGGAGCACGGCCGGGAGGAGAACATCGTCTTCCTGTCCCATCTCGGTGACCTCACGCAGAACGGCGCGAAGGAGGAGTTCGCCGCGATCGGGGAGGCGTTCCGGCTGCTGGAGCGGCGGGGCGTCGGCTACAGCGTCCTGGCCGGCAACCACGACGTGAAGTCGTCGACGACCGACCAGCGCGGCAGCACCCCGTACCTGGACGCCTTCGGGCCGCGGCGGTTCGAGGAGCAGCGGACGTTCGGCGGGGCCTCCCCGGACGGCTACAACTCCTTCCACCGGTTCCAGGCGGGCGGCCGGGAGTGGCTGGTGCTGGCCCTGGACTGGCGGCTGTCGCCGCAGGGTTACGCGTGGGCCAAGGGCGTACTGGCGAAGCACCCGAAGACGCCGGTGATCCTCACGACGCACGAACTGGTCGTCGAGGACGACACGTTGTCGGACTACGGGCAGCAGCTGTGGGACCGGCTCATCGAGGACCACGACCAGATCTTCCTGGCCCTGGGCGGGCACTACTGGCCCGCCGCCCGCGCGACCCGGAGGAACGCGGCCGGGCACGAGGTCCATCTGCATCTGACGAACTACCAGAACCGCTACTTCGGCGGCGCGGCGATGATCCGCCTCTACCGCTTCGACCTGGACCGCGGCGTGATCGACGTGGAGACGCTCTCGCCGTGGATCCTGGGCCGGGCGGCGAAGGGGCTCAACGAGCTGGAGCGGCAGGAGATGGAGCTGAGCGGCGACGCCGACCGCTTCTCCGTCGAGATCGACTTCCGGAAGCGGTTCTCCGGCTTCGCCCCCGTACCCGCACGGCCGGCTCGGCCCGTCTCGACGATGCTGCTGCCGGGCACGGTGGCGTACTGGCGTTTCGAGAAGCCCGTGGACGGGAGGGTCCGCGACCTGTCCGGGCGGGGCAACGACCTCTCCCTGGTCGCCGTCGGGGGCGGTGCGCTGGGCTGGTCGGCCGACCACCATCCCGACCAGCCGGGCCACGGCAGCCTGGAGTTCCAGGGCTTCAAGTCCCCGCTGAAGGGCGCGTATCTGAGGACGGTCGACGGCGCTCCGCTCAACGCGGCGACGTTCGGGGACGGTTACACCATCGAGGCGTTCTACCGGCTGCCCGCCGACTGGGACCCGGACCACAACGCCTGGTCGGGTCTGGTCTCCCGCACGGGCACGGGCGGCGCCGCCGGGAAGACCGCCGACGACCCCGACGAGCCGCTGGCCACACTGTCCCTGTCCAACGACCGGGAACCGCAGTGGGCGATGCGCCCGCTCGACCAGCAGGGCATCGCCACCAACTGGGGCCACGAGACGCCGCTGGAGACCTGGTGGCACCTCGCGGTCGTCAACGACGGCGGGCACACCACGCTCTACGTCGAGGGCTGCCCGGTGCTCCGCAATCCCAAGGCGCCCTCCGCCGGCATCACCTCCGTCGGCCTGCCGTGGCTGCTCGGCGGCTACGAGTACGGCGGGAAGATCGACCAGATCTTCCACGGCCGGCTCGGCGACGTCCGGATCGTCGCCCGGGCGCTGCCCGTCACCTCCTTCATGAATCACTGAGATCCCGAAGGGCCCCCGATCATGACCGAGCAGCAACTGCCCACCTGGGCCGATCCGTCCGTCTCCCCCACCGCCCTCGACCCGCAGGGCGTCTCCCGTCGCGGGCTCCTGCGCCGCGCGGGCCTGTTCGGCGCCGCGTTCGCCCTGGGCTCGGCGGCGACCACCGGGACTCCCGCCCTGGCCGCCGGTGACAGACGACCGGGCGGGGAGGACCCGCGCCTCGCCTACCTCGTCGGCGACCACCACATCCACTCCGTGTACAGCCACGACGCCAAGTACACGTTCTCCCAGCTCGCCGCCGCGGGCGCCGAGTACGGCCTGGACTGGATGGTGTTCACCGAGCACTCCAACTTCGGGCACGCCGACTTCGGGGCCGCCCTGGAGCACCAGGAGATCCTGAAGGCACGTGCCGAGAACCCGCGTCAGCTGATCTTCCAGGGCCTGGAGTGGTACATCCCGGCGGCCGAACACTGCACGGTGTTCACCGCGCCCGGCCGGCACGAGGTCGACGTGCTGACCCGCTTCGAGAGCGCCTACGACGGCAAACTCCTCGCCTACGACAAGGGCGGCCCGGCCGACACGGACACCGCCCGCAACGAGGCACACGCAATCATGGCGATCAAGTGGCTGGCCGCGCAACGCCGTTCGGGCTACGTCGACGACGTACTGGTGCTCGCCAACCACCCCATGCGCCTGGGCATCGACTCCCCGCACGAGATGCGCAACTGGCGGGACGCGGCGCCCGAGATCATGATCGGCATGGAGGGCGCGCCCGGTGCCCAGGGTGCGGCCATCCCCGGCCGGCGCGGGGCGAACTCGATCCGCGGCGAGTACGAGAACAAGCCGTCGGCGCAGTCCTGGCCCGGCTACCCGGCGGACGCCTACCTCACCTACGGCGGCTTCGACTGGGCGACCGCGACGGTCGGCGGCCTGTGGGACTCGATGCTGGCCGAGGGCCGGCTGTTCTCGATCACCACCAACTCCGACGCCCACCGCATCGTCTTCGACACCTGGAAGAACGGCGACTGGCAGCCCGGCCAGACCTTCGACACCACCGGCAAGCTGCCCGACCCGGTGAACACAGACACCCCGCAGCCCGGCAGCGACTTCTGGCCCGGCCAGTTCAGCCGCACCCACGTGGGCGTGACCCGCTACGGCTACCGCGCGGTGATGGCGGGGATGCGTGCGGGCCGGGTCTGGCTGGACCACGGGCATCTGCTCGACGGGCTCGACGTCCGCCTGACCCGGGACCGCGACCGGGGCCGGGGCGTGACACTCGGCGGCCGGCTGCGGGTGCGCAAGGGCGAGAAGCTCACCCTCGACGTCACGGTGACGACCGCGTCGCGGCCCAACCCGCAGGGGATCCTGCCCCAGTTGGCGCACGTGGACGTCGTCCGCGGCGCGGTGCGCGGCCCGGTCGCCGACCGCGACACCTGGAAGGCACCCGACACCCGGGTCGTCGAGTCGAAGGACGTCTCGGGCCGCACGGGCACCTACACGCTGCGCATCCCGCTGACCGCGGGCGAGGAATCCTTCTACGTCCGGCTGCGCGGCAGCGACGGCAACCGCAACGGCCCCGGCTACCTCGGCGCGTGGGTCGACCCGCACGGGCCGGTGCCGCACGCGCCCGGGGACGGTGACCCGTGGGCGGACACGTGGTTCTACTCGAACCCCCTCTTCGTCGACGTCGAGGGTTCCTGACCTCCGGGTACCAGCAGGTCACGGACCGATCGAGCGGACGGGGCGAGCGGAGGTACGGTGGGCCGCGTGACCGGTGAAGAGTCGCTGCGGCCCCAGTCCCTGATGCTGACGTTCCTGGGCGACCAGGTGCTCGGCCGTGACGTGTGCGTGTACTCGGGCAGCGTCATCGACGTGTTCGCCCGGGCCGGGATCGGCGAGCAGGCCACGCGCTCCACGCTGAGCCGCATGGTGGGCCGTGACCTGCTGCGCCGGCAGCGCGAGGGCCGCCGCATGTACTTCGGGCTGACCGAACGCTCGGAGGCGGTGCTGCGCGACGGCGAGCGGCGCATCTGGCAGACGGGCGCCGTCAACCGGCACTGGGACGGCACCTGGACGCTGCTCGGCTTCTCCCTGCCGGAGTCCTGGCAGCGCCGGCGCCACGACCTGCGTTCCCAGCTGACCTGGAGCGGTTTCGGCCCGCTGTTCAACGGCCTGTGGATCGCCCCTGGCGAGGTCGACGTGTCGGCCCTGGTGGCCGAGCTCGGCCTGTCCGCCCATGTGAAGGTGTTCCGGGCGCACGCGGACACCGGCACGGACATCGGCCAGATGATCGAGGAGACCTGGGAACTGTCCGACCTGGCCGGGCGCTACCAGGGGTTCGTGGAGCGCTGGCAGCCCTGGGAGGACGACCTGCCGGACGCCGGCGACGCCCTCGTGCTGCGCCTGCGCCTGCAGACGGAGTGGCTGCAGATCGTCCGGCGCGACCCACGGCTGCCCGTCGGGCACCTGCCGGACGACTGGCCGGCCGAACCGGCCGAGAAGACGTTCCGGACCGTGCACGAACGGCTCTCACCGCTCGCCCACGAGGCCTCGGAACGCCTTCTGGACCTGCTGCCCGCGCGGCCTCAGGCGTAGAACCGCGACAGGCTCTGCAGCACCGCGGCCGGCTTGGTGGCGCCCTCGATCTCGATGGCGCCCTCGACGGTGATCTGCACACCGCCCGGCACCTCCTCGACCTCGGCGAGCTTCGCCGTCAGGCGGATGTGGGAGCCGGCCTTGACCGGTGAGGGGAAACGCACCTTGTTGAGGCCGTAGTTGACCTTCGTCGTCACGCCCTGGACGTCCAGCAGCTCGGTGAACAGAGGGATGAAGAGGGAGAGCGTGAGGTAGCCGTGGGCGATGGGGGCGCCGAAGGGGCCCTCCTTGGCGCGCTCGGGGTCCACGTGGATCCACTGGTGGTCGCCCGTGGCGTCGGCGAAGGTGTCGATGCGCTCCTGCGTCACCTCGATCCACTCGCTGGTGCCGAGGTCGCTGCCGGCGAGCTTCTTGAGTTCGTCGAGGCCGTTGACGGTGATGCTCATGCGGATCCTTAACTCTTGCCGTAGCGGGTACGGACGCGGGACTTGAGGAGCTTTCCCGAGGCGGTGCGCGGGAGTTCGTCCGCGAGGACCACCGATTTCGGGATCTTGTACTTGGCGAGGCGGCCCGCGAGGGAGGCGAGCACCTCGTCGGGGTCGAGGGCCGCGCCCTCGCGGGGCACGACGACCGCGCGGGGCACCTCGCCCCACTTGTCGTCCGGCACCCCGATCACCGCGCACTCGACGATGTCGGGGTGGGCGAGGAGCCGGTCCTCGACCTCGGCGGGGTAGATGTTCTCCCCGCCCGAGATGATCATGTCCTTGATGCGGTCGACGATGTGGACGTAGCCGTCCTCGTCGACCTGGGCGGCGTCCCCGCTGCGGAACCAGCCGTCCGCGAAGGAGGCGGCCGTCTCCTCGGGCAGCCCCCAGTAGCCGGGCATGACGTGCGGGCCGCGCACCACGACCTCGCCCACCTCGCCGGTGTCCACCGGCGACAGGTCCGGCCGTACGACGCGGACGTCGCTGAAGAAGTGCGGCACGCCCGCGGATCCCGCCTTGGCGACGGCGTGTTCGGCGTCGATGAAGAGCGTGCCGGGAGCGGCCTCGGTCATGCCGTAGCCCTGGAGGAAGGTCAGGCCGCGCTCCTGGTACGCCTCGATCAGCGGGGTGGGGACCGGGGAGCCGCCGCAGGTGAGGATGCGCAGCGAGGAGAGGTCCGCGTCCGGCCAGCGCGGGTGGCGGGCCAGTTGGTCGAACATCGTCGGCACGCCGAACATGAAGGTGATGCGGTGGCGTTCGACGAGGTCGAAGGTGGCATCCGGGTCGAAGGCGTCGACCAGGACGCAGGTGCCGCCCTTGAGCAGGACCGGCAGGGTCAGCATGTTCAGGCCCGCCGTGTGGAACAGCGGGGCGGAGACCAGGGCGCGTTCGTCGGCGATCAGGTCGGTGTCGACGAGCACGTTGACCGCGTTCCAGGTGAGGTTGCCGTGGGTGAGCATGGCGCCCTTGGGGCGGCCGGTCGTACCCGAGGTGTACATGATGATGCAGGTGTCGTCGGCGCCGACCGGTTCGTCGATCGGCTCCGCGGGCGCCTCGGCGACGGCCGCCTCGTACTCGCCGCCGACCTCCAGATAGACGCGGACGTCCGTGCTGCCGGGCAGGCCGGCGACCAGACCGGCGTAGGACGGGCCGTAGACGAGGGTTCGGGCGCCGGAGTCGGCGAGCTGGTAGGCGATCTCGGGGCCGGCGAGGCGGATGTTGAGCGGGACGAAGACCGCGCCGAGCGTGCCGGCCGCGAACAGGGTCTCCAGGTAGGAGGGGTGGTTCGGGCCGAGGTAGGCGATGCGGTCGCCGCGGCGCACGCCCCGGGCGCGCAGGGCGTGGGCCAGTCGGGTGGTGCGGGTGTGGAGGGCGCCGTAGTCGGTGGCGGACTCGCCGTGGATCAGGGCGGTGCGGTGCGGGGTCTTGCGGGCCCGGCGTGCGGGCCATGACCCCAGTCCCTCGTTGCGCATGTCACGCCCCTTACGGTTTCGTCAGCCCGAGCAGGCGGGCCGCGTTCTCCTTGAGGATCTTCGGCCGGACCTCGTCCTTGATCGTCAGCTTGCCGAAGTCGGCGAGCCAGCGGTCGGGGGTGAGGACGGGGAAGTCGGAGCCGAAGAGCACCTTGTCCTTCAGCAGCGTGTTCGCGTACTGCACGAGCTGTGGCGGGAAGTACTTCGGCGACCAGCCGGACAGGTCGATGTGCACGCCCGGCTTGTGCGTGGCGACGGCCAGGGCCTCGTCCTGCCAGGGGAAGGACGGGTGCGCCAGGATGATCTTCAGGTGCGGGAAGTCGGCCGCCACGTCGTCGACGTGGAGCGGGTTGGAGTACTTCAGCCTGATCCCGCCCCCGCCGGGGACTCCGGCGCCGATGCCCGTCTGGCCGGTGTGGAAGAGGGCGATCGCGCCCGTCTCCTCGATCACCTCGTACAGGTCGTACGCCACCGCGCGGTCGTTGGGGAAGAAGCCCTGGATGCTGGGGTGGAACTTGAAGCCCTTCACCCCGTACTCCTCGACCAGCCGCCGGGCCTGCTGCACTCCCGCCTTCCCCCGGAAGGGGTCGACGGAGGCGAAGGGGATGAGGACGTCGGCGTTGGCGGCGGCCGCCTCGGCGACCTCCTCGTTGGGGACGGGCGGGGTGCCGGTCGCGGACTCGGCGTCGACCGTGAAGATCACGGCGGCCATGTTCCGCTCGCGGTAGTACGCGGCGGTCTCCTCCAGGGTCGGCTTCCGCTTGCCCTCGACCTTGAAGTAGGCGGAGGAGGCGTCGTGCAGGTCGTCGTCCAGGGAGGAGTGTCCCTTGGAGGAGACCTCGGCATGGGTGTGGACGTCGATGGCGACCAGGTCGTCGACGTTCATCGTGCGGTCCATCACGCCTCCGGGAACTTCGGCGCCGGGATACCGACCGACTGGAGCTCGGCACCGACCGAGGTGGGCCAGGCGTCGGCCAGCGTGTCCGGGGTCCAGCCGCCGTCGGCGTAGGCCGCCCTGATCTCCTGCGGATGCGACCAGAGTGCCACCTTGTCCCCACCGATGCCGACGCACTGACCGGTGACGCCCCGGGCGGCCTCGGAGGCGAGGAACGGGACGAGGGCCGCGCAGTCCTCGGGGGTGCCGAAACCCTCCCCCTTGCGCAGGAAGTCCGGGAGCGGCTCGCCGTTCCTCATGGCCTCGATGTACGGGGCGAAGGCCGGGATGGTCTCGGTCATCGCGGTGGCCGCGACCGGCACGATCGCGTTGACCGTGATGCCGGCGCGGCCCAGCTCCATCGACCAGGTACGGGCCATCGCCGCGATGCCGGCCTTGGCCGCGGCGTAGTTCGTCTGGCCGAAGTTGCCGCGCTGGCCGGCCGGGGAGCCGACCAGGATCAGCGAGCCGCCCTCGCCCTGCTCGCGCATCCGGACGGCGGCGGCGCGGGCGCAGGTGAAGGTGCCCTTGAGGTGGGTGGTGAGGACCGCGTCGAAGTCCTCGTCGGTCATCTTCCACAGGACCTTGTCGCGCAGGATGCCCGCGTTGGTGACGAGCACGTCGAGCCGGCCGAACTCCTCGACCGCGCGGTTCACCAGCCGCTCGGCGGCCTCGGAGGTACCGACCGGGACGACCTCGGCGACGGCCCTGCCGCCCGCTTCCACGAGGGACTTCACGGCCGCCTCGGCCACCGCCTCGTCGACGTCGTTGACGACCACGGACGCACCGTGGGCGGCCAGGGCGTGGGCGTAGGCGAGGCCGAGGCCGCGACCGCTGCCGGTGACGACGGCGGCCTTGCCGGAGAGATCGATGCTGGGCACGAGCGGGTCCCTTCACACGGATTCGACTGCGAGTCGCTGGAGCTCGACTGCACGTCGCACGGGTTCGACTGCGAGATCGAAGCTAAGAGCAATAATTGTTGACGTCAATAGTTGTTGCCGACCCATGGGTGCGGGATGCTGGAATCAGCAGGAAGCAGCACCGAGCCCAGGGAGCCCGCCATCACACGCGAGAACGTCACCGCGAAGCCCATCGACGCCCACGAGCCGTGGATGCGCGGCCTGCACGCCGACACGGGCTACCTGCTGTACCGCCTGGGCCTGCGCTCGGGGCAGCTCTTCAACGCCTGCCTCCAGGAGTCGGGCCTGCGCCTGCGCCACTACGCGGTGCTGCGCTTCCTCACCGGCACCGACGGCGCCCTGCAGCGCGAACTGAGCACGCGGCTCGGCTACGACCCGAGCGCGATCGTCGGCCTGGTCGACGACCTGGAGAAGCTGGGCTTCGCCGAGCGCCGCCCCTCCCCGGACGACCGCCGCAGCCGGATCGTCGTGCTGACCGACAGCGGCCGCGACTTCCTGCGCGACACCGACGAGGCCGGTCTGCGGGTGACCGGCGAACTGCTGGGCCCGCTGGACCCGGCCGAACGGGAGTCCCTGCACGCGCTGCTGCTGCGGATCGCGGAGGACGGCCTGAACTGATGTTGTGCAAATGATTGACGGCTGCACGATAGATGCATAACTTCACGGACCAACCGCGCCCCGTCCCCAGGGAGCCCACCGTGCAGCCATCCCCGTCCGTTCCCCAACCCTCCCCCGATCCCCGGCAGTTGCGCCGCGTCGCCGTGTCCGGCCTGCTCGGCACGACCGTCGAGTTCTACGACTTCCTCGTCTACGGCACCGTCGCCGCGCTCGTCTTCGGCGAACTGTTCTTCCCGCGGGCCGACCCGGCGGTCGGCACCATCGCGGCGTTCGGCACCTTCGCCGCGGGCTACCTCGCCCGGCCGCTCGGCGGCATCGTCTTCGGCCACTTCGGCGACCGGCTGGGCCGCAAGTCGATGATGCTGCTGACCATGGTGCTGATGGGCTCCGGCAGCTTCCTCATCGGCCTGCTGCCGACCTACGACACCATCGGCGTCTGGGCGCCGGTCCTGCTCGTCGCCCTGCGCGTGGTGCAGGGCATCGCGATCGGCGGCGAGTGGGGCGGCGCGATGCTGATGGTCGTCGAGCACGCCGAGCACGCGCGGGGTTCCCGGCGCGGCCTGTGGTCCAGCTTCACCCAGCTCGGCGCCCCGCTCGGCTCCGTGCTGTCGGCCGGTGTGGTCACCCTCGTCGCCACCCTGCCGGACGACGAGTTCCGCTCCTGGGGCTGGCGGGTGCCGTTCCTGCTCAGCATCGTGCTGCTCGGCGTCGGTCTGTTCGTGCGTCTGAAGGTCGCCGAGAGCCCGCTGTTCGCACAGGTGAAGCGGGATCCGGTGGACCGGCCGCCGATCGTGGAGGTGCTGCGCCGCCCCAAGCCCGTGCTGCTGGCCGCCTGCGTCGGCATCGGCGCCTTCACCGCCCAGTCCCTGCTGACCAGCTTCATGATCTCCTACGCCGTCGACGAGGGGTACACCCGCCCACAGGTGCTGACCGCCGTCACCGTCGCCTCCTGCGTGGCCCTCGTCGTGCTGCCCACCGCGTCCGCGCTGTCGGACCGCGTCGGCCGCAGGCCCGTCGTCCTCGCCGGAGCCGTCGGCTCGGCGGCGCTCGCCTTCCCGGTGCTGGCCCTGGTCGACTCCGGCTCCCCCGGCCTGCTGATCCTCGCCCTGGCGCTCGGCCACGGCGTCGCCCAGTCCACGATGTACGGGCCGCTGGGCGCCCTGCTCACCGAGATGTTCGGCACCCGCGTCCGCTACACCGGCGCCTCCCTCGGCTACCAGGGCGCGACCCTGATCGGCGCCGGCTTCTCCCCGCTGATCGCCGGCGGCCTCCTGGCCTCCTACGGCGGCGGCAGCACCCCGGTGTCCCTGCTGCTGTGCGCGGGCGCCGCGATCACCGCGGTCACCGTGTGGCGGCTGCGCGAGACGCACACGGACGCGCTCGAATCGCCCGCCGCCGCCCCCGCCCTGGAAGGAACCCCGCGTTGAGGATCCGCCTCGCTCTCCTGACCACCTGCCTCTCCGTGGCAACCGCGCTGCCCGCGCAGGCCGCCGACGCCACCGACACCCACCTGGAGGGCGAACTCCCGTCCGGCGCCGTGTACGTGATGGACGTACCCGCGTCCTGGAACGGCACGGTGCTGCTGTACAGCCATGGCTACGCCCCGGCGGGCTCCCCCAAGCAGGCCCAGAACACGCCGAGTACGGCCGCCCGGGACAAGCTGCTGGCCGAGGGCTACGCCCTGATCGGCTCCTCGTACGCGACGAACGGCTGGGCGGTCACCGAGGCGGTGCCCGACCAGCTGGCCACGCTGGACCTGTTCACCGAGAGGTTCGGATCGGCCCGGCGGACACTCGCCTGGGGCACCTCGTACGGCGGCTTCGTCACCACCATGCTCGCCGAGCGGCACGCCGACCGCTTCGACGGCTCGCTGTCGATGTGCGGGCTGGTGCAGGGCGGCGTCGCCAACTGGAACAGCACCCTGGACCCGGTGTTCGCGCTGCGTACGCTGCTCGCCCCGCACTCGGGCATCCGGCTCGCGGGGTTCGCGGACCAGGCCGAGGCGGTCGCCGCCGCGAAGAGCCTCACCACGAAGGTCGACGCCGCCCAGCAGACCCCCGTCGGCCGGGCCCGTGTCGGCCTCGCAGCCGCCCTGCACAACATCCCCGGCTACAACGACGCCTCGCAGACGAAGCCGGGCCCCACCGACTGGGGGACCCAGCAGTCCAACCAGTTCGCCGCCGTCCGAGGGCTCATCCACAGGCCCGCCTTCAGCTGGCGGCAGGAGGCGGAGAGCCGGGCGGGCGGCAACCCGTCCTGGAACACGGGCGTCGACTACGGGGCCATGCTCGCCCGGTCCCCGCTGTACAAAGAGGTGACGGAGCTCTACAAGAAGGCGGGCCTGTCCTTGCGTACCGACCTCTCGGCCCTGGGCCGGGCACCCCGGATCTCGGCGGACCCGTCGGCCGTGGGGTGGATGCTCAACACCAGCGTGCCGTCGGGCCGGCTCACCGACCCCCAGCTGAACATCCACACGACGGGTGACGCGCTGATCCCGGTGCAGGCCGAGAGCGCCTACCGGCGGGCGGCCACGGCCGGGGGCTCCGCGGGGCTCCTGCGTCAGGCGTACGTCGACGGCCCCGGCCACTGCACCTTCACCGCCGGCGAGACACTGGGCGCGCTGGACGCCCTGGAAGACCGCCTGGACACGGGCCACTGGGACGTGTCGCCCGGGGCGCTCAACTCCCGTGCGCAGCAGGAGGACCCGACGGCCAGGGCCCGCTACGTTCCCTACCAGCCTGCCGACTACCCCCGCCCCTACGATCTCGCCCACCCGGGAGACGCCCGGCCATGACCGCCCCCACCGCGCCCGGCCGGCTGCTGTCCGTGCTCGCGGCCTTCGACCACGAGCACCCGGCGCTGTGCCTGACGGACATCAGCCGACGGGCGGGGCTGAGCCTGACCACGGCACACCGGCTGGTGGGCGCGCTCACCGAGTGGGGCGCCCTGGAGCGGGACGAGTCCGGCGTCTACCACGTCGGGCTGCGGCTGTGGGAGCTCGCCGCCCTGGCCCCGCGCGGCCTCGCCCTGCGGCAGATCGCGCTGCCGTATCTGGAGGACCTGTACGAGGCGACGCACGAGAACGTGCAGCTGGCCGTGCGGGACGGGCGGGACGTCGTCTACATCGAATGGCTGTCGGGGCGGTCGGCGGTCGGTGTGCACATCCGCGTCGGCGCCCGCTGGCCGCTGCACGCCACCGGGGTCGGACTCGCCCTGCTGGCCCACGGCGACCCGGTGTTCCAGAAGGAGTACTGCGAGGGCGACCTGGCGCCCTTCACCCCGTACACGATCACCGAACCGGAGCGGCTGCGGCGGGTGCTGGCCGAAGTGCGCAGGTCGGGGGTGGCGGTGAGCGACCGTCAGGTCACGGAGGACGCCCTGTCGGTGGCCGCGCCGGTTCGTGGCGCGGACGGCACGGTGACCGCCGCCGTGTCGATCGTCGTGCCCCACGCGGACGCCCAGGTCCCGGTGCTGGGCCCGGCGGTGCGGGTGGCGGCGCGCGGGATCTCGCGGGCGCTGGGCTGGCAGCCCTGACCGGTGCCGGGGCTCGGCGGACGCCGTGGGTTCAGGCCTCCCGGGCGGGGGTCATGGCCCAGCGGATGGTCCGGGTCAGGGCGCGGCCGGTGGGGCGTACCGCGAGGTCCTCGACGACCGGGACCCGGGGCAGCCACAGCATGCCGCGCGCCCAGGGCGGGAGCAGGGTCACGGCGTTCGCGGCCAGCCCGCCGTAGAAGGGCCGTACGGGCAGGGGCAGGGGAGGCCGGAACAGCAGGAAGCGGGCGGCTGCCCGGGCCTCGGGCGTGGCCCGCAGTTCGGGCCGGTAGGCGGTCAGGCGCTCGGCCAGTTCGCTGCGGTTGCGCGGCGGGTCGACCACTCCCAGCGCCTCCGCGACGCGTGCGGTGTCGGCGACGTAGGCGTCGTAGCCGGCGGCGTCCAGGAGCCGGGACCCGTAGCGTTCGTGGGCGCGCAGGAAGCTGTCCGTCTCGGCTGCGTGCACCCAGCCGAGCAGATGCGGGTCGGCCGCGTGGTACGGCACGCCCTCGGCGGTCGTGCCGCGGATCCGTTGGTGGATGCCGCGCACGTGGTCGACCGCCTCCTGGGCGTCCGTGGCGGTGCCGTACGTCGTCACGGCCAGGAAGGTGCTGGTGCGCTGCAAGCGGCCCCACGGGTCGCCGCGGAAGCCGGAGTGCGAGGCGACCGCCGCCATCGCGAGCGGGTGCAGCGACTGCAGGAGCAGGGCGGTCAGCCCGCCGATGAACATCGAGGCGTCGCCGTGGACCGCGCGGATCGGCCGGTCCGGTGCGAACCAGCGCGGGCCGGGCGTGTGGTGGATACGGGCACGGGTCGCGGTTCCGCCGGGTCCCGCGACGCGGCGGAACAAGGCCTGGCCCAGCTGTTCACGGACTCCGGTCAGCACGGTCGGCCTCCCTTCTCCTGCTGACCAGTGTCCGGCATGCCCCGCCCGTACGGGTGTGACGGGCCGGAGTGCTTCAGGAGCCCGGTCCGGCCGCCGCGCGGTCGGCCCGGCCCCCGGCGCCGAGCGGCCCGGTGTAGCGGACCGGGCCCGAAGCCTCCAGGCGGGGCAGTGCGCGGCGCGCGACGCGCAGGACCACCGGGGGCATGGCCGGGCGGATCGGTTGGGCGAGGCGCAGCCACGCCGGTGCGTAGACCGAAGTGCGGCGGCGCTCCATGCCCCTGACCAGGCGCGCGGCGACGACCTCCACGGGGTACACGCGGCGGGCCGGCGGGGGCATGTGCAGGCGCAGTTCGCGCAGGACGTCGTACCGGTCGGCGTCGCGGATCATGTCGGTGTCGGTCCAGTTGAGGTAGGCGATGCCCACCGCGACCCCGCGGTGCGCCACCTCCGCGCGCAGGGAGTGCGCGAAGGCCTCGACCCCCGCCTTGGAGGCGCAGTAGGCGCTCATCAGCGGGGCGGCGCCGATCGAGGCCAGGGAGGCGACCTGGAGGAAGTAGCCCGCCGTGGCGAGCAGGTCCGGCAGGAACGCCCGGGCGGTCTGGGCGCTGCCGGTGAGGTTGACGTCGATCACGCGGCGCCAGGCGGCCGGGTCCGTGGCGAGGAGTGCGCCGCCCTCGGCGATGCCGGCGTTCGCCACCACGGCCGAGGGCGGGCCGAGAGTGTCCCGCACGGTGTCCGCCGCCGCTTCCAGCGCGGCGAGGTCGGTGACGTCGGCCTCCAGGGCGAAGGCCGGGCCCGGCAGGGAGGCGGCGACCGCGTCCAGGACGGTCTTCTCGTGACCGACGAGCGCGACCCGGGCGCCGCGCCGGGCGACCTCGCGGGCCACGGCCGCGCCCACGCCGCGGGCGGCTCCGGTGACGACGATCGTGCGCTCGGCGAGCGGACTGTTTGCCATGGGCTGCCCTTCCTTGCGGCGCCGGCCCTGCCCCGGAGGGCCGGGTTCAGCGTCTGGCTCCGGTGCGGTCGCGGTGGGCGAGGAGCCGCTGGGCCCCGGCGAGGCCGGGAGGCCGCTTGCGGCGCAGGGCGGCCCGGGCGGCGTTGGCCCCGGGCGCGCCGTGCACCCCGCCGCCGGGATGGGCTCCGGCGGAGGCGAGGTACAGGCCCGGCACCGGGGTCTCCGGGCGGCCGGTGCCGGGCAGGGGGCGGAAGACGAGCTGCTGGTGCATCGCGGTGGTGCCGCCGTTGATGGCGCCGCCCGCGAGATTGCCGTCGAGCGCCTCCAGGGTCGGGGGCGCCAGGATGCGGCGGCCTCGGATCAGTGAGCGGAAGCCGGGTGCGAAGCGCTCCACCTGGCGTTCGACGCGGTCGGCCATGAGTTCCTGGTCCTTGGTGTCCCAGCGGCCGGTGATGCCCTCGTCGGCGGCGTCGGCACGGATCTCGTGCGGAATGTGGGTGTACGCCCAGGCCGATTCGGTGCCCTGGGGGGAACGGGTGACGTCGGAGGTGGTCATCTGGCCGAAGATCGTGAACGGCCGGTCCGGGACCTGCCGCATGGCGATCTGCGCGGTGAAGCGGGTCAGCTCGTCCATGCCGTCGGCGAGGTGCACGGTGCCGGCCCGGGACGCCTGCTCGGTCTGCCAGGGCACCGGCCCGTCGAGCGCCCAGTCGACCTTGAAGGTGGCGAAGTCCCACTGGAAGCACCGCAGGTCGTCGAGGAGTTGCGGGGGCAGGTGAGCGGGGTCGACCAGCTCGCCGTACAGGGCGGGCACGGACACGTCCGCGAGCACCGCCCGGCGGGCCCGCACCGCGTCACCGCCCGCCGTGCGCACGCCGACGGCTCGCCCGCCGCGGACGACGACGTGCTCGACGCGCTGCCCGCAGCGGACCCGTCCGCCCCGGGTCTCCAGACGCCGGACCAGGGCCGAGGTCAGCGCGCCGGAGCCGCCGGTCGGGACCGGGAAGCCGTAGGTCTGGCCCAGCATGGCCATCAGCCAGCCGTAGCCGCCGCTGCCGGCCGACTCGGGGGCGAGGTCGGCGTGCAGGGCGTTGCCGGCCAGCAGGAGCCGGCCGCCCTGGCCGCGGAACTCCTCCTCCCCCAGGCGCCGCACCGGCAGCACCAGGGAGCGGGCCATGCGCAGTCCGCCGGCGGCCCGCAGCCGCAGTGCGAGCCGTGCCGTGGCGCGGATGGGCGGGAACGGGGTGAACAGGGCGTCCAGGAGGCCGGGGCGCAAGCTCTGCCACACCTGGTGCAGCCGCTGCCAGGCGGCTCCGTCGCCCGGCTCGAAGGTGTCGAGGGACGCGGCGGTGATGTCGATGTTCCGGTCCAGGACGGCGCAGCTGCCGTCGGTGAGGGGGTGGGCCAGGACGCTGGGCGCGTGGCTCCAGCGCAGTCCGTGCTCCTCGGGGTGCAGCGCGGCCAGGACCGGCGAGGCGGCCGCGAGGGGGTAGAAGGAACTGAACAGGTCGTTGACGAAGGCGGGGTCGACGCCCCGGTCGTGGCGTACGGCGCCGCCCGGTTCGGCCTGTTCCTCCAGCACCTCGACGCTCCACCCGGCGTCCGCGAGGACGTTGGCGGCCACCAGGCCGTTGGGGCCCGCGCCGATCACCACGGCGTCAGGCATGGCCGGGCTCGTCCGCTTCGGACCCCGCGGTGACCTGCCCCAGGCCGCGGCGGGTGCCTCCCGGGACCCGCGCCTCGGCCTCGCACAGTTTGGCCAGCCGGGCCAGCATGGCGCGGTGGCGCAGCTGGATCAGAGCCTCGAATCCGACGTTGTGCAGCCGGCCGCCGGCGCCCCGCAGGGGATGCTCGTCCACGATCACCAGGCAGTGCTCGCCCCAGGGCCGCAGCTCGATCGCGATGCGTGCCGAGCCGAGCGCACCGGCGTGGGCCTCCAGCTCCAGCAGTTTGCCTTCCTCGCAGTTGCGGACGACCGTCTCGTTGTCGAGCCGCACCGGGCCGAGACGGACCTCGTAGCCGATCGCCGCGCCGGTGCGTGGCCAGTTTCCGCGCACCGGGTGGGACTCGGAGGTGCCCACGACCCACTCCGCGTAGCGGTGGCCGTCGGCGAGGACGTCCCACACGGTGCCCGGGCCGACTCGGATCAGGTGATGGCGTACGGCCACGGATGCCTCCTGCTGCCTCGAGCGGTGGTCTGCGTCCACTCCGAGTGCCCCGGTAGCCCTGGTTCAACAGCGCGGTCCTGTGGCTCGCCGATTGTCGCGCCGCAGTGCGTGAGAGCGCTCTCACGGTGCGGATGCAGGTCCACCAGGCCTGCCCCGCCCCCTGCTCGCGCTCATCCATGGGCACGGCCTGTTCAAGCTGTGCACTCACCGACCGCCCCCGCACCAATCCCGGCTTTACCTCTTGACGACCCGGGTCGCGTGCAGCACATTGACGGCACTTTGAGAGCGCTCTCACCCTCCCGCATCCGATCCGAGAGGCATCCCCACATGAGCGACACCACCGGCACCTTGCGCAGACGGCGCCCGCTGCGGCGGGCGTTCGTCGCCGTCGTCAGCACGCTCGGCCTCGCGGCCGCCGCCTCCGCGGTCGCCACCCCGTCCGCGAACGCCTCCGCGCCGACACCCCCGTCGGGCTGGACGCAGCTCTTCGTGGACGACTTCAACGGCGCCGCCGGCTCCGGCGTCAACACCTCCGACTGGCAGTACGCGACCGGCCGGGGTTACCCGGGCGGCCCCACCGGCTGGGGCACCGGCGAGATCGAGACGATGACGAACAGCACGGACAACGTCGCGCTCGACGGCAACGGCAACCTCCGCATCACGCCCCGGCGGGACGCCGCCGGCAACTGGACCTCCGGGCGGATCGAGACCAAGCGCACCGACTTCCAGCCCCCGGCCGGCGGCAAGCTCCGCGTCGAGTCGCGCATCCAGGTGCCGAACGTCACCGGCGCCGCCGCCAAGGGCTACTGGCCGGCGTTCTGGATGCTGGGCGCCCCGTACCGCGGCGACTACTGGAACTGGCCGGCGGTCGGCGAGCTGGACATCATGGAGAACACCCAGGGCATGAACACGGTGTTCGCGACGATGCACTGCGGCACCTCGCCGGGCGGCCCCTGCAACGAGACCAGCGGCATCGGCGGTTCGACCACCTGCCAGGGCACCTCCTGCCAGGCCGGCTTCCACACGTACCGGATGGAGTGGGACCGCTCCACGGGCGTCGAGGAGATCCGCTTCTACCTCGACGGCGTCAACTACCACACCGTGCGCGCCGATCAGGTCGACGCGACGACCTGGAAGAACGCCACCGACCACGGCTTCTTCGTCATCCTGAACGTCGCGATGGGCGGCGGCTTCCCCGACGCGTTCGGCGGTGGACCGGACGCCGGGACGCAGCCGGGCCACGCGATGGTCGTCGACTACGTGCAGGTGCTGTCGTCCGGCGGCGGCACCACACCCCCGCCGACGACCGGGAACCGCGACGCCTACGCCGCCATCCAGGCCGAGTCCTACGACGGTCAGTCCGGCGTGATCACCGAGACGACGTCCGACTCCGGCGGCGGGCAGAACGTCGGCACGCTCGCGAACGGCGACTGGCTGCACTTCAAGGGCGTGAACTTCGGCTCCACGGCGGCCCGGCAGTTCAGCGCCCGGGTCGCGAGCGGAGCGGCCGGCGGCGTCAGCGGGCTGGTCGAGGTGCGGCTGGACAGCCGGAGCAACGCGCCCGTCGGGAGTTTCGCGGTGGGCAGCACCGGGGGCTGGCAGTCATGGAGGACCGTCCCGGCGAACATCAGCGCCGTGACGGGCACGCACGACGTGTATCTGACCTTCACCAGCGGTCAGCCGGCCGACTTCGTGAACGTCAACTGGTTCACCTTCGGGCGCTGACGGCCCTCGCGGAGGGGCTCCACGCGCGCGTGGAGCCCCTTTTCGCTGCGCCGGACCACCCTCGGCCTCGTCGCGTCCGTCGCTCTCAGCGCAGTTCCGCCCGGAAGGCCGCCGGGGTCTGGTCGGTGTGCTGGTGGAAGAACTTGGAAAAGTTCGCGGCGTCGGGGAAGCCGACCGCCACGCCGACCCGGCCGATGGGCAGTTCGGTGTGGGCGAGGAGCCGCTTGGCCTCTAGGACCACGCGCTTGTCGATGAATGCCTTGGGGGTCTCACCGGTCGCGGCGCGCACCGCCCGGACCAGGGTGCGGCGGGAGTAGCCGAGCGCGTCGGCGTAGGCGCTGACGCTGTGGTTGGTGGCGAAGTCCCGCTCCACGGCGTCCCGGAAGAGGGTGAAGGTGGAATCGGAGCGCTGCCGCAGGGCCTGCGCCGCACTCGCCGCGAGGTGGGCGAGCCGCAGCAGGAACGCCGTCAGCGTATGGCGCAGGACGGCGGTGTGCAGGCTCAGCGGGAGCGTGGCCGTGTCCTCGTACTCGCGCAGCAGCTGGGCGAGCGCGGCTTCCAGTCCGGCGAGTTGGGCCGCGTCGGGGCGCAGCAGGGGCTGCAGGTCGTAGCGGTAGAGGCCGGTGGCCTCCACGGTCGAGCGGGGCAGGAAGCCGGGCTGCATGGTCAGCACCGTTCCGCGGTACTCGCTGCTGCGCGAGAAGCGGTGGACCTGCCCCGGGCGGATCCACAGCAGGTCCCCGGCCGTGGCCTCGTACTCGGTGAAGTCGACCATGTGCCGGACCGGGCCCGCCCCGAACAGCATCACGACGTGGAAGTCGATGCGGTGTACGCGCTCCAGCGGCGCGTCGGCGTGCCAGGTGCGGCCGGTCCCCATCGGACCGATCTGCATGCCGACGCCGCCGACGCTGAGCTCGACCGGGAAGGGGAACGTATCGATCCCATCGCCGCCTTGAATGCTTCTGTCCACAATGTCCACCAAGTACCCCTCGTGCCGCCCCGCTCGCGTGCCCTGCCGCCGGTGGGTGTCCCACTTTCACCACAGGCTGGCACACGCCGACCTTCCGCCGTAAAAGTCAGACTTTTAATTTTGAACACGTCAGACCAGCAACTTCGCTCCGATCGAGGACTTCTTGAAGATGAGCACGCAGACAGCGGACCGCTTCGCATGGACCGAACTCGACCGGCGTGCCGTCGACACCGCCCGTCTTCTGGCGGCGGATGCCGTCCAGCGGGTCGGCAACGGCCACCCCGGTACCGCGATGAGCCTGGCCCCGGCCGCCTACACGATCTTTCAGAAGGTGATGCGGCACGACCCCGCCGATCCCGAATGGACCGGCCGTGACCGCTTCGTCCTCTCCCCCGGGCACACCTCGCTGACCCTCTACACGCAGCTCTACCTCGCGGGCTACGAGCTGGAGCTGGACGACCTCAAGGCGTTCCGCACGCACGGCTCCAAGACGCCCGGCCACCCCGAGTACGGACACACCGCCGGTGTGGAGACCACCACCGGCCCGCTGGGCCAGGGCGTCGCGAACGCCGTCGGCATGGCGATGGCCGCCCGGTACGAGCGTGGCCTGTTCGACCCGGACGCCCCCGAGGGCGACTCCCCCTTCGACCACACGATCTGGGCGATCGTCTCCGACGGCGACCTCCAGGAAGGCGTCTCGGCCGAGGCCTCCTCGCTCGCCGGCCACCAGAAGCTCGGCAACCTGGTCTTCCTCTACGACGACAACCACATCTCCATCGAGGGCGACACCGCGACCGCGTTCTCCGAGGACGTGCTGCAGCGCTACGAGGCCTACGGCTGGCACGTGCAGCGGATCGAGCCGCTGGAGGACGGCGACGTCGACCCGCACGCGCTGTACGCGGCGCTGAGGGCGGCTCAGGCCGAGACCGCGCGACCGTCCATCATCGCGATGCGCACGATCATCGCCTGGCCGGCCCCGAACGCCCGCGACACCGAGGCCTCCCACGGCTCGGCGCTCGGCGAGGACGAGGTCGCGGCCACCAAGCGCCTCCTCGGTTTCGACCCGGAGCGGTCCTTCGAGGTCGCCGACGAGGTGCTGGCCCACACCCGCCTGGCCCTGGACCGGGGCGCCGAGGCGCGCACCGCCTGGGACAAGCGGATCGCCGCCTGGCGGTCCGACAACCCGGAGCGGGCGGCCACGTTCGACCGGGTCAGCAAGGGCGAGATGCCCGAGGGCTGGGAGGACGCCCTGCCGGTGTTCGAGGCGGGCAAGGCGGTCGCGACCCGGGCCGCGTCCGGGAAGGTCCTCCAGGCGCTCGGCCCGGTCGTCCCCGAGCTGTGGGGCGGCTCCGCCGACCTGGCCGGTTCGAACAACACCACCATCGACAGGACGAGCTCGTTCCTCCCGGCGGGCAACCCGCTGCCGGAGGCCGACCCGTACGGCCGCACCGTGCACTTCGGCATCCGCGAGTTCTCCATGGCCGCGGAGATGAACGGCATCGCGCTGCACGGCAACACCCGCGTCTACGGCGGCACCTTCCTGGTGTTCTCCGACTACATGCGCAACGCGGTGCGGATGTCCGCCCTGATGCAGCTGCCGGTGACGTACGTGTGGACGCACGACTCCATCGGCCTCGGCGAGGACGGCCCGACCCACCAGCCGGTGGAACACCTGGCCGCGCTGCGGGCCGTCCCGGGCCTGAACGTCGTACGCCCCGCCGACGCCAACGAGACCGCGGTCGTCTGGGCCGAGATCCTGAAGCGGCACGGTACCGCCCCGGCACCGCACGGCCTCGCGCTCACCCGCCAGGGCGTGCCCACGTACGAGCCGGACCCGGACGCCGCGCGCGGCGGTTACGTGAGGTTCGAGGCCGAGGGCGGCATGCCCCAGGTGATCCTGATCGCCACCGGCTCCGAGGTGCATGTCGCCGCCGGGGCGCGCGAGCTGCTCCAGGGCGCCGGCGTGCCCACCCGCGTCGTGTCGATGCCGTCCGTGGAGTGGTTCGAGGAGCAGCCGCGCTCCTACCGCGACAGCGTGCTGCCGCCGTCCGTGAAGGCCCGGGTCGCCGTCGAGGCCGGGATCGGGCTGACCTGGCACCGGTTCGTCGGGGACGCGGGCCGCATCGTCTCCCTGGAGCACTTCGGTGCCTCCGCCGACGCGAAGACCTTGTTCGCCGAGTACGGCTTCACCCCCGAGAACGTCGTCGCCGCCGCGCGGGAATCCCTCACCGCCGCCCGCGGCTGATCCGACCGCCCGAAAGAAGATGATCACTGTGACCGAAGCGACCGCGAACGCGGGAGCACTGAAGCGCCTGTCCGACGAGGGCGTGTCGATCTGGCTCGACGACCTGTCGCGCCGGCGGATCGAGTCCGGCAACCTGGCCGGGCTCGTCGCCACGAGGAACGTCGTCGGCGTCACCACCAACCCGTCCATCTTCCAGGCCGCCATCGGCTCCGGCGAGGGCTACGAGGAGCAGCTCGCCGACCTGGCGGTGCGCGGGGTGACCGTGGACGAGGCCGTGCGGATGATGACGACGGCCGACGTCCGGGCCGCCGCCGACGTCCTGCGGCCGGTGTACGAGGCGACCGGAGGCCGGGACGGCCGGGTCTCCATCGAGGTCGACCCGCGCCTCGCCCACGACACGACGGCGACCGTCGCCGAGGCCCGGCAGCTGGCCTGGCTGGTGGACCGCCCCAACGTGATGATCAAGATCCCGGCGACGAAGGCGGGCCTGCCGGCGATCACCGAGGTGATCGGCGCGGGCATCAGCGTGAACGTGACGCTGATCTTCTCCCTGGAGCGCTACCGCGAGGTGATGGACGCCTATGTCGCCGGCCTGGAGAAGGCCCAGGCGGCCGGTTGCGACCTGTCGGGCATTCACTCGGTCGCGTCGTTCTTCGTCTCCCGTGTGGACTCCGAGATCGACAAGCGCCTGACGCTGCTGGGCACGGACGAGGCCCTCGCCCTGAAGGGCCGGGCGGCCCTGGCCAACGCGCGGCTCGCCTACGAGGCGTACGAGCACGTCTTCGCCGGGGCGCGCTGGCAGGCGCTGGGCGGGGCCCGTGCGAACCGGCAGCGCCCCCTTTGGGCCTCCACCGGTGTGAAGGACCCCGCATACAAGGACACCCTGTACGTGGACGAACTGGTCGCCCCCGGCACGGTCAACACCATGCCGGAGGCCACGCTGAACGCCGTCGCCGACCACGGCGACGTCCAGGGCGACACGGTCACCGGCGGTTACGCCCAGGCCCGCGCCGACCTGGCGGCCGTCGAACGGCTCGGCATTGCATACGACGAGGTGGTGCGGCAACTGGAGGACGAGGGCGTGGCCAAGTTCGAGGTGGCCTGGCAGGAGCTGCTGGACGCGGTCACCAAGTCCTTGAACAGCAAGGGAGTTGACGCGGAATGAGTGAGGGCATCGAGGGCATCCCCCAGACGGCCGAACAGGAGACCAAGGGGACCAAGGAGGAGAAGCAGGCCCTGGCCGCTCAGGAGGCGGCCGGGGTGGAGCAGACCGGGGTGAGCGGACACGTTCACCGCACGGAGCACGCCGACACTCACTTCGAGAACCCCCTGCGCGACGCGCGCGACCGCCGTCTGCCGAAGATCGCGGGGCCCTCCGGGCTCGTCATCTTCGGCGTGACCGGCGACCTGTCCCGCAAGAAGCTGATGCCGGCCGTGTACGACCTGGCCAACCGCGGCCTGCTGCCGCCGGGCTTCTCCCTGGTGGGCTTCGCCCGCCGGGACTGGGAGGACCAGGACTTCGCACAGGTGGTGCACGACGCGGTCCGCGAGCACGCGCGCACCCCGTTCCGCGAGGAGGTCTGGCAGCAGCTCGCCGAGGGCATGCGGTTCATCCCCGGCGACTTCGACGACGACACGGCGTTCAAGCAGCTGCGGTCCGCCGTCGAGGAGCTGGACGCCTCCCGGGGCACCAGCGGCAACTACGCCTTCTATCTGTCGGTGCCGCCGAAGTTCTTCCCCAAGGTCGTCCAGCAGCTGAAGAAGCACAAGCTGGCCAGCGCCCCCGAGGGTTCCTGGCGCCGGGCGGTCATCGAGAAGCCGTTCGGGCACGATCTGAGGTCGGCCGAGGAGCTCAACGCGATCGTGCACGACGTGTTCGACCCGGAGCAGGTCTTCCGGATCGACCACTACCTCGGCAAGGAGACCGTCCAGAACCTCCTGGCCCTGCGCTTCGCCAACCAGATGTTCGAGCCGATCTGGAACCGGTCGTACGTCGACCACGTGCAGATCACCATGGCCGAGGACATCGGCATCGGCGGCCGGGCCGGGTACTACGACGGCATCGGCGCCGCCCGTGACGTCATCCAGAACCACCTGCTCCAGCTGATGGCGCTCACCGCGATGGAGGAACCGGCCGCCTTCGACGCCGCCTCGCTGCTCACGGAGAAGCTGAAGGTCCTCAAGGCGGTGCGGCTGCCGCAGGACCTGGGGCAGGGCACCGTGCGCGGCCAGTACGCGTCGGCCTGGCAGGGCGGCACGAAGGTGCGCGGCTATCTGGAGGAGGACGGCATCGACCAGTCCTCCACGACTGACACCTATGCCGCGGTCCGGCTCCAGGTGGACAACCGCCGCTGGGCGGGTGTCCCGTTCTACCTGCGCACCGGCAAGCGGCTGGGCCGCCGGGTGACGGAGATCGCCGTGGTGTTCCAGCGGGCTCCGCACTCTCCCTTCGACTCCACGGCCACCGAGGAGCTCGGCTCCAACGCAATCGTCATCCGCGTCCAGCCGGACGAGGGCATGACGGTCCGCTTCGGCTCGAAGGTGCCGGGCACGTCGATGGAGATCCGGGACGTCACGATGGACTTCGCCTACGGCGAGTCGTTCACCGAATCGAGCCCCGAGGCGTACGAACGGCTGATCCTTGACGTCCTCCTGGGCGACGCCAACCTGTTCCCCCGTCACCAGGAAGTGGAAGAGTCCTGGAAGATCCTCGACCCGATCGAGCAGTACTGGGCCACGCACGGCCGGCCCGCGCAGTACGCCTCGGGCAGCTGGGGACCCGAGGAGGCAGACGAGATGCTCGCACGAGACGGACGGAGCTGGCGCAGGCCATGAAGATCGACCTGACCGACACCACGGCAAGCAAGATCAACAAGGCGCTGGTGCAGGGGCGCCGCGCCATCGGCACACCCGCCGTGGGCATGGTCCTGACGATGGTGATCGTCACGGACGAGGAGAACGCCTACGACGCGATCAAGGCGGCCGAGGAGGCCTCGCACGAGCACCCCTCGCGCACCCTGGTCGTCATCAAGCGCCACGCCCGCACCCCGCGCGACCGCCAGTCCTCCCGCCTCGACGCCGAGGTGCGGGTGGGCGCCGACGCGGGCACCGGCGAGACCGTGATCCTCAGGACCTACGGCGAGGTCTCCGACCACGCCGACTCGGTGGTGCTGCCGCTGCTGCTGCCGGACGCGCCGGTGGTGGTGTGGTGGCCGGTGGACGCCCCAGAGGTGCCCTCGAAGGACCCGCTCGGGGCGCTCGCCCAGCGGCGGATCACCGACCTGTACGCCGTCGAGAACCCGCTGGAGACGCTCCAGGCCCGGGTCCGCGCCTACGCGCCCGGTGACACCGACCTCGCCTGGACCCGGCTGACGCCCTGGCGTTCGATGCTGGCGGCGGCGCTGGACCAGGCCCGGGTGCGGATCGTCTCGGCGGCGGTGGAGGCCGAGGCCGAGAACCCGGCCGCCGAGCTGCTGGCCCGCTGGCTGGAGGCGCGGCTGCACGTGCGGGTCGACCGGGTGGTCACCGCCGGGCCGGTCGTCACGGCCGTACGGCTGGGCACGGAGAGCGGCGAGATCGTCATCGACCGCCCCGAGGGACCGCTGGCCACGCTGACCCTGCCGGGCCAGCCGTCGCGCACCCTCGCCCTGAAGGTCCGTGCCACCTCCGAACTCATCGCCGAGGAGCTGCGGCGCCTCGACGCGGACGAGATGTACGCCATCGCCCTGAACGGCGAGGCAACCGAGGAGACCCCCGCTCATGTCTGACTCCCCCTCCGGTTCCCCGAGGCTCGACCGGCGTCCCGAGTGGACCGCCCTGGAGGACCACCGCACGGACGCCCTGCCGCAGCCCGATCTGCGGGAGCTGTTCGCGGCGGATCCGGGACGCGCCGAGCGCTACGTCGTGCACGTGGGCGACCTGCGCATCGACTACTCCAAGCACCTGGTCACCGACGAGACGCTGGCCCTGCTCCAGGAGCTGGCCGCCGTGACCGACGTGTTCGGGCTGCGCGACGCCATGTTCGCCGGCGAGAAGATCAACGTCACCGAGAACCGGGCCGTGCTGCACACCGCCCTGCGCGCGCCGCGGGACGCCGTCGTCGAGGTCGACGGCGAGAACGTCGTCCCGGGTGTGCACGCGGTGCTCGGCAAGATGGCCGCCTTCGCGGACCGGGTGCGCTCCGGGGAGTGGACCGGCCACACCGGCAGGCGCATCCGCAATGTCGTCAACATCGGCATCGGCGGCTCGGATCTCGGCCCGGCGATGGCCTACGAGGCGCTGCGGCCGTTCACCGACCGGGATCTGACGTTCCGCTTCGTGTCGAATGTGGACGGCTCGGACCTGCACGAGGCGGTGCGCGACCTGGATCCGGCGGAGACGCTGTTCATCGTCGCGTCCAAGACCTTCACCACCATCGAGACGATCACCAACGCGACCTCGGCCCGCTCCTGGCTGCTGAACGGGCCGGGAGCCGACGAGAAGGCGGTGGCGAAGCACTTCGTCGCGCTGTCGACCAACGCGGAGAAGGTCGCCGACTTCGGTATCGACGTCGACAACATGTTCGAGTTCTGGGACTGGGTCGGCGGCCGCTACTCGTACGACTCCGCGATCGGCCTGTCCCTGATGATCGCGATCGGCCCGGACCGCTTCCGGGAGATGCTCGACGGCTTCCGCATCGTCGACGAGCACTTCCGCAACGCCCCGGCCGAGGCCAACGCCCCGCTGCTGCTGGGCCTGCTGGGCATCTGGTACGGCAACTTCCACGACGCCCAGTCGCACGCGGTGCTGCCCTACAGCCACTACCTCTCCAAGTTCACCGCCTACCTCCAGCAGCTCGACATGGAGTCCAACGGCAAGTCGGTGGACCGCGGCGGGAAGCCGGTGGAGTGGCAGACCGGGCCGGTGGTGTGGGGCACGCCCGGCACCAACGGGCAGCACGCTTACTACCAGTTGATCCACCAGGGCACCAAGCTCATCCCGGCCGACCTGATCGGCTTCGCCCGGCCCGTCGCCGAGCTGAGCG
Source organism: Streptomyces sp. AK010 (assembly GCF_014207295.1). NCBI lineage: Bacteria > Bacillati > Actinomycetota > Actinomycetes > Kitasatosporales > Streptomycetaceae > Streptomyces > Streptomyces sp. AK010. Next base: position 403,359 of record NZ_JACHCX010000001.1, read on the forward strand.
ACGAACTGAAGGCGCAGCACGACCTGCTGATGGCCAACCTGTTCGCGCAGGGGCAGGCGCTCGCCTTCGGCAAGACCGCCGAGGAGGTCCGCGCGGAGGGCGTGCCCGAGGAGCAGGTGCCGCACCGCACCTTCCGGGGCAACCACCCCACCACGACGATCCTGGCCACCGAACTGTCCCCCTCGGTCCTCGGCCAGCTGATCGCCCTCTACGAGCACAAGGTGTTCGTGCAGGGCGCCGTCTGGAACATCGACTCCTTCGACCAGTGGGGCGTCGAGCTCGGCAAGGTCCTCGCCAAGCGCGTCGAGCCCGCTCTGACCGAGACGTTTGCATCAGCCGCTGACGCGGCGGGCTCCGTCCCCGGTCTCGACCCGTCCACGGCCGCGCTGGTGGCCGCCTACCGCACACTTCGGGAAGTGAACTGACATGCAGATCGGTCTTGTGGGTCTCGGCAAGATGGGCGGCAACATGCGCGAGCGTCTGCGCAACGCCGGCCACACCGTCATCGGCTACGACACCGACCCCGAGAAGTCCGACGTCGCCAGCCTGGCCGACCTCGTCAACCAGTTGGAGGCGCCGCGCACGGTCTGGGTCATGGTCCCGGCCGGCGACCCCACCCAGCACGTCATCGACCGTCTGGCGGACCTCCTCAAGCCGTACGACACGGTGGTCGACGGCGGCAACTCCCGCTGGACGGACGACGAGAAGCACGCCGAGGAGCTGAGCAAGCGCGGCATCGGCTTCGTCGACGCGGGCGTCTCCGGCGGCGTGTGGGGACTGAAGAACGGCTACGCCCTGATGGTCGGCGGCGAGAAGGAGTACGTCGACCGGCTGCGGCCGATCTTCGAGGCGCTCAAGCCGGAGGGCCCGTACGGCTTCGTCCACGCGGGCAAGGTCGGCGCCGGGCACTTCGCGAAGATGGTCCACAACGGCATCGAGTACGCGATGATGCAGGCCTACGCCGAGGGCTGGGAGCTGCTGGAGGCCGTGGACTCGGTGGACAACGTCCGCGAGGTGTTCCGCTCCTGGCAGGACGGCACCGTCATCCGCTCCTGGCTCCTCGACCTGGCGGTGGACGCCCTGGACGAGGACGAGCACCTGGAGGAGCTCCGGGGCTACGCCCAGGACTCCGGTGAGGGACGCTGGACGGTGGAGGCCGCGATCGACAACTCCGTACCGCTGCCCGCGATCACGGCCTCCCTCTACTCCCGGTTCGCCTCCCGGCAGGACGACTCGCCGCAGATGAAGATGATCGCGGCGCTGCGCAACCAGTTCGGCGGCCACGCCGTCGAGTCCGCGAAGAAGGCGTAGGACGTGGGTGATCTGCTGCTGGTCCGCCACGGCGAGACGGAGTGGAGCCGGAGCGGACAGCACACCAGCTTCACCGACCTGCCCCTCACCCCGCACGGTGAGGAGCAGGCCGCCTCGCTCGCCCCGCTCCTCGCGGACCGCTCCTTCGCACTGGTCCTCACCAGCCCGCTCGGCCGAGCGGTGCGCACCGCCGAACTCGCTGGCCTGACGGGGGCCGTGCGGGAGGCGGACCTGCACGAGTGGCACTACGGCGCCTACGAGGGCGTCACCACCGAGGAGGTGCACCGCACCCGCCCCGACTGGGACCTGTGGACCGACGGGGGGCCGCCCGGCCCGGACGGCGAGCCCGGCGAGTCCCCCGAGGAGGTCGGCGAACGCGCCGACCGGGTGCTGGCCCGGGCGGAGAAGTCGCTGCCCGATGGCGACGTGATGCTGGTGGCGCACGGCCACTTCCTCCGCGTCCTGACGGCCCGTCGGCTGGGCCTGTCCCCGGCGGAGGGACGGCTGTTCCGGCTGGAGACCGGGACGGTCAGCCGGCTGTCGACCGAGCACGGGCGGCCCGTGATCGCGGAGTGGAACGCCCGGGCGTAACGAGCCCCGGCCGGAGGTGAGTTGACACCTCCGGCCGGGCACGTCAGAGTCCCGGCTGATGGAGACCGACGACATGACACCCGCCGAGGAGCGGGTGTGGCGCGCCTTTCCGCGGAGGCAGGACGTGGACTTCCGGGCGGCCGGCGAGGACCCGGCACGGGGCGCGGACTGGGGCCCCGACCGGACCGTACGGGCGGCTGCGGTACGGGCCTGCTGCTGAGCGCCCCGCAGGAGGACGGGGAGATGCCGCCCTCAGACTGGCCGGCGCGCGGATCACGGGGGAACTGCTCCTCCATGACGCCGACCTCGACCACGCCGTGCGCCTCGGCCCGAGGGTTATGTCCCCGCACGCCTACCAGCAGTTGACCGCCGCCTACCGCTGGAGCGGCGACGACCCCGCCGCCCGCCTGGTCCAGCTCGCCAAGCAGCGCCGCCGCCGCACCCTGCCCTGGTACGGCCGGCTGTGGGGCAATGCGCAGGAAAACGCCACCGTCGGCTATGGCTTCCGCCCCCTGCGGGCGGCGGGCTGGCTGGCGTCCCTGCTCCCGGTCGGCTCGCTCGCCTACGCGCTGCACCACCCCGCGCCGCTGAAGGCGGACGAGGCACCGCAGTCCAACCCGGTGTTCTACCCCCTCGACCTGCTGCTGCCGGTGATCTCCTTCGGACAGGAGGCCGCGTTCGCCCCCGCCGACGGCTACCAGTGGCTCTCCTGCACCCTGGTGCTCACGGGCTGGATACTCGCCACCACCGTCGTCACCGGCATCACCCGGACCGTCAGCCGCCAGTGAGCGCCCGTGCCGTGTGCTGCGCGGCCAGCCGCACCGGGGCGTTGGCGGCGCCGTAGCCCCGGTAGCGGCCGTCGCGCTGGACCAGTTCGAAGAAGACCCGGCCGACGGTGCGGGTGTAGCAGTGGCGGAAGACGCCGTGGTCGTCGCGGTCGTAGAGGATGCCGAGGTCGCGGTAGGTCTCCAGCTCGCCGTCGGCGAACTCGAAGCGGGCGGCGAGGTCGTCGTAGTAGTTCGCGGGCACCGGCAGCAGGCTGCCGCCCGCCTCGCGGAACCGGCGGGCCGCGGCGACCACGTCGTCGGTGGCCAGGGCGATGTGCTGGGCGTGGACGGTGTCGTCGGTGGGCGCGGCGCCGACGGTGAGGGCGATCCGGACGCTGCCGTCGGGGTTGGTGACGGCCCGGCTGCGCATCAGACCGTAGGGGTCGGCGACGTCCACGCTCTCCTGGGCGTGCAGGCCGAGCACGCCCCGGTGGAAGAGGGCCGCCTCGTCGAAGTGGTGCCAGGGCTGGGTGAGGGCGAGGTGGTCGATGCCTCGGATGCCGGCCTGCGCCGGGGGCATGCCCGTGTTCTCGAAGTCGGCCCGCCAGTCGGGCAGTTCCGGGCGTCCGGTGGCGCAGAAGAACAGCTCCGTGCCGTCGGGGGCGGCGACCGCGTCCAGCGGGGCGTCCTGCGGCGCGCGGCGGCGCGGCAGTACGGGCGCGAGCAGGGCCTCGGCCCGCCGGGCGGCTCCGGCCGGGTCCGGTGACTCCAGCCCGATCGCGGCGAGCCGGGTGCCGTCGCGGCGGACGGCGGTCCCGGTGTTGACCAGGACGCGGGCTTCTCCCTGCTCCCACAGGGCGACGGGCTTGCCGCGATGGCGGGCGGTGCGGGTGAAGCCCAGGGCGCCGAGCAGGGCGGCGAGGGGCTCGGCGTCGGGTGTGACCAGCTCGGCGAAGGCGACGCCGGTGGGGACGACGGGGTCGGGCAGCGGGGCCCTGCCCACCGTCTCCTGGAGGACCAGAAGGGAGCGCCGGGCGTCGACGGCGGTCGGACCGGCGTCGGCCTGCCGGAACACGTCGTTGAAGACCTCCAGGGAGAGCGGGCCGTCGTAGCCGGTGGCCAGCACCTGGCGCACCAACCCGGCGACGTCGAAGCCGCCCTGGCCGGGGAAGCAGCGGTAGTGGCGGCTCCACTGCAGGACGTCCATGGCCAGCAGCGGGGCGTCGGCGAGCTGGAGGAAGAAGATCTTCTCGCCGGGGATGTCCGCGATGCCCTTGGGATCCGAGCCGCGCGAGAGGATGTGGAAGCTGTCCAGGCAGGTGCCGAGCGCGGGGTGACCGGCCGTCTCCACGATGCGCCAGGCGTGGTCGTACGTACTGACCTGCCGTCCCCATGCCAGCGCCTCGTAGGCGACCCGGACGCCGGACTCCGCCGCCAGGTCGGCGAGCCGGCTCAGCTGCTCGGCGGCGAGGGCGTCGTCGTCGACCGCCTGCGGGGAGACGCTGGAGCAGACCAGGACGGTGTCGGCGCCGAGCCGGCGCATCAGCTCGAACTTGTGCCGGGCCCGCCGCAGGTTCCGGGCGAACTCCGCCTCGGGGACGGCCTCGATGTCCCGCATCGGCTGGTAGAGGTCGATGCGGAGGCCGAGGTCGGCGCAGCGGGCGCGGATGTCCTCGGGGGTGAGGGGGCAGGCCAGCAGGTCGTTCTCGAAGATCTCCACCCCGTCGAAGCCGGCCCGGGCGGCGGCGTCGAGTTTCCCGGTGAGGGAGCCGCTGAGGGAGACGGTGGCGATGGACGTACGCACGTCGGTACCTCTCTCTAGTTCGGAGCTCCGACGGCCCCGGCCAGTTCGGTCAGGTCCGCCAGCATCCGCGCGGCGTCGGGTTCCCGGCCGGTGAACAGGCGGAACGCGTCGGCGGCCTGGAAAGCGGCCATGCCGCCGCCGTCGAGGGTGGCGCAGCCCAGGGCGCGGGCGGTCCGCAGCAGCTCGGTCTCCAGCGGGCGGTAGACCACCTCGGCCACCCACAGCCCGGAGTGGAGCAGCTCGGCGGGCAGGGGCAGGCCGGGGTGGGCGGCCATGCCGGTGGGGGTGGCGTGCACGATGCCGTCGGCCCGGGCGAGCAGCTCGGTCTGCCGGTCCGGGGAGGCGGCGGCCGCCCGGCCCTCTCCGAAGGTCCGGTTCAGGGCTGCGGCCAGGGCCGCGGCCCGCTCGGGCAGGGCGTCGACGACGGTGACCCGTCCGGCGCCGAGGGTGAGCGTGGCGTGCGCGACGGCCGCCCCCGCACCGCCGGCGCCCAGCTGCACGACCCGCTCCAGCGGCGCGTCGGGCAGTCCCCGGGCGAACGAGGCGGCGAAGCCGGTGACGTCCGTGTTGTGGCCGACGGCCCGGCCGTCCTCGAAGACGACGGTGTTGACCGCACCCAGCGCCTCGGCCTGCGGGGCGAGCGCGTCCAGGTGCTCGATGACGAGCTGCTTGCAGGGGTGCGTGATGTTGAGTCCGTCGAAGCCCAGGTCGCGGGCGGACCGCACCAGGTCCCCGACCGCCTCGGGCGGCACCCCGACGGTGTCGATGTCGATCAGCCGGTACACCAGGCGAAGGCCCTGCCGGTCCGCCTCCCGCTCGTGCAGTGCCGGACTGAGTGACGGGCCGATGCCGGAACCGATCAGTCCGACGAGATACGACTCCTTGGGCACGCGCGCCTCCCGAGCGGCTTACTAATGTACGAACTAGTACGTTAGCTATATCAGCCGAGCACGGGCTGGGGAAGACCCCATGGGCGGACGGGCCCCTGCTCCTAGAATCACCGGCACCGGACCCTCCGCCCGAAGGAACCTGATGACCAGCGTCGAAGAACCGGCACGATCCGGCGAGCGCATCCGTGACGCCGCCCGCACCCGGGCCGAGATCCTCGACGTCGCCACCCAGGAGTTCGCCCGGGCCGGCTACGACGGCGCCCGGGTGGACGAGATCGCCGCCCGCACCCGCACCACCAAGCGGATGATCTACTACTACTTCGGAGGCAAGGAGCAGTTGTTCACGGCCGTGCTGGAGCGCGCGTACGGCGTGATCCGGGAGGCCGAGCAGGAGCTCGACGTCGACCACCTGGACCCGGTGGCGGCGATTCGGCGGCTGGCCGAGCTGACCTTCGACCACCACGAGCAGCACCCGGACTTCATCCGCCTGGTCAGCATCGAGAACATCCACGAGGCCCACCACATCGCCGGCTCCGAGAAGCTCGGGAAGATCGGCTCCCCCGCCTTGGACGTGATCCGCCGGATCCTGGCGTCGGGCCAGGAGTCCGGCCTGTTCACGGCCGACGTCGACGCCGTCGACCTGCACGCGATGATCTCCTCCTTCTGCTTCTTCCGGGTCTCCAACCGGCACACCTTCGGCGCGCTGTTCGGCCGCGACCTGCTCGACGGGGCGCGGCGCGCGCACTACCGGGCGATGCTGGGCGACATGGTGATCGCGTACCTGACGGCGGAGCGCTCGGCCGGCTGAACGCCCGGCGCACCACCCCTTGACACCGGCGGCACACGGGCGCAGCATCTCTGGCCATCCCCCTACTAACTACCCAGTGGGTTAATTAGCCGCGATCCGGCACGTCCCCTCTGCTCGTCCGTCGCCCCGCTCCGCTTTAGTGTGGAGCCCCCCGAAGGAGCCGCCGTGTCCGTCCCCGCCATGCCCTCAGGGTCCGCCGCCCCGCCCGGCCAGCCCAGGAAGGCCGCCACCGCCGCCTGGATCGGCAGCGCCCTGGAGTACTACGACTTCTTCATCTACGGCAGTGCCGCCGCGCTGATCTTCCCCGAGGTGTTCTTCGACGAGTCCGACCCGGCGACCGCGACCCTGCTGTCACTGGCCACGTTCGGCGTCGCGTACGCCGCCCGCCCGGTGGGCGCACTGGTGCTCGGTCACTTCGGGGACAAGCTCGGCCGCAAGAAGATCATGGTCTTCACGCTGATGCTGATGGGCCTGTCGACGTTCCTCATCGGCTGTCTGCCGACCCGCGACCAGGTCGGCTCTCTCGCCCCCGTCCTGCTGGTGCTGTGCCGGGTGCTGCAGGGCATCTCGGCGGCGGGCGAGCAGGCCAGCGCCAACTCCATGACGCTGGAGCACGCGCCACCGGACCGGCGCGGCTTCTTCACCAGCTTCACCCTCAGCGGCACCCAGGGCGGCCAGCTGCTGGCCACGCTGGTCTTCATCCCGGTCGCCGCGCTGCCCGAGGACCAGTTGCTGTCGTGGGGCTGGCGGCTGCCGTTCTGGCTGAGCGTCGGGGTCGCCGTCGCCGGCTGGGTCATCCGCCGCAAACTGGACGAGACCCCGGCCTTCGCCCAGCAGGCCGCCGAGGAGGGTGTGGTCAAGCTGCCCCTCGTGATCCTGCTCCGCGAGCACTGGGCGGACGTGCTGCGGGTGATCGCCGGCGCGCTGATCGCCTCGGTCAGCACGATCTTCACGGTGTGGGCACTGGCGTATGCCACGAGCGACGCGGTCGGCATGTCGCGTACGGCCATGCTGTGGGTGGGCGCCCTGGCCAATGTCGTCGCGCTCGCCGCGATCCCGCTGTGGGCGACGCTGTCCGACCGGATCGGGCGCCGCCCGGTGTTCCTGATCGGTGCGGCCGGCAGCGCGGTGACGATGTTCCTGTACCTGTGGGCGGTCTCCACGGGCTCCTACCCGCTGACGTTCCTGACGGGCATCGTCTGCTTCGGCGTCGTCTACAGCGCCGCCAACGGCGTGTGGCCCGCGTTCTACGGCGAGATGTTCGCGACCCGGGTCCGGCTGTCCGGCGTGGCCATCGGTACGCAGATCGGTTTCGCGGCGGCCGGGTTCGCGGTGACGTTCGCGGCGCAGATCGCGGGGCCGGGGGGTGACGACTGGTCGGCGGTCGCGCTGTTCACCGCGGCGTTGTGCGTGCCGCCGGTGATCGCGGCGGTGTCGGCGCGGGAGACCCACAGGGTTCCCACGGAGTCGCTGGGGGAACGCGCCGAACCCGGGGTTGTGCAGCCGGAGAGGGTGACGGCCTGAGGCCATCATGTCCTGCTGCCGGGCCCCTCGAGGGCTCGGCAGCCGGTGGTTGTGCGTCGGGTGCGGGTGCGTGGGGGCCGGTCGCGCAGTTCCCCGCGCCCCTCGGGCGCCGTGCCCCGAGCCTCGATGGGTTCAGCTGCTGGACCAGGCCCGGCGGCACAGGACCAGGCGGTAGCCGTCCGGGTCCTCGATGGTGACCCCCCACTCCGTCCAGTACGGGTTGGGGGACTCCACCCGCTTGCCGCCGTGCTCCTCCGGGCGGGCGACCAGGTCGTCGGGGACGGGGCCGTCCACGTGGACGACCAGCAGGTCCTCCTCCGTGGGGCGGGGTTCCACCGGCCGGGCGGGTTCGTGCACGAGTGCGCCAGTCGGCGTCGGGCCAGCCGAGCATCAGCAGGTCGTGCTCCTCCGGTTCGTCCCCGCCCTCGGCCCGCCACAGCACGCCGAGTCCGAGCCCTCCGCCCCCGAACCGCTCGGCCGCCGGGAGGTCCCTGGAGGGACGGGCGACACGGATGTGGCCGCGACCGTTCACGGGCATCGTGACCTCTTCTCCTGACGTCCTGACCGGGGCGGCGACCCGAGCCTGGGGAACCCGCCTCCCCCGGACCATCGGCCATCGGTCCTGCGTCCCCAACCTCACGGGTCAGACACCTAGGGCCGTCGCTCACCCGCTCTTGCGCGATCATGGACCGTTCCTGCACCCCGATGGGGTCTGAGGCGGTCCGGGCGGGGTATGCCGGATCTCACCTCGACGAGCGCGACGGGAGACGAGCCATGGCACAGCTGCGACAAGAGGTCGATCCGGGTGAGGCCGGGCTGGATCCGCAAATGCTGGGCCGCCTGGACCGGCACTTCGCCCGGCTGGTCGACGAAGGACGTCTGCCGGGCTTCCTGGTCTCCGTGGCCCGGGGCGGGCGCGTCGCCCACCTCGCGACGCACGGCCGACGCGACATCGCGGCCGGGCTCCCGGTCGAAGCCGACACCCTCTGGCGGGTCTACTCCATGACGAAGCCGGTCACCGCGGTCGCCGCGCTGCTGCTCGTGGAGGAGGGCCGGCTGTCCCTGGACGACCCGGTCGCCGACCACCTGCCCGCGTTCGCCGACCCCCGGGTCTACGTCGGCGGCTCCGGGGCCGACGTCGAGACCCGCCCCGCCGACGGCCCCATACTCGTCCGGCATCTGATGACCCACACCTCGGGCCTGACCTTCGGCTTCTACCACGCCCACCCGGTCGACGCCCTGTACCGCGAGGCCCGCCTGGAGTCGTCGGTGCCGCCGGGCGCGGACCTGGCCGAGACCATCGAGGTGTACGCGAGCCTGCCGTTGCAGTTCGAGCCGGGCACCGAGTGGAACTACTCGGTCGCCGCCAACGTCCTGGGCCGGATCATGGAGGTCGTGTCCGGGCAGCCGCTCGACGTGTTCTGCGCCGAGCGGATCTTCGGACCGCTCGGCATGACGGACGCGGGCTTCCACGTCACGGACGCGCAGGCGCCCCGGCTCTCCGAGATGTACGGGGAGAAGGAGGGCGGCGGCATCGAGCCGATCCCGGGGCTCCCGCTGCGCGGCCGGCCACGGTTCCTGTCGGGCAGCGGCGGCATGGTGTGCTCGGCCCACGACTACCACCGCTTCATGGAGATGCTGCGCCGCCGGGGCGAACTCGACGGCGTGCGGCTGCTCGCCCCGCGGACCGTGGACCTGATGACCCGCAACCACCTGCCCGGAGGAGCCGACCTGCGGGCCTTCGGCAGCCGCCCCGCCCATGACGAGCCCGGCAACGAGGGGCTCGGCTTCGGCTTCAACTGCTCCGTGGTGATCGATCCGTCCCGCACCCTGGTGCCGACCGGGCTCGGCGCCTTCGGCTGGAGCGGGGTGGCCACCACGACGTTCTGGGTCGACCCGGGCCGCGATCTGACGGTGCAGTTCATGACGCAGGTGCGGCCCAGGACCTCCCACTCGGTCTTCAAGGACCTCAAGCGGATGGTCCACGAGGCCCTGTCGGACTGACGCCCGCTACCGGTCGACGCGGAGGGTGAACTCCACTCCGTCCCGGGCGAGTTCCCGCAGCCATTGCTCGGACCTGGCGGCCGCCTCGGCGGCGCGGTTCAGGCCCGGCGGCAGGGAGCCGTCCAGGATGTGACGGACCCCGAGAGCGAGGGTCCGCGAGACACAGCGGGCCATCGCGCTCTCCTCCGCGTCGCCCACCAGGTCCAGCAGACAGCCGCCCGCCCAGGTCCGCCCGGACTCGGCCCGCACGTCCAGCGACACGGCGAGGACGACCCGGTCGTGGTCGTCGTCGGTGGTCGGGTAGGCGGCGGCCAGTTCCCGGGCCAGGGCGGCGATGCGGTCGTCGTCACCGGCCCTGAGCTCCTCGAAGACACCGTCCCAGGCGCGCAGCCAGCCCTCCAGCCGCAGGGTGCCGCGCACGAACGTCCGTGGTGTCCAGGCGTCCGGCAGCCCGTACTGCGCGACGAACGGGACGCTGTCGCGGTTGGGGTAGACCTCGAAGGTCTCCCCGTCGACGACATGCCGCCGGGTCGCCTCCCACGGCCGCTCGGCGACGGTCCGCGCACCGTCCTCGATGTAACGCGCCGGGGAGCGCAGGGCGTTGAGGACTCCCGCGGGTGCCCAGCTGAAGCGGTACGTGAAGTCGTTCGGGACGGCGGGGACTCCGCCGCAGTACGACGTGAGGGTGTACGAGGCCGGCGTGTCGTCGCCGATGGCCTCCCGCGCCCGGGCGACCAGGGCATGGGCGAAGAGGTGGTCGATGCCCGGATCGAGCCCGGCCTCGGTGAGGACGACGAGCCCGGCCTTCGCAGCGGCCGGCACCTGCTCCAGCACCGCGTCCGACCCATAGCTGGAGCACGCGAAGTGCGCCCCCTGCCGTACGCACTCCGCGAGGAGCGGGGCGTGCTCGGGGGCGGGCAGCATCGACACGACGACATCGCCCGGAGCGAGTTCGGCGGCGAGCGCGGACAGCGTGTAGGCGCGGGGCTCGGCCCGTCCGGTGAGGCCCAGCCGGCCGAGGGCGTCGGCGGCCCGGCTCTCGGTGCGGTGCCAGAGCCGGACCCGCTCGGCCGTGTCGCACAGCGCCGCGAGACCGCTGCCCGTGGACAGGCCGGCGCCGATCCAGTGGACGGTGCCGCTCGCCGCCGCCGGTTCAGTGCTCAAGGGACTCCCCCTTGTCGAGGCCGTGGGCGCGGGACGCGTCACGGAACCGGTCCAGGCAGCGCCCCCAGGGTCCGGAAACGCCGAAGTCGAGCAGCTGGGGCAGGAGGGCGGCCGAGAAGTCCGCGCTGGACTCCAGCGGCAGCAGGGAGGGCAGGTTGTCGATGGCGATGAGGTCGAGCGGGGGTGCGTCGCGCAGCCGCCGTACGGGCTCGTCCCAGGAGGTGGTGTCGTCGTACACCGGGAGGACGTTGAGCGGGGAACCGACGTCGCAGGTCACGTCGCACAGGGTGCGCAGGCGGCGGTCCGGGGTGTCGAGGTCCCGCTCGCGCAGGAAGGGCGGGACGGGGGTGGTGGCGAGCACCGCGTTCACCATCAGGTCGTGCCGCAGCAGGGCCGGTCGGTCCAGGTCCCGCGTCTCGGCGAGGTCCCAGCAGGTGGGGTCGACACCGGCGGTGGCGAAGGCCGCGCGGGCACCGCGGCCGCTGCGGCCCAGGGCGCCGATGACGAGGCCCGTGAACTCGGCGTCGTCGTCGGCGGGCTTCAGCGTCTCGTCCAGGTCTTCCTTGGTGGTCGGCGTCAGAGGCGCCCGCAGCCGGCCCCGCTGCCGGAGCACGGCGAGGGCGGCGCCCAGGTAGCCGGCCCAGAAACCGAAGGCGGCCAGGCGTCGTCCGGTGTCGTCCACCAGGTACTCCAGGTCGAACAGCGCCCCGCCCCCGGCGGCGAACCGGCCCAGCAGGTCCGCCGCTCCCGGCTGGTCCTTGTAGGCGTGGCCGAAGAAGATGTGCCGGTGCGTCAGCTCGGCGGGGTCCTCGGGCAGTTCCTTCAGGCCGAGCACGACGACGTCCCGAGGTGCCGTCACCCAGGAGCCCGCCGGGGCGACGCGGCAGCCGGCCGCCTCGTACTCCTCGATCGGGAAGACCCGCTGCGGGGACTCCTCGACGGTCAGTTCCACTCCGTTCCCGACGAGCCGCCGGGCGTCGTCGGGAACGATCGGAGTGCGTCGCTCGGTCGTGCGGGCCTCGTGGCGCAGCCACAGATGGAGCTCGGTCATACCTGGTGGGCCTCCGGCGTGAGGCGTCGGCCGCTGGGGGGCCGGCGCTCAAGGGGCGGACACCCACGAAGCGTACGCGGCCCGCCTGCGGGTCGCGCACGGATTCGCCCAGGTCACGTCGGGAACCGGAACCGGCCGAGCAGTCAGGAGGAGCTGACCACCGCGTCCAGGTGGGGCAGGTGGTGGTCGAGCCGCTCCCGCTTGGTGCGCAGATAGGTGATGTTGTTCTCGCAGGGCGGGATCAGCAGCGGGACCGTCTCGGCGACGGTGATGCCGTGATCCACCAGCGCCTCGCGCTTGCGCGGGTTGTTGGACATCAGCCGCACGGACCGCACGCCCAGGTCGTCCAGGATCCGGGCGGCGACGCCGTAGTCGCGGGCGTCGACCGGCAGGCCGAGGGCGAGGTTGGCCTCGACGGTGTCCAGGCCCTCCGCCTGCAGGGCCATCGCACGGAGCTTGGCGAGCAGGCCGATGCCGCGGCCTTCATGCCCTCTGAGGTAGACCACGACACCGGCTCCTTCGGCGACGACCGCGCGCAGGGCGGCGTCTAGCTGGTCGCCGCACTCGCAGTGCTGGGAGCCGAAGGCGTCGCCGGTCAGGCACTCCGAGTGCAGCCGGATGAGGACATCGTCCGTGCCGATCTCCCCGTAGACCAGCGCCACCTGTTCGTCACCGCGGTCGTGGTCCAGGTAACCGACCGCCTGGAATTCCCCGTACACGGTGGGCAGGGGGGCATTCACGACGCGTTCCACGCCTGTCCGCTGCGTCGACTTCTTGCCGAGTACGCCAACTTTTTCTGTCATGATTCTCGAGTTCCTAAGCAGAGACGAAAGGCCGTGACGTTATGAGTGATCTGGTGCCGGCGGACACCACGGAAGACGTACGGACGCGGGGCGCCGGTGTCTCACGGCAGGTCGCGGTGCTTCCCGTGGGGAGCTTCGAGCAGCACGGTCCGCACCTCCCGCTGGCGACCGACACCCTCGTCGCCTGTGCCGTCGCGCGGGAGATAGCCGGCGCGTACCCGGTGCGCCTCCTTCCTCCGGTGACGATCTCGTGCTCGCACGAGCACGCGGCCTGGCCGGGGACCGTCAGCATCTCCTCGGTGACCCTTCATGCGGTGGTACGGGACATTGCGGCTTCGCTGCGCCGCTCCGGGGTCGACACGCTGGTGGTGGTCAACGGGCACGGCGGCAACTACGTACTGGGCAACGTGGTTCAGGAATCCTCCGCCCGCGGCGAGCGGATGGCGCTCTTCCCGGCCGCGGAGGACTGGGAGGCGGCGCGCGAGCGGGCGGGTGTGGTCACCTCGCTGCTCACCGACATGCACGCGGGGGAAATCGAGACCTCCATCCTTCTGCACGCTCATCCCGAAATGCTCCGACCCGGTTATGAGACTTCCGATTTCGTCGCTGACGACCGGCGTCATCTGCTCACCCTCGGCATGTCCGGCTATACCGATTCCGGTGTCATCGGCCGTCCTTCGCTGGGTTCGGCGGAAAAGGGGAAGGAACTCCTGGCGAGCCTCGCGGATTCCTTCGGGGCGTATTTCTCGATGCTGACCTCCGACGCGTAGTCACCCTGCGGCGCGGGGGCGGGTGCCGGGGCCCGAGCGGCGGCCCCGGCCCGCACGCCCGCGTACCAGCGGGCGACGAGCACGATCAGGCCGGGCAGGCTGGCCACGAGGCTGAGCACCCCGTAGACGACCGCGACGGCCAGCCCCCGGCCGGCGCCCAGGCCCGCGGCGCCGAACGCCCAGGCGGTGACGCCCTCCCGGGGTCCCCAGCCGCCGACGTTGAGCGGCAGGCCCATCGCCAGCAGGGCGAGAACGGCGAGGGGCAGCAGGACGGCCACGGAGGCGGCGGTCCCGGCGACACGGGCGGCGAGTACGAACATCGCGACGTAACCTGCCAGCACCACCACGGAGGAGACAACCACTCCGGGCCCGTTCTCCCGTGACAGCAGCCCGTGGCGGGTTTCGGCGAGGGCCGCGCGCAGCCTGCGGCCACGCCGGGAGGGTGCCGTGCGGTTCATGCGCAGGGCCAGGACGACGGCGAGTGCCCCGAGGACGGCCAGGGCCGCGAGCGGGGCGATGTGCCGGGCCTCGCTCAGCACCGGGGACGGCATGGTCAGCAGGACGACGGCCCCGACGGCGAACAACGCGATCTGCCCGGCGGCCCGTTCGAGGACGACGGCCTTCACGCCCCGCCGCACGTCCCCCTCGCTCTGACCGTGCCGCACGGCCCGGTGCACATCGCCGAGGACGCCGCCGGGCAGGGCCGCGTTCAGGAACAGGGCGCGGTAGTAGTCCGCGACGGCCGGCCCGAACGGCAGCCGGATCCTGAGTCCCCGGGCCACGATCGCCCACCGCCACGCGCTGCACCCGGTGGTGACGAGGCCGATGCCGAGCGCGAGCAGCAGCGACATCCCGTCGATCCGCCGCAGCCCGTCCAGGAAGACACCGGTGCCGAGCCGCCAGAACAGCACACCCAGGATGGCGGTTCCGGCGACGGTGCCGAGGTGCGTACGGACCTTCGGCGAGCCGAGGCGGGCCAGGGCCGTACGGAGAGGGCCGAAGACCGACGCACCGGTACCCACCGGGGCTTCGGCCTTCCGGCCCGGGGCGGCGGGCTCGCTCCGGGCACCTGCGGCCGGGCGCGGCACGACCGCGTCCGCCCGGGCCGTGACCGCCGCACCGGATGCCGCGGGCCCCCGGACACCGCCCGCGTTCGCGGGCACACGGGGGTTCCCGGTGGGCGTGGTGCGCGGGCGCGTTCCCGTCGCCTGGGGGCTCATGACGCTCCGCCCCCCGGGCGGGACAGGGCCAGGAGGTCGACGTGGTGGACGGTGACGCGCAGCTCGCCCGCGGCGAGGGCGGCCAGCCGGTTGGTCAGGTAGACGTCGGCCTCGGCGCGCAGCTCGGGGCGCTCCTCGACGGCGGCGCCGACCCAGCCGCGCAGCCACTGCTCGGTGAGCGCGGCCTGCTCGGGGCCCAGCCGCCAGGGGCTCGGGTGCAGCCGTACGGTCGCGCCGTGCCCGGAGAACGCCTCGGCCGCCGCCGTGACCGCGTCGGGGCCGAGCAGGTTGTCGCGCCGCTGGTGGTCGTTGAACGCCTGGGTCAGCTCGGCGTCCAGCGGGTGGGGCGGGGCCAGTTCGACCCGCCCCGCGACGGACAGCGTCAGCAGGGCGGGGCAGCCGGCGCCGGTGCACGCGGCGGCGAGGGTGTCGATCTCCTCCCGGGTGAGGACGTCCAGCAGGGCGGACGCGGTCACCAGGGACGCGCCTTGCAGGGCGTCCGGGGTGAGGCGGGCGACGTCGCCGCGGCGCGTCTCCACGGTGACCCGGCTGCCGTCGGCGGCCGAGCGCGGAGAGGAGACGGCGGCGAAGTGCAGCAGGTAGGGGTCGCGGTCGTGCAGGATCCAGTGCTGGGCGCCGTCCAGGCGGGGCGCGAGCCAGCGGCCCATCGAGCCGGTGCCGCAGCCCAGGTCGTGGATGACGACGCCCGACTTGCCCGGCATGTTGGCGAGCCGGATCCGCAGCGGGTCGAGCAGGTCGTGCGCCCGCCCGGCGGCGTCGGCCGGTTCCCGCAGCTCCAGCCACTCGGGCGCGTACCGGGGCGGATCGTCCGGGCCCGCCTCACGCAGCTTCACGGTCGGCCGCGCGCCGGGCTTGCCACTGGGGCCGGCGCCGGGGATGACGGCGCCGGGGACGCGCCCCGGGCCGAACGCCACGCTGGAGCCGAGACCGGGGGCCGCGGCGTGCTCGGTCGACCGGGCCGCGGACTCGCCGCCGATGCCCACGCCTGGGAGCGCGGCCTCGGCGACCTGGCCCCGCCCGGACTGCCCGCCGGAAACCGCGCCTTGAACGCCCGCTGCGAAGGCCTGCCCCGAGCCGGGCTTCGTGCCCGGCACCGCGCTGTCCGTCACGCCCGTGACCTCCCTCGGTCCGGGCTGCGCCGGAATCGCCCCGCCCTGCTGGGTCGTCGTCGCCGGGTTCGTCATTCGGCCCTCCGGGGTTCGGTCGGGAGCCGGCGCAGGACCGCGGCCAGGCTCTGTGCGGTCGTCGCCCAGCCGCCCAGGGCTGCGCGGCGGCTGCGGGCGGCGGCCTTCAGGCGGCGTCGTACGTCCGCCTCGCCGAACCAGCCGCGCAGTTCGGCGGCGATGGCGGCGGGGTTCTCCGGCGGGACGAGGATGCCGGGCACCCCGCCGTCGGGCGCGCGGCCGACCGCCTCCGGCAGCCCGCCGACGTCCGTGGCCATCACCGGGATGCCCCGGGCCAGGGCCTCGGTCACCGCCATGCCGTACGTCTCGGCGTAGGAGGTGAGGACCATCAGGTCGGCGGTCGCGTAGGCGGCGTCCAGCGCGGGGCCGGACTTCGGCCCGGCCAGCTCCAGCCGGTCCTGGAGGCCGTGCTTCTCGATCAGGGACCGCAGATGGGCGACGTACTCCGGTTCCTGGGTCAGGCTCCCGACGCACACGCAGCTCCACGGCAGGTCGCGCACCGCGGCCAGTGCCTCCACCAGCCGGTGCTGGCCCTTGCGCGGGGTCACGGCGGCCACGCACAGCAGGCGCGACACCCCGTCGGTGCCGGGCGCGAGCGGCGCGATGTCGGCGCCGGGGGCGGCGACATGGACGCGCTCGGGGGGAAGGCCGTGGTGGGCGACCAGGCGGCGGACCGCCCAGTCGCTGGTGGCGATCACCGCCGGCACCGCCCGCAGCACCGTCCGCTCCTTGGCGTCCAGCTCGGCGGCCACCTCCGCGTCGAGCCCCGTCTCGTCGCCGAGCGGGAGATGGACGAGGACGGCCATGCGCAGCCGCTCCGCCTCGGGCACCACGATCTCCGGCACGCCGCAGGCAACCAGCCCGTCGAGGAGCACGACGGCCCCGTCGGGCAACGCGGCCAGTGCACCGGCCAGTTCCGTACGGGCGTCGGCTCCCGGCCGGGGCCAGTCGCCGGCCACGGCGAGCTTGGTCGCCTGCCAGCCGAAGCCGGGCAGGTCCAGGCACACGCGCCGGTCGTAGGCGTTGCCGCCGCTCGGCGCCGTCGGGTCGTCGACGCCGCCCGGCAGCACGAAGTGCACGGTGCGCAGGGACATGGGAATGATCTCGGCGTTCTTCAGGGAGGCGTGCTGCACGGGAACATAATTCAGCCGCGCCGTCGCCGGTCCCGGCTGCCCGGGCCGTTCGATCGTCGTGTCGGTCACAACGCACGCTCGTAACTCGCCCAGGCGATGTGCGACTCGTGCAGCGTGACGGTGAGGCCCGCGATGCCCTTGGCGCCCTCGCCCAGCGCCCCCTTGTGGATGCGCTCGGCGAGCCGGTCGGCGATGACCTTGGCGAGGAACTCCGTGGAGGTGTTGACCCCCGCGAAGTCGGGCTCGTTGTCGAGATTGCGGTAGTTCAGCTCGCTGACGACCGCGCCGAGCTCCTGGGTGGCCAGCCCGATGTCGACGACGATGTTGTCCTCGTCCAGCTGCTCGCGCCGGAACGTGGCGTCCACGAGGAACGTGGCCCCGTGCAGGCGCTGGGCCGGTCCGAAGACGTCGCCACGGAAGCTGTGGGCGATCATGATGTGATCGCGGACGGTGATGCTGAACAACGGACGACCCTCCAGGTGCGGCGCGTCTGCTCCCCGCTCTCGGGTGCCGGGGATGCCGAGTAGTACGGCTCGTTGCCTTCCCCTGTTCAGCCTTCCGTACGTCTTTTCTGAGGTCAGGCGCTCTTGCCGTGGCGACGTCGTACCGGATGGAACGAATCGTCGGCTGATGCGTCAATCGCTCTCGTCGTAACGGACGCGGTGGCACAGCGCGGGGACCTCGCCGGAGACGAGCCTCGGCAGCACCTCCGGCAGTTCCTCGAAGGGGGATTCGCCGGTGATGAGGGCGTCGAGCGCGGGGGCGGCGAGCAGGTCCAGGGCGACGGCGAGCCGGTCGGCGTAGGTGCGGTTCGGGCGGGCCGGGGAGACGGTGCCGACCTGGCTGCTGCGGATGACGAGCCGCCGGGAGTGGAAGGCCTCGCCGAGCGGGAGGCTGACCCGCCGGTCGCCGTACCAGCTGAGTTCGAGGACGGTCCCCTCGGCGGTGAGGAGTTCCAGGGACCTGGCGAGGCCCTGTTCGGTGGCGCTGGCGTGTACGACGAGGTCGCGGTCCCCGTCGGCCTCCTCGGGGGTGGCGAAGCCGACGCCGAGCGCCTCGGCGATCTTCGCGCGGGACGGGTCGGCGTCGACCAACTGCACGCGGACGCCGGGGAACCGGGCAAGGAGGGCGGCCACCGAGCAGCCGACCATGCCGCCGCCGACCACGGCGATCCGATCGCCGACCAGGGGCGCGGCGTCCCACAGGGCGTTGACGGCGGTCTCCACGGTCCCGGCGAGCACAGCCCGCCCGGCGGGCACGGTGTCAGGGACGGGGGTGACCGCGGTCGCGGGGACGACGTAGCGCGTCTGGTGCGGGTAGAGGCAGAACACGGTGCGGCCCTTGAGCGCGGCGGGCCCCTCCTCCACCACGCCGACGCTGAGGTAGCCGTACTTCACCGGGCCGGGGAAGTCGCCCTCCTGGAACGGGGCGCGCATGGCCGTGTGCTGGCTGACGGGCACGCCGCCGCGGAAGACCAGCGTCTCGGTGCCGCGGCTCACGCCGGAGAAGAGCGTGCGCACCAGCACCTCGCCCTCGCCGGGCGCCGGCAGGGCGACGTCCCGGATATCGCCTCGCCCAGGCGAGTCGATCCAGAACGCGCGTCCGGTGTGCTTCATCGAAGTCCTCCTGAACGATCGGGAAGCTGCTTGCGTACCGAGGGGTGCACAGGCCGCGCACAACGTAGCGGCGTTGATCGACTCTGTCACACGGCCGGAGGGTGTTCGGTGGCCCTGAACAACACTTACGACGCGAGGCTCGTACAGCAGGAGACCGCCCTGGGGGCGGGTGTGCAGGTCCTGCTGCTGGCCCTGATCGGCACGGCGATCGGGATGGGGCCGGCGGGCTGGCTGAGCGGCCTCGCGTTCGCGATCGCCACCTGGGCGGTGCTCTCCCGGGCCCTGCACCGCTCGCGGCTGCGCTCGTTCGGCGCGGCCAACCGGGTCACCCTGGGCCGGGCCACCCTCGTCGGCGGGGTCACGGCCCTGGTCGCCGACTCCTTCCAGAGCTCACCGCCGGTGTCACTGTTCGTCGGTCTGACGGCGGTGGCGCTGATCCTCGACGGCGTCGACGGCAAGGTCGCCCGCCGCACCGGCACCTCGACCCCGCTGGGGGCACGCTTCGACATGGAGGTCGACGCGTTCCTGATCCTGGTGCTGAGCGTGTACGTGTCGATGCAACTGGGCCCGTGGGTGCTGCTGATCGGCGGCATGCGCTACGTCTTCGTCGCCGCGGCCAAGGTGTGGCCCTGGCTGACCGCCTCGCTCCCGCCGAGCACCGCCCGCAAGACCGTCGCCGCCCTCCAGGGCGTGCTGCTGCTCCTGGCGGGCGCCGGTCTGCTGCCGTACGCGGCCAACTTCGGGGTCGCGGCCCTGGCACTGGGCCTGCTGGTCTGGTCGTTCGGGCGGGACGTGCTGTGGCTGTACCGGACCTCGCGGATCGAGGAGCAGGCCGCTCCCCGTCAGGTGCGGGAACTGGTCGCGAGCTGACGCCCGGCCGGCCTCGCCCGTCAGGTGCCGAAGCGCCCTCGGGCCGCCTCGATGTGCGGGAGGTACTGGTGGGTCCAGCCGCAGATCGCGTCGACCGTGGCACGCAGGGCGCGGCCCGGTTCGGTGAGCGTGTACTCGACCTTGGGCGGCACGGTGGGGTGCACCTTCCGGTCGACCAGGCCGTTGCGCTCCAGCATCCGCAGGTTCTGCGTGAGCATCTTGTGGCTGACGCCCTCGACCTCGTCGCGCAACTCGCTGAAACGCAGGGTGCGTTCCCCGAGCACCTCGATGATCAACAGCGCCCACTTGTTGGCCACGTCGGAGAAGATCTCCCGGGCCAGGGAGTCCGCCCGCCGCAGGTCCGCGTTCTCGGGCAGGTCTCTCAACTGCTTGGTCACCATCTGGTTCCCCAGTCACCGAAAAGTGCGTTCTTCCAGGCCGGCGGTCACTCTCCTACGGTTTCCGAGTAACCGCAAGAGAGCACGGGCCCCTTGCCCGCGGTCCGTGCCCGACGGAAGGAACACGCACCATGACCACGCTCGACGTCTACGACCACGGCATCCCGGCCGAGGGCCACTTCGGTTACACCCAGGCGATCAGGTCCGGTGACCTGGTCCACGTCTCCGGGCAGCTCTCGTTCGACGAGGCGGGCGCCTTCGACCCCGAGGACGACGTCGCCGCCCAGCTCGAGCAGACCTACGTCAATCTCGACAAGGTCCTGGCCCACTACGGCGCCACCCGCAACCAGATCGTCTCCCAAACGCTGTACGTGGTGGACCTGGTGCGCAACGCCGAGGCGGTGGCGAAGGGCAACCGGACCTACTTCGGCGCCCATCGCCCGGTCAGTACGGCCCTGGGCGTCACCGAACTGACCTTTCCCGGGCAGCTCGTCGAGATCGGCTGCGTGATCGACATGGGGCTGCCCGCCTGAGACTCCGGTCAGTGTCGCGTTCGCGTCCCGATGCCCACCAGGGTCCGCTCGTACGGGTCGAGCAGCACGCCCCGGACCTCGGTGGAGACACCGGCGACGATCCGCTGGTGGGCCAGCGGCACGACCGCGTCCGTGCCGAGGATCTCGGCCTCGGCGACCATGGCGGCGTCCTGCCGCTCACCGCTGCCGTCGGTCCTGACGGCCTCCGCTACCGCCCGGTCGACCTTCTTGTCACACAGTCGGGCCAGGCTGTAGCCGCCGTCGCAGGTGTAGTCGCTGCCGAGGACACCGACGGGGTCGCCGGTGTCCAGGAGGCTGTTGCGGGCGCCGATGAACGCGTCGAACTTCCCGGCGAGCGCGTCGCTCTCCAGCCGTGAGTACTCGCGCACCTCCAGCTTCACCGTGAAGCCCGCCTTGCGGAGCTGCTGTTGCACGACCTGGGCGACCTCGGGGAGTTCGGGCCGGTTGTCGTAGGTCGCGAGGGTGATCGACGCACCGTCGGGCCGGGCGGCCTTCGCGCGCCCGGCCGGCTTCACCCGCTTGCTCTCGGCCCAGGTGACGGCGGGTCCGAAGATGCCGGCGCCCGGGTCGGCGTAGCCCTCGAAGACGCCCTTGACGAGGGCGGAGGAGTCGATCGCCGTGCGGGCGGCGGCGCGCAGCTCCGGGTCCTTGAACGGCCCGGTCCGCGTGTTGAGCTGCAGGCTGGTGGTTCGGGTGGTGCCGGCTTCCTTGAGGGTGGGCTTGTCGAGTGTGGCGGCCTGGGCGGCGGGGATCGCCTCGGCTATGTCGACGTCGCCGGTGCGGACGGCGTTGGCGCGTGCGGTGCCGTCCTTGACGAAGCGCGCGTCGATGCCGGAGGCGTGGGCGAGGCCGCCCCAGTAGTCGTCAAAGCGGTCGAGCGTGGCGGAACCGCCGCCGTTGACCTTGGTGATCTCGAAGGGCCCGGTGGCGGTGCCGACGGGGGTGGGGGCGCCCGGCCGCTCACCCTTCTTGCCGTACGCCGCCGGGGAGAGGATCGCCAGGCTCGGACCGGCCAGGCGCATGGGCAGGACGGGGTCGGGCGCGGCGGTGGTGACGCGGACGCCGCTGTCGCCGTCGGGCTCGGCGCTGAGGGTGACTCCGGCGAGGGCGGTGGGGGCGGGCCGGGCCTTCGTGGCGTGGGTGAGCGCGGCGGCCACGGCGGCGGGGGTGACGTCCGTGCCGTCCTGGAAGGTGGCCTCGCGCAGGGTGAACCGCCAGGTGCGGTCGTCCTCCCGGCGCCAGGACCGGGCGAGCGCGGGGGCCGCGGCGCCGTTGGCGTCCAGAGCGGTCAGCCCCTCGGTGACGCCGAGCCGGCTGAGCAGCGTGGCGTCGGCTCCGTACGGCGAGAAGTTCTCGGCGGGCGGGAAGGCGAGGGCGACGCGCAGCCGCGGCCCCGCCGGCCCGCCGCCCGCCGACGACTCCCCGCCGGGGGAGGCGAAGCAGCCGGTCAGACACGGCACGAGGGCAAGGGCGGTGAGGAACCGGAGGCGGCTCTTGATGCTCTGAGGACGCACTTGCACAGGATAGGCATCAAGCGGAACACGCCGTTCAACCGGGTGATCCCGCCCACGAGAACCACCAAATCCCGGACGGAGTAAGCGATTTGACACCGACAAGGAGCAGTCCCTAAACCTAGTCACATGACATCCATTTTCAAAATGGTGGAGCGGCCGTGAGGATCGCGTTCGTCGGCAAGGGCGGCAGCGGCAAGACCACCCTGTCCGCACTCTTCTCCCGCCACCTGGCGCGCTCCGGCGCCCCGGTCCTCGCCATCGACGGCGACATCAACCAGCACCTGGCCGAGGCACTCGGCGGCGAGGCGGTGTCCGCGCCTCCCCTGGGGGCCCACCTGTCCGAGATCAAGAAGTTCCTGCGCGGCGACAACCCCCGCATCCCCTCCCCCGAGGCCATGATCAAGACGACCCCGCCCGGCCGCGGCTCGCGCCTCCTCCGCCCGCTCGGCGACGACGACCTGCACGGGCGGCACGTCGGCCGGGCGGGCGGCGTCCCCCTCATGGTGACGGGCGAGTTCGACGAGTCGGACCTGGGCGTGGCCTGCTATCACTCCAAGCTGGGTGCGGTGGAGCTGTATCTGAGCCACCTGCTGGACGGCCCCGGCGAATACGTCGTGGTCGACATGACGGCGGGCGCCGACGCCTTCGCCTCGGGCCTGTTCACCCGCTTCGACATCACGTTCCTCGTGGCCGAACCCACCCGCAAGGGTGTCTCGGTCTACCGTCAGTACCGCGACCACGCGGAACAGTTCGGGATCCGCATCGCGGTCGTGGGCAACAAGGTGACCTGCGAGGACGATCTGCTCTTCCTCAAGGAGCAGGTGGGCGACGACCTCCTGACCCACCTGGTCCACTCCCCCTGGGTCCGCGCGGCCGAGCAGGGCCGCACCGAGCCCGGCCCGCATGCCCTGGCGTCACTGGAACCGCACAACCGCCACGCCCTCGGCGTCCTGCGCGAGGCGGTCGACTCCCACCCCCGCGACTGGGACCGCCTCCACCGCCACGCGGTCGAGTTCCATCTGCGCAACGTCCGGGCCTGGGCGGATGCGCGGACGGGGGAGGATCTGGCGGGGCAGGTGGATCCGGAGTACGTCCCGGGGCCGGCCGCCCCGGCCTGAGGAGCACCACACCCCTCACGGCTCTCTCCTGCCGGCCCACCCCTCCGGCCTGCTGACCCACCCCACCGGCTACTCGATCCCCGTGGCATCGAGTAGCCGGACCACGTCCTTGCGCCCGTACCCGAGCAGTCGGGCACGATCAGCGGCCATCAGGACCAAGTGCGCGACGATCTTCGCCGCGTATCCGTCCTTGTTGTCCGCGTCGAACCATTCCTGGGGCTTCTCGACACCCAGACTGTTCATCACCAGCCCGTGCTCCCGGCGGACCTCCCCGACGGTACCGGCGACAGCGTCCATGAGCGTCTTCCCCGGCCGCTCGCACTCCAGGGCGAAGTCACCCCGGTCGACCGGCACACACCCCTGCGGCGGACGTGCCCGCAGCCCCGCGTACCTCTCGTCCCCGAACCCGGAGGCCCGGAACTCGTCGTGCACCAGACAGAACCGGTGGAAGCCGGGCGGAACCGGAGGCGGCGGAGGCGAGTACTCCCACCCGGCATCCTCGTACAACCGCCGCTTGACCTCTTCTTCATCGGCGTGCGTCACGGTGAAGCCGTTGGACTCGTTGCGCCCGGTCGTCGTGCCGTCGGGGTTGCGGTGGATGTGCAGGCCCATGGTGTGCTCCCGCTGCCGTGATGTCGATGGACGAGAATCCCCCGTCACCAGCTCGAACGGCCCGCGAAGCCGACCCGTGCCCATTCTCCTGAGCCCCACCCGATCGCGTGAAATCCGGTGGCGTGGGAACTGGCCGACTTCGGCGGGATGGAGCGTTGTTACGCTCCTCCGGTGAGGATTCCGAGCCCCGCAGAGATCCAGGCGCTGCACGAGAAGCACGCGCCCACCGCCGAGGCGTTCACGCTAGTGCACACGCACTGCGAGATCGTCTGGGGGGTCGCCGAGCAACTCCTCTCCGTGCCCCACCTGGCTCATCTCGACGCCGAACTGGTCCGCGCCGGCTGTCTCCTTCACGACATCGGGGTCTATCGCCTCTACGGCGACGACGGGCGGCTTGACCACGGGAACTACATCCGGCACGGCCTGCTCGGCCACGAGATCCTCAAGGCGGAGGGCTTCCCCGAAACCCTCCGCCGCTTCTGCTCCCACCACACCGGCGTCGGACTCACGCGGCAGGACATCACGAGTCAGGGGCTGCCCCTCCCTCCCGCCGACTACGTGGCGGTGACGGAGGAGGAGAGGCTGGTGATGTACGCGGACAAGTTCCACACCAAGTCCCGGCCGTCAGCGTTCCTCTCCCCCGACGAGTACGCCGCCCATGTCCGCCGGTTCGGCGAGGACAAGGTGATCGCCTTCCAGGCACTGCGCGCGGAGTTCGGCGAGCCGGACCTCACCGGGCCCGTGCCGGGCTTCGGGACGGAGGAAGACACGACGGCTGCCGCGGTTCGGGTTCCTCGTCCAGCATGACGGTGCCCGTGTGACGTGCTGTGGCGTGCACCTTCAGGATGCCGCTGCGGTCGTAGTGATAGTCGACACCGCCGTATGTCGGCGCCCGGCCAACCATGGGACGGCTGGGCTCAAGGCACCAACAAGCTCACGTCGTCCTAAGCAACGCTGCCCACGCCGCCGAGCCAATCTTCACCACAGGCCCTCTCTGCGCCACGCACTTCGAGTCACGCACTTGTGCGCCGACAGCCGTAAGGGCGAACTCAACGCACTCGCCACCCGAACCCGTGCTGTAACTGCTGGTGCGCCAGGACAGCTTCGTCTCACCATGTGTCGCGTCTTCCGCGTTCATAATTCTTTCAGCATCTTCTCGAGTAGCCCCAGGGACTCGCGTGGAGTCAGGGCCTGAGCACGCAGGATGCCGTACTGCTCCTCGTACTCGCGCACCGACCTCCGCTCAGTGAAGAGGCGGCTGTCATTCCGCGCCTCAACATAAGCGAGCCGCTGCCCCTTCTGCGTCTCGTACAAAGTGAACGGTCCATCCAGCGCGGCATGTTCCACACATCTGACAGGCATGATCTGTACGACCACGTTCCGGTGCTGCGCACGAAGCAGGACTTCCTCCAGCTGGCCACGCATGACGGCCCACCCTCCCAGCGGCCTTGGCAACACGTGCTCCTCGATGGCGAAGCTGATGGTGGGAAGTGGCTGTCGGTCGTAAATCACCTGGCGTGCCAGACGGGAACTCACCCGCTGGTTGACAACCTCTCCGTCCATTAGCGGCAACCACATCTCACAGACCGCCCGCGCATGCTCCTCGGTCTGCGACAGGCCCGGCACGGCTTTGCTGGCGTACACATGCAGCTCAACCGCCTCCGTCTCCAACTTCGCCGCGTCCCGGAAGAACGCCGGATACCGTGCCCGCGCCACCTCCTCCTTCATCACCGCCAACAGCCCGCCGGCCTCCAGCACCGCATCCGCCCGCTCGATGAACTCCGGCCTCGGAATGCGTCGCCCCAGCTCCACCGACGTCACCGTGCCCTCGCCTTACCCGAGCTTCGCACCCAACTCCGCCCGCGTCAGCCCCCTGCTCGTCCGCAGCAACCGCAACTGCTGCCCGAGGCACCGCAGGATGCCCGCCTCGCCCTCACTGCCCTGAGCCGTCACCGGTGACCTCACCTCACCCACCCGCACAAAGGCGCCCGCCCGCACCTCGTCCCGCCGCAGGCAACACACCTGATCGTCACTCACAGCTCACTCTAAGGACACGCAACGTCGCCGTAGTGCCGCTTCGCGCGGTTCCCCTCGTACCGCGTACACGCGCGTACAACCCTCGCCTGTCCACCCGCGCCCCCGTGCCCCATGCCAGCCGCGGATCGTGTGACGAGGCGCTAAGGTTGCGCCTCTTGGGGAGGACGTCGAGTGGCCGTGGTACCGCTCGCCGAACAACGTGCGTTGACGGCAGCCGGGGCCCGCGCCCACGGCTCGGCCGACCGCGGAAAAGTTGGGGGGAACGCGCCGTGACAGAAGCGCCCACGCACGCTGCCGACACCGACACGGACGGAGCCGACGACGCCGCCGACCGGAAGGTCGTCGAGCAGGAGCAGTCCGAGATCAAGGACTTCGTCAAGGGTCTGAGCGCGGACGACATCAAGTCGGGCAACTGGTTCACCAAGCTCGCCGCTCACGCCATGAACGCGTACACCGAGAAGGTCGACTGGCAGTACTTCCAGGATCGTTACGAGGGTGTGCCTGCGGACGTCATCGTGGATCAGCGGATCAAGATGGCGTCCCGGTACGCCGCGCTCGAAGGCGGGCTCTCCGCCGGGGCGTACACCGCAACCGTCGCCGCCACCATCGGCACCGCCGGGGGAGCCTCCCCCGCGACCGTCCCCGCGGCCTTGGCGACCGTGATGGTCGACGTCGCGTTCATCTCCCAGCTCCAACTCCGCCTGGCCTACGACATCTCCGTCCTCTACCGGGTACCGATCGACGTGCACGACCCCGAAGACCTGTGGAAGCTCATCCGCGTGGCCTTCACCATCAAGAGCGGGGAAGCGGCCAACAAGACCGTGACCAAAGCGATCCCGGTCATCGTGCGACCGTTGGTCAAGCGGTTCTACTCGGGATCGGTGCTCAACGCCGGGAAGGCGCTCCCCGTCGTCGGGAAGCATCTCCTCCAGCGCAACGTCATCAAGATCGGCATCCCTCTGGTCGGCGTCCCCCTTGCCGTCCTGCTGAACCGCTACACCACGCTCGTCGCCGGCCGGCACGCGCGGGCCGTGTTCCGGAACGAGGCGCGGGTGATCGAACTCGCCGAGGGACTGAGCGAGCGCAGCCGGCACCCGCAGTTGATGCTGTGGGTCGCGTGGCTCGTCCTCAGGACGAACGCGAAGACCAAGATCGCCGATGACGAAGCACTGCTGATGCGGCACCTTGTGAGGCTGGTCAGGGAGCGGCACGAGGTGGTCGACGAGAAGCTCGCGAACGTCGTCGACATCGACCCCGCCGAGGTGTGGAAGCGCGTGGACGCCGAACCGGGCGATCTCGGCGACGTCCTCGACGCGGCGGAACGCGTGGCCACCGTGGACGGTGACGTCAACTCCCGCGAGAAGGCGATCCTCGCGGAGCTTCGGGAGCGGTGCCACCGGGGCTGACCCCGGCGTGCGGCAGCACTCTCGCGCCGCTCCCCGCCGCGACCCCGCGTCCGTGTACAGGCTGCTGCGGTACAGGCGTCGCTCCTGGTGACACGCCCGGCCCGGCCGCAACGCTGACCGCATGCACACACCGCTTTTCCCTCCCCTCGGAGCCGCGGGGGCCAGTGAGTTCGCGATGTCGTTCACGTCGACCCCACGGGGCGCCCGCCTCGCCCGGCTGTTCGTCGCGCAGTGCCTGGACTCCTGGGGCGACCCCTACACCAGCCACGTCAACGAGACGCTGACCCTGATCACCGCCGAGCTGTGCGCCAACGCCGTACAGCACGGGCGCCTCCCCGGACGGGACTTCCACGTCCGGCTGGCCGCCGAGACGGACTGCAGGCGGCTGCGCGTCGAGGTCTCCGACACCCGCGCGGAACGCCGGCCCGCAGTCACCAGCCCCACGGCCCCCGGCGCCGAGTCCGGCCGGGGCCTCCTCCTCGTCGCAGCTCTGGCCGACGACTGGGGCGTCACCGACCGTCGCTCCCGCCCCGGCAAGACCGTGTGGGCGGTGCTGAACACCGCGTCGAGCAGGCCGCCCGGCACCCGTCCACAGACGCAAGCACCGGTCTCCCGGAGCGCCCCGTCGGACTGCCGCCGAGCCGGTGACAACCGGCCCCACGCCCACGACGGCAGCGCACCGAACCGACGCGCAAGGTATGTGCGGTCGGGGCGATCTTGGTCAGTTGGCTCGAGGCCTACCCGGCATCGCTTCTCGTGGCCTCGGATCCAGTCGGCTCCATGGACCTCGTGCCTGTGCTCTCGCCCCTCTTGCCCGCCTCGATGGAGGCGTGGCGCCGCCGTAGAAGCTCGGCGCGCTCCTCGTCCGGAATCGTCATCGACTCGGCGAGCACGGAGGCAGTCGCGTCCACTTGAGTGGTGTCGATGTCGGCGCCGAAGAGCCACCGGATGCTTTCGTCGCGCGTGATGAGGTCGATCGCCAGGCACTCACTTTTGCCCTGTGTCGCTGCTCGGACATATCACACTCGGTCGATCGGGATTTCCTGACGGATCGCGCCCTGCTCGAGGAACGCGTTCGTCTGGGTGATGATGATGCGGCGGTCCGTGACGGCGACCAGTGTCTTCGCCGCGGCCTTGTCCCTCGCTGCCGCCAGCTTCTCCTTCGCCCCGCCGATGATTGCGGATCCCCGACCTGCTCGGGTTCGTCGTCCACGAGGACCTGGACGGCTACACCGACAGGCGACTACCCAGACCCTCCTCGGACGGAGATACGAAGGGATAACAGGGCCGGCGCCCGGTCCACACCTCGTCGTTTTGCTTGTCCCAAGTACGGGGCGAGGGCCGCGTATACGTCCGCCGCACTGTCGGGACGGTCCTCGGGATGCTTCGCAAGCAGTGCGTGTACCAGGTCCTGGAGGGCAGCCGGGGCGTCGACGCCGTAGTCGGCCAGTCGGGGCGAGGGCGCGGTGAGGTGCTGGGTCACCAGATCGGGCAGGCCCCTCCCCGCGGAAGGGAGGGCGGCCGGTGAGCATATGGTGCAGCAGGCAGCAGGCATCCCACCGCATACAGGTCGCTGCGGCTGTCCAGTGGCTTCTCGCCGGCCAGGAGTTCGGGCGAAGCGCAGGCCACATTGCCGAGCGTTTCGCCCGTGACAGTGAGCTGCGGGTCCGTGTCCGAGAGGATCTTCAAGAGACCGAAGTCGAGGATCTTCACCAGACCGCTGGTGTGGACCATGATGGTCTGAGGCTTCAGGTCGCGGTGCACGAGGCCGGCCGCATGCGCGGCGGAAAGCCCCGATGGCAGCTGCGCCACCGCGGTGGCCGCGGCGGGAACGGACAGGCGCCCGTCTTCGGCGCAGTCGATGACATTGTCGTGGGTCGTTCCGTCGGCAAGCTGCATCACCAGACAGCGGGCGTCCTCCGTCACGGCGGCGTCGTACACGGCGGTGATGTTGGCGTGGTCAAGACGAGCTGCGGCCTTGGCCTCCCTCTCGAAGCGCGCCAGGGCTGCAGGGCGCCGGTCGGTCAGAGCCAGAAGATCCGTGGCCACGTTCTTGACCGCGACGGGACGCTCCAGATACACGTCCGTCCCCTGCCAGACGTGCCCCATCGCCCCTCTGCCCAGAGTGCGGTCCAGCCGGTACCTGTTGCGCAGTACCCTGCCCACGGCGAACTGCTCCACGTTCACTTCCCTCGGTAGCGCGACTTCCTCTCATCGAATGCTCTGCAGCAGCTGCCCCGTGGCAGTGACGGTCCAGAACGACCATCCGTTGCGATGCGGTTTGACGTGCGGGTTGAGGGCGTGCACCACAGCAACTGCCGCCCCGCTGGGTGTCTCGTACTCGCCGCGGCCGGGACCGGTGGGAATCGCCACGACACGGGACGAGGGGTCGTAGTGGGCGTCGACGCGCCGACCCTCGTAGATTGCATGGATCTCGACACCCTGCTCCGTGCGGAGTTCCTGGACCGCCGCCCCGACGAGGGTGGGCGCGTCCGGGGCCTCCGCGATCAGCTCCTCGTCGGCAGGCAGCTCGTCGGTGTCCCGGTGGGCGGCCTTCGCGTCGTAGCGGGGAAGCCCGAGAAGCCCGTTGAGTGCATTGGCCAGCAAGCGCCTGCGTGCGGCCAGGAAGTCGGGGAAGCGGTCGAGGGACCACAGCTCCGGCTCCTCGGGGATCCACTGTTCGGCCAGGCGTTCCGAGGCGATCTCCGCCATGTACTGGGCGGGCAGCCTTGAGGAGATCATCTTGTTGGTCTGGCCGGTGATGAAGGCCAGGTTGGCGAGGCTGTTCCACTCCTCCTTCGCGTACGTACCCTGAACCCGGGCGCGCGGGAACACGTGGTGGTACTCGATGGTGGCACCGGTGTTCAACGGCTGGTCACTGATGGCGATGTTGGTCGCCCAGTCCCGTGCCGTGCCCCGCAGCGCGGCGATGTAGAGCAGCTTGAAGAAGGGGTGCGTGGAGTACTTCTGTTCCAGATCCCTCGGGTGCAGGGCGCTGTCCAGCGACCGGGGGCCGGAGGCCCGGCGGATGAGCTCGTCGAACAGGCCCTCACCCTCGCGCGATTTGATCAGCCTGGCCTCCGCGTCGAGCTTGCCCTCGACCTGCAGGGAGTAGTGGCTGAACGCCATCGCCGTGTATACCCAGCGGCGCAGCAGCTGAGCCTCTCCCGGACGCAGTTTGCCGTCGCGGTGGTGCAGCAGCAGAGCGGGCACGATCGTGACGTTCGGCGATGAGAGAACCTCGGACCGGGGGATCGAGCACTCGCCCTTCAGGAAGTCGATGGCGAAGCGCAGGGCCGTCTCGGTGTCCTGCCAGGCTCCCTTCAGCGCGGCTTCGTCCACCTCCGCCCCGATGAGCTTGATGTGATGGGCGCCGGTTCCCGCGAGGAGGCTCATGAGGCGCAGGACGGCTTCCCTGTTCAAGGCGAAGTTGCTGTCCTGCAGTTCCTGGTGGAAGGAGTCCATGGTGTCCAGGCCATCGGCCCAGCGGGCCGCGATGGCGCTGTACACGAGATCGCCCTTGGACAGCCGTCGGCCGCCCTTGTTCAGGCGGGCGAAGAGCTCGGCGACCTCCTCGTAGTCGTCGGACTCATAGGTGATGACAGCGATCTGGTGATGCCGGATGTTGTTCACCTTCTGCATCCGCCGCGTCCACGCGTCGAAGTTCGGATCGTCGAACGGCACCCCTGCCTGGAGCAGGACCTGATAGAACTGCACGTTCTCTTGCAGCAGCGTCGACACCGGGATCAACAACGGGTCCTTGCGCTGTACGGCGCTCGGGTTGACGAACTCCTCGGTGCGGACGTCGAAACGCAGATCGATGAGCCGGCCGTCAGCCTTGGACTCAGGCCGGTACACCCAGGCGAGGGAGGTCAACCGCTGCTGTCCGTCCAGCAGATAGAGAGGCTGGTGCATCGACTGGTCGGTCTGGACGACGGCAGCGGTCTTGAAGGGGACGGTCAGATTGGTCTTCCACAGCAGCAGGGCACCGACGGGGTAGCCCCGGTACAGAGAATCGAAGAGATCACGTACATCGGGCCGCATCCAGACGAAGTCGCGCTGGATGGAAGGAATGACGACACTGCCCTGCAGCAGGTTCTCGACCTGAGTGATGATCTTGTCGTTTGCCAGCCCCATGCTGCCGCCCCCAACGTGCGAGTGATCTACGGCACACACGATAACTGTCGTCGCCGCCCACCGTCTTGCGCACAGGAGTCGCGCCCGATGCACCGGTCTCGTCGTCGCACCGCGACCATGGGCCACCGGAACCGGGGCATGGGTTCGGCGGCCCAGCTTTTCAGGCCGCCTCGCGCACCTGACTCCGATGGGCCCGGACGACATCGGCGTACCGGTGCCCGGTGCCCTTGATCGTCCGCCTCTGCGTCGCGTAGTCCACGTGCACCAGCCCGAACCGCTTCTCGTACCCGTACGCCCACTCGAAGTTGTCCAGCAGCGACCAGGCGAAGTAGCCCGCCAGCGGAGCGCCCTTGCGGGCCGCGGAGGCGCAGGCGGCGAGGTGACCCAGCAGGTACTCCTGCCGCTCGGGGTCGTCGACCGTGCCGTCGGGGCGGACCACGTCGGGGTAGGCCGAGCCGTTCTCCGTGACGTACAGCCGTGGGGCCCCGTAGTCGTCGGTGATCCGCAGAAGCAGGGACTCGATGCCGCTCATGTCGATCTCCCAGTCCATGCCGGTGCGCGGGACGCCGTCACGGCGTACGGCCCGGGCGTACGGCGCGGGGCCTTCGGGGTCGTCGGCGACGGTCTGCGGGAAGTAGTAGTTCAGGCCCAGCCAGTCCAGCGGGGCGGCGATGGCCGCCGAGTCGCCGGGCCGTTCCGGGAGTTCGACGCCGTAGAGCTCGCGCATGTCCGACGGGAACCCCCTGCCGTGCACCGGGTCGAGCCACCAGCGGTTGGTGTGGCCGTCCATGCGGCGGGCGGCGGCGAGATCCTCGGGGCGGTCGGTCGCGGGGTGGATGGTGGAGAGGTTGTTGACGATGCCGACCCGCGCTCCCGGGGCCGCCGCGCGGATGGCCCGGGCCGCCAGCCCGTGGCCGAGCAGCAGGTGGTAGGAGGCGCGGACCGCGGCCGTGAGGTCCGTCAGACCGGGTGCCATCTTGCCCTCCAGGTGGCCGATCCACGCCGAGCACAGCGGCTCGTTGAGGGTGGCCCAGTGGGAGACGCGGTCGCCCAGGCGCCCCGCGACGACCGAGGCGTACTCCGTGAACGCCGACGCGGTGTCGCGCTCGGGCCAGCCGCCCCGGTCCTGGAGCGCCTGCGGCAGGTCCCAGTGGTAGAGGGTGACGGACGGGGTGATGCCCGCCTCCAGCAGACCGTCGATCAACTCGTCGTAGAAGGCGAGGCCCTTGGCGTTGACGGGGCCGTCGCCGCCCGGGACGACGCGCGGCCAGGCGATGGACAGGCGGTAGGCGTTCACGCCCAGCCGGCGCATCAGGGCGATGTCCTCGCGCCAGCGGTGGTAGTGGTCGCAGGCGACATCGCCGTGGTCGCCGCCGGCGGTCTTCCCGGGGGTGTGCGAGAACGTGTCCCAGATCGACGGCGAGCGGCCGTCCTCCGCCACGGCTCCCTCGATCTGGTAGGCCGAGGTGGCCGTGCCCCACAGGAAGTCGTGCGGGAGTGCGGCGAGGTCGATGGTCACGGAAGTCCTCTCGGATACGGGCGAGTCGGTCACTTGACGGCTCCCGCCGTCAGGCCGGCCACCAGATAGCGCTGGAGCAGCAGGAAGCCCGCGACCACGGGCACGCTGACGACCAGCGAGGCGGCCATGATCTGGTTCCAGTACACGTCGTTGAGGGTCGAGTAGCCCTGGAGGCCGACGGCGAGGGTGCGGGTGGTGTCGTTGGTCATCACCGAGGCGAACAACACCTCGCCCCAGGCGGTCATGAAGGCGTAGACCGCGACCGCGATGATGCCGGGCACGGCCGCCGGGACGACGACCCGGAACAGCGCGCCGAGCGGACCGCAGCCGTCGACCAGGGCCGCCTCGTCGAGGTCGCGCGGCACCGAGTCGAAGTAGCCGATCAGCATCCAGACCGAGAACGGCAGGGAGAAGGTGAGATAGGTGAGGATCAGGCCGCCGCGCGAGCCGAACAGGGCGATGCCCGTCACGTTGCCGATGTTGACGTAGATCAGGAACAGCGGCAGCAGGAAGAGGATGCCCGGGAACATCTGCGTGGACAGGACGGTGACGGTGAAGACGCGTTTGCCGCGGAAGTCGTAGCGGCTGACCGCGTAGGCCGAGAAGACGGCGATGACCACCGAGCAGACCGTCGCCGCCCCGGCCACGACGAGGGAGTTGACGAAGTAGCGGGCCAGCGGGACCGTCGACCAGATGTCGATGTACGGGCGGATCGTCAGCTCGCTCGGCAGCCAGCGGAATTTCCCGGTGACGTCGGCCAGGGGCTTCAGCGAGCTGGAGACCATGACGTGGACCGGGACCAGCACGAAGCCCGTCAGCAGCGTCAGGAAGATCCGCCGGGACCACAGGAAGGAGCGGTGCGGGGCCATGGGGGACGTGGTCATGAGGCCTTTCTCCGTCCGCGCGAGGTGAGCGCCAGGTATCCGCCCGTGACCAGCAGCAGGAACAGCAGCAGCAGGACGGACATCGCGGAGCCGGTGCCGAAGTTCCAGGTGACGAACGACGCCTGGTAGATGTGCACCGAGATGAGGTCGGCGGCCTCCGGCGCGGTCCTGCCGAACAGCACGAACGGCGTGTTGAAGTCGTTGAACGTCCAGAGGAAGAGGACGAGCACCAGGACCTGGTTGACCGGGCGCAGGGACGGCAGGGTGATCCGGCGGATCTGCTGCCAGACGCCGGCCCCGTCCAGGGCGGCCGCCTCGTACAGCTCGCCCGGGATGTTCTGCAGGCCCGCCATGACGATGAGGAAGGCGAACGGCCAGCCCTTCCACACCGACACCGTCAGCAGCGCGATGAAGCTGTTGTCGCCGATGAGCCAGAAGGACGGCTTGTCGGTGAGGCCGAGCTGGTCGTGCAGGACGTGGTTCACCAGGCCGTTGTCGTGCTGGAACATGAAGACCCAGGTGATGACGGCCGCGTAGACCGGCAGCGCGTACGGCACCAGGAAGAGCGCCCGGAGCAGGCCGCGGCCACGGAAGGAGTCCTGCATGAAGACCGCGGCGGCCGTGCCGATCAGCCAGCACAGGCCCACCGACAGCTGGGTGAAGGCGATCGTGACGAGGAACGAGTGGAGCAGGGCCTCGCCGACCGGGGCGTCGAAGTCCACCGACACCTTGTAGTTGTCGAGGGCGGACCAGGGGGCGGCGCCCCAGTCGCGGATGTAGAACTGGGTGAGCTTCTTGAAGCTCATGACGATGCCGATCACCATCGGCACCAGGTGGACGAGGAGTTCGAGGAGCAGGGCGGGCAGGAGCAGCAGGTAGGGCAGGCCCACGCGGTGGATCCGCCCGGTGCGGCGGCGGGGGCCGCGCGCCGTGCCGGGCGGGTTCCCCCGGACCGCCGGCCTCTCGGCCTGGGCAGTGGTCGTCATGTCGCTCAGGCCGCCGGCATCTGCTGCTGGGCCTTCTCCAGGGCCGCCTTCACCGAGCCGGTGGTGACCGGTCGCCCTGCGGCCGCGTCGGCGAACAGGCCCTTGATGGCGGTACCGACGGCCGTCTCGAACTGGGACTCGTCGGCGACCTGCGGCAGTGCCACGGCGCTCTTCGCGAGGGTGTCCTTGAGGACGGTGTTGGCCGGGGTGGCGAAGGCGGCGTCCGCCTGGGCCGACTTGACGGGCGGGATCGTGCTGTAGGCCTTGTTGAGGATCTTCTGCTCGGTGTCGCTGGTCATGAACTTCACGAACTTGGCGGCGCCGTCGGTGTTGTCGGTGTTCTTGAAGACGGCCAGGTTGATGCCGGCGACCATCGAGTTGACCTGCTTGCCGGTGCCGGGGGTGCCGGACCGCACGGGCACGGGGGCGATGCCGTAGTCGTCCTTGCTCATGCCCTGCGACTCGAGGTTGGCGGACGCGGACTGCCACAGCAGCATCGCCGTCTTCCCCTTGGCGAAGTCGCTGACGGACTGGTTCTGCGCGTACTCGGCGTTGCCCGGCGCGATGACCTTGTCCTTGGCCATCAGGTCGACGTACTGCTTGACCGCGGCGACCGTCCCGTCCCCCGTGAAGTCGGCCTTGCCGTCGGCGGTGAAGAAGTCGGCGCCGTGCTGCTTGGCGAAGACGAAGGCGTGGTGGATGTTCTCCGACGGGTTCGAACCCTCCATGCCCAGGCCCCACTTGCCGTCCTTGGACAGCCTCTTGCCGTCGGCGACGAGCTCGTCCCAGGTGGCCGGGGGCTTGGAGATGCCGGCGTCGGCGAACAGCTTCTTGTTGTAGTAGAGCGCGTACGACATCGAGTACAGCGGCACCGCCGCCGGGTCCTTGCCCTCCGCGCCCGTGGAGCCGAGCGCCGAGTCGACGAACCGGTCCCGGCCGCCGATCTTGCCGAAGTTCTCGGCGTCCCACGGCAGCAGCGCGCCCGTGGCCTGGAGCGAGGCGCTCCAGGTGTTGCCTATGTTCAGCACGTCCGGGCCCTGGCCGGAGGTGGTGGCGGTGAGGATGCGGTTCAGCAGGTCCGGCCAGGGGACGACCTCCAGCTTCACCTTGATGCCGGTCTGCTTCTCGAACGTGTCGAGTTCGGGCTGGAGGACCTTCTTGTCGACCTCGATGCCGGCGCCCTGGTTGGACGCCCAGTAGGTGAGCGTCTTCGGCGAATCGTTCGATCCGCCGCCGGTGGCGGAGCCGCCTCCGCAGGCCGTGGCCGCGAGGGCGAGTGACAGTGTGACGGCGCCTGCCGCCGCGGCTCGGATGCTGCGCATGGCTGCTCCTGGCTCTCTTCCGGGAGTACGGCCCCCTCCGCCGGGGCGAGAGCCTGGGCGAGAGGGAGCCGTCATGACTTAATTTAGGACGTGAGTTAATCCTCGGCAGGCAGCCCCGTCAAGGGTTCGGACACAGTCTCGGAAGTCTCGCCGCACCCCTTGACGCATCCGTTCCACGGATGAACCATTCAGCGGCGAGAGAGCGCTCCCCGCACCCCACTCCGTTCACTTCCTGAACCAGGAGAGCCGCCCCATGCACCCTGACTCCCCGTCATCCCGCCTGCCCGCGCCCGGCCGCCGGGCCGTCCTCGGCGCCGCCGCGGCCGCGTCCGCGCTCGCCGCGCTGCCCGGCACCGCCTCGGCCGCCCCCGCCACACGGAAGACCCCCGTGCGCAGGAAGCCGCGCGCCCTGCCCGGCGGTGGCGACCTCGGCCCGAACGTGCTGGTCTTCGACCCGGCCACCCCGAACATCCAGGGCAGACTCGACGAGATCTTCCGGCAGCAGGAGTCGGCCCAGTTCGGCACCGGCCGCTACCAACTGCTGTTCAAACCCGGCACCTATCACGGCCTCAACGCGCAGATCGGCTTCTACACCTCGATCTCCGGCCTCGGCCTCTCCCCCGACGACACCACCATCAACGGCGACATCACGGTCGACGCGGGCTGGTTCAACGGCAACGCCACGCAGAACTTCTGGCGTTCGGCGGAGAACCTCGCGGTCGTCCCCGTGAACGGCACCAACCGCTGGGCGGTCTCGCAGGCGGCCCCGTTCCGACGGATGCACATCCGCGGCAACCTCAACCTCGCCCCGACCGGCTACGGCTGGTCCAGCGGCGGCTACATCGCCGACAGCCGGATCGACGGACAGGTGCAGCCGTACTCCCAGCAGCAGTGGTACACCCGGGACAGCGCGATCGGCGGCTGGCTCAACGGCGTGTGGAACATGGTGTTCTCCGGCGTCGAGGGCGCCCCCGCGCAGGGCTTCCCGAACCCGCCGTACACCACCCTGGCCACGACGCCGGTCTCCCGCGAGAAGCCGTTCCTGTACCTCAGCGGCAGCGAGTACCGGGTCTTCCTGCCGGAGAAGCGGACCAACGCCCGGGGCGTCACCTGGGGCAGCGGCACCCCCCGGGGCACCTCGCTGCCCCTGTCGCGCTTCTACGTCGCCAAGCCCGGCGTCCCGGCGGCCACGCTCAATCAGGCCCTCGCCGAGGGACTCCACCTGCTGCTGACGCCGGGGATCTACCACCTCGACCAGCCGGTGCGGGTCGACCGGGCCGGCACGGTGGTGCTGGGTCTGGGATACGCCACGCTCATCCCCGGCAACGGCGTCACCGCGCTGAAGGTCGCCGACGTCGACGGCGTACGCCTGGCCGGGTTCCTCGTCGACGCCGGGCCGGTCAACTCCGCCACCCTGCTGGAGATCGGCCCGAGCGGCGCCTGGCGGGACCACTCCGCCAACCCGACGACCGTCCAGGACGTGTTCGTCCGCATCGGAGGGGCAGGCCCGGGCAAGGCCACCACCAGCATGGTCGTCAACAGCCGGCACACCATCGTCGACCACACCTGGGTCTGGCGCGCCGACCACGGCGACGGTGTCGGCTGGGAGACCAACCGCGCGGACTACGGGGTCGTCGTCAACGGCCACGACGTGCTGGCGACCGGGCTGTTCGTGGAGCACTTCAACAAGTACGACGTGCAGTGGTTCGGCGAGCGCGGCCGCACGATCTTCTACCAGAACGAGAAGGCCTACGACGCCCCGAACCAGGCCGCGATCCAGAACGGCTCGGTCAAGGGCTACGCCGCCTACCGGGTCGGGGACGGCGTCACCACCCACGAGGGCTGGGGCCTGGGCAGCTACTGCTACTACAACGTCGACCCGGGCATCGTGCAGCACCACGGCTTCGCCGCGCCGAACCGGCCCGGGGTGCGCTTCCACGACCTGCTCGTGGTCTCGCTGGGCGGCAACGGGCAGTACGAGCGGGTCATCAACGACACGGGGTCGCCGACGTCGGGGACGTCCACGGTGCCGTCGACGGTGCTGTCGTACCCGTAGCTCGCAGGTCGGGACGGTCCGGCGGGCCCCTCCCTTCGGGTGAGGAAGGGAGGGGCCCGCCCCGTGCGCTACCGCACCTGCGTCGCGACCGGTGCCGGGGCGTAGACGGTGGGACGGGCCGTGAAGGTGCCGCGTCCCTTCGTGCGGCTGCCCAACCGGGTCGCGTAGCCCATATCGCGGCCTGGCTCTTCTCGATGTACGCCGCTGCTCAAGGTCCCCACTCCTGGTCGTAGGCATACCGAGGCCGATGGTGGCCTTCCGGGACCGTCTGCGCAATGAGGTTGTCGCGGATCTCCTCCAACCGGTCGCGCTGGGCCGGGTCCGGCCGGAGGAGCGAGTGACGAACGCAAGCGTGCTCATGGACACAAGGGCTTGAAAGGCACGGGCGAAGGTGCCCAGGAAACCTCACCCGACCTACGTGCAGGTCACCCGGCCTACTCCGGCGGGGTAGGCGTGTCATGGGTG
Organism: Streptomyces sp. AK010; assembly: GCF_014207295.1. Lineage (NCBI taxonomy): Bacteria > Bacillati > Actinomycetota > Actinomycetes > Kitasatosporales > Streptomycetaceae > Streptomyces > Streptomyces sp. AK010. The sequence continues at coordinate 441,898 of NZ_JACHCX010000001.1, forward strand.
CGGTACATCGCCTGGACGTCGAGTTCCAGTTGGACCGTGGGGCCGACCACCGCGATGCCGCGGGCCAGCATGGAACGCCAGTTGAGGGTGTAGTCCTCGCGGTGCAGTTCCGCCGTGGCCAGGGCCGCGCAGCGCAGTTCCTGGCCGTAGCCGCCGTTCACGGTGCCGAGGTACGTCGTGTCCAGGGCCACCGAGCGGCTGACGCCGTGCATGGTGAGGGAACCCTGGAGCGTCCACTTGGTGCCGCCGCGGTAGGCGAAGCGCGCGCTCGTGAAGTCGATGTACGGGAAGCGTTCGACGTCGAGGAAGTCGGCGGATCGCAGGTGGTTGTCGCGGGTGGTGTTGCCGGTGGTGATGCTGGAGGCGTCGATCCTGACGTGCACGCGGGAGTCGGACATGTCCGGGGCTATGCGGATGCCGCCTTCGAAGCGTTCGAAGCGGCCGTGGACATGGGCCATGCCGACGTGCTTGGCGATGAACCGGATCGCCGTGTGCGGCGGGTCGAAGAGCCAGGTGCCGGGCGCCGGAAGCTGGAGCGCCTCGGCGGGCTGCAGCCAGACGCGCTCGGTGGCCGTCGGGGTGCCCGGGCCCGTCTCGATCGTCTCGCGGTGCGGCCGTAGGCCTTCCGCCGAGATGAGCAGGCTGTAGCGGCCGGGCGGCAGTGCCGCGAGGAAGTAGCCGTAGGGGTCTGTCGTGCCGCGGGCGGCGACGCGGTGGGTGTCCAGGGCGGTGACGGTGACGTCCGCGGCCGCCAGGGGCGAGCCCATCGGGTCGACGACCTCGCGGGCCACCGCGCCCGCGCCGTCGGGGAGGGGGAGGGCGAGGCCCGCCGCTGCGGCGGAGGTGTTCTTGAGCCACCGGCGCCGGAGCAGTGCGAGGGCCATGGTGGTCACCTTTCTTCGGGTGTGCGGCCGTGCGGTCGGCGATTCTGCGCATGCCGACGGCCGCACCTTGCTGCGGTCACACCCCCTTGTCGATCTTGACGGACCGGATTCCGGTCCGGGTGTCTCAATACGAGACAGTCAGGACTGCCTCGTGAAGGCGTCCGCGTGTTCGGCCGCCCACCGGGTGAAGGTGCGCGCCGGGCGGCCGGTGACCTTCTCGACGGTGCCGGAGACCGTACGGCCCACTTCGGGGGTGTCTCCGTACGCCATGAGCAGGAAGCCGATGGTGTCCTCCCCGAGACCGGCCGCCCGCCACTGCGCGACGGCCTCCTCCTCGGTCAGCTCGACCAGGGTGATGTCCCGGCCGACGGCGGCTGCGATCGTCTTCACCTTGTCGCCGACGGTGAGGACGTCGGGACCGGTGATCACGTACTCCTGGCCGGCATGCCCCTCCTCCGTGAGCGCGACGGCCGCGACGGCGCCGATGTCCGCCTCGTGGACCATGGCGCTCAGCCGGTCCACGAAGGGCTCCCGCACCTCCCCCGAGGTCGCGATTGCGTCCGCCCACTCCAGGGCGTTGGCCATGAACTCGACCGGCATGAGCACCGTCCGGTCCACGCCGTCGTCGGCCCGTACCGCGTCCTCCAGCGGGGTGGGGCCGCCGCCGTGCAGCACGGTGACGCGGCGGACACCGGCGGAGCGAGCGAGTTCCAGGATGCGGGGGCCGGTCTCCAGCGGGCTGAACGCGGCACCGCCGAAGGTGATCAGGTGGAGACCGGTGACGCCCGCCAGGGCCGGGACCAGGCCGTCCGGCTCGGTCAGGTCGCCCTCGACGACGTCGACCCCGGCCGGGAAGGCGGCCTTCGCGGCGTCGCGGGTCAGGGCACGCACCTCGTGCCCCCGGCCGAGCAGCTCGGCGACGACCTGACGGCCGACGGTTCCGGTGGCCCCGGTGACAAGAATCCTCTGCGTCTGCGTCATGCCACGACCCTAGGAGGGCTTGAGGTCACCTTCTGTCCGCGAGCCGGAGTCCGGCGGGCTTCCTTCGAACGCCGCGAGCAGTACGCCCCGTACCCCCTCCGCCGTCACCTCGCGCGGGTTGGCGTACGGCTCGCCCACGGCCCGTTCCGCCGCCGGGGTCACGTCGGCCTCCGTGAGGCCGAGTTCGGCCAGGGAACGCGGGGCGCCGAGGCGGCCGGCCAGGTTCCACAGGGCGCGGGGCACGTCGTCGGTTCCGAGGGCACGGCGCAGGACGGTCAACGCCTGCGGGGCCGCCGGGGCGTTGTAGGCGAGGGCGTGGGGCAGGACCACGGTGTGGGTCTCGGCGTGGGGCAGGCCGTAGGTGCCGCCGAGGACGTGGCACAGCTTGTGGTGCAGCCCCATGGTGGTCGCGCCGAGGCACGCGCCGCACAGCCATGCCGCGTACAGCGCCCGGCTGCGCGCGTCGAGGTCGTCCGGGTCGGCGGCCAGTCGCGGCAGGGCCTCGGCCACGGCCCGGACGCCCTCCTCGGCCATGACCGACACCAGCGGTGAGGCGTCGGGGGCGTACAGCGCCTCGACGGCGTGCGCGAGCGCGTTGATCCCGCTGGTGACGGTCAGCGCGACGGGCAGGGAGAGGGTGAGCCGGGGGTCGTAGACGACGCTGCGGGGCTGGACGACCGGGTCGCGGCCGGTGCGTTTGGTGCCGCCCTCGGTCAGACCCCAGACCGGGGTCATCTCGGAGCCCGAGTAGGTCGACGGCACGGCGATCAGCGGAAGTCCGGTGCGCAGGGCGATCGCCTTGCCGAGCCCGATCGCGGAGCCGCCGCCGACCGCGACGCAACCGTCCGCCCCGGCCGCCCGGATTGCCGCGACGGCCCGGTCGGCGTCCTCGACGGGCACGTGCATCCGCGCTTCGGCGTGCACTCCCGCGCAACTGTCCCCGAGCGCGTCCGCGACGGCCCGGGCCACGCGCTCGCCCCGGCTGCCGCACACGACGAGCAGCCGCCGCAGGCCCAGGCGCGCCGCCTCGTCCGGAGTCGCGGTGACGGCCGCGCCGGGCCGGAACACGACCCGCACGGGCCGGGTCTCGTACGTGAACTCCTCCTGGAACGTCATACGGCCTGCTCCAGGACGAGGTCGAAGCGGGCGTGCCGGAAGGGGTTACCCACGCCGAACTCCCGGGCCAGGGGCGGGTCGTCGGTCTCGGCGAAGTCCTGGAGCAGGCTGCGCTTCACGGCGAACACCGCGTCGGAGTCGAGGTAGTCGCCACCGGCCACGAAGATGTGCGTGGTGACGGGCGTGTGGCCCTCGGCCGTGGCGATGAAGTGGATGTGCGCGGGGCGGTAGGGGTGCCGTCCGGTCGCGCGCAGCAGCCCGCCCACGGGGCCGTCGGTGGGGATGGGATACGCCGCCGGGACGCAGGTGCGGAACCAGAAGCGGCCCTCGGCGTCGGCGGTGAACAGCCCGCGTCCGTTGCCCGCGGGCTGGACGCCGGGCTGCTGGACGTCGTAGAAGCCCTTGTCGTCGGCCTGCCAGACGTCGACGAGGGCGCCGGGCAGCGGGGTGCCGTCGGCGGACCGCACCCGGCCGCTGACGACGCACTTCTCGCCCCCGCCGACCAGGTCGATGTCGTCGCCGAGCGCGCGGACCGGCGACTCGGTCATATGGAAGGGGCCCAGCACCGTCGACTCGGTGGCGCCCGCCGCGCGCTCGCCGCTCAGCGTCTCCACCAGCATGGACAGGCCCAGCACGTCCGACAGCAGGATGAACTCCTGACGGGTGTCGGTGCACATCTGCCCGGTCGCTGTCAGAAAGGCGATCGCCCGCTCCCACTCCTCCTGGGTCAGACGGGTCTCGCGCACGAAGTCGTGCAGATGGCGGACGAGGCCGGTGAGCAGTTCACGCAGCCGCGGGTCGGCGGTCCCGCGCAGGCTGGCGAGGGCCTGCTCGGTGACACCGGCCCTGGTCACATCGGTGGTCATCCCGGCTCCTCGTCGTCGACGTCCGGTTCCTACAGCTCTTCCGCAGCTTCCAGATGTTTCGGTTCCTACAGCTCTTCCGCTGCCTTCAGCGCTTCCGCTGCCTCCATGATGGCGCGGTCAGGCGTGCCCGAGGATCCGCCGCAGCGCGTCCGCGAGCAGCTCTTCGGCGTCCGGGCCGACGGAGGCGTGCCGGAAGGCCACGAAACCGTCCGGGCGTACCAGGAGGGCGCCCGCGTCCGGGATCCCACGCAGCCGCGCCCAGTCTCCGTACGGGTCCTCGTACTGCTGCCCCGGGCCGATCACCACCGTGGCGATCTCCACCTCCTGCGCCCCGGCCGCCCGCACCCAGGCCTCTCCCCCGATGCCGGTCAGCAGGGTGAAGCGGCCCCGGCCGATGGTGTCGAGGGTCGAGAGCGTGCGGGTGCCTGAGGTGATCCAGGCGTGCGGGAGCCGGGCGCCGGGGCGGGAGGACGGCTGGTGGTGCAGCTCGGGGTCGCGGGCGAAGCCGGGGTCGGGCGTGCCGTCCGGGACGATCGCGGCGCGATCCCCGGCGTGGTAGCGCTGGTTGAGGTCGACGCCGTGGGCGTTGAACTCGTAGACCTTGAAGGCGATCGCCTCGCGCAGTGCGGCCCGCTGCTTCGCGGCGGCCTCGGTGGCGTCCTTGCGGGCGGCGATATTGGCCCACAGCTGCTCGGGGGTCTGCGGGGAGAGCCCGTCGAGGGCCTCGAAGACCGGGGCGGTCTCGCGGATGGACCGGTTGGCGCGGGTGACGATCTGCCGGCCGACCGGGGCGCGCTCGGCGGTGTAGCTGTCGAGCAGTCTGGGGTGGGCGGTGCCGTCGAGGACCAGTCTGAGCTTCCAGGCGAGGTTGTAGGCGTCCTGGATCGAGGTGTTGGAGCCGAGGCCGTTGGACGGCGGATGCCGGTGCACGGCGTCGCCGGCGCAGAAGACCCGGCCGTTGGCGTACGTCTCGGCGTACATCTCGTTGACGGTCCACGCCGAGGACGACTTGACGGTCACGGGGATGGCGTCGTCACCGACGAGCGCCCGGACGATCGACTCGGCGTACTCGGTGGTCAGGTCGGGCGGTCCGGCGTTCACGTCGTAGCCCCAGACGATCAGCCACTCGTTCCAGGGGCGCACACAGCGCACCAGGCCGGCGCCGATGCCGCCGACCGTCGCTCCCGGGGCGAGGACCCAGTAGAGGGTGGACGGGCGGTGGGCGGTGTACCGGCTCAGATCCGCCTCGAAGACGATGTTGATGCTGCCGGCCACACCCATCTGGCCACCCATCGGCAGCCCGGCGTCCGCGGCGACCTTCGACCGTCCGCCGTCGGCGCCGATCAGGTACTTGGCCCGGATCTCGTACGTGTCCCCGCGCAGCCGGTCGCGGACGGTGGCGGTGACGCCGTCGGCGTCCTGGGTGTGGGACAGGTACTCGTTCTGGAAGCGGAGTTGGGTGCCGCGGGCGACGGCCGCGTTCACGAGGACCGGCTCCATGAGGTGCTGCGGCATGTCACACATGCGCGTGGGGCTGGCGAGTTCGTGCTCGGCCTGCACGAGCGGTTCGTTGCCCCAGGAGCGCACCCGGCCCAGTTCCTCGCCCGCGAGGCTCGTGCAGAACGTCGTGTTGCCCATCAGGTGCTGCGGGGTGGCCTGGGCGACGACCTCCTGCTCCACGCCGAGGTCACGCAGCACCTCCATGGTGCGCTGGTTGGTGATGTGCGCGCGGGGTGTGTCGGCGAGGCTCGCGTAGCGGGTCACCACGATGTTGGGGACGCCGTAGGTGCTCAGGGCCAGCGCGGCCGAGGCGCCGGCCGGGCCGCTGCCCACGATCAGGACGTCGGTCTCGACGACGGTGGACACGGGGCGCTCCTGCGGAAGGGGGGTTCGGGCGGCGGGACACGGGACGTGCATGATCATGGAGGTCCTCCGCTGCGCGCGGGTGTCTCATTACGAGACACAGGGGTGTTGGCGAGGGGCGGCTGGGCGGGGTCTCGGGGTGGCTCATGGCGCAACGCCGGGCGGTCGGCGAACTCGGGGTGCCTCATGGCGCAACGCCGGGCGGTCGGCGAACTGCGGCCTCGGACACCCCGTTACGACACATCGGATAGCCGGTGAGCGGCGGCCTCGGACACCCCGTTACGACACATCGGATGGCCGGTGAAGCACGGCAGCGGAACCCGCGGTTGTTTCCTGTTCAACTGAACCCGCTACGGTGGGCTGTGCCGTGACCACCACAGACCCCTCCCCCGCAGCCACTACCGCCCGGCCCTCACTGCGCGTCGCCCGCGAGCGGTTCCTGTCGGGGCGTCCGCTGCCCCCGGGCGTGCCGGAGGAGGTCGTCGCGGCGTGGCGGCGGGCCCGGTTCTTCGGCGTGCCGCACGACTTGGAGGAGACGGTGGCGCGTTCTCCGCTCCCTGGGGAGTCGGCTCTGCTCGGCGCCGCCCGGCCGGTCCTCGGCCGGATCGTCCCCGCCCTGGGCGCGGGCGGGTCGCTGCTCGCCCTGACCGATGAGCGGCTGCGCGTGCTGTGGACGGCCGGGAGAGTACCCGGGTTCGGCGCGTGCGGCAGTCTGTCGGAGCAGGAGGTCGGCCACAACAGCGCGGCTCTCGCCCTGCGCACCCGGGGCCGGGCCGAGGTGCACGGCCCCGAGCACTTCCTCGACCGGTGGCAGGACGTCTCAGCGGTCAGCGTCCCGGTGCGCGGGGCGGAGAGCGGACGGGTGCTGGGCACGCTGACGGTCGCGTCACGGCTGTGCGCCGCCGGAGGGCCGCATCCTCAGGCGGCCTTCGCCGAGGCGACGGTCGCGGCGGTCGAGACGGAGCTGCGGGCCCGCGCCGGGCGGGGCGAGCGGGCGCTGCTGGACGCCTACGTGCGTGCGGCGGGCGGGCCGGACCGGGCCGTGGCGGCACTCGACGGCCGCAACCGGCTGGTCAGCGACGCGGCGCAACGGCTGCTGACGCCCGAGGCGCTCGGGGTGCTGGAGCGCACGGCGGCCGACGCTCGGCACCGGGACGTCACGGGCGTCGCGCGATTGCCGGAGGGAGCCGGGTGTACGGCGCACGTCACCCCGGTACGGCTGGACGGCACGACCATCGGGATCGTGGCCGCCCTGGAGCCGCTCGGCGATCCGGCGCCCATCGCGCCGGCCCCGGCCCCGCCGGTCGCCCTGACCGGCTCCTCGGTCTCCTGGCGGCACGCCGTCGGGCGGGCAGTCGAGCTGGTCCGCTCCGGGGAGCCCCTGCTGCTGACCGGCGAACGCGGAACCGGCAAAGCCGCACTGGCGCGGGAGCTGTTCGGCCCGGACCCCGTGCAGGAGGCCGACGCGGCACAGGACGCCGGCCTCGACCAGGCCCTCTCCGCGTGGCAGTCCGGCCGACTCCTCCTGCTGCGCCATGCCGAGCGCCTTGCGCAGCCCGGGGTGGCCGCGCTCAACTCCCTGCTCGACCAGCACCCGGACTCCCGGCTGCTGGTCACCTACACACCCGGCGTGCCGGTCGGCCCCTGCCTCCAGCGTCTGCTGGACAAGCTGTCGGCCCGCTCGGTGACCCTGCCGCCCCTGCGGGAACGCACCGAGGACCTCCGGGAACTCCTCACCGCGCTCACCCCCCGCCCGGCGCCCGGGCAACCACCACTGACCTGGACCCTGGACGCCCTGCGCGCGCTCGAGGCGTACCCGTGGCCCGGGAACGTCACCGAGCTGGCCCATGTCGTACGGGCCCTCGCGGAGCACCGGCGGGTGTCCGGGCCGGTCCGTCGCGCGGAGCTGCCGGACGCCGTCCGGGAAGGACCGGCCGCCCGCCCGCTCAGCCCGATGGAGCACGCCGAGCGTGCCGCGATCCTGGAGGCGCTGCGCCGCCACGGCGGCAACAAGGCACGTGCGGCGGTCGCACTCGGGATCGGCCGGGCGACGCTGTACCGCAAGCTGCGGGAGTACCAGCGCTGAGGCGGAGGCTGGGGGCTGAGACGGAGGCGGAGGCCGGGTCTGAGGCGAAGGCTGAGACCCGGGCTGCGGCGCGGGAGGGATGACGCACAACAGCTCGGGCGGGTCGAGAAGATCTCGACCCGCCCGAGCTGGTCTGTGTCCGAGGGGGGACTTGAACCCCCACGCCCGATAAAGGGCACTAGCACCTCAAGCTAGCGCGTCTGCCATTCCGCCACCCGGACCAGGTGTCTGCCGCCTTGCCAGGGGTGTTCCCCGCGGCGACACGGACAACAATACCAAGCTTTCGGAGTGCCTTTCACCTGCGTTTCCGCCCGCCTGGCGGGGGTCCGGGACCTCACGGCCCGATACCTCTAGGGTCGCACCATGAGTGACTGGATGGTTACGCAGAGCTCCCCGGCGGTACGTCGTCCGCGTGCGCTGTCCCCGCTCAGGGAGCATCTGCGGGACACGTTCTGGTTCGCCCCCACCGCGGCGATGGTGAGCGTCTTCGCGGTCTGGGTCGGGGCGGAGGCGCTCGACACGGCCATCGTCGACTCCCTCCAGCGGGAGAAGGACTACGAGACGCTCGGCGAGTTGCTGCGGTTCGCGGAGGACGCGAAGGCCGTGGTGAGCACGGTCAGCTCGGCGATGATGACCTTCATCGGTGTGGTCTTCAGCATCTCGCTGGTGGCCGTGCAGATGGCGAGCGGGCAGTTCACCCCCCGCGTGGTGCGGCTCTTCGTACGGAGCCGGATCACCAAGGCGACCTTCGCGGTGTTCCTGGCGACCTTCGTACTGACCCTGCTGGTGCTGACGAGCTTCGACAGCGTCGACGACCCCCGGGCCGTCACGACGGTACCCCTGGTACAGTCCGTCCTCACGCTAAGCATGGTCGGGCTGAGCCTGCTGCTCTTCGTGCTGTACGTGAACGCGACCCTGCGGCTGATGCGGATCAGCCATGTGATCGCGCGGATCGCCTCGGAGTCGTTCCGGGTGCCCGCGTCGATGCCCGTCCCGGAGGGCGGGCAGGCGGCTCCCGCCCACGGCACGGAGACCGCGTGGGTGCCGCACGACGGCCGGGCGGGTGTGCTGCGGGACGTGCACATCGCGCGACTGGTGCGGGTGGCGCGCAAACACGGGGTCGTGCTGCGGCTGATCCCGCGGATCGGGGACTTCGTGGTGCCCGGCATGCCCGTGCTGGCGGTGCACGGCGGGCCCGTCCCACCACGCAGGGCTCTGCGCTACGCGATCTCGGTCGGGGTGGAGCGGACCTACCACCAGGATCTCGGTTTCGGGCTGCGGCAGTTGTCCGACATCGCGCTGCGCGCCCTGTCCCCCGCGATCAACGATCCGACGACCGCCGTCCAGGCGCTGGACCGAGTCGTCCAGTTCCTGGCCGCGCTGAGCCGGCGTCCGTTGGACGCCGCCTTGCACCGGGACCGGGCCGGTGCGGTGCGGCTGGTGCAGCCCGTGCCGGACTGGACCGAGCTGGTGGATCTCGGGTTCACCGAGGTACGGGGCTGCGCCGTCGGCAGCCCGCAGATCTCCCGGCGCATGCTGGCCGGTCTCGACGACCTGCTCCTGCTCGCACCGCCGGAACGCCGCGAGCCGCTGCTGCGCCATCGCGAACTGCTCCGGCAGGCCGTCGCCCTGGCCGCACCGACCGCGCCGGACCGCGACTTCGCCCTGCGTCCGGACCGACAGGGCATCGGCTGAGCGACACGACGTCTCGAGACGCCGGGCCGCGGCACATCGCGACGTCTTGAGACGCCGGACCGCGTCATGTCGCGACGTCTTGAGACGCCGGACCGCGTCATGTCGCGACGTCTTGAGACGCCGGGCCGCGTCATGTCGGACCGCACGGACAGGCGCACCGCACAGGCAGATACGGCGCAGCAAACGGACACGGCGCAGCTCACGGACACGGCACACCGCGCCCCGCGTGCCGGCCCGCTGCCGGCCGTCGGACTGCCATGGCGTCCGACGCCGGCCCTCTCATCGCCGCCCCACGGGGAACCGGCGTCGGGCGCACCCCCCTGTGTCAGGGCAGCAGCTGGTACTCCGGGAAGTTGCCCGGCAGCCGCTCCCCCTGCGGTCCTCGCGTCACCGCGCGCACGAGCAGGAGGACCCGGTCGTCGCGGAACGCCTCGGGGGCGACGGCGAGACAGCGCCGCCACGCGTCGGGCCAGGACGTGCCGGACTTGAGGGTGAGGGTGGGTGCCATGGGGTTGCTCCGCTCTCGGCACACCGTCGGGGGCGGGGAAATGCGCGTGGGGTGGCCTGGTGATCGGTGATCGGCCGGGGAAGGCGTGGGGTGGCCACCCCGGTAATCGGCCAGGGAATCGGTGCGGATGGGTCGGCAGTCGGCCAAGGACTCGGTGCGGGTGAGCCAGCGATCGGCCAAGGAATCGGTACGGGTGAGCCAGCGATCGGCCAAGGAATCGGTACGGGTGAGCCAGCGATCGGCCAAGGAATCGGTACGGGTGGGCCGACGATCGGCCGGGGACTCGGCGTGGGTGGCCCGCTAGCGGCCTTCGAGTCGCGCGAGCACCAGTTTCGCCGTCTCGGTCGGTGTGCTGCCCACGCTCACCCCGATCGCCTCCAGGGCCTCCTTCTTCGCGGCGGCCGTGCCCGAGGAGCCGGACACGATCGCGCCCGCGTGCCCCATGGTCTTGCCCTCGGGTGCGGTGAACCCGGCGATGTAGCCGACGACCGGCTTGGTGACGTGCTCGCGGATGTACGCCGCCGCGCGTTCCTCCGCGTCGCCGCCGATCTCCCCGATGAGGACGATCAGTTCGGTGTCGGGGTCGTCCTGGAAGGCGGCGAGGCAGTCGATGTGCGTGGTGCCGACGACGGGGTCGCCGCCGATGCCGACGCAGGTGGAGAAGCCGACGTCGCGCAGCTCGTACATGAGCTGGTACGTCAGCGTGCCGGACTTGGAGACCAGGCCGATGCGGCCCGGTTTGGTGATGTCGGCCGGAATGATGCCGGCGTTGGACTGGCCGGGCGTGATCAGGCCCGGGCCGTTGGGGCCCACGATGCGGGTGCCTTTGTCCTTGGCGTACGCGGTGAACGCGACGGAGTCGTGGACGGGGATGCCCTCGGTGATGACGACGGCCAGGCCGATGCCGGCGTCGGCGGCCTCGACGACGGCCGCCTTGGCGAAGGCGGGCGGCACGAAGAGGACGGTGACATCGGCTCCGGTGGCGCGCATCCCGTCGGCGACCGAGCCGAAGACGGGCACGGCCCGGTCGTCGAAGTCGACGGTGCGGCCGGCCTTGCGCGGGTTGACGCCGCCGACGACGTTCGTGCCCGCCGCGAGCATCCGCCGCGTGTGCTTCATGCCCTCGCCGCCGGTCATGCCCTGGACGAGGACCTTGCTCTCCTTGGTGAGGTAGATGGCCATGGCGTTCCCTCTCCTCAGGCCGTGGTGGCGAGTTCGGCGGCACGGGCGGCGGCGCCGTCCATGGTGGTGACCTGCTGGACCAGCGGATGCGCGTGCTCGTCGAGGATGGCCCGGCCCCGGGCCGCGTTGTTGCCGTCGAGGCGCACGACGAGCGGTTTGGTCAACCGGACGGTCTCCAGGGCCCGCACGATGCCGTCGGCGACCGCGTCGCAGGCGGTGATCCCGCCGAAGACGTTGACGAAGACGGATTTCACGGCCGGGTCGGAGAGGATGACCGACAGTCCGTCCGCCATGACCTGGGCGCTCGCTCCGCCGCCGATGTCGCAGAAGTTGGCGGGTCGCGCACCGCATCCCGCGACCACGTCGAGCGTCGACATGACGAGCCCCGCGCCGTTGCCGATGATGCCGACTACGCCGTTCAGCTTGACGTAGTTGAGGCCCTTCGCGGCGGCGGCCGCCCCGAGCGGGCCGTCGTGCTCGGTGTCGTCCGCGCCCCAGCGTGCCTGCCGGAAGCGGGCGTTGTCGTCGAGGGTGGCCTTGCCGTCGAGAGCCAGGATCCGGCCCTCCTTGGTGCGGACGAGCGGGTTGACCTCGACGAGGACGGCGTCCTCGCGGACCAGGACCTCCCACAGGCGCACGAGGACGTCGACGGCCTGCGACGGCAACCCGGCCGCGTCGGCGATCTCGGTGGCCTTGGCCGAGGTCACTCCCTCGGCCGGGTCGACGAGGATGCGCGCGACCGCCTCCGGCCTCGTGGCGGCGACCTCCTCGATCTCCATGCCGCCCTCGGCGGAGGCGATCGCGAGGAAGCGGCCGGCCGCCCGGTCGAGCACGTAGGACACGTAGAACTCGTTCTCGATGTCCGCCGGTTGGGCCAGCATGACCTTGCCGACCGTGTGGCCCTTGATGTCCATGCCGAGGATCTGGCGTGCGGTCAGCTCCGCCGCAGCCGGGTCGGCGACCAGTTTCACACCGCCGGCCTTGCCGCGCCCACCGGTCTTCACCTGGGCTTTCACCACGACCCGGCCACCGTCGACGAGGGCATCGAGGTCGTCGACGTACGCCACGAGCAGGTCGCCGCCCACGCCGCCGACGGTTACGCGCGCATCACCGGCAAGCCCGGCTGCGCGGTGGTCACCGCGGGACCCGGGACGACCGACGCCGTCACCGGTGTCGCCAACGCTTTCCGCGCGGAGTCCCCGATGCTGCTGATCGGCGGTCAGGGGGCTCTCACCCAGCACAAGATGGGGTCCCTCCAGGATCTTCCGCACGTCGACATGATGAACCCCATCACCAAGTTCGCGGCGACCGTGCCCGACACCGCCCGCGCCGCGGACATGGTGTCCATGGCGTTCCGCGAGTGCTTCCACGGCGCGCCCGGCCCCTCCTTCCTGGAGATCCCGCGCGACGTGCTGGACGCCAAGGTGCCCGCGTCCAAGGCGCGCGTGCCGCAGGAGGGCGCCTACCGTGCCTCGACCCGCTCGGCCGGCGACCCCGAGGCGATCGAGAAGCTCGCCGACCTGCTGGTGCACGCCGAGAAGCCGGCCATCCTGCTCGGCAGCCAGGTCTGGACGACCCGGGGCACCGAGTCGGCCATCGAGCTCGTCAGGACCCTCAACGTCCCCGTCTACATGAACGGCGCGGGACGCGGCACCCTCCCGCCCGGCGACCCGCACCACTTCCAGCTCTCACGCCGGTACGCCTTTTCCGACGCCGACGTCATCGTCATCGTCGGGGCTCCCTTCGACTTCCGCATGGGCTACGGCAAGCGGCTCTCGCCGGACGCGACCGTCGTGCAGATCGACCTGGACTACCGCACCGTCGGCAAGAACCGCGACATCGACCTCGGCATCGTGGGAGACGCCGGGCTGGTGCTGAAGTCGGTGACCGAGGCGGCCTCCGGGCGCATCAACGGCGGTGCGTCCAAGCGCAAGGAATGGCTGGACGAGCTGCGGGCGGCGGAGCAGACCGCTCTGGAGAAGCGGCTGCCGAACCTGAAGTCCGACGCCTCGCCCATCCACCCCTACCGCCTGGTCAGCGAGATCAACGACTTCCTCACCGAGGACTCGATCTACATCGGCGACGGCGGCGACATCGTCACCTTCTCCGGGCAGGTCGTGCAGCCCAAGTCGCCCGGGCACTGGATGGACCCGGGTCCCCTCGGCACGCTCGGCGTCGGCGTCCCCTTCGTGCTCGCGGCCAAGCAGGCGCGGCCCGACAAGGAGGTCGTGGCGCTCTTCGGTGACGGCGCGTTCTCCCTGACCGGCTGGGACTTCGAGACCCTCGTCCGCTACCACCTCCCCTTCGTCGGCATCGTCGGCAACAACTCCTCCATGAACCAGATCCGCTACGGCCAGGCCGCCAAGTACGGCGAGGAACGCGAGCGGATCGGCAACACCCTCGGCGACGTCCGCTACGACGAGTTCGCCCGGATGCTGGGCGGCCACGGCGAGGAGGTCCGCGACCCCGCCGACATCCGCCCGGCCCTGCGGCGCGCCCGCGAGTCCGGCAAGCCGTCGCTGATCAACGTCTGGGTCGACCCGGACGCGTACGCCCCCGGAACCATGAACCAGACCATGTACAAGTGAGGTGCCCCCGATGAACGCTTCGTCCACCAAGGCCCTCGAAGGCATCCGCGTCCTGGACATGACCCACGTCCAGTCCGGGCCGTCGGCGACACAGCTGCTCGCCTGGCTCGGCGCGGACGTCCTCAAGCTGGAGGCTCCGACCGGCGACATCACGCGCAAGCAGCTGCGTGACCTCCCGGGCGTCGACTCCCTCTACTTCACGATGCTCAACTGCAACAAGCGGAGCATCACCCTCAACACCAAGACCGGGCGCGGCAAGGAGATCCTCACCGAGCTGATCCGGCGCTCCGACGTCATGGTCGAGAACTTCGGCCCGGGCGCGGTGGACCGGATGGGCTTCACCTGGGACCGCATCCAGGAGATCAATCCACGGATCGTCTATGCCTCCATCAAGGGGTTCGGCGAGGGCCCGTACACCAACTTCAAGGCGTACGAGGTCGTCGCGCAGGCCATGGGCGGGTCGATGTCGACCACCGGCTTCGAGGACGGGCCGCCGCTGGCGACGGGGGCCCAGATCGGGGACTCGGGGACGGGTGTGCACGCCGTGGCGGGCATCCTCGCCGCGCTCTACCAACGGGAGCGCACCGGGCGCGGGCAGCGGGTCAACGTGGCCATGCAGCACGCCGTACTCAACCTGTGCCGGGTGAAGCTGCGGGATCAGCAGCGCCTGGCACACGGGCCGCTCGCTGAATATCCCAACGAGGACTTCGGCGACGAGGTTCCCAGGTCCGGAAACGCGTCCGGCGGCGGGCAGCCCGGCTGGGCGGTGAAGTGCGCGCCGGGCGGCCCGAACGACTACGTGTACGTCATCGTGCAGCCCGTCGGCTGGCAGCCGCTCAGCGAGCTGATCGGCCGGCCCGAGCTGGCCGCCGACCCCGAGTGGGCGACGCCCGAGGCGCGGCTGCCCAAGCTGGGCAAGATGTTCCAGCTGATCGAGGAGTGGTCCTCGACGCTGCCCAAGTGGGAGGTGCTGGAGCGGCTCAACGCGCACAACATCCCGTGCGGGCCGATCCTGTCCACCCGGGAGACCATCGAGGACCGTTCGCTGGTCGCCAACGAGATGGTCGTCACCGTCCCGCACCCCGAGCGCGGCGACTTCGTGACCGTCGGCAGCCCGCTCAAGCTGTCCGACTCCCCCGTCGACGTGACCAGTTCGCCCCTGCTCGGTGAGCACAACGAAGAGGTCTACGTCGGCGAACTCGGCCTCGGTGACGAGGAAGTGCGCCTGCTCAGGTCGAACGGAGTGATCTGACGTGATGGCGGAAGACCGGGTCCTGCGGGTGCGGTCCCTCCTGGAGTCCGTGCGGGCCGAGGGGCGGACCGCGCTGACCGCGCCCGAGGGCAAGGTGATCGCCGACGCGTACGGGATCGCCGTACCGGGCGAGGAGCTGGCGACGGACGTCGACGAGGCCGTGGCGTTCGCGGCACGCTTCGGCGGGCCCGTCGTGATGAAGATCGTCTCGCCGGACATCCTGCACAAGACCGACGTCGGCGGAGTGATCGTCGGGGTCGAGGGCGCGACCGACGTGCGGGCCGCGTTCCACAAGATCATCGACAATGCGCGCGCCTACAACGCCGACGCGCGCATATGGGGCGTGCAGGTGCAGGAGCTGCTGCCGCAGGGGCAGGAGGTCATCGTCGGGGCGGTCACGGACCCGACGTTCGGGAAGGTGGTCGCCTTCGGGCTCGGCGGGGTCCTCGTAGAGGTCCTGAAGGACGTCACCTTCCGGCTCGCACCGGTGGACGCCGACGAGGCACTGTCGATGCTGGACTCGATCCGGTCGGCGGAGATCCTGCGCGGGGTGCGCGGCCGGGCGGGCGTGGACCGGTGGGCCGTCGCCGAGCAGATCCGCCGGGTGTCCCAGCTCGTCGCGGACTTCCCCGAGATCGCCGAGGTGGACCTCAACCCGGTGATCGCCACGGCGGAGGGGGCCGTCGCGGCCGACATCCGGGTGATCCTCGCCGAGTCGCAGCCCGCGCCGCGCCGGAAGTACTCACGCGACGAGATCCTCGCGTCGATGCGCCGGCTGATGCAGCCGAGCTCGGTCGCCGTGATCGGCGCCTCCAACGAGCAGGGCAAGATCGGCAATTCGGTGATGCGCAACCTCATCGCCGGAGGCTTCGCCGGGGAGATCCATCCGGTGAATCCCAAGGCCGATGACATTCTGGGCCGCAAGGCGTACAAGAGTGTCACGGACGTTCCCAGTGAGGTGGATGTGGCGGTCTTCGCGATCCCCGCCACGTTCGTGGCCTCGGCCCTGGAGGAAGTGGGCCGCAAGAGGATCCCGAACGCCGTGCTGATCCCCTCCGGGTTCGCGGAGACCGGCGAGCACGAACTCCAGGCGGAGATCGTGGAGATCGCCGAGCGGCACGGCATACGGCTGCTGGGGCCGAACATCTACGGCTACTACTCGACTTGGCAGGACCTGTGCGCCACGTTCTGCACGCCGTACGACGTCAAGGGCGGGGTGGCGCTGACCTCGCAGTCGGGTGGCATCGGGATGGC
The DNA here is from genome assembly GCF_014207295.1 of Streptomyces sp. AK010. Classification (NCBI taxonomy): domain Bacteria; kingdom Bacillati; phylum Actinomycetota; class Actinomycetes; order Kitasatosporales; family Streptomycetaceae; genus Streptomyces; species Streptomyces sp. AK010. The sequence continues at coordinate 458,173 of NZ_JACHCX010000001.1, forward strand.
CATCCTGGGCTTCGCCCGCACCACCAAGACGGGTGTGTCGGCGATCGTCGGGCTCGGCAACAAGTCGGACCTGGACGAGGACGACCTGCTGACCTGGTTCGGCGAGGACCCGCACACCGACTGCATCGCGATGCACCTGGAGGACCTCAAGGACGGCCGCGCATTCGTGGAGGCCGCCCGGGCGACCGTGCCGAAGAAGCCGGTGGTCGTGCTGAAGGCCGGGCGGACGGCGGCGGGGGCCAAGGCGGCCGGTTCGCACACCGGCGCCCTCGCGGGTGACGACGCCGTGTACGACGACATCCTGCGGCAGGCCGGGGTGATCCGGGCGCCGGGCCTGAACGACATGCTGGAGTACGCGCGCGCGTTGCCGGTGCTGCCCGCTCCCCAGGGCGACAACGTCGTGATCATCACGGGCGCCGGCGGCAGTGGTGTGCTGCTCTCCGACGCGGTGACGGACAACGGCCTGTCCCTGATGGAGATCCCGCCGGACCTGGACGAGGCGTTCCGGAAGTTCATCCCGCCCTTCGGGGCCGCGGGCAACCCGGTGGACATCACCGGGGGCGAGCCGCCGTCGACGTACGAGGCGACGATCCGGCTGGGTCTGGAGGACCCGCGCATCCACGCGCTGGTCCTCGGCTACTGGCACACCATCGTCACTCCTCCCATGGTCTTCGCGGAGCTCACCGCGCGCGTGGTGGCCGAGTTCCGGGAGCGCGGGATCGAGAAGCCCGTGGTGGCGTCGCTCGCGGGTGACGTGGAGGTCGAGGAGGCCTGCCAGTACCTCTTCGAGCACGGGGTCGTGGCGTACCCGTACACGACGGAGAAGCCGGTGGCCGTGCTCGGCGCGAAGTACCGCTGGGCGCGGGAGGCGGGGCGGCTGGGGGGCGGTACATGAGGTGAGTGAGCGGGGGGCCTGCCGACGGTGCGCGCCGGCAGGCCCCGCGACCCGCACGCGCACGAAAGGCATGGGACAGGGGGCGCTGGCCAGATCTTTCGACGCAAGGGGTGCGACACGACATGACAACGACCGATCTGCCCACAACGGTTCCCTACCGGGAGGTCACCGACGCGAACGGTCGCGTCTACCGCCTCGGTGAGACCGACATCGACATCATGGGCCGCAAGCGCAAGTGGATGGTGATCCTTCCCTGGATCGGCATGATGGGCATCTGCTGCGCCGAGTACGCGTTCGCGTCGGCCGAGGAGACCCTGCACACGGCGCACAGCTGGAACAGCATGCACATCTTCCGGATGATGACCGTCTGGGTCTTCTTCCAGGCCGCGGTGGCCTTCCCCGCGGGCAAACTGCGTGAGAGCGGAAAGCTGCCGGCCCGCTGGGCCATGATGCTCGGCGCCACCGCACCGCTGCTGGGCTACCTGTCCCTCGCCTTCGCGCCGCACGTCGTCTTCGCCTACATCGGCTTCAGCATGTTCAGCGGCATGGGCGCGGGCATGGTGTACGCCACCTGCGTCAACATGGTCGGCAAGTGGTACCCGGAGCGCAAGGGCGGCAAGACCGGCTTCGTCAACGGCGGTTTCGCCTACGGCTCGGTGCCCTTCGTCTTCCTGTTCAACGGCTACATGGACCTGACCAACTTCCGCTGGGTGCTGGTCTCGGTCGGCGTGTTCCTGGCCGGGACGGTCGCGTGCTCCGGCTACTTCTTCAAGGACCCGCCGAAGAACTGGTGGCCCTCCGCGATCGACCCGCTGAACCCGCCGGACGACCCGCGCGCGGCCCGCTCGCTGCGGATGAACCCGCCGGCGGTGCGCCAGTACTCCCCCAAGGAGGCCTGGAAGACCGGCCGGGTGGCCCTGATGTGGTTCTGCCTGGCCTGTACGTCCGGCGTGAACATCTTCGGTATCGCCTTCCAGGTGGAGATCGGCGAGGAGGCCGGATTCGCGGGCGGGATCGTCGCCACCGCCATGTCCTTGAAAGCCATCGTCAACGGCACCGGCCGCGGAGTCATCGGCTGGCTCTCCGACCTGTACGGCCGCAAGCGGTGCCTGCTCGTCGTGTGCGTGATCCTGGGCCTGTCCCAGTACGGCATCCTCTGGTCGGCGAACGCCGAGAACCTTCCGCTGTTCCTGGTCTTCTCGTCGATCTCCGGCTTCGGAGGCGGTGCCATCTTCCCGATGTTCGCCGCGCTCACCGCCGACTACTTCGGTGAGTACAACAACGCGTCCAACTACGGCATGGTCTACAGCGCCAAGCTCGTCTCCGGCCTGGGCGCCGGCATGGGTGCCGTGGTCGTCGGCGCCTGGGGGCACTCCGGTGCCTTCATCCTGGCCGGCTCCATCTCGCTCTTCGCCGGCTGCATGGCACTGTTCCTGAGCCCGCCGGGACGCGACAGGAAGACGGGCCGTATCTCCCCCAACCCGCAACCGCTCGGCGAGGACACAGCCTGACATGACGGCAGATCCGTACGCGGCAGGGGCGTCCGATGCTCGCCGCGGTGGTCTCCCTGCTGCTGCGTCGGCCGGGGCGCGCACCGGCACGGCCGCGGACCCTCGGCTGACGGCCGCAGCCGCAGACCTGAGGAGGCCCCCCGTTCGGGAGGAGGATCCTCCTCAGGTCCGTACGCCGGCCGCACCTCTCCCGTCAGCACTTCTCCCTCAGGGAGTGCAGGTGCGCGCTGGAGCGGCGCGCGAAGGTGAAGGACTCGGCCGGGTTGTCGTGCTCGGCCTGCCAGTGGTGGGCCAGGCGGTGGCCGCGCAGCCGGGTCACGGCGGAGATGAACCGCTGGTAGTCGATGTCGCCGTCGCCGACGTCGGTCATGTTGTAGCCGTACGGGTTCGACGGGTCGCTCTCGCCGTCCTTCACGTGGAAGAGCGGGTAGCGGTCGGGCTGCCGCAGGACGTAGTCCAGCGGCTCGAACGGCGCGGGCGTGCCGTCGGGCCGCTTGGAGAAGCGGAACTGGCCGACGTACGCCCAGTAGATGTCCATCTCCAGGTGGACGAGGTCCGGGTCGGTCTCCTTGAGCAGGATGTCGTAGAGGCGGACCTTGGGGTTGTCGGTGGCGAAGGAGAACTCCTCGGAGTGGTTGTGCTGGTAGAACTTCATGCCCCGGGCCCTGGCCGCCGCCCCGTAGCTGTTGAAGTCCTCGGCGGCGCGCTTCCAGGCGTCGACGGTCGAGCCGTAGCGGAACGGGCCGGAGGCCGTGCCGATGTGCTTGAGGCCGAGGGCCTGGGCGTCGTCGAGGACCTTGGTGAGGTTCTGGGCGAAGGTGTAGGCGTTGGGGTCGTCGGAGTAGTAGCCGACGTGGCTGCCGATCGGGTTCAGGCCGTGGTTGCGGGCCAGCCGCTTGAGCTGGGCGAGCGTGATGGGACCGGCGGAGCCCTGGGTGTATCCGGCGAACTCGACCTCGTCGTAGCCGTACCGCTCCAGTTCGGCGAAGACGGGGCCGAAGCCGAGGGTGGAGACCTTGTCGCGCAGGCTGTAGAGCTGGATGCCGAGGCGGCCGGGCGGCAGGACGGGGCGGCCGCGGCCCTTGGTGCCGGACGTGGTGGCGGGCGTTGCGCTGCTGTTGGTGGCGGCGTTCGCCGGGGCCGCGACGCCGAGCAGGGCGGCGGCGGTGGCGCCGGCGGCCACTCCGAGCATGCCTCGTCTGCTGAGGCGGTGGTTGAGCTCGGGGTCGGGCTGGGAGAAGCGGCTCATGCGTGGAACTCCTCGTGATCGCGGGGCGTTGTCAGTGGTGAGTGCTTCACTTGTGACCAGTCGGTACTGAGGGCTGTGACCTCAGGTGAGACCGGCGAGTCGGAGCAGCAGTGACTTCACATCGGTGGCCGCGACGCGGTCGCCGACAGCACGGGGGGTGGAGCAGATGAGGAGCGGACCGTCGTCGTCGCTCTGCGGAAGGCGGCCGTGGCTGCCGCGAATAGGTGAGGGGTCCAGGGGCACGACCGCCATGCGGTAGCGCATGCCGAGCTTCTTGCGCGCCAGTGCGGTGGCCGCCTTGACCTTGACGTAGGGGTCGAGGGGATCCATGAAGAGTTCGACCGGGTCGTAGCCGGGTTTGCGGTGGATCTCGACCAGCTGCGCGAAGTCGGGCGCGCGGTCGTCGTCGAGCCAGTAGTAGTAGGTGAACCAGGCGTCGGGTTCCGCCACGGCGACGAGCTCGCCCGCACGCGGATGGTCGAGATGGTGGGTCTTCTTGCCCTCGTCGTCCAGGAGTTGGGCGATGCCGGGCAGGCCGTCGAGGGCCGCTCGTGTGGCGTCGAGGTCCTCGGGGCGGCGCACGTAGACATGGGCGATCTGGTGGTCGGCGACCGCGAAGGCGCGGGACGCCATCGGGTCGAGGTACTCCATGCCGTCCTGCGTGTGTACCTCCAGCAGCCCGGCGCGGCGCAGAGCGCGGTTGATGTCGACGTGCCGGTTCACGCGGGTGATGCCGTACTCGGACAGGGCGACGACGGTACGGCCCTCGGCGCGGGCGTCGTCCAGCAGCGGGGCCATGGCGGCGTCGAGATCGGCGGCCGCCTTCAGGGAGCGCGGGTCGTCGGGGCCGAAGCGCTGCAGGTCGTAGTCGAGATGAGGGAGGTAGCAGAGCGTCAGGTCCGGGTGCCGGGTGCGGATGATGTGGCGGGTCGCGTCGATGATCCACCGGCTGGAGACGAGGTCGGCTCCGGGACCCCAGAAGTGGAACAGGGGGAACGTGCCCAGCTTGTCGTTGAGTTCGTCGTGCAGTGCGGCCGGCCGCGTGTAGCAGTCGGGTTCCTTGCGGCCGTCGGCGTAGTAGACCGGACGAGGGGTGACGGTGATGTCGGTGTCGGCGCCCATGGCGTACCACCAGCAGATGTTCGCGACGGTGTAGCCGGGGTGGGCGCGGCGGGCCGCGTCCCAGAGCTTGTCGCCGGCCACGAGCCCGTTGTGCTGGCGCCACAGCAGGACATCGCCGAGCTCGCGGAAGTACCAGCCGTTGCCGACGATGCCGTGCTCCGAGGGCATGGTGCCGGTGAGGAACGTGGACTGGGCGGCGCAGGTGACGGCGGGCAGGACGGTGCCGAGCGGGGCACGGGAACCGGACTGGCCGAGCGCTTTGAGGTGGGGCATGTGGTCGAGGAGACGGGGGGTGAGGCCTACGACGTCGAGGACGAGGAGCGGGGTGGGGCGGGTCGCGGCGCCCGGGTCTGACTGCTCATGGGGGCCGGTGCTCATGGCAGCTCCTTCAGGCCGAGGTCGGTCAGCAGGTCGCGGGCGAGGGCGAGTTCGGCGGCGATGCCCTCGGCGAGCTGGGTGCGGCCCTTGGGACGCAGCTCGGGCGGGAGGGCCTGCCAGGTGTAGGTCTCGACCTCCAGATGGCGGGTGAGCGGGGCCGGGCCGCCGACGAGCCGGGTCAGTGCGGAATTCAGGACCGGAAGGGTGGAGGTGAGGGGCGCGGCGGGGGCCGCGTGCAGGGGGACGTGGAAGTGGGAGCGCCAGGGTGAGGCGTCGGGCAGGGCGTGTCCGGCGAGGGCCTCGTCGAGGTCGTCGGTGGCGCGCAGGCCGGCGGCGGTGGCAGTGCGGGTCTGGTGCAGGAATCGGGGTTCGGCGAAGGCGGCGAGGGCCTCGCGTACCTCGGGGAGATGGGGGTGTTCGGCGTGCAGGGCGGCGGAGAGCTGGGACTTGACGACGGGGACGCCGGCCGCGGCGAGGGCGTCCAGGGCGGTGTGCGGATCTTCGAAGGAGGTGGCGAGATGGCAGGTGTCGACGCAGACGCCGACGCGGTCGTGGCCGATCGCGGTGAGCGGGGCGATGGCGTCGCGGGTCGTCTCGACGACGCAGCCGGGTTCCGGTTCCAGGCCGACGCGGATGGAGCGGCCGGTCAGCTCCGCGAGGGCGTCGAGGCGTTCGGCGAGGGTACGCAACGCCGTACGGGCTCTCTGCGCGGACTCGTCGTCGAACGCGGTGCGCCAGGCGAGGGGCAGGGTGGAGATGGTCCCGTCGGTGACGTCGTCGGGGAGGAGCCCGGCGAGGACGCGGGCCAGGGCGGTGGTGTGGTCCAGGCGTTCCGGGTCGGCCCAGTCCGGCTTGTAGACGCGGTACTTGACCTCCTCGGCACCGAAGCCCTCATAGGGGAAGCCGTTGAGGGTGACGACCTCGAGCCCGCGCCGGTCGAGTTCGGTGCGCAGGCCGCGCAGCGCGGCGGGGTCGGTGACGAGGGCATGGGCGGCGTCCTTGGCGAGCCACAGTCCGATGCCGAGCCGGTCGCGGCCGAGGCGGCGGCGGACGGGTTCGCAGTGGTCGCGGAGCTGGGCGAGGACGCCGTCGAGCGTCTCCGCGGGGTGGACGTTGGTGCAGTAGGCGAGGTGGACGGTGGACCCGTCGGGGTGGCGGAAGCGCATGGTTCACGCCTCCGCGGCGGGGACGGGGGCCGGCGTGCCCGGGCCGGTGTCCGACTGCGGATCCTTCGGGGCACCGCGGAGGATCGAGTTGCCCTCGTGGGTGGCCTCCGTGCCGGTGACGTCGAGGTTCAGGCGGCCGCTGAGCCCGTAGAAGGCGACGGGGTTGCGCCACAGCACCTGATCGACGTCGTCCTCGTCGAAGCCCTCGGCCAGCATCAGGTCGCCGACCTTGCGGGTCTTGAGGGGGTCGCTCTTTCCCCAGTCGGCGGCGGAGTTCACCAGCACCTGCTCGGTGCCATGGGCGCGCAGCAGCGCGACCGTGCGCTCCTCGTCCATCTTGGTGTCGGGATAGACGGAGAAGCCCAGCCAGCAGCCGCTGTCCCTGGCCTCCTTGACGGTGGTCTCGTTGAGGTGATCGATCAGCACCCGGTCCGGGGCCAGTGCGGACTCCCGGACGACGTCGAGGGTGCGGCGCAGTCCGGCGAGCTTGTCGCGGTGCGGGGTGTGCACGAGGGCGGGCAGGCCGTGGTCGGCGGCGAGCTGGAGCTGCGCGGCGAGGGCGGTGTCCTCCGCGGGGGTCATGGAGTCGTAGCCGATCTCCCCGACCGCCACGACGTTGTCCTTGACGAGATACCGGGGCAGCTCGTCGAGGACGGGCAGGCAGCGGGGGTCGTTCGCCTCCTTGGGGTTGAGGGCGATGGTGCAGTGGTGGGCGATGCCGTACTGGGCGGCGCGGAAGGGCTCCCAGCCGAGGAGGGCGTCGAAGTAGTCACGGAAGGAGGCAGGCGAGGTGCGCGGCTGGCCGAGCCAGAAGGACGGCTCGACGACGGCGCGGACACCGGCGGCATACATGGCCTCGTAGTCGTCGGTGGTCCGGGACGTCATGTGGATGTGGGGGTCGAAGATGCGCATCAGGACTCCTTGCCGTGGGGGTGGTCCGTGACAGGGGCCGGGGTGACGGACTCGGTCAGGTCCAGGACGCGGTGCAGATCCTCGGGGACGGTGCGGCCGGCGGCGGTGCGTTCGGCGGCGTAGTCGCCCAGCATCCGGGCCAGTTCGCCGTCGCCGGCGGCGCGCCGGGGCAGGTCCGCCACGTGGTCGACCGGCACGCCGGTGAACAGGCACTTCAGCACGGCGTGACGCCAGGCGTGAGCGGTCAGGTGCCGAGCGGTGTAGGGGCCGACGGCGGCGCTGAGGAGCCGGGTGTCGTTGGTGCGCAGGGCGTCCTCGATCAGCGGGAGCGCGTCCGGTCCGGAGACGAGGTGGGGCAGGGCGTGCAGCACGGCCCGGCGCTCGTCTGCGGTGCCCTGGAAGTACACCCGGGTCAGGGCGTCGATGCCGGCGCGGGCCGCGTCCAGGATGAGGACGCGTGCGGCGTCGGCGTGCGTGGCACCGCAGCGCCGGCCGGCTTCGGCGAGACGCAGCTCCCATACGGAGATGGGCCCGTGGATGCCGGGGTGGGCGGTGGCCTCGTCGAGGGCGTGGTCGAGCCAGGTGCGGGCGGCCGGGTCGAGGTGGGTGGTGAGGTGGTGGCGGAGGTCGGTGAGCGAGGGGGTGGGTGCGGTGCGCGGGGTGGGGTGTGGGGTGCGGGTGCGGGCGTTGCCCGGGGCGGACTCGGGGCTGCGGTCGGTGTCCTTGACGCCTGGCGCTGCCTCGGTGCTCTGGGTGTTCTCGGTTCTCGCCGCTGGCGTGGCGCGGGGACGGGTCATCTGGTGCTGCTCCCCTCAGGGGTGGCGGAGGGAGCGCCGTGGGGTGGCGCGGCCTGCTGGAGGGCCGGAGCGGTGGCAGGCGGCAGGGTGGCCGCGGTCCGCTCGGCATGGCGGAGGAACGGGAGGGAGTGCGCGGCGAAGTGCGGTCCGGCGTGGGAGTGGCGGGGCAGCTCGACGACGGTCAGGCCCTGGTAGCCGGTGGCCGCGAGGGCCGCCAGGACCGGCGGGAAGTCGATCTCCCCGTCCCCGAAGGGGAGGTGCTCGTGGACGCCGCGCCGCATGTCCTCGATCTGGATGTGCCGCAACCACGGGGCGGCGGCGCGCACGCAGTCGGCGGGAGAAAGGGGTTCGAGGCACTGGCAGTGGCCGATGTCCAGGGTGAGGCCGAGGTGTTCGGGGTCGCCGAGGGTGCTGCGGAGCCGGTGGAAGTCGGCCAGGGTGGCGAGGAGGTGACCGGGCTCGGGTTCGACGGCGAGCGGGATGCCCGCGGAGGCCGCGACGTCCAGGACCGGAGTCAGGGTCTCGGCGAGGCGTTTCCATGCGGTGTCCGTGTCGGTGTCCTCCGGGACGACACCGCTGAAGCAGTGCACCGCGTGGGCGCCGAGGTCGGCTGCGACGCGGACGGCCCGGACGAGGAGGTCGGCGCGGCGGACCCGGTCGTCCGGGTCCGGGTCCAGCAAGGACGGGCCGTGCTTGCGGCGGGGGTCGAGGACGTAGCGGGCACCCGTCTCGATGGTGACGCCCAGCCCGAGCGCGTCCAGCCGTTGCGCGACCCGGCGGGTGCGGGCGGCTAGGTCGGGGGCGAGCGGGTCGAGGTGCATGTGGTCGAGGGTCAGTCCGACGCCGTCGTAGCCGAGGTCGGCGAGGAGGCCGAGGGCGTCGTCGAGACGGAGGTCGGCGAGACCGTTGGTGCCGTAGCCGAAGCGGAGGGGAGGAAGGGCGCCGGGCCGTGAGAGGGAAGCGCTGGGTGAGGCGCCGGGCCGGGCAGGGGAGGTACTGCGCGAGGCGCCGGGCCGGGCGGAGGCGGTACCGGGTGAGGCGCCGGGCCGGGCGGAGGCAGTACCGGGTGAGGCGCCGGGCCGGGCAGGGGAGGTACTGCGCGAGGCGTCGGGCCGGGCGGAGGCGGTACCGGGTGAGGCGTCGGGCCGGGCGGAGGCAGTACCGGGTGAGGCGCCGGGCCGGGCAGGGGCGGTGCTCGGCGCTGTGGCCGGCTGGGCGTCGGGGGTCGGTGAGGCCGTGGCACGGCTCTCCGGAGCACTGGCATGGGCATGGGCATCGGCGCTCATGTGACGCTCACCTTCTTCGCGAACCGGGTTCCGAGGGGGGCGAGCGCGGCGATGAGAAGTGCCGTGGCCGTGCTCCGGGAGCGCGCGGTGAGGGCGGCCTGGAGGGGGATCGTGGCGCGGATGCCGGCGCCGACGGCGCGCTGGGTGAGGGGAGGTGAGGGGTTCAGGGTGGCGTGGAAGTAGGGGCGGGCGGTCTTCGCGGCGTACGCGGCCGTAAGGGCGGTGGCGAGCAGTTCTCCAAAGTCCTGCGCCGGGAACCGGTCGGCCCGGAGACCTGCCGGCCTGTGCCCGGTTGCCGGCCTGTGCCCCGTTGCCGGCCGGCGGCCTCTCGTCGGCCCGCCGGAGCCGCGGCGCGTCACCAGTCGGGTCAGCAGGGCCGTCGTCGCGAGGGCTGCCAGAGGCGGCACGGGTGAGCCGCCCTGGGCCTCCTGGCGGGAGACCGTGGTGACGGCGAGGGTGTGGGTACCGAGGAGGGCGGCGGAGGGCAGGGCAGGGCGGGTGCTGCCGCTCGTGGCCGCGGCTCCCAGGAGCAGGTCGAGGCCGCGTGCCGTGCCCATGGCCACGGGCCCGGCGGATGTGTGCTTCAGGCCGAGGTCGTACGCCCAGACGGTCGCCGCGAGGGGTGCGGCGACGGCCAGGGCCGGGCGGCCCGCCCCGGCGGCCAGGGCCAGTCCGGCTCCGGTGAGGGCGCAGGCCGCCGTAAGGGCGGCGGCGGGCCGGATGCGGCCGGAGGGCAGGGGGCGGTGCGGGCGTTCGACGGCGTCCACGTCGCGGTCGGCCCAGTCGTTGAGGGCCATGCCGGCTTCGTACAGGCAGAGGGAGGAGGCGATGGCGAGCAGGGTGCGGGTGTTGGGGGACGCGCCGGTTGCGGCCGCGCCGGCCAGGGCGTCTCCGGGGACGCTGAAGAGGGCAGGCAGGCGCAGGAGTTCGGCCCATGCGCGGCCCCGGTGGGAGCGGCCGGGGCATCCGCAGGGGGGCTGCGTGTCACCGGCAGTGGCCCGAGGAGCGGCGGTGGGCGTCTCGTCGGGGCATCCGCAAGGGCTTTCGCGCAGCGTCACCGTGCTTCTCCCGTCGCCTCGGGGCCGCTCACCGGCCCCGCGTCACGGCCCACGCCCTCGCCTTCTCCCTCTCCCCGTCCCAGGCTCCGGCCGAACCGGACCAGTGCCTCGTACTGCTCGGACAAGCCCGAGGGGCCCTCCCCCACCGGGTCCTTGAAGTAGAAGCCGAGCGCGCCGAGGGGTCCGGACAGCCCTGTCTCGTGGGCCCGGGCGGTCAGACGGGCCAGGTCGAGGACGAGGGGTGCGGCCAGGGCCGAGTCGCAGCCCTGCCAGATGGTCTGGAGGATCATGCGGGTGCCGAGGAAGCCGTCAAAGGCGATGTGGTCCCAGGCGGTCTTCCAGTCGCCGAGGGCCGGGACGTCGTCGATGTGGACCTCGCCCTCGGGGACGGTGCCGAGGGTGTCGGCGAGGACGCGTTCCTTGCCCGCGTTCTTCGCCGCGGCGGCGGCCGGGTCGGCGAGGGCGGCGCCGTCGCCGCCGCCCAGCAGGTTCGTGCCGGACCAGGCCCTGACCCGCAGCGCGCGTTGCGCGAACATCGGGCCCAGCACGGCCCGCAGCAGCGTCTGTCCGGTCTTGCCGTCGCGGCCGGCGTGCGGCAGGCCGGCGCCTGCGGCCTCGCCGGCGGCGACGGGGTGGTGCATGCCTTCGGAGGGGGTGAAGTTGACGTAGGGGCAGCCCGCGCGGAGGGCGGCCAGGGCGTAGAGGGTGCTGGCCGGCAGGGGGGCGTCGGGCCCCTGGGAGGCGGGTTCGGTGGAGGCGACGTTCACGACCACGGCCCGCTCCAGGTCGTGGCGGTGGATGAAGTCGCGTATGTCGGCGGCGAAGGCCGTGATCAGTTCAGCCTGGCTCCTGGTGTCCCCGGGGATGGGGCCGCCGGGCCTGATCTCCCGTTCGGCTGCGGCGAGTTCGGCGGTGACCGCGGTGGCGACGCCGGGTGGGAGGACGCCGCCGGCGGTCAGGGTCTCGGCGCGTTTGGGCAGGGGACTGTCGAGGGTGTCGTGTCCGCCGAAGACGAGGTCGGACAGCGCGGGCAGACCGCTGCCGGTGAAGGCCGGTGTTTCGGTCACCATGCCGGTGGGCGGGTGCAGTCCCGCGGCGACGGCGGCGCACCCCGTGACGACGGTGGTGGCGACGGAGCCTCGGGCTCCGATCAGCCACACCCCCACACGCGGTCGGGAGAGGGACGCGGACATGGGCAGCCTCCTGATCGTGCGCGAGACCCGCGCGGGACGTGACGAGACGGCGGGCGGGGGTCCGGCGTCCCCCGCCCGCCGCCGTTCAGTCGCCCTGGACGGGCAGTTCCTTCAACTGGATGTTGCGGAAGGAGACCTGGTCACCGGCGCCGTGGTTCTGGAGGCCGATGTAGCCGTCGGTCAGGCTCCGCTGGGGGTCCTTGTTGGTGAAGTCGTTGATCTTGACTCCGTTGAGGAACACCTGGAGGCGTTCGCCCTGGACCTTGATCTCGTAGGAGTTCCACTGGCCGGGCGGCCGCAGAACCTGGTCACGGGCCTTGATGTTGGCCGACTTGAACGAGTAGACGGAGCCCGTGGTGCGGTCGGCCGCGTCCGTGGCGTCGATCTGGATCTCGTAGCCCTTGTTCACCGCGGACCAGGGGTCGTCGGAGGCCGGGAAGCCCACGAAGATACCGGAGTTGTCGTCGCCCCGCATCTTCCAGTCGAGCTTGAGCGAGTACGACTTCAGCTCCTTGGCCTGGTACCAGAGCAGGCCCATGCCGCCCTCGGACTCCAGGGTGCCGTCCTTGACGTTGAACTTGCCGGGACCGGCCTGCTTCCAGCCGTCCAGGGTCTGGCCGTTGAAGATCTTCCGGTAGTCCTTGCCCGGCTTGCAGTCCGCCTTCACCTGGCCGGTGGCGTACTGGAGGCCGCCGAGCAGATGGGCGCGGAAGGCTTCGTCGGCGTAGGACTCCTTGGTGTGGCCGCCGCCGGTGTAGAAGGAGCGGCCGCCGCCGTAGCTCTGGCACCAGGCGATCGGGTGGTCGCCCCTCATGGTGCCGCCCTGGTAGGTGGTCTCGTCGAGGGTGGCGAGGACCTTGGCCTGCTCACGGGGGTTGGTGCGGTAGTTGTACCACTCGTCGGTGCGCTCCCAGGCGTCGTCCAGGTGCCCGGTGGCCGGGTGGTCGTGGTCCTCGACGCGGACGGTGGCCTTCTGGATGGCCGGGTGCGAGTCGAAGTAGGCGCCGACGAGGCCGCCGTAGAACGACCAGTCGTATTCGGTGTCGGCTGCCGCGTGGATCCCCATGTATCCGCCGCCGCCGGCCACGTAGTTCTCGAACGCCTTCTGCTGCTCGGCGTTGAGGACGTCACCGGTGGTGGACAGGAAGGCCACGGCGTCGTACTTGGCGAGGTTGGTCGTGGTGAACTGCTTGGCCTCCTCGGTCGCGTCGACCGTGATGCCGGCCGGGCCGCCGAGTTCCTTCAGCGCGGTGATGCCGGCCGGGATGGAGTCGTGGCGGAAGCCCGCGGTCTTGGAGAAGACCAGGACCTTCTTGCCGCCCTTGAAAGGCTCCTTGGAGAACTCGAAGTCGTCCACGTCGTACAGCGCACCCTCGCCGCCCTTGAAGACCAGGTAGATGTCAGTGGTCTTCTTCGGCAGCGACCGCAGCGGCACGTCGACGTTCTGGAACGTCTCCCAGCCGCCGGTCGGCGGGATGTAGGACGAGCCGTGCAGGGGCCCGTCGGGCGAGCCGGTGCGCAGTTCGATGAAGCCGCCCGCGCCGCCGGAGGAGGCCCGCACGGTCATCTTCTTCTGCCCGTCGAACCGGTAGGGGGAGAAGGAGATCCAGTCGCCGTCGTTGATGTCGCCGACGGTCTTGCCGCCGTTGGCGCCGGTCTTGTCGATGACCGACACGCCGGACTGGGTGGTGAAGTGCTCGCCCTGGCGGTGCAGCGGCTGGAGCACGGTACGGGCGGTGCCCGTCAGCGCCTCCTGGCCGTTCGCCCCGCCGTCGGTGTAGCTCGCGCCGACGACGCCGTAGATGTTGGCGTTGGGGTCGTGGCCGCCGTCACCCGGGGGCGGCGTCAGGGTGCCCTCGCAGCCCATCTCGCTGGTCAGCTCGTGGGCGTGGGAGTCGTGGCCGAGGCTGTAGGAGACCTTGACCTTGGAGCAGTCGACCGTCTCCTCGGGGTCGGTGACGGTCACCTTGAACGGGACGGGCTTGCCGAACTCGGCCAGGGCGCCGTTGCCCGGGACGTCGATGCGCACCTTGGGCTCGGTGTTGCCGACCACGATCCGGACGCTGGCGTTGCCGGTGTTGCCCTCGGGATCCTTGGCGGTGAAGGTGGCGCTGTAGGTGCCGACCTTCTTGTACTTGTGGGTGGGGTTGAGGCCCTCGCCCTTGGTGCCGTCACCGAAGTCCCAGCTGTAGGTGAGATCGGGAGAGTCGGCGTCCTTGGCGGAGGCGGTGAACTTGACCTTCAGGCCGGCCGCGCCGGACGTCTTGTCGGCGCTGACCTCGGCGATCGGGGAGAAGCCGTCCTCGGCGTTCTCGATCCGGTACAGCGCGGAGTGCTCGTCGCCCTGGAACCAGGAGACGCCGTAGTCGAGGACGTAGAGCGCGCCGTCGGGGCCGAACTCCATGTCCATGATCTGGGTGCCGGTCCACGGGAAGTCGTTGATCTTCGCGACCGAGCCGTCGTCGTTCTGCTCGATCCGCTTGATCCAGCGGCGGCCGAACTCGCCGGCGAAGAAGTCACCGTCGTAGGCCTCCGGGAACTTCACGCTGGAGTCCAGCTCAGGGTCGTAGCGGTAGACCGGGCCGCCCATCGGGGACTCCGAGCCGCTGCCGAACTCGGGCACGGAGCCGCCGTCGTACGGGATCCAGGCGGCCTGCGCGGGCGGCAGGTCGGTCAGGCCCGTGTTGTACGGCGAGGTGTTCTTCGGGGCGTTGCAGTCGAACGTCTCGCCGGATTCCTTGGTGGCGAAGTCGTAGTCGACGTACGGGTCGTTGTCGCCGGTGCAGAAGGGCCAGCCGAAGTTGGCCGCCTTGGTCACCTTGGCGAACTCGACCTGGCCGCCGGGGCCGCGCTTGGGGTCGGCGGCGCCGGCGTCGGGGCCGTAGTCGCCGACGTAGACGGTGCCGGTCTTGTCGTCGACGCTCATCCGGAACGGGTTGCGGAAGCCCATCGCGTAGATCTCGGGGCGGGTCTTCTCGGTGCCCGGGGCGAAGAGGTTGCCCTCCGGGACGGTGTAGGAGCCGTCCTCGGCGACCTTGATGCGCAGGATCTTGCCGCGCAGGTCGTTGGTGTTGCCGGAGCTGCGGCGCGCGTCGAAGGCCGGGTTGCGGTTCGGCCGGTCGTCGATCGGCGTGTAGCCGTCGGAGGCGAAGGGGTTGGTGTCGTCGCCGGTCGACAGGTAGAGGTTGCCGTCGGCGTCGAAGTCGATGTCCCCGCCGACGTGGCAGCAGGTGCCGCGGGAGGCCGCGACGTCGATGACCTTCTTCTCGCTGGCCTTGTTCAGCGTGCCGTTGGCGTTCAGGGTGAAGCGGGAGAGGCGGTTGACGCCGTCGAACTTCTTGAAGTCCTCGGCCGTGCCGGTCTCCGGGGCGTCGCCCGCGGGGGTGTCGAGCGGCGGGGCGTAGTAGAGGTAGATCGCCCGGTTGCTCTTGAAGTCCGGGTCTATGCCGACGCCTTGGAGGCCCTCCTCGTCGTGGCTGTAGACGTCGAGTTTGCCGGCGATCTTGGTGACGCCGCCCTGGTCGGTGAGGCGCAGTGTGCCGTCGCGTGAGGTGTGCAGGACGCTGCGGTCCGGGAGCACGGCGAGCGACATCGGCTCGCCCGTCTCGGGCTCGCCCTTGGCGAGCGGCACCTGCTGGAACTGGCCCTCGGCGGCTGCCGGTTCGTCGTGCTCGGGGTGGCCGGGGTGGGCGCCGGCGACGGTGGCCGGGGTGCCGACGGCGAGGAGCAGTCCGGTGAACAGGGCGACGGTGGCGCGAAGCCCGGGACGCCTGGGGGTGGCGGTGCTTCTGGGTCTGGTTCTGTGCACGAAGTCCCTCCGGGAACGGGGTGGGCCGTACGGGGTGGGTGCGGGGCGTGCGGTGCGGGCGCCGGGGTGCGCCGTCACCCCGGAGGTGGTTGTGTCCTGAACACATCAAGGACGGTATCCGTGTCCGTCCGGGGCGAACACCCCTTGAAGCAGACTCGGTTGTACTTTCTCCCAGCACAGGACAAAGCAGGATCCGTGTAGGTCGGAGGGGGGCCCGGCGGTGCTGCCGGTCCCCGCCCCCGACCTGCGCCGGGTCCGTGGTTCAGCTGTTGAACGCGGCGTCGAAGGACGCGCTGGGTGGCTCGAAGTCGAAGGCCTTCAGCCGCGTCAGGGCCTCCGGCGCCCCCTGCAGACGGTCCATGCCGGCGTCCTCCCACTCGACCGAGACGGGACCCTCGTAGTCGATGGAGCGCAGCATTCGGAAGACATCCTCCCAGGGGACGTCGCCGTGCCCGGCGGAGACGAAGTCCCAGCCGCGCCGCGGGTCGCCCCAGGGCAGATGGGAGCCGAGGCGGCCGTTGCGTCCGTCGAGGCGCTTGCGGGCCTCCTTGCAGTCGACGTGGTAGATCCGGTCGCGGAAGTCCCAGAGGAACCCGACCGGGTCGAGGTCCTGCCACACGAAGTGCGAGGGGTCGAAGTTGAGGCCGAAGGCGGGGCGCCGGCCGACCGCCTCCAACGCGCGGGCCGTCGTCCAGTAGTCGTAGGCGATCTCGCTGGGATGGACCTCGTGCGCGAACCGCACGCCCTCGGCGTCGAAGACGTCCAGGATCGGGTTCCAGCGGTCGGCGAAGTCCTGGTAGCCCCGCTCGATCATCGCCTCGGGGGCGGGCGGGAACATGGCGACCAGGTGCCAGATGGCGGAGCCCGTGAACCCGATGACGGTGTTCACGCCGAAGGCCGCCGCGGCCCGGGCGGTGTCCTTCATGCGTTCCGCGGCCCGCTGCCGGACTCCTTCCGGGTCTCCGTCGCCCCAGACCGCTTCCGGGACGATCGCCTGGTGCCGCTCGTCGATGATGGCGTCGCAGACCGCCTGGCCGACCAGGTGGTTGGAGATCGCCCAGCACTTGAGACCGTACTTGTCGAGCAGGGCCCGGCGGCCGTCGAGATAGCCGGGATCGGCCAGCGCCTTGTCGACTTCGAAGTGGTCGCCCCAGCAGGCGAGTTCGAGGCCGTCGTAGCCGAAGTCGCGGGCCAGGCGGCAGACCTCCTCCAGGGGCAGGTCCGCCCACTGGCCGGTGAACAGAGTGAAGGTGCGCGGCATCCTCATGGCCTCCTCAGACCGCGATCGGCGTGTAGACGGAGTTCTTC
Source organism: Streptomyces sp. AK010 (assembly GCF_014207295.1). Classification (NCBI taxonomy): domain Bacteria; kingdom Bacillati; phylum Actinomycetota; class Actinomycetes; order Kitasatosporales; family Streptomycetaceae; genus Streptomyces; species Streptomyces sp. AK010. The sequence goes on from NZ_JACHCX010000001.1 coordinate 474,856, forward strand.
TCGGCGCTCTCCTCGACCGCCGCGAGCACGCGCTGCACCTGCAGCCCGTCGGCGAAGGAGGGTTCGGGGCGGCGGCCCTCGGCGATGGCGTGGACGAGGTCGCGGGCCTGGTGGACGAAGGTGTGCTCGTAGCCGAGGCCATGGCCCGGCGGCCACCAGGCGTCCAGGTAGGGGTGGTCGGGTTCGGTCACGAGGATCCGTCGGAAACCGGCCTCCACACCGGGCTCGGAGGCGTCGTGGAAGGACAGCTCGTTCAGCCGCTCCAGGTCGAAGGCGAGCGAGCCGCGCTCCCCGTTGAGTTCGATGCGCAGGGCGTTCTTGCGGCCGGTGGCGTAGCGGGTGGCCTCGAACGAGGCGAGGGCGCCGGAGGGGAAGCGGGCCGTGAACAGCGCGGCGTCGTCGACGGTGACCTGCCCGGTGCCGGCGGACGTGACGGCGGACAGCCCGCTCGTGGCGCCGGTGGGCAGGGGCCGTTCCCGTACGAAGGTCTCCGTCAGCGCGGAGACACCGGCCAGCGGCTCCCCCACCAGGTACTGCGCGAGGTCGACGATGTGCGCCCCCAGGTCGCCGAGCGAGCCCGAGCCGGCCTGCTCCCTGCGCAGCCGCCAGGTCAGCGGGAACTGCGGGTCTACCAGCCAGTCCTGGAGGTACGTCACGCGCACGTGCCGCAGCCTGCCCAGACGGCCCTCGGCGACCATGCGGCGGGCCTGGGCGGTGGCGGGAACGCGGCGGTAGTTGAAGCCGACCATCGCCACCTGGCCGCGGGCGTGGGCCTCTTCGGCCGCCAGCGCCATCGAGGCGGCTTCCTCGACGGTGTTGGCGAGGGGCTTCTCGCACAGGACGTGCTTGCCCGCCGCCAGGGCGGCCAGGGCGATCTCGGCGTGGCTGTCCCCGGGGGTGCAGATGTCGACGAGGTCGACGTCGTCCCGTTCGATCATGGCCCGCCAGTCGGTCTCGGTGGAGGCCCAGCCGTGCCGGTCGGCCGCCGCGCGGACGGCGGCGGCGTCCCGGCCGCAGATCACGGCCTGCACGGGGTGCAGCGGCAGGTCGAAGACACGTCCCGCGGTGCGCCAGCCCTGGGAGTGGGCGGCGCCCATGAAGGCGTAGCCCACCATCCCCACGCGCAGGGGTGGCTTCCCTGCCTCGGTCCCTTCCGACTGCTCCTGCGGCTGTCCCATACGGGTGTCCTCCTCGTCCTGGTCGGGGTGGCGCACGTGGGGGGTGCGGGGTGGCTCACTTGAAGCCGGTGGACATGTACTGGTCGACGTTGGTCTTGTCGACGACGGCCGAGTAGAGGGTGAGCGATGACGGGATCTCGAACTCGGCGAGGCCCCCGATGCCCTTGCTCTGGCCGAGGGCGCGGGCGAGATCGATGGCCGAGGCGGCCATGGTCGGCGGGTACAGCACGGTCGCCTTGAGCACGCCGTCGTCCTGCTTGATGGCCTGGAAGGCGGAGAGCGCGCCGGCGCCGCCGACCATGAGGAAGTCGTCGCGCCCGGCCTGCTCGATGGCGCGCAGCGCGCCCACGCCCTGGTCGTCGTCGTGGTTCCACAGCGCGTCGAACTTCGACTGGGCCTGGAGCAGCTGGGCCATCTTGGCCTGGCCGGACTCGACGGTGAACTCGGCGGCCTGCCGGGCGACCTTCTTGATGTCGGGGTAGTTCTTCAGGGCGTCGTCGAAGCCCTGGGTGCGCTGCTTGGTGAGCTCCAGGTTGTCCAGGCCCGCCAGTTCGATGACGCGGGCGCCGGACTTGCCCTTGAGCTTCTCGCCGATGTAGTGCCCGGCGTTGAGGCCCATGCCGTAATTGTCGCCGCCGATCCAGCAGCGGTAGGCCTGCGGGGTGTTGAAGATGCGGTCGAGGTTGACGACCGGGATGCCGGCGCGCATGGCCTTCAGGCCGACCTGGGTGAGGGCCTTGCCGTCGGCGGGCAGCACGACCAGGACGTCGACCTTCTTGTTGATGAGGGTCTCGATCTGGCCGATCTGCTGGGCGGTGTCGTTGGAGCCCTCGGTGATCTCCAGGGTGACGTCGGAGTACTTCTCGGCGCGGCTCTTGGCGTTGTCGTTGATGGCGTTGAGCCAGCCGTGGTCGGCCTGCGGTCCGGCGAAGCCGATGGTGACCTGCTTGCCGGGCTTGTCGTCGGCGGCCGGCTGGTCGTTGCCGGCCGGCTCGTCCTTGGAGCCGGACGGCTCGTTGCTCGTGCACCCCGTGAGCAGGGCACCGGCGGAGACGGCGGCGGCCCCGAAGAGCAGCCCTCTGCGGCTCGTGATCTCGGTCATGGCGGGGGAACCTTTCCTCAGGTCGTGCTCGCGGTACGGCGCTGGACCAGCACGGCGGCGACGATGATCGCGCCCTTGGCGATCTGCTGGACGTCGCTCTGCAGGTTGTTCAGGGCGAAGATGTTGGTGATCGTGGTGAAGATCAGGACGCCGAGGACGGAGCCGGTGATGGTGCCCCGGCCGCCGGTGAGGAGGGTGCCGCCGATGATCGCGGCGGCGATGGCGTCGAGTTCGTAGAGATTGCCGTTGGTGTTCTGGCCGGAGCCGGCCAGGACGATCAGCAGGAAGGCGGCGATGCCGCAGCACAGCCCGGACAGCAGGTAGAGGTAGAGCCGCTGGCGGCGGACGTCGATGCCGGCGAGCCGGGCGGCCTCCGGGTTGCCGCCGACGGCGACCGTGCGGCGTCCGAAGGTGGTGCGGTTGAGCACCAGCCAGCCGATGATGGTGACCACGGCGAACACCATGACCAGCGGCGGGATGCCGAGAACGTAGGCGTCGCGCTCCCCCAGGTCGAGGACGGACGGCACGGTGACGATCTGCGTCCTGCCGTCGGTGATCTGGAGGGAGAGGCCGCGGGCGGAGGCCAGCATGGCGAGGGTGGCGATGAACGGCACCATCGCGCCGTAGGCGATGAGGACGCCGTTGACCAGGCCGCAGCCGACTCCGACGACGACCGCCGTGAAGAGGATGCCGGCGAAGCCGTACTCCTGGGTGGCGACGGTGGTGGCCCACACGGAGGCGAGGGCGACGATCGCGCCGACCGACAGGTCGATGCCGCCGGAGACGATGACGAAGGTCATGCCGACGGTGACGACACCGATCACCGAGGCCTGGGTGAGGACGAGTTGCAGATTGCGGGTGTCGAGGAACTCGTCGGGCTTGGTGATGCCGCCGATGACGATCAGCACGGCGAGCACGCCGAGCAGGGACAGCGTGCGGACGTCGGCGCGGATCAGCAGGCCGCGCCAGGCGGGGGGCCGGGCCGGGGGCACCTTGTCGGTGCTGCTGTCCAGCGGCGGGGAGAAGGGCTGCGTCATGACGCCGGGCTTCCTTCCATGACCAGGTCGAGTACGCGGTGTTCGTCGAGTTCGCGGGCGGGTGCCGTGTGGACGACACGGCCCTCGCGCAGCACCAGCACACGGTCGGCGAGGCCGAGCACCTCGGGCACCTCGCTGGAGACCAGCAGGACGGCGAGGCCCTCGTCGGCGAGCCGGCGGATGACCGCGTAGAGCTCGGCGCGGGCGCCGACGTCGACGCCGCGGGTGGGTTCGTCGAGCAGCAGCACCTTGCAGCCGCGCAGCAGCCAGCGGGCGAGGACCGCCTTCTGCTGGTTGCCGCCGGACAGGGTGCGCACGGGCACGGACGGGTTGTCCGGCCGGAGCGACAGCTCGCGGGTCGCGGCCCGGGCGGCACCGAGTTCGGCGCCCCGGTCGATCCAACCGCCGCGCGAAAAGCGGGACATGGAGGAGACCGACACGTTGCGGGTGACGGACTCCAGCATCAGCAGGGCCTGTGCCTTGCGTTCCTCGGGGGCGAGCCCGAGTCCGGCCCGGACGGCGGCCCGTACGCTGCCCGGCTTCAGGGCCCTGCCGTCGACCAGCACCTGACCGGTCGTCGGTTTGCGGGCGCCGTAGACGGTCTCCAGGATCTCGGAGCGGCCCGAGCCGACGAGTCCGGCGAGGCCGACGATCTCCCCGGGCCGCACGTCGAGGTCGAGCGTGTCGAACTCTCCCTGCCGTGACAGTCCTCGGACCTTCAGCACGGGTTCCGCGGACGGCGGGGAGACGGGCCGGTCCGGGAAGACGTACTCGACGTTGCGGCCGGTCATCAGGGCGACGACCTCGTGGGTCGGGGTCGACTTCGCGGGGAGTCCGCCCGCGACGGCCCGCCCGTCCTTCAGCACCGTCACCCGGTCGCCGATGCGGCGGATCTCCTCCAGGCGGTGCGAGATGTAGACGACGGCGACTCCGGCGGCGGTGAGGTCGCCGACGATGCGGAAGAGGTTGCCGACCTCGTCCGGGTCGAGGGCGGCGGACGGCTCGTCCATCACGATGAGCCGCACGTCGTGGGAGAGCGCCCGCGCCATGGACACGATCTGCTGCTGCGCCGCCGACAGTTCGCCGACCAGCCGGGACGGATCGATCTCCGCGTGCCCGAGTCGCTTGAGCAGCGCGGCTGTTGACGCCTTGGCCGTCGTGCCGCGTACGACGAAGCCGGCGGCGGTCGGCTCATGCCCCAGGTGCACGTTCTCGGCGACCGACAGGTGTTCCACCAGGTCGAGTTCCTGGTAGATGGTGGCGATGCCGAGGCGCATGGCGGCGATCGGCGAGCGCAGTGTCACCTCCTCGCCCCGCCAGCGGATGGTTCCCGTGCCGGGCTGGTGGGCGCCGGCCAGGACCTTGATGAGGGTGGACTTGCCGGCCCCGTTCTGGCCGAGCAGGCAGTGCACCTCACCGGCCTGGACGTCGAGGTCGACGCCGTCGAGGGCCCGGACTCCGGGGAACGACTTGGTGATGCCGGACATGCTGAGCAGCGGTGGTTCTGGTGCCATGCGGATTCCCCTTGGCGGGCGGGCCGGTGTCAGGGCGCTTGTCGAACAGGCGTGTTCAGGGCAGGGCAGAGCGGTGAGCTGTGCTGGTGCTCCGTTACGGAGGTGCGGGCTTACGCGGGTGAGAACAAGTGGTCGCTGATGAGCCGGGCCGCGCCGATGACGCCGGCGGTGGGGCCGAGCTCGCCCAGGACGATGGGCAGGTTGCCGGTCGCCAGGGGCAGCGACTGGCGGTAGACCTGGGTGCGGATCGCGGCGAGCAGGGTGTGACCGAGGCCGGTCACCCCACCGCCGATCACCACCAGGCCGGGGTTGAAGAAGCTGACCAGGCCGGCGATGACCTGGCCGGTGTGGTTGCCGCCCTCGCGGATCAGATCGAGGGCGGCGGCGTCGCCCGCGGCGGCCGCGGCGGAGACGTCGACGGCGGTGAGGCCCCCGTTCGTCTCCAGCCGTGCGGCCAGTTCGGGCGAAAGCCCCTGCTGGGCCGCCTCCGTGGCGTCACGAGCGAGGGCGGCCCCGCTGAAGTGGGCCTCCAGACAGCCCCGGTTGCCGCAGGCACAGGGGCGGCCGTCGGGGACGGCCTGGATGTGCCCGATGTCGCCGGCGCTGCCCGTCGTCCCGCGGTAGACCTCACCGCCGACGACGATGCCGCAGCCGATGCCGGTGCCGATCTTGACGCAGAGGAAGTCGGCGACGGTGCGGGCGACGCCCGCGTGCTGCTCCCCCATCGCCATGAGGTTCACGTCGTTGTCGACCATGACGGGGCAGCCGAGTTCCTGGCTGAGCGCCTCCCGCACGGGGAAGCCGTCCCAGCCCGGCATGATCGGCGGTGCCACCGGGATGCCCTCGGGGAAGCGGACGGGGCCCGGGACGCCGATACCGGCGCCGTCGAACCCCTCCGCGAGCCCGGAGGCCCTCAGTTTCGCGGCCATGGCCAGGACCTGCTCGAAGACCGCGACGGGGCCTTCGCGCACGTCCATGGGCTGGTTGAGGTGCCCGAGGGTCTCCAGCTCGGCGTTGGTGACGGCGACGTCGACCGAGGTCGCGCCGATGTCGACACCGAGGAAGCGCAGTTCGGGGTTGAGCCGGATGTTGTGGGAGCGGCGGCCACCGCGCGAGGCGGCGAGTCCGTCGGCCACGACCAGCCCCGTCTCCAGCAGCCGGTCCACCTCCACGGCCAGTTTGGACCGCGAGAGGTCGACCTGGTCGCCCAGCTGGGCACGGGAGTTGGGGCCGCCGTCGCGCAACAGTCTGAGCAGTCGGGCCTGGTGGGCGTTTCCGGGTCGTGCGGTCATGCGTCTCACGAGCCCCTCCCCGCCTCGATCGGCCTGTGCGCGCCGGTTTTCCGCCACCTCGGTGGCTTGCTTTCGGAGGGAACGTAGCAGCGGCTGCCGGGAGTGGGAAGAAGTCGCGCAGGAATTGCCCCCTACTTTTTCCACTCACAGGACAAAGAAGCGGTGACGGGTGCCCTGCCTCGCAACTGGGCATGGTGGCGTCATAAAACCCCGGAGCCATGGGACCCCGGGGCTTGGGACCTACACAGATCTACGGATCTACGGAGGAGCCACCGAGTTACTGAGCCACTGAGCCACTGAGCCCCTCAGCTACGACCGGGAACGCGCATGGTACGAGCGGCGCGTGTGCTCGGTGTGTTCGCGCATGAGCTGGGTGGCGCGCTGTTCGTCCCGGCCGGAGACCGCGGCGATCAGCTCGCGGTGCTCGATCCAGGACTGATGGCCGCGCCGACGCGCCACGGGCGTGTAGTACCAGCGCACGCGCCGGTCGACCTGGGCGGCGAGTTCGGCGAGGACCGCGTTGCCGGCGAGTTCCATGATCTTGGCGTGGAAGCGGGCGTTCATGGCGACGGCCCCGTCCACGTCGTCGGCCTCGACGGCCTTCTCGCCCTCGGCGCACAGTGCTTCGAGGGCGGCGATGCCCGCGCTGTTCGCGTTGGCCGCCGCGAGCCGGGCGGCCTCGGCCTCCAGGAGCGTACGGACCGTGAGGAGCTGGTCGGCCTCCTCCTCCGTCGGCTCGTGCACGAACGCGCCCTGGGCGGGCCGCAGATCGACCCACCCCTCGGTGTTGAGTCGCTGCAGCGCCTCGCGCACCGGCTGCCGGGAGACCCCGAGATGCCCGGCGAGTTCACTCTCGACGAGATGCTGACCGGGCTGCAGCGCACGGGTGGTGATGAGTTCGAGCAGTGCCTCGTAGACACGGTCGCGCAGCGGACCCGGGCGTTCCAGCTTGGGTACCGCCCCCTGGGGCAGGCCTGTCGACAGCATCGCGGTCCCCCTCCTCGGCAGGGCCGTGCACAGCGCGGCGCGAGCCGGTGTCGCCGCAGACTCAGTATGGATTGTCTTTCGTCTACAGTCTACGGCGCACAAGAACCAGGGCTTCGGGGAGTTGACCGCGCCACACCGCCCGCCCCTGCCCGCTCAGCCCGCCCCGCCGCTCAGCCCGCTCAGCCCGCTCAGGGGCAGCGCACGACCTGCCCCGCGTACGACAGGTTCCCGCCGAAGCCGAACAGCAGCACCGGATCGCCCGTGCTGAGCGCCCCCTGCTCGACCAGCTTCGAGAAGGCCAGCGGGATGCTCGCGGCCGAGGTGTTGCCGGACTCGGTCACATCGCGCGCGACGACCGCGTTGACGGCGCCGATCTTCTCCGCGAGGGGTTCGATGATGCGCAGGTTCGCCTGGTGCAGCACCACTCCGGCGAGGTCGGCCGGCTCCAGCCCGGCCCGCTCGCAGGCCCGGCGCGCGATGGGCGGCAGCTGTGTGGTGGCCCAGCGGTAGACGCTCTGCCCCTCCTGCGCGAAGCGCGGCGGGGTGCCCTCGATCCGGACCGCGTTACCCATCTCGGGAACCGAGCCCCACAGCACCGGTCCGATGGCCGGCTCGCCGGCGGCCTCGACCACCGCGGCCCCGGCCCCGTCGCCGACGAGCACGCATGTGGTGCGGTCGCTCCAGTCGGTCACCTCGGACATCTTGTCGGCCCCGATGACCAGCACCCGGCTCGCGCCCCCCGCGCGGACGGCGTGGTCGGCGGTGGCCAGGGCGTGGGTGAAGCCGGCGCACACGACGTTGAGGTCCATGGTGGCGGCCTGCGGGATGCCCAGGCGGGCCGCGGCCCTGGCCGCCATGTTGGGCGAGCGGTCGACGGCCGTGGAGGTGGCGACCAGCACCAGGTCGATGTCCGCCGGGGTCAGTCCGGCGGCGGCGAGGGCCTTGGCGGCGGCGTGGGCGGCCAGCTCGTCGACCGGCTCGTCGGGTCCGGCGATGTGACGCGTGCGGATGCCCACCCGGCTCCTGATCCACTCGTCACTGGTGTCCACCAGGTCCGCCAGGTCCTCGTTGGTGAGGACCTTGGCGGGCTGGTAGTGGCCGACGGCGGCGATGCGCGAGCCGTTCATTGGGTGGATCCCCCTCGTTGCCTTGGGTAGCGGATCCACCAGTCTGATCAGTGACTCACGGGTACGACGGCAGCCAAGGCGACAGGAAACCGGCGCCGGGGTTGTCAGCTTCGGTCAGGAGCTCGGACGCCCGGACACCTGTCGAACGCCAACCCGGCGGCCCGGCCGCCACCCGCGCCCGAGCCCCTGCCCCTGCCCCTGCCCCTGCCCCTGCCCCTACCCGTTGAACAGCTGCGTCGCCTTGCGGACGAGCTCGTACAGCCCGTAGGCGAGCGGTACGCCCACCCACACCCAGGCGAGGGCGATCAGCCACCGCCGGTCCGGGCTAGGCGGACTCTGACTGCTGTCGCTCGACACGGGCGGCCTCCTTCGGGGCGGGGACGTGGTGGCGGGGGTCGACGGGCCGCACCAGTTCGTTGGCGACGAAGCCGACGACGAGCAGCCCGATCATGATGACGAACGACAGCCCGTACAGGGACGCGCCGTGCCGGCCTGCCTCCTCCTGCCGGTCGGCGATCCAGTTCACGATCAGCGGTCCGAGCACCCCGGCCGTGGACCAGGCGGTGAGCAGCCGCCCGTGGATGGCGCCGACCTGGTACGTACCGAACAAATCCTTCAGATAGGCCGGAACCGTGGCGAAACCACCGCCGTAGAAGGAGAGGATGACCAGCGCGCACAGGACGAACAGCGGCTTGGAGGAGTCGCCGAACAGTGCGATGAGGGCGTACATCACGGCGCCGACGCCCAGGTAGACGCGGTAGATGTTCTTGCGGCCGATGAGGTCGGACGTCGAGGACCAGCCGATGCGGCCGGCCATGTTCGCCGCGGACAGCAGCGCGACGAAGCCGGCGGCGGCCGTCACCGACACCGGGGTGGAGGTGTCCGCGAAGAAGTCCGTGATCATCGGCGCGGCCTTCTCCAGGATGCCGATGCCGGCGGTGACGTTCATGCAGAGCACGATCCACAGCAGCCAGAACTGCGGTGTGCGGATGGCCTGTCGCGCGGAGACCTGCGGGCCGGCGAGGACACTGGGCCCGCTCTCCACGGGCTTCTCGGTGCGGGGCACCCGGACCAACAGCACACCCAGCAGCATGAACACGGCGTACGACAGCCCGTGCACCAGGAAGGCCAGCGCGATGCCGGAGCTTTCGCTGCCGAACGACTCCAGCATCCGGGCCGACCACGGCGAGGCGATGAGCGCGCCGCCGCCGAAGCCCATGATGGCGATGCCGGTGGCCGTGCCGGGCCGGTCCGGGAACCACTTGATCAGCGTGGAGACGGGCGAGATGTAGCCGATGCCGAGACCGATGCCGCCGACGAAGCCGTAGCCGAGGACGATCAGCCAGTACTGCTCCAGGGACGCGCCCAGCGCGGAGAGCAGGAAGCCGGAGGAGAAGCAGAGCAGCGCGACGGTCATCGCCCAGCGCGGGCCGTTGCGCTCCACGAGGGTGCCGCCGAACGCGGCGGACAGACCGAGCATGACGATGCCCAGCTGGAAGGGCAGCGCGCTCTGGGTGCCGCTGAGGCCGAGCGCGGACTCGAGGGGCGGTTTGAACACGCTCCAGGCGTAGGCCTGGCCGATGGAGAGATGTACGGAGAGAGCGGCGGGCGGGACGAGCCAGCGGCTCCAGCCCGGGGGCGCGACTGGGGGACTCATGAACCCCGGACGGTAGGGATGCGCACGGGAGTTGAGAAGACGCGACGTCGACCGTATGCGGTGAACGGTATGCGGCACGCGCCTAACGGTCGGCGCACGGACCCTTGCCGCCCCAATCTCCATACTGTAGACAATATTTCGTCGACACAAGCCGCCCGCGAGCCATACACGGACCGTGGGCGGCCGGACGGCAGCCACCTCCGCGGTATCCCTCAAACCGAACGGAGTGTTCCCGTGAAAGTCGCAGTTCTCGGCGCCGGTGCCATCGGCGCCTACGTCGGCGCCGCGCTCCACCGCGCGGGCGCCGAGGTGCATCTCATCGCCCGTGGACCGCATCTGGCGGCCATGAGGCAGCACGGAGTCCGGGTACGCAGCCCACGCGGCGACTTCACCGCGCACCCCCACGCCACCGACGACCCGGCCGAAGTCGGCCCGGTCGACCATGTCTTCCTGGGCCTGAAGGCCAACGCGTACGCGGCGTGCGGGCCGCTGATCGCGCCCTTGCTGCACGAGACGACGTCGGTCGTCGCGGCCCAGAACGGCATCCCCTGGTGGTACTTCCACCGGCACGGCGGGCCGTACGACGGCCATCGTGTCGAGAGTGTCGACCCGGACGGCGCGGTCAGTGCGGTGCTCGCGCCCGAACGGGCCGTCGGCTGTGTCGTCTACGCGGCGACCGAACTCGAAGGGCCGGGCGTCGTACGCCACTTGGAGGGCACGAGATTCTCCATCGGCGAACCGGACCGCAGCCGCTCCGCGCGCTGTCTCGCGTTCAGCGAGGCCATGCGGGCGGGCGGGCTGAAGTGTCCCGTCGAACCGGACCTGCGCAGCGACATCTGGGTCAAGCTGCTCGGCAACATCTCCTTCAACCCGATCAGCGCCCTGGCCCGCGCGACCATGCGGCAGATGTGCCTGCACGGCGGCACCCGCAAGGTCATCGAGATCATGATGACCGAGACGCTGGCGGTCGCCGAGGCCCTCGGCTGCGAGGTCGGCGTCTCCATCGAACGCCGGCTCGCCGGTGCCGAGCGGGTCGGCGACCACCGCACCTCCACGCTCCAGGATCTGGAGCGCGGCAAGCCGCTCGAACTCGACGTGCTGCTCGCGGCGGTCGTCGAACTGGCGGAGATCACCGGCGTGGAGGTGCCCACCCTGCCGCACCGTGCACGCCATCTCGGACCTGCTCGCGCTGAGGAGCGCCGCATGAGGAAACGCGACCGGACCCCCACGACCTACACCCGGCTCACCCACCCGCTCCTCCGTGACTCCCGCGACGAGCCGTTCCGGCAGGCCACCTGGGAGGAGGCCCTGGACCGGGCCGCCGCGGGCCTCGGGCGCAACCGCGACGCCTTCGGCATGTTCAGCTGCGCCCGCGCCACCAACGAGATGAACTACGTGGCGCAGAAGTTCGCCCGGGTCGTCATGGGCACCAACAACGTCGACTCCTGCAACCGCACCTGCCACGCCCCGAGCGTGGCGGGCCTGTCGGCGGCGTTCGGCTCGGGCGGCGGGACGTCGTCGTACGAGGAGATCGAGCACACCGACGTCATCGTGATGTGGGGCTCCAACGCCCGGTTCGCGCACCCGATCTTCTTCCAGCACGTGCTGAAGGGGATCCGGAACGGCGCCCGGATGTACGCGGTCGATCCGCGCCGGACGTCGACCGCCGAGTGGGCGGAGGGCTGGATGGGGCTCAACGTCGGCACGGACATCCCGATGGCGCACGCGATCGGCCGCGAGATCGTCCACGCGGGGCTCGCGAACGAGGCGTTCATCGAGCGGGCCACCACCGGCTTCGAGGAGTACAAGGCCCTGGTCGAGCCGTGGACGCTGTCCCTCGCCGAGAAGGTGACGGGCGTACCGGCCGCGGCGATCCGTCCGTACGGCCGTCTCGGCGCCGGCGACCGTCGAGGAGGCCGTGCTCGCCGCGTCCTCGCCCGGCTCCGCCTCCGCGCCCGAGGAGCCGCCGGCGGCGCTGGCGGTGCCCCAGGCGGGGCAGGACGGGCTGATGCTGCTGCACCGCGTCGGCGTGGTCGACCCGTCGTCCCTAAACGACTACCGCGCCCACGGCGGCTACACCGCTCTTCGCCGGGCCTTCGAGCTGGGTCCCGCCGGGGTCATCCGCGAGGTCACCGACTCGGGCCTGGTCGGGCGCGGCGGCGCCGCCTTCCCCACCGGCCGCAAGTGGCAGGCCACGGCGTCCCAGCCCGACCGTCCCCACTACCTCGTCTGCAACGCCGACGAGTCGGAGCCGGGCACCTTCAAGGACCGCGTCCTCATGGAAGGCGACCCGTACGCGCTCGTCGAGGCGATGACGATCGCGGGGTATGCGACCGGCGCCCACCGGGGCTACCTGTATCTGCGCGGCGAGTACCCGCGCGCCCTGCGTCTGCTGGAGCACGCGATCACGCAGACCCGTGCGCGCGGACTGCTCGGCGACGACGTCCTCGGGCAGGGCTACTCCTTCGACATCGAGATCCGGCGCGGCGCGGGCGCCTACATCTGCGGTGAGGAGACGGCCCTGTTCAACTCCATCGAGGGCTACCGGGGCGAGCCCCGCTCCAAGCCGCCGTTCCCGGTGGAGAAGGGCCTGTTCGGCAAGCCGACGGCCGAGAACAACGTCGAGACGCTGGTCAACGTCCTGCCGATCCTGACCATGGGCGCCCCGGCGTACGCGGCGATCGGCACGCCGCGCTCCACCGGCCCGAAGCTGTTCTGCGTGTCCGGGAGCGTGGAGCGGCCCGGCGTCTACGAGGTGCCGTTCGGCGCGACGCTGGGCGAGGTGCTCACGCTGGCCGGGGTGCGCGCGGGGCTGCGGGCGGTGCTGCTCGGCGGGGCGGCCGGCGGTTTTGTGCGGGCCGACGAGCTGGATGTTCCGCTCACCTTCGAAGGGACGCGGGAGGCGGGCACGACGCTGGGCTCGGGGGTCGTCATGGCCTTCGACGACAGCGTGCCCCTGCCCCGGCTGCTGCTGCGCATCGCGGAGTTCTTCCGCGACGAGTCGTGCGGGCAGTGCGTGCCCTGCCGGGTCGGGACGGTGCGGCAGGAGGAGGCACTGCACCGGATCGTGGAGCGCACGGGCGCCGACACCGCCGGGGACATCGCGCTGCTGCGGGAGGTCGGCCGCGCCATGCGGGACGCCTCGATCTGCGGTCTGGGGCAGACCGCGTGGAACGCCGTGGAATCCGCCATCGACCGTCTGGGGGCATACGAATGACCGTCACACCGCTGGGGATCCCGCGCCGCATGCTGGAGTTCACCATCGACGGCGAGGAGGCCCGGGTTCCCGAGGGCTCGACCATCCTGGACGCCTGCCGGGCGGCCGGGAAGGACATCCCGACCCTGTGCGAGGGCGACACCCTGCGCCCCAAGAACGCCTGCCGCGTCTGCGTCGTCGAGGTCGAGGGGGCCAGGACGCTGGTCCCGGCCTGCTCCCGCAAGGCCGAGCCGGGCATGGAGGTCCGCACGGACACCGAGCGCGCCCGGCACAGCCGCAAGGTCGTCCTGGAGCTGCTCGCGTCGTCGGTCGACCTGTCGACGACGCCGAAGATCGCCGGGTGGCTCAAGGAGTACGAGGCGAAGCCGGGCCGCTTCGGCCCGGACGCTGCCCGCCTCAACGAGGAGCCGAAGGTCGACAACGACCTGTATGTCAGGGATTACGACAAGTGCATCCTCTGCTACAAGTGTGTCGACACCTGTGGCGACCAGTGGCAGAACTCGTTCGCGATCTCGGTGGCCGGGCGCGGTTTCGACGCCCGGATCGCCGTGGAGCACGACGCGCCGCTGACCGACTCGGCGTGCGTGTACTGCGGGAACTGCATCGAGGTGTGCCCCACGGGCGCGCTCTCCTTCAAGTCCGAGTTCGACATGCGCGCGGCGGGTACCTGGGACGAGGCGCGGCAGACGGAGACGACCACGGTGTGCGCGTACTGCGGAGTGGGCTGCAACCTGACGCTGCACGTGCAGGACAATGAGATCGTGAAGGTCACCTCGCCGCACGACAATCCGGTGACCCACGGCAACCTCTGCATCAAGGGCCGCTTCGGCTACCAGCACGTACAGAACCGGGACTGATCAGGACATGGGACGAGTCACGGAACGACGCAAGGTGATCCGCATCCGGGACGGGGTGGTCTCCAGCCGCCCGGACACGCTCGTCGCCGAGGAGCCGATGGAGATCCGGCTCAACGGCAAGCCCCTGGCGATCACCATGCGCACCCCGGGCGACGACTTCGCGCTGGCGGCGGGATTCCTGGTGAGCGAGGGGGTGCTGGCGGGGCGGCAGGATCTGCAGAACATCGTCTACTGCGCCGGGGCGACGGCCGACGGTGCGAACACGTACAACGTGGTCGATGTGAAGACGGCCCCGGGCGTGGTCATCCCCGACATCACGCTGGAGCGCAACGTCTACACCACGTCCTCCTGCGGGCTGTGCGGCAAGGCGTCGCTGGACGCGGTGCGCACCACGGCCCGGTGGCCCATTGCCGACACTCCCCCGGTCCGGATCTCCCCCGAGCTGCTCGCGAGCCTCCCCGACCGGCTGCGCACGGCCCAGCGGGTCTTCGACCGGACCGGGGGCCTGCACGCGGCGGCCCTGTTCTCGGAAGAGGGCGAACTGCTGGACGTCCGGGAGGACGTGGGCCGGCACAACGCGGTCGACAAGCTGGTCGGCCGCGCCCTGCAGAACGGGGAGCTGCCGCTGTCCCGGACGGTCCTGCTCGTCTCGGGCCGGGCCTCCTTCGAGCTGGCGCAGAAGGCCGTGCTGGCGGGCATCCCCGTGCTGGCTGCGGTGTCGGCGCCGTCCTCGCTGGCGGTGGACCTGGCCGCCGAGGCGGGTCTGACACTGGTGGGCTTCCTGCGGGGCAGCTCCATGAACGTGTACGCGGGTGAGGACCGGATCGCTGTGCGGGCCGCGGCCGCCCAGGGCTGAGCAGGTCCTTCCCGCGCGACACGGCGGCGGGGCCCCGACCGGCGGGGAGCGCCCCCTGCGCCGCAGGGGCCCCGTCTCGGCCCGCCCGGGGCCCGTCCCGCCTGGGGTCGGTCGTCTCGGGGCCGCAGGGGCCCCGTCTCGGCCCGCCCGGGGCGTCCCGCCTGGTCGGCCGTCTCGGCCTGCCCCGGGGCGTCCCGCCTAGTCGGCCGTGGCGGATATCCGGAGCAGCATCGCCATGAACTGCTCCCGCTCGGCCGCGGACAGCGGGGCGAGCAGTTCGTCGTTGGCGGCGCGGGCCGCCTTCTCGCACCGCTTCAGCAGCCGTGCTCCCCGCTCCGTGAGGGACACCGCGTTCTTGCGGCGGTCCTTCGGGTCGGGCTCGCGGACCACCAGACCGGCCGACTGGAGGTCGTTGAGCACGCCGACCAGGTCCTTGGGGTCCAGCCGGACCCCGCGGCCGAGGTCGGCCTGGGCGACGGGTGCGAGGTCGCGGACGGCTGACAGCACCACGTGGTGCCACATCCGCATGTCCTCCCCGGCCAGCGCCTCGGCCACCAGGGCCCGGCCGCGGGCGGCTGCGCGGCCGAGCAGCCAGCTGGGCAGGGAGCGGATCGCGGGGAGGGGGGCTTCCGACATGGGCGCAGCCTAACCACAAAATCGTTGGTTCTTCCCATGATCCTCCTATACCGTTGGGCCTCCCCATGAATTTATGGGGATCACCAACGACCCCGGAGGTGCGATGCGCCGCGTCCGCTACGAATCCCGAGGCGGCCCCCTGTTCGTGGAGGAGGCACCGCTCCCCCGGCCCGGCCCCGGAGAGCTCCTCGTGCGCGCGGAGGCGATCGGCGTGACACTCCCGGTCGTCCGCAAGGTCACCGAGGCGGACGAACCCGTCCCGCTCGGCGGGGAGATCGCCGGCGAGGTCGTGGCCGTCGGCGAGGGCGTCTCGGACTTCGGCACCGGCGACCGGGTGACCGGGCTCTGCTTCGGCCACGGCTACGCCGACTTCGCGCTGCTGCACGAGGCCATGGCTTCTCCGGTCCCGGCGGACGCGAGCGCCGTCGACGCGGTCGCCCTGGTCCGCAGCGGACTGGTCGCCCTCGGCGCCCTGGAGGCAGCCCGCCCCGAGCCGGGCGAGGCGGCCCTGGTCACCGCGGCCGCGAGCGGCGTCGGCCACCTGGCCCTGCAACTGGCCAGGACGCGCGGTGCCGGACGGGTCGTGGGAGCCGTCTCCGACCCTGCCAAGGCCGACTTCGTCCGGGGCCTCGGCGCCGACCACGTCATCACCTACGGCGACACCGGCTGGGGCACGCCGGTCGACTACGTCCTGGACGCGGTCGGCGGCGAGCTGCTCACCCCGGCCCTGCACGCGCTCGTCCCCGAGGGGCGGCTGGTGGCGTACAGCTCGGGCGGCGGCACCATCCAGGCGTACGACCTGCTCGTGGGCGCCAAGACGGTGATCGGGTTCCAGATGGCCCGTATCGCCCGCGGGAAGCCGGAGTTGTGCGATCAGTGGCGCGAGGAACTGTGGCGGTTGTTCGCCGCGGGAGAGCTCAGACCGGTCGCGCACGGGGAGTTCGCCCTGGAGGACGCGGCCAAGGCGCACGGGGAGATCGAGGGGCGGTCCAACCTGGGCAAGGTCGTCCTGATCCCCTGACGCACGCTTCTTGTGGGGGGTCTGAGAACCCAAGTACCGTCTGTGGCCCACACATTGGACGTGGGATGTCCGGATGACCGGATGTCTTCTCCCATGCCCCGGTGGTCCAGCCGACAGACGCATGAAGGGCAGGTCGCACCATGCCGTCAAGTCTTCGCGCACGTCTGAGATCCACCCTGACAGCCGCCGTCGCCGCCGGGGTGCTGCTCGCGCCCACTGCCCCGGTGCACAGCCAACCCGTGGCCGCCTTGACGGAGTTCCACCAGCAGGTGCTCTTCAAGGCGTCCCAGGATCCGGGCTACGCCTGCTTCCGGATCCCCGCGATCGTGCGCACCACCAGCGGCACGCTGCTGGCGTTCGCCGAGGGCCGCGTCCTCAACTGCGGTGACGCGGCCGACATCGACATCGTCGTCAAGCGTTCCACCGACGGCGGCCGCACCTGGGGGCCGCTCCAGGTCGTCACCGAGGGCGCGGGCGACACCCACGGCAACCCGGCGCCGGTCGTGGACCGCGGCACGGGCCGGATCCTGCTGGCCGAGACGTACAACACCGGCCGTACGGACGCCGGCAACTGCACCGTCCCCTGCGACCGCACCCCGCACCTGCAGTACAGCGACGACGACGGCCGCACCTGGTCTGAGCCGCGCGATCTGAGCCACGAGATCCTGCCCGAGCACTGGAACTCCTGGTACGCGACCGGTCCCGTGCACGGCATCCAGCTGACCCGCGGCAAACACGCCGGGCGGCTGGTGTTCGGCGTCAACACCGAGACGTGGAACGGCAGCCGGGTCTCCGCCAACCACGCGGCGCTCGTCGTCAGCGACGACGGCGGCGACTCCTGGCGCGTCGGCGCCACGGACACCTGGCCCATAGGGCAGGACGGCGTGTTCCGGCAGAAGCCGTCCGAGGTGACGCTCACCGAACGCGCCGACGGCGCCCTGCTCGTCAGCGGACGGGAGCAGGACGGCACCGACCTGGGCCACCGCTCCCAGACCGTCAGCACGGACGGCGGCGACAGCTTCGCCACCCCGTTCCGCGACCTCCCCGACCTGTACACACCGCAGGTCCAGGGCGCGACCCTGCGCCTCGGCGACCGGATGCTGCTGTCCGCTCCGGCCGACCCCGACCGCCGCCGCACGATGATGATCCGCTCCTCCTACGACGGCGGGCGCACCTGGGAGAGCGTGGACCGGGGCACGGTCGTCACCACGGACTGGTCCGGCTACTCCGACATGGCGGCCGTGGGCGGCGGGGCGGTGGGCCTGCTGTACGAGGGCGGCGCGGTCGACGCGCGCGACGAGATCCGCTTCGCCCGCTTCACCGAGGACTGGCTCAAGCCGCGCCGGGGCGCCGACCCGACCACGCGCGACGCGGCGGCGGGCGCCAAGCCCGCGGCGGTGCTCGGCGGCGCCGGGCGCACGGCCGGTGTCCGCGGCGGTGCGCTGTCCTTCGACGGCACCGACGACGCCGTACGGCTGCCCTACCGCTCCCGGCTCCCGCTCGGCGAAGGGGACTTCACGGCCTCGCTGCACTTCCGCTACACGGCCACGACCGGCGAACAGCCCTTCCTGTGGATGGGCGGCATCGGCACCACCCAGCCGCAGATCTGGCTTCGGGGCGAACCGGCGAGCAACCGCGTCCGGGGGCTGATCACCACCCGGTCCGGCGCGACGACCGTCAGGTCCGCGTCGGTGTCGACCGACGGCGCCCACAACGACGGCCGCTGGCACCATCTGGCCCTGCGCCGCGGCGCAGGGCGGTTGACGCTCTTCCTCGACGGCGAGGCGACCGGCACCGCGGATGTGCCGGGCTCGGTCAGCCGCAACTCCCCGTTCGGCGTGCACATCGGCCAGCGCATGGACAGCCGGGCGTTCCTCACGGGGGCGATCGACGACGTCCGGGTGTGGAACCGGGCCCTGAGCGACGAGGAGTTGGCCTCCGGCGCGTCGGGCGCGGCCTCCCGGGGCACCGTGCTGTGGCTCCCCATGGACCAGGTGAGCGGCAGCAACTAACGTCACGGAACGTGCCCGACGACTCAGGAGCAGCACGAGCACGACAGCGCACGGGAACCGGGATCGGCCTGCTGCTGGTCCTGGTTCTCGGCGCCGCACTGCTCATCGCCCTGCCCGACGACCACGGTTCGGGCGACGACGCCTGTCAGGGGCTCACCGTCGGCTCCTGGACGGCGGACGACGGCCTCACCGCCGAGTTCGCCCGCTACGGCGACGACGCGGGCCGCACGGACGACTGGACCGGCGGCGACGGCACCCACTCGGTGCGGCTGCCGGACGGCCGGGTGCTGTGGCTGTTCTCGGACACCTATCTGGGCCGGGTGTACGGCCCGCCCAACCCGTACGGCGAGTCCTACGCCTGGCGGGACGCCGGCACGCCGCTGGTGCGCAACTCGGCGGTGCTGATGCGCGACGGCCGGCTCGGCACCACCCTGCCCGCCCCGCTGTTCGCCGACCCGGCACCGAACCGGTGGCGCTGGCCGGTCGCCGCCCGCGTCGAACCCCGCTCCCCCGGCTCCTCGGAACAGGTCGTCCGGGTGCTGCTGTGGGTGCGCACGGCAGGACAGGCCCCCTGGATCTACGGCGTGCCCACCGCCACCGAGGTCGCCACGCTGTCGCTGCCCGGCCTGCGTCTGGAGTCGATCGTCGAGGTACTCGGCCAGCAGCTGGTCCCCGACCCGTCCCGGCGGGTGCTGTTCGGGACGACGCTGGTCGAGGAGGACGGCTGGACCTATGTGTTCGGCGGCGACGACGGCCGGGCCGCCTCCCGGCCCGCCTCGCACGCGTATGCGGCCCGCGTGCCGGAGGGCGCGCTCGGTGATCCGTCGGCCTGGCAGTACTGGAGCGGTTCGGCGTGGGTGCCCGGCGCCCACCCCCGGCCGGTGCTCGGCGACGGGCGGCGCAAGGGCGTGGGCAGCGCGTTCTCGGTGGTCCGGGAGGACGGCACGTTCGTGCTGTTCACGATGGCCGCCGGCCCGAAGGGGCTGACCACCGTCGCGTCCTACTGGGCCTGCTCGCCCGCCGGGCCGTGGCACGGTCCGGCGAAGGAGTTCAGCCCGCCGCTGCCCCAGGGGCAGGTCGCCGCCTACAACCCGCAGGCGCATCCGGTACTGAGCGGCGACGGGCGGCTCGTGCTGAGCTACGACGTCAACTGGCTGGAGACGACGGGCGCCGCAGCGCAGCTCAGCCGGAACGTGTCCCTGTACCGACCACGGTTCGTGTCGTTGCGACTGACTGCGGCCCGGTGACCTCCGCCGCCGCTTCCCGGGCGCGCCGCTTGGCGATCACCGCGCACACGATCAGCTGCATCTGGTGGAAGAGCATCAGAGGCAGTACGGCGAGCGCCGCCTGCGCGCCGAACAGGACGCTCGCCATGGGCAGCCCGGCGGCCAGGGACTTCTTCGAGCCGGCGAACTGGATCGCGATCCGGTCCGCCCGGGCGAAGCGCAGCGCCTTGCCGCCGTACCAGGTCAGCAGCAACATCACGGCGAGGATCACGGCCTCGACGACGACCAGGCCGCCGAGCCGGGCGGGGCTGACCTGGCGCCAGATGCCCTGGACCACGCCCGCACTGAACGCGGTGTAGACGACGAGCAGGATCGAGCCGCGGTCCACCAGCCCGAGGACCCGCTTGTGGCCGGTGACGAAACCACCGATCCAGCGGCGCAGCAGCTGCCCGGCGAGGAACGGCACCAGCAGTTGCAGCACGATCTTCAGCAGTGAATCGGCGGAGAATCCGCCGCCGTTGCCGCCGAGCAGCGAGGCCGCGAGCAGCGGGGTGGCGACGATGCCGACGAGGGAGGAGAAGGAGCCCGCGCAGATCGCGGCGGGCACGTTGCCGCGCGCCATCGAGGTGAAGGCGATCGACGACTGCACGGTCGACGGGACGAGCGTGAGGAAGAGCAGGCCCTGGTAGAGCGGGTGCGTCAGAATCACCGGCACGAGCCCGCGGGCCGCCAGCCCGAGCAGCGGGAACAGGAGGAAGGTGCAGGCCAGGACGGTGACGTGGAGCCGCCAGTGGCGCAGTCCGTCGAGCGCCTCACGGGTGGACAGCCGGGCGCCGTAGAGGAAGAAGAGGAGGGCGACCGCCGCCGTGGAGGCACCGGAGGCGACCTCCGCGGCCGACCCGCGTGCCGGGAACAGCGCGGCGAGGCCCACCGTCCCGAGGAGCAGCAGGATGTAGGGGTCGAGCGGCATCCAGCTCGGCCAGCGCAGGCGTTTCACGGTGCTCCACTTGCTTGGTACTCCGGTCGGTCCGGGGCCGCGGCGGGCCCCCGTCCATCCTGCTCCCCGCTCCGGCGATCGGGAATCCCGTATACGGCTCTCACTGTCATCGCGCTTCGCGATAACGTGGGGGGCATGTACGACCCGTCCCATCTGCGCACCTTCCTGTCGGTGGCGCAGACGCTGAGCTTCACGCAGGCCGCGCGGCGGCTCGGGCTGCGGCAGTCGACGGTCAGCCAGCACGTGCGGCGGCTGGAGGACGCCGCCGGGCGCACGCTGTTCACCCGGGACACGCACTCGGTGGAGCTGACGGAGGACGGCGAGGCCATGCTCGGCTTCGCGCGCCGGATCCTGGAGGTGCACGAGCAGGCGGCGGCGTTCTTCACGGGTACCCGGCTGCGCGGCCGGCTGCGCTTCGGCGCCTCGGAGGACTTCGTGCTGACCCGGCTGCCCGAGATCCTGGAGGGCTTCCGGCACGAGCATCCGGAGGTCGACCTGGAACTGACGGTCGAGCTGTCGGGCACGCTGCACGAGCAGCTGGCCGCCGGGAAGCTGGACCTCGTCCTGGCCAAGCGGCGCCCCGAGGACCCGCGGGGCGAGCTGGTCCGGCACGACCGGCTGGTGTGGATCGGCGCCGAGCGGCTCCGGCTCGACCCGGACCGCCCGGTGCCGCTCATCGTCTACCCGCCGCCGGGCATCACCCGCGCGCTCGCCCTGGAGGCCCTGGAGCGGCAGGGCCGGGACTGGCGCGTGGTGTGCACCAGCGGGAGCCTGAACGGTCTGGTCGCGGCGGCCCGGGCCGGTCTCGGGGTGATGGCCCACTCCCGGGGCCTCATCCCGCCGGGACTGGTCCGGGTCCCGGACCGGGCGGGGCTGCCGGAGCTGGGGCAGGTCGACTTCGTTCTGGTCCACGGCCGGCGCCGGCCCTCCGCCCAGGGCGCGGCGGACGCCCTGGCGGCGGCGATCGGTGCAGGTGGGGACCGTCTGCGCCGCAGCGAGCGCAAGGGGCTGTAAGGAAACGGAGTGACAGAATCCGCCACCGTCCCGCTGACAGAGGAGACCCCGCTCGACGACGCGTCGCGCCGCACCTGGACTCGTACAGATTCGGTGGAGATTACGGCACCGAAACGTACTCAACCGTCAGGATTGTGTCCGACCCTTCCCCGTGTGAGCGCTTTTTCCCTGGCTGACCAGCGCATACGAAAGGGCTGCTCGCCTTCGTACCCCCTCCCGCCCCCTGGCCGCTTGGGGTAGCTTTCACGGCGCTGTGCGGGGCGTCACTCGACTGAAGCGCTGAGGAGCGGGGAGCGGGGTTTGCGCGAGTTTTCCAACCCTCCGTTGGCGTTGGCACCTCCGGTGGGCGGTCTGGCCGACGTGGTCTTCCAGCATGCCCAGGAGGACCCGCTGCACATCGCGCTGGGCCGCAAGGACGACGAGGGGCAGTGGCGGGATGTCACGGCCGCCGAGTTCCGCGACGAGGTGCTCGCCCTGGCCAAGGGTCTGCTGGCGAGCGGCATCCGGTTCGGCGACCGGGTCGCGATCATGTCCCGCACCCGCTACGAGTGGACCCTCTTCGACTACGCGCTGTGGACGATCGGTGCCCAGGTCGTGCCGGTCTACCCGACGTCGTCGGCCGAGCAGTGCTTCTGGATGCTGTACGACGCCGAGGTGACGGCCGCGGTCGTGGAGCACGAGGACCACGCCATGACGATCGCCACCGTCATCGACCGGCTGCCCCAGCTGCGCCGCCTGTGGCAGCTCGACTCCGGGACCGTGCACGAGCTGTACGACGCGGGCGCGCATCTCGACGACGAGGTGGTGCACCGCCACCGGCAGGCCGTCACACCCGACTCGGTCGCCACGATCATCTACACCTCGGGCACCACCGGCCGCCCCAAAGGCTGCGTCATCACCCACGGCAACTTCATGTACGAGGCGGACACCGTCATCGAGCGCTGGGAGCCGGTGTTCCACTCCAAGCGCGGCGACGAGGCGGCGACCCTGCTGTTCCTGCCGCTCGCGCATGTCTTCGGGCGCATGGTCCAGGTCGCCGGCATTCGCGGCAAGGTGAAGTTCGGCCATCAGCCGCAGCTGAACGCGGCGGCCCTGCTGCCGGACCTGGCCGCGTTCAAGCCGACGTTCTTCCTGGCCGTGCCGTACATCTTCGAGAAGGTGTTCAACGCGGCCCGCCGCAAGGCCGAGAAGGAGGGCCGCTCCGGCCCCTTCGAGAAGGCCGTCGACATCGCCATCAGGTACGCGGACGCGATGGAGGCCAAGGCCTGGGGCACCGGCCCCGGCCCGTCGGCGGGCCTGCGGATGCAGCACCAGCTGTTCGACAAGCTCGTCTACACCAAGATCCGCTCCGCGATGGGCGGCCGCATCAAGCACGCCATGTCCGGCGGCTCGGCGATGGACCGCCGGCTCGGACTGTTCTTCGCCGGGGCGGGCGTGCACATCTACGAGGGGTACGGCCTGACGGAGACCACCGCCGCCGCGACCGCCAACCCGCCCGGGCGCACCCGCTTCGGCACGGTCGGGCAGCCCATTCCCGGCATGACCGTGCACATCGCGGACGACGGCGAGATCTGGCTGCACGGCGCGAACGTCTTCCAGGGGTACCTCAACAACCAGAAGGCCACCGACGCGACCCTGCACGACGGCTGGCTCGCCACGGGCGACCTCGGCGCGCTGGACGAGGACGGCTTCCTCACCATCACCGGCCGCAAGAAGGAGATCCTGGTCACATCCGGCGGCAAGAGTGTGTCGCCCGGTGTGCTGGAGGAACGCGTCCGGGACCACCCGCTGGTCAACCAGTGCATCCTCGTGGGCAACGACCGCCCGTACATCGCCGCCCTGGTCACCCTCGACCAGGAGGCCGTGGCGCACTGGCTGGCCATGCGGGCCAAGCCGCAGATGTCCCCCGCGGAGCTGGTGCGCGACGCGGATCTGGAGACGGAGGTGCGCCGCGCGGTGGTCGCCGCCAACACCCTCGTCTCGCAGGCCGAGTCGATCCGCACCTTCCGGATACTCGCCCAGCCGTTCACCGAGGAGCACGGGCTGCTGACCCCGTCCCTGAAGCTGAAGCGGAAGGCGATCGAGAAGGCGTACGAGAACGAGGTCGAAGCGCTCTACCGGGCGTGACGTCCGCCTCGCGGGGCAGATGTGGCTCAGGAATCTCCCGTCAGGAATGCATCACCGCCCGTGATCGTTGACGATGGGTAGTACACCTGACCACTTACCGAAGGATCGAGAGCTCGTGAGCAAGGTCCCCCCGATCATCCTGAACAACGGCGTCGAGATGCCCCAGCTGGGCTTCGGCGTCTGGCAGGTGCCGGACGACGAGGCCGAGACGGCCGTCGCGACGGCGCTGGAGGCCGGGTACCGCAGCATCGACACAGCGGCGATCTACGGCAACGAGGAGGGCACAGGCAAGGCCATCGCCGGCTCCGGCGTCCCCCGCGAGGAGCTCTTCGTCACCACGAAGCTCTGGAACGCCGACCAGGGGTACGACTCCACGCTGCGCGCCTTCGACACGTCGCTGGAGAAGCTCGGCCTGGACTTCGTCGATCTGTACCTGATCCACTGGCCGACGCCGGAGCGCGGTCTGTACGTCGACACCTACAAGGCGTTCGAGAAGCTGCACGCCGACGGCCGGATCCGTGCCATCGGCGTCTCCAACTTCCTTCCCGAGCACCTGCAGAAGCTGATCGGTGAGACGTCGGTCGTCCCGGCGGTGAACCAGATCGAGCTGCACCCGCATCTGCAGCAGGGCGCCTCCCGCGCGTACCACTCGGAGCAGGGCATCGCCACGGAGGCCTGGTCGCCGCTCGGCCAGGGCAAGGGACTGCTGGAGGTCCCGGCGATCGTCGCCATCGCCCGCAAGCACGAGCGCACCCCGGCCCAGGTCGTGCTGCGCTGGCACATCCAGCTGGGCAACGTGGTGATCCCGAAGTCCGTGACGCCGTCGCGGATCAAGGAGAACATCGAGGTCTTCGACTTCAGCCTCGACGACGAGGACCTTGCCGCGATCAGCGCCCTGAACGAGGACCGCCGCATCGGCCCGGACCCGGCGGAGTTCAACGGCGCCTGAGCCGTACCGGCGGCGCCCGGGTCCGGAGTCCCGCACAGCGCCGGAGCACCGACAGCGCCCCGGCCCGGGCCCCCTTCGTGGGGCCCGGGCCGGGGCGCTGTCGTTTCCGCCGTCTCGGACCGGCCGGCCCCCCGACCGTATGACGACGGTTGACATCGACACCGGCCGGCTGGCGGATCGCCCGGACCACCGGGTCGGCGATCCCGCCCGGCCGTGAGGAGATGGCCGGGCGGGAGGCTGCCGTAGGAGTCCCAGAAGGGGGTCTCCGTCCCTCCCGGCGCGACCAGGGTGACGCCCACGGCCCCACTCGGTCACCTGCCGCCGGGTGTTCTCGGTGAGCCCGGTCACGGCCCTTCCCCACTTTCGGCTGCGCTCGAGCGGGCGGTGCCCCCCATCGTGGCCCCGTCGAGGTTGGACATGGATTCCCCCTGTGCTGTCGGCCGGTGTGCGCTGCCGGGGAGTCCATCAGTTGAAGCGCTCTCGAAGTCAAGGGGCCTCGGAGCTAGGCGGGCCGGACCGCCGTGTGCACGGTGTGGGCCGCCAGCACGAACACGTCCTGGCGGCGGTGCAGGCCCGCCTCGTCGCCGGGGTCGAGGAGGCGGTCGAGGGTGGCGCGGTCGTCGTGGTCGAGGCCCTCCGCGAGGGTGTCGCGGAAGCGGGTGAGGGAGTCGACGACGTGGGCACGGGCGCGGTCCGAGGCCGGGGCGGGAAGGTCCAGGAGGAAGCTGTGCGTCCGGGTGTGCTTCAGGCCCGCGGCGGACAGCAGTGCGGGCCAGTTCTCCGGCTCGGCGACATGGCCCTGGAGGTCCTGCCGCATCCTCGTGAACCACTCCTCCTCCAGCGCGTCCATGCGCGCCTGAAGGCCGGGGCGGCCGATGCCGATGTCGCGGGGCAGGAACCGTGCGGGCAGCCCGCCCTCCATGAGGGCCAGGGTGCCCCCGGGCGCGAGCCGCGCCGCGAACGCGGCGAGCCCGGCCCTCTGGTCGCCGAGATGGTGCAGGGTGCGGCTCGCCCACAGCAGATCGGCTGGATAGTCCAACTCGTCTAGAACCTCCGGAAGTTCGCCACAGACCGTCCCGAAGCGGTCGGCCACCCCCTGTCGCTCCGCCCGTGCCCGGGCCCGCTCCAGCAGTGGCTCCGAACCGTCCACGGCCACGATCCGGGCGCCCGGGAACGTCTCGGCGAACAGACACGACACCACGCCGGGCCCACTGCCCACGTCGACGATCAGCCCTGGTTCGGTCACTTCCTTCGCCAGCCAGGCCAGGGCCCGCTCGTACATCGACGTGAACAGCTCCGCCTCGGACTCCAGCATCGGGGCCATCGCCGCCCAGTCGATGTCGGTGTGGTCGTGGTGGTGGCCGTGGCCCTGCCGGTGAACGTGCTCGTGGTCGTGCGCCATGGTGGTCAGCCTCTCGCTCGGATGCGGTCAGCGTGCGCCGACGCACCGATCGGAGGCCAGTGCTGTTGCCGGTCCCGCAAAATCCGCCGGGGCGGGAGCCCCGGCGGATCAGCGGATCAGTACACGCCGGTCAGGACAGCGGCGGGTACGCGTTCTGCATCAGCTGCCGGAACTGCGCGGAGAACCAGTGCCCGGACACCGGCGCGTCCGCCAGGGCGCCGGACATGTTGTTGTTGTTCCGCGGGTTGCCCGTGTAGGTCGGGTCGCACATGCGGTCGAAGCCCTTGCCCTCGTCGTTCGGGATGGCCTTGCTCGACCCGTCGGACTCACCCGGCGGCTTCATCCACACGTAGGCGTCGATCCCGGCGGCCGGGGCGGCCTTCGGGCGCTCGCCGAGACCCGCTCCGGACTGGTTGCACCAATTGCCGGCGTTGAGGCGACGGTCGTATCGCCCGCCGTCGACGTAGGTGTCGACGCTGGTCGTAGCGCCCGGTCCGGTGGGCCGTGCGGCGCCGCCCCAGCCGTTGCGGGAGGTGTCGATCAGCATGCCGATGTTCGAGTCGAAGCCCGCCGAGACCAGTTGGTTGCGGAAGGCCTGGGCGTAGGACAGCTCGTCGAGGTAGCGGTTCCAGTCGACCCACTTCGACTCGCGGACGGACTTGCCGCCCACGGTGTCGTTGATGGTGAAGTTGTTCTCCTTCAGGGCGCTGTAGTTCGCCGTGTTGGTGATGAAGCCGTGGACGTCGTTCACCGTGGCGCCCTCGGCGGTCGCCGCCTCCTTCATGATGGTGGCGGTGGGGCCGAAGTTGTCGTCCCAGCCGATCCAGCCATGGTGCCCGGCGTCGACGTAGTTGTAGACGTTGGGCACGTCGCCGAGCTTGTTGAGCGCGTAGCCGACGCCCTTGACGTAGTTGCCGTTGGCCTTCATCACGTCGCACTGCGGGACGGCCGTCGGGCGGCTGCCGGTGTTGGTGACGAGGTTCGGCAGCGAGTCGATCTCGACCGTGGTGACGATCCGCAGCGAGGCGTACTTCGAGTCGGCGAGGATCGCCTTGATCGGGTCGATGTACTCCGTCTTGTAGCGGCCGATCTCGTCGGCCTTCAGCTCGCCGTTGGAGGCGAGGGCGGAGCAGTCCCGGCCGGGCAGGTTGTAGATGACGAACTGGACGACGAGTTCGCCGGAGCCCTTCTGGCGCAGCGCCTCGTCGAGGTGGGCGCGCAGGCCCATCTTGCCGCCGGCGCCGTTGATCGCGGCGATGCGGTCCAGCCAGACACCGGTCGGCTGGCCGGCGACCCGGCTGCCGCCCGGCTCGGCCGCGGCGTTCGCGGACCACTCCGGGTTCACGTACACCTTCGCGCCCTCGTAGGGGTTGTTCACGCGAGTGGACGGCCCCCCCGGGTCCGGCGGATCCGTGGGGCCGCCGGGGCCACCGTCGTCGACGTTGCAGGTCACGCCGTCGAGGGTGAAGGTGGCCGGGATCGCGTTGCTGCCGCTGTAGCTGCCCTGGAAGCCGAAGCTCACCGAACCGCCGGTCGCCAGCTGGGCGTTGTAGGTCTCGTTGGCGGCGGTGACGGCGGCACCGCTCTGGCTCAGCTTGGCGTTCCAGCCGCTGGTGACCTTCTGGTTGCCGGCGTACGACCACTTCAGCGACCACGAGGACCTGGCGGCGCTGTTGTTGGTGACGGTCACGGCGGCGGTGAAGCCGGTGCTCCACTGGTTCTGGACCTTGTAGTCGACGGTGCAGGGGACTGCGGCGATGCCGGCACTGCCCGGGTCGACGGCGAACGCTGTGCCGGTCGCGCCGGCGACCAGGGCCATGGCGGCCAGTAACGCGGTTCTCGTACGGCTCATGAGTGGGGGTCCCTCTTCCGTTGGGTTCCTTGCGATTTCCGCGGTTCCGTGGGGGGTTGAGAGGTGCGGTGAGGCTTTCGCGGGCATGGCGGAGCCGATGCGGGCGCCATACGCGGCCGACGCGGGGCGTGCAACTGTCGCCGCACACGGGCGTCTCGCGCCGGCGGCGGCTCAAAGTACTGAACGCGGGGGGTGTCGCATGAGCGACTCCTTGCAGGTCGGGCGTGCCGTGACGGACGCGTCGACTGATGGAACCGCTCCCACTGGTGTCAAGGAAGGTAGCGCCAAGCGACAGTAAAGAACAGGGGAGTTGCTGACTTTTGCTCAACGTGGGGCGTCGAATCTTTTCGACTCTTCAAAGACCTTGACCGGTACCTGACGTGTCCGCACTATGGGAGCGCTCCCACTGGTTCAAGCCTTGACTTCTCCGAGCCGCAAGGAGGAACCAGCACCATGCATCCCCCACCCCGGAGACGCGGAGCGGTACGGCGGTTGTGGACCGCCGCCCTCGCAGCTCTCGCGCTTCCGTTGACGATGCTCTCCTCGGGGTCGACTCCCGCACAGGCAGCGGCACTCCAGTGCAGTGTCGACTACAAGACGAACGACTGGGGCTCCGGTTTCACGGTGGACCTGACCCTCACCAACCGCGGCACGGACGTCATCGACGGCTGGACGCTGACCTACGCCTACGCCGGCAACCAGAAGCTGGGCAACGGCTGGAACGGCAGCTGGACGCAGTCCGGCGGCAACATCACCGTGAAGAACGCCTCCCACAACGCGCGGGTCGCCGCGGGCGCCGCCGTCTCCACCGGCGCCCAGTTCTCCTACAGCGGCAGCAACACCGCGCCGACGTCCTTCTCGGTCAACGGCACGCCCTGCACCGGCGCGCACCAGCCGCCGATCGCCGTGCTGACCAGCCCGAGCGCCGGCGCCGTCTACACCCAGGGCCAGGCGGTGCCGCTGGCGGCGACCGCAGCCGCCGCGGACAACGCCACGATCAGCAAGGTGGAGTTCTACGACGACACCAAGCTGCTGGGCACGGACACCAGTGCGCCGTACGCGCTGTCCGTCTCCGACCTGGCCGTGGGCAGTCACTCCCTGGTGGCGAAGGCGTACGACAGCATGGGCGCCTCGGCCGACTCCACCCCGGTCGGCATCACCGTGGCCTCCGGCCCGACTGTCGTCGCCTCGCCGCTCCAGCTGGGCGTCCAGTCCGGCAAGTCGGGCACCTACGAGGTGAAGCTGTCCAAGCAGCCCGCCGCCAACGTGACGGTGGCTTCGGCCCGGGCGAGCGGCAACTCGGGGCTCTCGGTCTCCTCCGGCGCCTCGCTGACCTTCACGCCGCAGAACTGGAACACCGCGCAGAAGGTGACCGTCACCGCCGCGAACTCGGGCAGCGGATCGGCCGTGTTCGAGTCGACGGCAGCGGGCCACGCCAAGGCCTCGGTCACCGTGACCCAGCTGGCGGCGGCGAAGGTGTACGACGCCCGCTTCCTGGAGCTCTACGGGAAGATCACCAACCCGGCGAACGGCTACTTCTCCCCCGAAGGCATCCCGTATCACTCGGTGGAGACGCTGATCGTCGAGGCGCCGGACCACGGCCACGAGACCACGTCGGAGGCGTACAGCTATCTCCTGTGGCTCCAGGCCATGTACGGCAAGGTGACGGGTGACTGGTCGAAGTTCAACGGCGCGTGGGACCTCATGGAGAAGTACATGATCCCCACCAAGGCCGACCAGCCGACCAACTCCTTCTACAACGCCTCCAAGCCGGCCACCTACGCCCCCGAGCTGGACACGCCGAACGAGTACCCGGCCAAGCTCGACACCGGTGTCTCGGTCGGATCCGACCCGATCGCGGGCGAGCTGAAGAGCGCGTACGGCACGGACGACGTCTACGGCATGCACTGGCTGCAGGACGTGGACAACGTCTACGGCTACGGCAACTCCCCCGGCAAGTGCGAGGCGGGCCCCTCGGACACCGGCCCGTCCTACATCAACACCTTCCAGCGCGGCGCGCAGGAGTCGGTGTGGGAGACGGTGCCGCAGCCGACCTGCGACGCCTTCAAGTACGGCGGCAGGAACGGTTATCTGGACCTGTTCACCGGTGACGCCTCCTACGCCAAGCAGTGGAAGTTCACCAACGCGCCGGACGCCGACGCGCGGGCCGTGCAGGCCGCCTACTGGGCGGACCTGTGGGCGAAGGAGCAGGGCAAGGGCTCCGCCGTCTCCGCGACGGTGGGCAAGGCCGCCAAGATGGGTGACTACCTGCGCTACTCCATGTTCGACAAGTACTTCAAGAAGGTCGGCAACTGCGTCGGGCCGTCGGCCTGCCCGGCGGGCACCGGCAAGGACGCCTCGTTCTACCTGATGTCCTGGTACTACGCCTGGGGCGGCGCCACCGACACCAGCGCCGGCTGGGCCTGGCGCATCGGTTCCAGCCACGCCCACGGCGGCTACCAGAACCCCCTCGCGGCCTACGCGCTCGGCAACTACGCCCCGCTGAAGCCCAAGTCGGCGACGGGCGCGGCGGACTGGGCCAAGTCCATGGACCGGCAGCTGGAGTTCTACCGCTGGCTGCAGTCGAGCGAGGGCGCCATCGCCGGCGGCGCCACCAACAGCTGGGCGGGCCGGTACGCGACCCCGCCTTCGGGCAAGTCGACGTTCTACGGCATGTACTACGACGAGAAGCCCGTGTACCACGACCCGCCGTCCAACCAGTGGTTCGGCTTCCAGGCGTGGTCCATGGAGCGCGTCGCCGAGCTGTACCAGCAGACGGGCAACGCCAAGGCCAAGACGGTCCTCGACAAGTGGGTCGACTGGGCGCTGTCCAAGACCACGTTCAACCCGGACGGCACGTTCCGGATCCCGTCGACATTGCAGTGGTCGGGCCAGCCCGACACCTGGAACGCCTCCAGCCCCGGCGCCAACAGCGGGCTGCGCGTCACCGTCGCCGACTACACCAACGATGTCGGTGTGGCCGCCGCGTACGCCAAGACCCTGACGTACTACGCGGACCGCTCCGGTGACACGGAGGCCGCGGCGGCGGCGAAGAAGCTGCTGGACGGCATGTGGGACAACCACCAGGACGCCCTCGGGATCGCGGTCCCGGAGAACCGGGCCGACTACAACCGGTTCGACGACCCGGTGTACATCCCGAGCGGCTGGACGGGCACGATGCCGAACGGTGACGCGATCAACTCGTCGTCGACGTTCGACTCGATCCGGTCCTTCTACGAGGACGATCCCGCCTGGTCGAAGATCGAGAGCTATCTCTCGGGCGGCGCGGTGCCGTCGTTCACGTACCACCGGTTCTGGGCCCAGGCGGACATCGCCCTGGCCATGGGCTCGTACGCGGAGCTCCTCGAATAGCCCCCGCCGGGCGCTCCGCGGGTGGGGCCGTGGTCGACTGCGGGTCCGTCGTGGCTGGTCGCGCAGTTCCCCGCGCCCCCTGAACAAGCAGGTGCGTCCGAAGCTCCGCGTTCGTGGTCTCGCCACCTGACGGCGAGGCCGACCCGGCCGGGCGGCTCCCCTCCGCACGGGAGCCGCCCGGCCCTCGCACGTCCCCCCTCACGGAAGGACCCCCACCGTGCGAAGAACCCGTATTCTCACGGCCGTGCTGGCGCTGGCGGCCGGTCTGCTGTCGGGTGCCCCCACCGCCCTGGCCGCCGATCCCCCGGCGCCGAAGCTCGCCGCCGATACGTACACCTGGAAGAACGCCCGGATCGACGGGGGCGGGTTCGTACCGGGCATCGTCTTCAACCGTTCCGAGAAGAACCTGGCCTACGCGCGCACCGACATCGGCGGTGCCTACCGCTGGCAGGAGTCCTCCAAGGCCTGGACGCCACTGCTGGACTCGGTCGGGTGGGAGGACTGGGGGCACACGGGCGTGGTCAGCATCGCGTCCGACTCCGTCGACCCGAACCGGGTGTACGCGGCGGTCGGGACGTACACGAACAGCTGGGATCCGAAGAACGGCGCGGTCATGCGCTCCGCCGACCGGGGCGCGAGCTGGCAGAAGGCGAACCTGCCGTTCAAGCTCGGCGGCAACATGCCGGGGCGGGGCATGGGCGAGCGGCTGGCCGTCGACCCGAACCGCAACAGCGTGCTGTATCTCGGGGCACCCAGCGGCAAGGGGCTGTGGCGGTCGACGGACTCGGGGGTCAGCTGGTCGCAGGTGGCGAACTTCCCCAACGTCGGCAACTACGCCCAGGACCCGAGCGACACGAGCGGCTACGCGTCCGACAACCAGGGCATCGTCTGGGTGACCTTCGACGAGTCCACGGGCACGGCCGGGAGCGCCACGAAGACGGTCTACGTCGGAGTCGCCGACAAGGACAACGCGGTGTACCGGTCGACGGACGCGGGCGCCACCTGGCAGCGGCTGGCCGGGCAGCCCACCGGCCACCTCGCCCACAAGGGCGTCCTGGACGCGAAGAACGGCTATCTGTACCTCGCCTACAGCGACAGGGGCGGGCCGTACGACGGCGGCAAGGGCCGGCTGTGGCGGTACACGACGGGCACGGGGACCTGGAGGGACATCAGCCCGGTGGCGGAGGCGGACACCTTCTACGGCTTCAGCGGGCTCACCGTGGACCGGCGCAAGCCGGGCACGGTCATGGCGAGCGCGTACAGCGCCTGGTGGCCGGACACGCAGATCTTCCGCTCCACGGACAGCGGCGCGACCTGGAGCAAGGCGTGGGATTACACGTCGTACCCGAACCGCGAGAACCGCTACACGATGGATGTCTCGTCCTCGCCATGGCTGACCTGGGGCGCGAACCCGCAGCCGCCCGAGCAGACGCCGAAGCTGGGCTGGATGACCGAGGCCCTGGAGATCGACCCGTTCAATTCCGACCGCATGATGTACGGGACGGGTGCGACGGTCTACGGCACCGAGAACCTCACGAACTGGGACGGCGGAGGCAAGTTCGCCATCAGACCGATGGTGCAGGGCCTGGAGGAGACCGCGGTCAACGACCTCGTCTCTCCCCCGTCGGGCGCCCCGCTGCTGAGCGCGCTCGGTGACATCGGCGGCTTCCGGCACACGGACCTGACGAAGGTGCCGTCGATGATGTTCACCCAGCCGAACTTCACGACGACCACCAGCCTGGACTTCGCCGAGTCGAACCCGGACACGGTGGT
Source organism: Streptomyces sp. AK010 (assembly GCF_014207295.1). NCBI lineage: Bacteria > Bacillati > Actinomycetota > Actinomycetes > Kitasatosporales > Streptomycetaceae > Streptomyces > Streptomyces sp. AK010. The sequence goes on from NZ_JACHCX010000001.1 coordinate 508,061, forward strand.
GCGGACGGGCAACCTGGACTCGGGGCCGCACATCGCGTTCTCCACGGACAACGGCGCCAACTGGTTCGCCGGGACCGACCCTTCGGGGGTGAGCGGCGGCGGCACGGTCGCGTCGGCGGCCGACGGCACCCGGTTCGTGTGGAGTCCCGAGGGGGCCGGTGTCCACCACACGACGGGCTTCGGCACGTCGTGGCAGGCCTCCGCCGGGATCCCCGCCGGGGCGATCGTCGAGTCGGACCGCGTCGACACGAAGACCTTCTACGGCTTCAAGTCCGGGAAGTTCTACGTCAGTACGGACGGCGGGGCGACGTTCAAGGCGTCACCCGCGAGTGGCCTGCCCGGCGGCGACAGCGTCCGCTTCAAGGCGCTGCCCGGCGGGAAGGGCGATGTGTGGCTGGCGGGCGGCGCGGCGGACGGCGCGTACGGGCTGTGGCACTCCACGGACGGCGGGGCGAGCTTCACCAAGCTCTCGAACGTCGAGCAGGCCGATACCATCGGCTTCGGCAAGGCCGCCCCCGGCGCCTCCTACCAGACCCTCTACACCAGCGCGAAGATCGGCGGCGTACGCGGCGTCCACCGCTCCACGGACAAGGGCGCGAGCTGGACCCGCATCAACGACGACGCCCACCAGTGGGGCTGGACGGGCGCCGCGATCACCGGCGACCCGCGGGTCTACGGCCGTGTCTACGTCTCGACGAACGGTCGCGGCGTCCTCTACGGCGACAGCTCCGGCGGCGGCACCACGGACCCGGGGCCGGGCCCCGACCCCACACCGACCGGCGCCTGCAAGGTCACCTACACGATCACCAGTCAGTGGTCGGGCGGCTTCCAGGCGGACGTCCAGCTCACCAACACCGGCACCGGTCCCTGGAGCGGCTGGTCCCTCGCCTGGCCCTTCACCGACGGCCAGAAGCTGAGCCAGGCGTGGAACACCGAGGCGGCCCAGTCGGGTTCGACGGTGACGGCGAAGAACGTCGCCTGGAACGCGAACGTGGCGGCGGGGTCGTCGGTGAGCTTCGGGTTCACCGCGAGCCGCTCGGACACGAACGCGAAACCGGTCGCGTTCAAGCTGGGTGAGCAGACCTGCGCGGTTGCCTGAGCGGGCGGTCACGCGCCCGTGCGCGGGCTGCCGTACCGTTCCGCCAGTTCCGCCGCCGTCCGGGCGAGGCGGTCGCGCAGTTCCCGGGGTTCGAGCACCTCGATGCCCGTGCCGAGGCGCAGGAACTCGGCGTGGGCGTGGTCGAGGGACTCGATGGGGACGGTGGTCCGGGTCCAGCCGTCCTCACTGGATCATGTACTTCACCCGGCCCTCCGGAACGACCGCAGGCTGAACACCGGGTCGGGGCGCGGCCGTTCCTGGTCGGGGAGGTGGGCGAGCCGGGTGGCGAAGCCATCGGCGAGGGGGTCACCGGGCGGCAGGGTGACGAACCAGCCGCGGCGCAGGTCGGCGATGGTGCGACGGGGGCTGCGGCCCTGGCCGTGACCGGTGAAGCGGGCCTGGCCGGCCGGCAGCAGGCCGTGGGCGGCGGCCGCGGACTCGACGTCCGCCGCCGCGTCCCGGACCGGGCTGGGCGGCCGGGAGGACAGGACGACATCGATGTCACTGCCGACGTTGTGGGAGGCGGCCTTGTCGACCGTGGTGACGTAGATCCCACCGGGGCGCAGGACCCGGGCGCACTCGCCGACGATGGTCCCCACCTCGGCGGGCCCGGCGGCCAGGTGCAGCAGCCACACGCTGCACACGGCGTCGAACTGCCCGTCCCGGAACGGCAGCCGGCGGCAGTCGGCCCGCACGACGGCGCCCGGGAGCCGGGTGGATGCCTGCCGGGCCATCGCGGGGGCAAGGTCGACGCCGGTCACCCGCAGGTCCTCGCGGGCCGCAGCGAGCCGGCGGGTCACGATGCCGGTGCCGCAGGCGACGTCGAGCAGACGGCCCGTGCCGGGCGGCACGAGGCGCAGCACGGCTTCCGCGGCGGCGGCCGCCCGGGGCTCGCCGCCGCGCGAGGCGTCGTACCGCTCCGCTTCCTTGTCGTAGTCGAGCACCCGGTCAGTGTGCCCCGTGCCCGGGGGCGAGGTCCTCCACCCTGCGGGCGAGCTCGAAGTCCTTCTCGGTGACGGCGCCACCCGCGCTGTGCGTGTGCACGGCCAGGGAGACGGTGTCGTAGCCGAGCGTGAGGTCGCAGTGGTGGTTCAGCTCCTCCTGGACCTGGGCGATGTGCACGACCATCGCCGTCGCCGCGAAGTGCGAGCCCAGCCGGTAGGAGCGGATGAGGTGGTCCTTGTCGAGCGACCAGCCCGGCAGCTCGGCCAGCCGGTCCTCGACCTCCTTGTGCGACAGCGGTTCGACGGGCATGGGCTGCGCTCCTCTCCGTGGCCGCGGTGTCCTCGGTGTCTTCTCAGCCTGCCACAGAGGAGCGGCCGAAGCCCTGGTCAGAGGGGTGCGTCTGTCCGGGACGACCGGTTCTCGACTACGGTCCCGGCATGACCACTCACCCGTCCACCGCCGGGCAGGGCGTGGGCCCGCTGCTGCGGGCCTGGCGGGAGCAGCGGCGGGTCAGCCAGCTGGAGCTGGCCCTGCGCGCGGACTCCTCGGCCCGCCACATCAGCTTCGTCGAGACCGGCCGCTCCCGGCCCAGCGAGGAGATGGTGCTGCGGCTGGCCGAGCATCTGGACGTCCCCGTGCGGGAGCGCAACGCGCTGCTGCTGGCGGCCGGTTACGCCCCTCGCTATCCGGAGACCCCGCTGGACGACCCGGCGCTGGGCGCGCTGCGCGAGGGCATCGAGCGGCTGATCGGCGGCTACGAGCCGTATCCGGCGCTGGTGGTGGACGCGCTGTACAACGTGGCGGCCGCCAACCGGGGGATCATGACGCTGGTCGACGGTGTCGCCGAGTCGCTGCTGGAGCCGCCGCTGAACGCGATGCGGCTGGCCCTGCACCCGCAGGGCCTCGCGCCCCGGATCCGCAATCTGCGCGCCTGGCGGGGGCATCTGCTGGAGCAGATGGAGCGGCAGATCGCGCTGCACCGCTCGGAGCCGCTGCGGGCGCTGTACGAGGAGGTGGCGGCGTATCCGGTGCCCGACGCGGATCCGGCGCAGGAGCCGTCGGAGCCGGTGCCGTACTTCGCGCTGCCGCTGCGGATCGAGCACGAGGGGCGGACGCTGTCGTTCATCTCCTCGATCTCCACGTTCAACACCCCGATGGACGTGACGGTCGCCGAGCTGGCCATCGAGACGCTGCTCCCGGCCGACCCGGCAACGGTCAAGTACCTTCAGGCGATCATGCCCTGACGGGCCTTCAGGGACATGTGCTGGAGGCCGGCGAATCCGGCCACGACCAGCGCCTGGAGCACCGTCCAGACGGCGCCCGGCGTGCTCGGCGTGAGCCACACCGCCAGGGCCACGAGGCTCACCGCCGCCCAGGCGATGTTGGCCTCGACGACGGCCCGCACGCCGAGCACCGGCGGCTGCCTGCGGGCGGCCAGCAGGCCCACGCCCGCCGCGTAGAGGGCGAGGAACGCGCCGAGGGCGAGCAGCAGCGTGGCGTCGGTTCCGAGGAATCGCCCCAGCGGGCCGGAGAACGCCAGGTAGGCGAGCGCGTTGCCGCCGGTCACGACGGCGTCCAGGGCGAGGAAGCGGCGCAGCATCGACTGCGGCTCGGTGGTCCGGGCGAGTGCGGCGAGCTGGATCGCGGACATGGGGAATCACCCTCCGTCGGGTCGGGGTGCGGGGCTGGGGCCGGTTCCCGGGGCGGAGTGCGCCGCCCGGGAACCGGTGGGTTCACGATCCCGTTCCGGCGGCGTCCGGTCGATTACCCGAGGGGTAATGCCCGGCCCGCTCCTCCGTTTCCGGGGATCTTCTTGGGTTGAGCCCTGTGATGCCGCCGACCGGACGTGACAGACTGATCACAGGCGTGGGCGCGTTGGGGAGGCGTGGCGTGAGTGAACGGCGGGCCGCACCCACCGTGGGCCAGGTGGTCCTGGGCAAGCGGTTGCAGGAGTTGCGCGAGGCCGCGGGCCTCAGCCGTGACGAGGCCGCCAAGGTGCTGCGGGTCGCCCCCGCGACCGTCCGGCGGATGGAGACGGCCGACGTCGCGTTGAAGATCCCGTACGTGCAGATCCTGCTGACGGCGTACGGGGTGGCCGAGGACGAGGTGACCGCGTTCGTCGACCTCACCGAGGAGGCGAACCGGCCGGGCTGGTGGCAGCGGTTCCACGACGTGCTGCCGGAGTGGTTCAGCCTGTACGTGAGCCTGGAGGGCGCCGCCCGGATCATCCGGTCGTACGAGCCGCACTTCGTGCCGGGGCTGCTGCAGACCGAGGGGTACGCGCGGGCCGTGATGCAGTCCGGCACCATCGCGAACGCCGGGCCGGAGGCCGTGGACCGGCATGTGTCACTGCGCATGGAGCGGCAGCGGCTCCTGGACCGCCCGGACCCGCCGCACCTGTGGGTCATCATGGACGAGACGGTGCTGCGCCGCCCGGTGAGCGTGGACGGCCGGGTGATGCGCGACCAGCTGGACAAGCTGCTGGAGTACGCCGCGCGCGACCGGGTCACCCTCCAGATCGCCGAGTTCGCCGACGGCCCGCATCCGGGGACCTACGCCCCCTTCTCGCTGTTCCGCTTCGCCGAGCCGGAACTGCCCGACATGGTCTTCACCGAGTATCTGACCGGCGCGCTGTACCTGGACTCCCGCAAGGAGGTCTCGGCGCATCTGGAGGTGCTGGACCACATGACGGCCGGGGCGGGCTCCGCGCAGCGCACGGAGGAGCTGCTGCGGGAGTACCGCGAGCGCTACTGAGCCGCTCCCCCGCGCCCTGACGTCATGGCACGGGTTCTGACCCGTACGGGCGCCGTCGGCAGGTGTGCTCCCCGGGCCACCCCTAGCGTCGGGATGACGTGGCAGGCAAGGGAGCGCACGCGAAGGAGGTCCGATGCCCGGATTCGAGGTGCTGTACCAGGCGGCGGCGCTGTGCCTGATGTACCCCGACGACGACTTCCGCGCCCGGCTGCCGCTGCTGCGCGAAGCGGCCCCGCAGCTGCGGGAGTTCGCCGACCACGCGGCCGTCACCCCGCCGATGGAACTGGCCGCGCACTACGTCGAGGTGTTCGAGGCCGGGCACGACCACAGCCTGTACCTGAGCGTCTGGCGCGAGGCCGCCCCGGCGCCCTCCGAGGAGCTGTACCGCGCGCACGGCCTGGAGACCACCGGCGAGGAGCCACCGGACTTCCTGCCCGCGGTCCTGGAGTTCGCGTCCCGCACCGGCAACACCGGACTGCTGGCGGAGCACCGGGACGGCCTGGACCAGCTCCGCTCGAAGCTCACCGACTTCGGCACGCCGTACGCGACGGTCCTGGACGCGGTGTGCGCGACGCTGCCGCCGGTCGCCACGGGACGCTAGTGCCGCGGCAGGCAACGTTTGCCCGTCAAGGAGCGGCGTCCGGTGCGTGCTCTCGGCGTGCCGGGTGCATGCCCTCGTACTGGATGTACTTGGGTTTGTGCCCGGTGCGGCGAGAGTGCGTGCCGGGCGTCGCGACGGGGCGAACGTTGCCTGCCGCAGCACTAGCTCTCGCTGTCGTAGGTCTGGCGGGCCTGCTCGACCTCGCCCAGGTGAGTGGCCGACCAGTCGGCGAGGTGGGCGAAGAGCGGGGCGAGGCTGCGGCCGAGCTCGCTGATCTCGTACTCGACCCGCGGCGGGACCTCCGGGTGGTAGGTGCGCACGACCAGGCCGTCGCGCTCCAGTTGCCTGAGGCGCTGGGTCAGCACCTTCGGCGTGATGGTGCCGATGCGTCGCTCCAGCTCGACGAAGCGCTGCCGGCCGTGGGTGTGGAGCGTCCACAGGATCGGCGTGGTCCACCGGCTGAACACGATGTCCACGACCGCGCTGATCGGGCAGGCGAGTTCCGGGACGGTGGCGGCGGACGCCGCCCGGGTCGTCTCCACACCCATGCGCACCCCTTCGGGATAGTCACTTTCCTCTAGGTACCTACTATACCGACGGTGTTAGCGTCCACGGCATCGTCAACAAGGCCGCAAACCAGAGGAGTTGCTCATGATCGTGGTGACCGGTGCTACCGGGAACGTGGGCCGAGCGCTCGTCCATGCCCTCGCCGGGGCCGGGGAGAAGGTGACGGCGACATCGAGGAGAGTCTCGGACTCGGACCTGCCGGACGGGGGCCAGGCCCGCCCGGCGGACCTGACCGACGCCGGCAGCCTCCGACCCGTGCTGGACGGCGCCGACGCGCTGTTCCTGCAGAACGGCGGGGCCGACGCCCATCTGCTGGACCCCGGTCGGATCCTCGACGCGGCCCGGGACGGCGGGGTCCGGCGTGTCGTGCTGCTCTCCTCCCAGGCAGTCGCGACCCGGCCGGAGTCGGCCTCCCACGGAGGTGTCGGACGGGCCATCGAGGAGGCCGTGCGGGGGTCGGGCCTGGACTGGGTGATCCTGCGCCCCGGGGGTTTCGACTCCAACGCCTACGCCTGGGCCGAGTCCGTCCGCGCCCTGCGGACCGTCGCCGCGCCGTTCGGTGACGTCGGGCTGCCCACCGTCGACCCGGACGACATCGCCGAGGTCGCCGCGGCGACGCTGCGGGAGAACGGGCACACCGGACAATTCTACGAGCTGACCGGACCCGCCCTGAGCACGCCCCGGCAGCGCGCCGGGGCGCTGGCGGATGCGCTCGGCGAACCGGTCCGCTTCGTGGAGCAGACCCGGGACGAGGCCCGGGCGCAGCTGCTGCGGTTCATGCCCGAACCTTTGGCGGAGACGACGCTGGCCATCCTGGGTGAGCCCACTCCCGCCGAGCGGCGCATCAGCCCCGACATCGAGCGGGTCCTCGGCCGCGCGCCGCGCACCTTCGCCGACTGGGCCCACCGCCACGTCGCCGCGTTCCGCTAGGGCCGGTCAGCCCTGGCCCGGCCCGCTCTTCCCGTCCCGCCCGGCGCCCTGATCCTTCTCCTCGTCCACGATCTCCGCGTCGACCACGCCCTCCTCGTCCTGCGGGGTGCCGTGGGATTCCTCGGCGGGGGTCTGCTGGGACGCCTGGGCGTACATCGCCTGGCCCATCTTCTGGCTGACGGAGGCGAGTTTTTCGACGCCGGTGCGCAGGGCGGCGGTGTCCGCCTGCTGTTCGAGATGCTCCTTCACCTCGGCGACGGCCGACTCGACCTCCAACTTCGTGTCGGCCGGGACCCGGTCGCCGTTCTCGCGGAGGAAGCTCTCGGTCTGGTAGACGAGCTGCTCGGCCTGGTTGCGGGTCTCGGCGGCCTCGCGCCGCTTGCGGTCCTCGTCGGCGTACTGCTCGGCATCGCGCATCATGCGGTCGATGTCGTCCTTGGGCAGGGCCGAGCCGCCGGTGACGGTCATCTTCTGCTCCCGGCCGGTCGCCAGGTCCTTGGCGGAGACATGCATGATGCCGTTGGCGTCGATGTCGAACGCCACCTCGATCTGCGGCACACCGCGCGGCGCCGGCGGCAGCCCGGTCAGGTCGAAGACGCCCAGCTTCTTGTTGTACGCGGCGATCTCGCGTTCGCCCTGGTAGACCTGGATGCCGACGGAGGGCTGGTTGTCGGCCGCCGTGGTGAAGATCTCCGAACGCCGGGTCGGGATGGTGGTGTTGCGCTCGATGAGCTTGGTCATGATGCCGCCCTTGGTCTCGATGCCCAGGGACAGCGGGGTGACGTCGAGCAGCAGCACGTCCTTCACGTCGCCGCGGATGACGCCCGCCTGGAGCGCCGCGCCCACGGCCACGACCTCGTCGGGGTTGACGCCCTTGTGCGGCTCCTTGCCGGTCAGTTCCTTGACCAGGTCCGTCACCGCGGGCATCCGTGTGGAGCCGCCGACGAGGATCACGTGGTCGATCGCCGAGAGCTGCACGCCGGCGTCCTTCACCGCCTGGTGGAAGGGCGCCTTGCAGCGGTCCAGCAGATCGGCGGTGAGCTCCTGGAACTGGGCCCGGGTCAGCTTCTCGTCGAGATGCAGGGGCCCTTCTGCGGAGGCCGTGATGTAGGGCAGGTTGATCGTCGTCTCGGTCGAGCTGGACAGCTCGATCTTGGCCCGCTCGGCCCCTTCGCGCAGCCGCTGCACCGCCATCTTGTCGGTGCTGAGATCGACGCCGTTCTGGCCCTTGAAGCGCTTGATCAGGTACTCGACGATCCGCTGGTCCCAGTCGTCGCCGCCGAGGTGCGTGTCGCCGTTGGTGGCCTTCACCTCGATGACGCCCTCACCCATCTCCAGCAGCGACACGTCGAAGGTGCCGCCGCCGAGGTCGAAGACGAGGACCGTCTGGTCGTTCTCCTTGTCCAGGCCGTAGGCGAGGGCCGCGGCCGTCGGCTCGTTGATGATCCGCAGGACCTTCAGGCCCGCGATCTCACCGGCCTCCTTCGTCGCCTGCCGCTGGGAGTCGTCGAAGTAGGCGGGCACGGTGATCACCGCGTCGGTGACGTCCTCGCCCAGGTAGGACTCCGCGTCCCGCTTCAGCTTCTGCAGCACCCGCGCGGACAGCTCCTGCGCCCGGTACCGGGTGCCGTCCACGTCGCCCTCGTCGGGGAAGCGCCAGTGCGCGTCGCCCATGTACCGCTTGACCGAGCGGGCGGTGCGCTCCACGTTGGTCACGGCCTGCCGTTTGGCCACCTCTCCGACCAGCACCTCGCCGTTCTTGGCGAACGCCACGACCGAGGGTGTGGTTCTGGCACCCTCCGCGTTGGCGATGACGGTGGGCTCGCCGCCTTCCAGCACGGCGACCACCGAGTTCGTGGTTCCGAGGTCGATCCCGACCGCTCGTCCCATCGCTGTCCCCTTCCGCCAGGGCGACGACTCGTCCCACTCTCCAGCACAAAACTTGAGTGCGCTGTTGTCAATGCCGCGAGAGGGTGATCGGGCCGCGCAGGGCCACCGCGCGCCGGGGCCGGTCGGTGACGAGCACGTCGACGCGCGGGTGGGCGAGGAAGGCCCGCATGAGGGCGTCGTCGTTGACGGTCCAGACCATGGTGAACAGGCCGTGCCTGGTCGCCTCACGCAGCACGTTCGTCCTGGCCAGCCGCTGGTGCACGGCGACGCCGTGCGCCCCGCAGGCCCGGATGCGGCGGGCCGGGAACAACTCGCTCAGCCGGGTCCCGGGCAGCCGGGCCAGGGCCAGCTCCCTGCGGTCGCGCCCGAGGGACAGGGCGGTGCGCACGCCGGGGAAGACCCGGGTGACGGCGGCGACGGAACGGTCCTCCAGCGTGGTCACGACCAGCCCGTCCGCGCCGAGCAGGGCGACCGCCCGGTCGACCATCTCCCGCTCGTAGCCGCTCTCCTTGAGGTCCAGGTGGGCCACGAGTTTCCCGGCGATCAGCGCCATGACCTCGTCCACCACGGGCACGGCGTACCCGGCCCGCTCGCACAGCTCGGCATGCGTGAGCACGGACAGCGGCGGCCCGGCGGGGCCGACCCGGGGGTCGTGGTAGACGACGAGGACCCCGTCCCTGGTACGGCGGATGTCGAACTCGACGTACTCGGCGCCCGACTTGATCGCGTCCTCGTACGCCTCCCAGGTGGCGGGACCGGCGTGCTCGGAACCGCCCCGGTGGGCGGAGACGGCGGGGTGTGGCGTCATGGTCGTGGGTTCCCGGAGGGCGAGCGGGGAGGCGGGACGGGGGCGAAGGTGCCGTCGGGCGCGGGCAGCAGCGATCCGGAGCGGGTGCGGACCCGTCCGAGGAGGACCCGGCCGATCACCACGAGGACGACGAAGGGCAGCCAGGCCAGCGAGGCCGTGCCGTAGGCGCTCAGGTCGAGGATGGAGCGGTGCTCGTCGACGTTCGTGCCGTTCACGCCACAGAATGCCAGCAGCAGCGTCGGCGCCAGGGCGATCAGCGTGGCCGCGGCGACCAGGCCGGAGACGGTGCGCTCACGGCGGTCGTCGCGCTCGGCGAGTTCGGCGTCCAGGGCGGCGGAGCGGGCGCTGATCACCGAGGTCAGGCGCTCGACCATGCGGGCCGAGTTCTCCAGGCTGTCGCGGATGACCAGGGCGTCGCCCAGCGAGGACTGGAAGGCCTCGGTCGCCGTGCGGCAGCCGCAGCCGCCGGGGCGCGACCTGCTCGTCGAGGACCGGGACGGGCAGTACGTCCTGGCTGGTCATCAGGTGGGAGGTGAAGCGACCGTAGGGGTAGCGGTCGACCAGGGCGCCGAGGGCGGTGTCCCGGGGGCGCAGCCGTCCGGAGAGGCTGAACAGCAGCAGGAGGCGGGTCCGGTCACGGGTGGCGGAGTCGAGCACCGTCGCGTTCGGGGACGTTCCCGGCAGCATCGCGTTCCTTCCGGCCCGGCGGTTCGAGGCGTCTGGTTCATACCCCGGCCGGGGGTGGTGAACCGACGACGACGCGCGGGCCGCCCTGGTGGGCGGGCCCGCGCGACGGGCGTGCGGCAGATCAGGCGAGCTTGGCGGTCAGCGTGATGGGCGTGGCCTTGAGGGCCTGGCTGACCGGGCAGCCGGTCTTGGCCTCGTCGGCGGCGGCCTGGAAGGCAGCCTCGTCGATGCCGGGGACGGTGCCCTCGACGGTGAGGTGGATGCCGGTGATGCCCTCACCGGGCTGGAAGGAGACGTCGGCCGAGGTGATGAGCTTGGTGGGCGGCGTCCCGGCCTTGTTGAGGATGTTGGAGAAGGCCATGGAGAAGCAGCTGGAGTGGGCGGCCGCGATCAGCTCCTCGGGGCTGGTCTTGCCGTTCGCCTCCTGGGCGCGCGAGGCCCACGTGACCGGCTGCTCGCCGATGGCGCCGGAGGAGTCGAAGGTGACGACACCGTTGCCCTCGAGCAGGTTGCCTTCCCAGACCGTGTGTGCGGAGCGCGTGGTAGCCACGAGTTCTTCCTTTCGCGTGCGGACTCGCGTGCGGGCCCGTCTCCGGGCCCCGGTGTCCCCCATCCGATCACACTACGGCTCAACTCACGCGGAGGACCTGCCCTCTGGCAGCCTGCGGCAAGGCTGGCGCAGCCGGATGTCAGGCGGCCTGCTCCTCCTCGGTGGCCTCCAGCGGCACCTGCGGTCCGTTCGCCTCGCGCAGCCAGCGCCGCAAAACCCGGTGCACGTGTTCGGCGCCGACGAGCTCCTCGCCCTCGGCGACCGGTGCGGAGACGCCCAGCGGGGACAGCAGGAAGGGTCTGCCCTGGGCGCCGCCGAGGCCGCCGTGGGAGCCGATCTGCTCCTCGAAGGCGAGGACTTCGCCGTCGGCCGGGTCGTGGATGGAGTTGACCATGATGTCGGCGGTGTGCGGGAACGCGTGCGTACGCCGTATCGCGTCGGCGGCGCCCGGGCCGAACGGGGCGAGCGGGCCCGGGTCGTCGTCGAGGTCGGCCAGCGGGATCTCGGCGCCGTACGCGCCGAGGACGACTCCGCCGTGCCGTTCGCTGCGGACCAGCAGGAAGCCGATGCCGGGGTGGTTGGCGAGGGTCGGCAGCAGCGCGGGGTGACGGGCGTCGATCTCCTCCTTGCTCATCCGGTGCGTGACGTCCGGGAAGGAGACCAGGCCGAGGTTGCCGGACGCCAGCACGATCGGCTCCGAGCCGGGCTCGGGGCGGTGCTGGCCGCCGCCCTCCGCGACCGGGAAGCGCAGCGCGGCGCGCACGGCGGCGCGGGCCTCCGCCCCGCTGCGGGTGTGCTCCGCCTTGCGCGACACGGGCATGCCGCAGCCGGCCCGCACCAGGTCGCCGAGCGTGAGGCCGTAGCGGGAGCGGAAGGTCTCGCCGGGGCTCTGGCCGTGATCGGACAGCACGACGATCCGGTACGGGCGCGGGGCGTGCTCGGCGACGTTCTCGATCAGGGCCAGCGAGCGGTCGAGGCGTTCGAGGACCTTCTGCGCGTCGCGGCTCGCCGGGCCGGAGTGGTGGGCGACCTCGTCGTAGGCCACCAGGTCGGCGAAGACGGCAGTGCGGCCGACGAGCATGTCGCCCGTCACCGCGGCGACGACGACGTCCCGTTCGACGACCGTCGCGAAGGCCCGGACGAGGGGGTACAGGCCGCCTCGGGAGACGCGCGGGCGTTGCTTGCGCAGGCGCCCCCGGGTGGACTGGCCGATCTCCCGGCCGACCTCGGCGAAGAAGGACAGTGCGGTGCGCACCGCGTTGGCCGGGTCGGAGAAGTAGGCGAAGTAGCCCGCGCGGGAGCGGTTCTCGCGGCTGCGGCGGCGGGCCGCTATGGACAGGACGAGGGCCTGCTGTTCGGCGCCGCCGCTGAACAGGTTGCCGCGGCTGGCGCCGTCGACGGTGAGCAGCCCGCCGTGCCCCGCGTACTCGACGGCGCGGCGCTGGAGTTCGGCCGCGCTGGTCGGGCGGTTGCAGACGACCACCTCGCCGGTGTCCTTCTCGTACCAGCGGAAGGCGGGGACGTCGTGGTTGCTGCCGTGCAGGATGCCGAGCTGGCTGGCGCCGGTCTGGCTGGACCAGTCGGTGCGCCAGGGGGTGAGCCGGTGAGTGGGGCGGCCGCCGTCACCGATGTCGAGCCAGCGCGCGACGGTGGGCATCAGGCCCGTGCCGACCGCGTCGAGCAGGGTGTCGTGGCCGACGCCGTCGAGCTGCACGAAGACCATGCCCGGGCCGGCGGGGGCCGGCGGCCCGGAGCGGCGGCGGCGGTCGGAGAGGCGGTACAGCCTGCGGCGGTAGGCGTCGTCGTCCCGCACGGCCAGGGCGGCACCGGTCGCGGACGCCACGGCGGACATCACGGCGGCGACCACGACGGCGGTCTCGGGCGCGGCGGCGCCGCGCTCGGCGGGGTTGAGGTGCAGGGCGAGCAGCAGCAGGGCGCCGTTGAGGAAGAACACCAGCAGCCCCAGCACGAGCGCCGGTACGAGCAGCAGCAGCCGGACGAGCAGCGGCCACACCACGGCCGACAGCAGACCGAAGGCGCCGGCACCGAAGGCCGCCGTGACGGCTATGTCCGTGGCGCTGTCGCCGTTCTCCGAGCGGAGCCGGAAGTCCGGGAGGATCCCGGCGAGCACGAGCATGGTGACGGTGGAGACCGCCCACACGGCGACGCTGCGCCCCACCTGACTCGCGACCCGCCGCCACCGCACGCCCCGCACGCCCAGCCACCTCACGTCCCTGGCCCGCAGCCGTCGCGGGTCCTCCCCCACAGTGTCTCAACGCCCGGCCTGGCGGTTTCGTCCCCAGGTCACACCCCGGTGAGGGAGGACGTCAGCGGCCGTCGTAGCCGGCCGTCGGCATCGACAGCCGCCGATGCACGCAGGCCTTCATCGCCGCGTCGTACGCAGGTTCCGCATGCCCCACCGTCTCGACGCGTACACCACGCCGCGCGCACTCGGCGGTGAACTCCTCGACGGAGGCGAGCGCGCTCTCCAGCACCCGCCGGCTGGGCGCGACGAACAGGTCGAGGCCGGGCCGGACGCCGTCCCACAGGGCGTCGTGGTCGGGCCGCAGTCCCCGGACCAGTAACTCCCGGCTGACCACGTAGCCCCGCTCGGCGGCCCAGCGGGCGCACATCGCGTGCTGACTGCGGGAGTCGACCAGGAACGGATCGTCGTCCAGCTCCTCGAGCGGCGTCAGACTCGCGATCGCCGTGACCCGCACCGGCACCATGGCGTCCCCCTCACCTCCGGTTTCGCCGCCGACCCTACTCCTGCACGTAGGCTTCGGGGGAGTCGCGCGAAGGGGGCAGAGAAGTGCCGGTGGAGATCACCTGGTGGGGTCACGCCACTTGCACCGTCGAGGATTCGAACGTGCGCGTGCTCACGGATCCCCTGTTCGCACGCCGGCTCGCGCACCTGCGGCGCCGGCGCGGAGCGCTGCCGCCCCCGGGCGCCCCGCACGCCGACGTGGCGCTGGTGTCGCATCTGCACGCCGACCACCTGCACGTGCCGTCGCTGATGCGGCTCGCTCCGGGCACGCGCCTGCTCGTGCCCCGGGGCGCGCGCCGGGCGGTGCCGGGTCTGCGCCGGCTCTCGCACCTGCGGGTGAGCGAGGTGGCCCCCGGGGACGAGACCCCGGTCGGCGACATCGTCGTACGGGCCGTGCCCGCGCGGCACGACGGGCGGCGGCTGCCGTTCGGACCGCACCGCTCCCCCGCCCTCGGCTATGTCATAGCCGGCGAGGCCCGGACGTACTTCGCCGGGGACACCGGGCTGTTCGACGACATGGCGAAGGAGGTCGGGCCGGTCGAGGTGGCGCTGCTGCCGGTGGGCGGCTGGGGGCCCTACCTGGGCGAGGGGCACCTCGACGCGGGCCGGGCGGCGCAGGCACTGGCGCGGCTTGCGCCGCACAGCGCGGTGCCGGTGCACTACGGCACGTACTGGCCGATCGGCATGGACGCCGTGCGCCCCCACGAGTTCCACGCGCCGGGGGAGGAGTTCGTCCGGCTGGCGGCCCGCGAGGCGCCCGGCGTGGCGGTGCACCGGCTCGGGCACGGGGAGAGCGTGCGCGTGAAGGCCGCGCGGTGAGCTGGTCCGCGCCTCTGGCGCCGGCGTTCCTGCTCGCGGCGTCGGCCGTCACACCGGCGTCAGTGGTTCCGGAGTCCACGCAGCAGGCGATCGGGTATCCGACGCTCTTCGTGCTGGTGCTGGCCGGGGCGCTGGTGCCGGTGATTCCGACGGGGGCGCTGGTGAGTTCGGCGGCGGTGGTCGCCGTGCACCGGACGGCTCCCTTCTCCCTGGTGATGGTGTTCGTGACGGCGTCGCTGGCGGCGTTCCTGGGCGATGCGGCGCTGTACTGGCTGGGGCGTCGCGGGCTGACGTCGAAGAACGGGTCGCGGTGGCTGGAGGCGATCCGGTCGCGGGCGCCGGAGGACCGGCTGGAGCAGGCGCAGGCGAAGCTCTCCGCCCACGGGGTGGCGGTGCTGGTGCTGTCCCGGCTGGTGCCGGCGGGGCGCATCCCGGTGATGCTGGCCTGTCTGCTGGCCGAGTGGCCGCTGCGTAGGTTCTCCCGGGGGAACCTGCCGGCCTGTCTGGCCTGGGCCGGCACGTACCAGTTGATCGGGATCCTCGGGGGGTCGCTGTTCGCCGAGCCGTGGCAGGGCGTGGTGGCGGCGATCGCGTTGACCCTGTTGCTCAGCGTGGTGCCGGCGGTGTGGCGGCGGGTGCGCAGTTCCTCCCGCTCCTGAGGTCAGTCCCCGGTCAGCACCCGGGAGGCGCCCACCGGCATGTCCCAGAGGTTTTCGCGGGGCAGCCCCGCCCTCTCCCATGCCGCTCGCACCCGCGTCAGGGGCTCCATGACCGGTTCCGCCGACAGGACGAACGTCGCCCAGTGCATGGGGGCCATCCGGCGTGCGCCCAGGTCCTGGGCCGCGCGGACCGCCTCCTCCGGGTCGCAGTGGACGTCGCGGAGCCACCAGCGCGGGTCGTAGGCGCCGATGGGCAGCAGGGCCAGGTCGATGCCCGGGTAGCGGCGGCCGATGCGGGAGAACCAGTGGCCGTAGCCGGTGTCGCCCGCGAAGTAGACGCGTTGGCCGCCTCGGTCGGTGAGAACCCAGCCGCCCCACAGGCTGTGGCAGGTGTCGGTGAGGCTGCGCTTGGACCAGTGGTGGGAGGGGACGAAGTCGAAGCGGACGCCGTCCAGTTCGGCCGCCTCCCACCAGTCGAGCTCCGTCACGCGCGTGAAGCGGCGGCGGTGGAACCAGCGGGCGAGCCCGGCCGGGACGAACACCGGGGTGTCGCGCGGGAGGCGGCGCAGCGTGGGGGCGTCGAGGTGGTCGTAGTGGTTGTGGCTGATGACGACGGCGTCGACGCCCGGCAGGTCCTCCCAGGGGACGCCCACGGGCGTGATCCGGGCCGGGGTGCCGAGGATGCGGCGGGACCACACCGGGTCGGTGAGGACGGTCAGTCCGCCGATGCGCAGCACCCAACTGGCGTGCCCCGCCCATGTGACGGCGACGGTGCGGGCGTCGACGCGGGGCAGCGGGGCGGGGGCGTAGGGCAGCCGGGGGATGTCGGCGAGGCCCTCCGGGCCCGGTCTCACCGCGCCCTCCCGGGCGAAGCGGGCCATGGCCTTCAGGCCGGGGAGCGGCGCGGTCAGCCGGTCGTGGAAGGTGCGCGGCCACACCCGCCGCTCGGCCAGCGGCCGGGGTTCGGCCAGGGGCGGGTACGGGGGCGCGAGGGGTGACGGGATCCCGGGCTCGTCGGCTTCCCGGGTGGTCGGGCCGGTAATCGACTCGGACTGCTGCGTCATCGAGGAGGCTCCCATCGCCGAGCTTCGTCGCGGAGATCGTCGAAGACCGACTTCAGCCGGCTCGACGCGCGGTGCACCTGCGGCAGTTCCAACGGTGTGGGTGAGGTGAGGCATTCCGCGCGTTCCGTGTCCGAACCGGCCACCAGTGCGCCGGTGGAGAGCCGCACGCGCGGGGCTTCGAGGTCGTCGCCGAAGCGGTGCCCGCCCGGGGCGGGCATGCCGAGGCGGGCGCTGAGGAAGTCCTCCAGTTCCTGTGCGTCGCCGACGCCGTGCGCGGTCAGCGCGGGGCGCAGCGGCGCCAGGTCCACGTACAGGTGGCGGCCGGAGCGCGGGGGCCGGGCGAGGGCTCCCGCGGCGACGACGGCGGCGTGCGCCTCGGCGGCCAGGAGCGCGTGCAGCCGCACGGTGGCCGCCACGCGCGCGGTGACCGCTTCCGGCTCCCCCAGGGCGTATCCGGACGCCGCGGCGATGGGCGCGGCGACCCGGGCGTCGAGGGCGGTGAGGATGTCGAGCACGCGCGCGTGGAGGTCCTCGCCGTCCGCACCGGCCGGGAAGCGGGCGACGGCGGCCGGCCAGCCGGGCGGGAGCAGGGCACCGGCCAGGTCGGTGACGACGGTGACCCGGTCGGGCACCATCTCGGCGGGGCTGAGCAGCACGGTGTCGTGGGGGTCGTGCAGCGTGTCGCGCCAGGTCTCGTCGCTGACGAGGTGCAGGCCCTCCCCCTGGGCGGCCTCGACGGTCTCGTGGAGCAGTTCGGGAGGGGCGACGGTCGCGGTGGGGTCGTCGGCGACGGACAGTACGAGCAGCCGCGGGTCACCGCCCTCGGCGCGGACCCGGCGCACGGTCTCCAGCAGGGCGTACGGGTCCGGAACGCCGCCGCTCTCCGGCGGGGTCGGCACATGGAAGACGGGGCGCCCCAGCAGGCGTGCGTACGGCGCCCACCAGGCGGCGCAGGGTCTCGGTACGAGGACGTCGCCGCCGAGAGCGGCGGTCAGCGCGAGCAGCAGGGCGTGCGAGCCGGGGGCGGCGGCCACCCGGTCCGGGTCGCAGTGCAGTCCGCGCCGGTCCCAGTGGCCGCAGGCGGCTTCGCGCAGGGCCCGGCCGCCGCCGACGGGCTCGTGGGCGCCGCGGGACGCCGCGGCGGCGAGCACCGCGGACAGTTCCGGCAGGACGGGCAGCCCGTCCTCGGGGAGCGGCGGCCCGAACCGGACGGGGCCGTGACCTTCCGGGGCCGTCCGCCGCATCCGTACCTCCGCAGTGCCAGTGCCTGGTGCCGCCGTGTGATGTCTCCCTCGGCGCGTGTGCCGTACGGTGCGGCTCGTGCCCTCGGGCACTGAGTACCCAGGGTGCCGCCGCCCCATGGGCGCCCGGCCGGGTTGTGACGGTCACAGCATGAGCGGGCCGGGCCGGGGGAAGCCAGGGCCCCTCCGGGGGCGGTGGAACGGGCCCGGAGGGTCAGCGGTGGGGGTCGCTCTCCCGGTGGCGCAGCCGGTGCGCGGCGGCACCGAACGCGCCCGCGATCAGCACCCCGCCCGCGACCAGGGCGGGCACGGAGTCGGTGAAGGCACCGCCGTCACCGGCCCGCACACCGCGCGGCGGTCCGCCGCACTCGGTGTCGTGCGATTCGCGGTGCTGCGAGGGCTCGGGGCACGGCTTGTGGGTGGGTGGGGGTGGGTACGTGGGGTCGTACGGGGGCTCGTGGGTGGGCTTGTGCGACGGCTTGTGGGGCCCGGAGCCGTGGGCCACGGTGAACGTCGCGCTCCAGGTCGCGCCCTCGCCGCCGGGAGCGGCCGGGCAGGTGCCCTCGACGCTCCAGGCCGAGTCCTCCCCCGGGGCGTCCGGGTCGCCCTCGAAGTTCTCGGCGGAGGCGATCCGGGCCGTGCCGCGGTAGGCGGGGCCGGACACCTCGTCGTCGTTGCCGATGACCCGTTGCAGCGGCACCGTGCCCTCGTCGAAGGCCTGCGAGGTGGCGTCGATGGTGTCGGGCGGCGGTCCCCCGGTCGGATCGCAGCTGACCGAGACGGTGAGTGTGCCGCCGGGCTGGACGGTGGCGGGACTGACCTCGGCGGCCGGTTCGGCGAACCCGGCCGGCGCGAAGCCCACCAGGGCTGAGCCGGCCAGGACGGCGACGGACAGGGTGTGCAGGCTGCGGCGCATCGAGGGGACTCCTTCGGTAGTCATACCCCTCTGCCATGACAGCCCGCCGCCGACGGGCCCGCGCGGGACCGGACCCCATTAGCGGGACGGCGCCCTCCAACCGGGTGAACGTCCCTGGACCCCGTGCCGGGCCGCGACGCCGGCCCAGGGCTGTGTGTCGGACCGCGTCGCGCAGACCCCGGAGGGTGCGTCGGGCCGCGTCCCGGAGGACCGGGGTCGTGCGTCAGGCCGCGCCGCGCAGGCCGCGGGGACGTGCGCCAGACAGGGTCCCCCGGGCCCAGGGCCGTGGGTCAGGCCGCGCCCCACAGACCCAGGACCCCGTGCACCAGGCCGCGCCCCACAGACCCAAAACCCGTGCACCAGGCCGCGCCCCACAGACCCAAAACCCGTGCACCAGGCCGCGCCCCACAGACCCAAAACCCGTGCACCAGGCCGCGCCCCACAGGCCCAGGGCCGTGGGTCAGGCCGCGTCCCGCATGACCTGCTCCCGCACCCGCCCGCAGCACCGGCTGATCAGCCGGGACACGTGCATCTGCGAGATCCCCAGTTCCTCGGCTATCCGGCTCTGCGTCATGTCCCCGAAGAACCGCATGTACAGGATCGCCCGCTCCCGCTCGGGCAGCGCCGCCAGCCGGGCCTTGACGGCCTCGCGGTCGACGACCGTGTCCAGCGCCGGGTCGTAGGACCCCAGCGCGTCGCTCAGGGAGTAGCCGTCCTCGCTGCCGGGCAGTTCCGCGTCCAGGGACAGCGCCGTGAAGCTCTCCAGTGCCTCCTGGCCGGCCCGCACGTCCTCCTCGCTCAGGTTCGCGTGCTCGGCGATCTCGGCCACGGTGGGCCGGCGTCCGGAGATGGTCTGGGACAGGTCCTGGCCGGCGGAGCGCACGCGGTTGCGCAGGTCCTGGACGCGGCGGGGTACGTGCAGGGTCCACATGTGGTCGCGGAAATGCCGCTTGATCTCGCCGGTGATGGTCGGTACGGCGTAGCTCTCGAAGGCGTTGCCCAGCTCTGGGTCGTACCGGTCGACAGCCTTGACCAGGCCGAGGGCCGCGACCTGGCGCAGGTCATCGGCGTTCTCGCCACGGTTGCGGAAGCGTCCGGCGAGGCGGTCCGCCATGGGCAGCCATGCCTCGACGATCCCGTCGCGGAGCGCGTCGCGCTCCGGGCCGGCGGGCATGGAGGCGATCCTGCGGAAGGCCTCGGCGGTGTCGGGGGCGTCGTCGTGGGGGTGCTTCTTCGTACTGGATCGTGTCGGCATGATACGTCGCAATTCCCTTGAAAGGACTTCGGGTTGGACGGGCACCGTGGAAGCGCGATCACTGTGGACAGGGGCGCCGGTGCGGCTCGCTCGCCGCTCCCACGGACGTGCCTCCTGTCCGAAGCACTCATGTGCGCCTGCCCCCGGCCCCCACCCGCAAACCCGGAGAGGTCTTCCGCTGTCGCGCAGGGTGACTCGTACTGCCGGCTCTGTCCCCCCCCTACGTCCGGGCGGTCGTACATGGGCACCAAGGTCGCCGACCATGTCCTGCAGAGGCTGCGTGAATGGGAGTGGAGCAGGATTTCGGCTATCCCGGTGACGGCATCAACGGCCTGCTCGCCGCGTGGGGCAGGGCGGAGAACGAGCCGCGTTTCGTGCAGGCGCGGCACGAGGAGATGTCCGCGTTCCAGGCGGTCGGCTACGCCAAGTTCAGCGGCCGGCTCGGGGTGTGCGCCGCGACGTCGGGACCGGGTGCCATCCATCTGCTGAACGGCCTGTACGACGCCAAGCTGGACCAGGTGCCGGTGCTGGCGATCGTCGGCCAGACCCACCGCACCGCGATGGGCGGCTCCTACCAGCGGGAAGTCGATCTGCACACGCTGTACAAGGACGTCGCCTCACGAGTTCGTGGAGACGGTGACGGTGCCGGAGCAGCTGCCGAACGTGCTGGACCGGGCGGTCCGCACGGCGTATGCGCGCCGCTGCCCGACCGCGATCATCATCCCCGGCGACGTCCAGGAGCTCGACTACGCGCCGCCGACGCACGAGTTCAAGATGGCGCCCTCCAGTCTGGACCGCAGCGCGTGGACCGCCGTGCCGTCCGACGAGTCGGTGCGGCGGGCCGCCGAGATCCTCAAATCCGGTGACCCCGGTCGGCGTCCTCCTGCGGCAGCAGCAACTCCTCGTATCGGCCCAGCACCAGCACCACTCCGAGCATGAGCAGCGGGATGAGCACAGCGAGCATCGCCATGACGTGTCCTTCCCCAGAGAGGTGTGGGGGGTGGGAACCGGGTCACCCGCAGGGCATGGCGCAAACCAGTGCGGACGGCGGCGATCGGGCCGGCGGAACCTGTGTCGCCCTCCGGTGTACGGGTACGCGGTCCGGGCCCCCGAACGTCTGGAGGGAGACATGCAGCGAGGCAGCGACCGGCTGAGCGTCCACCGGGACGACGAGATGAAGCACGAACTGCAGGGCCTGCTCAGGTCAGGGCACCCGACGCGCAGTGAGGAGTGGCACGACCCGGAGCCGGCCGCCGAGGACGATCCCGAGGTCGCCCACGGGCCGGTGACGCCGAGCCGTGCGCCGACGTCCCTGGAGTCGGTGCGGCTGGAGCTGGCCCGGATCCTGGGCCGCAGGGCGTTCCCCGCGAACGCGCGCGCACTGGCCCACGAGCTGCGCGGCCACCAGGCGCCCGACGTCCTCGTCGAGGCCTTGGAGGACCTGCCGCGCCAGGAGCGCTACGGCAATGTCCAGGAACTGGCCCAGGCCCTGATCCGGGCCCGTGAGACCGGGCCGGAGGAGTACGCGTAGGGACCGTGTCGGGGGCGTCGCGGGATGCCGCGGCGCCCCCACCGGCCTGGGAACGGAGGGAAGGCCCCAGTGATGGCCGAGTACGTCAGGGACGTGATGACAGCGGGTGTGGTCGCCGTGCGCCCGGACGCCTCGCTCGTCGAGGCGGCGCTGCTGATGCGCACGCAGAACATCGGCGACGTGGTGGTGGCCGAGGGGCAGGACGTGATCGGCGTGCTCACCGACCGTGACATCACCGTGCGGGCCGTCGCGGACGGCGTCGACCCGATGACGGTCAGCGCGCAGGCGGCGTGTACCCGCAATCCCGTGACGGTGACGCCGGACGACCGGGTGGCGACCGCGGTGACGCTGATGCGCGAGCACGCGGTGCGCCGGCTGCCGGTGGTGGAGAACGGCCTGCCGGTGGGGATCGTGAGCCTCGGCGACGTGGCAGAGGCCGAGGACCCCGCGTCCGCGCTCGCCGACATCAGCCGGGCCGATCCCGACGCCCGCGGTGCTGCGTGAGCGCGGACCGGGCGGGCGGATCGGCGCCACGGGCGTCACCGTCGACATCGGTGATGCACCGGCGGACCCGCATCGAGGACACCGCGGGGACCAGGAGCCCCTGATCCACTCGTTGACGGCGGTCACCTGACGGGCATCGCCGCCGCGATCGGCACAGCCTGCTGCCGCCGTACGGCGAGGAACTGCTGCGGTGCGTGCGCGCGGGCCGCGAGAAGGACAAACGCAACAGGAAGGACATCGAACATCATGCGTATCGCGTTTCTGGTCGCTCCCGAGGGCGTCGAGCAGGTCGAGCTGACCGATCCGTGGCAGGCCGCGAAGGACGCGGGTCACGAGCCGGTCCTGGTGTCGACGCAAGCGGGCGAGATCCAGGCCTTCAACCACCTCGACAAGGCGGACACGTTCCCCGTGGACGAGGTCGTGGGCGAGACCTCGCCGGACTCGTTCGGTGCTCTCGTGCTGCCGGGCGGCGTCGCCAACCCGGACTTCCTGCGGATGGACGACAAGGCCGTCGCGTTCGTCCGGGACTTCTTCGAGCACGGTCGGCCCGTGGCGGCGATCTGTCACGCGCCGTGGACGCTGGTCGAGGCGGACGTCGTACGCGGCCGGGAGCTCACGTCCTGGCCGAGCCTGCGGACGGACATCCGCAACGCGGGCGGCACCTGGGTCGACAAGCAGGTCAAGGTGTGTGACCACGGGGCGAACAAGCTGGTCACCAGCCGTAAGCCGGACGACCTGAAGGCGTTCTGCGAGACCCTCCTGGACGTCTTCGCCCAGGAGGCCGCGTGAGCGCGAGGAACCTCGCGCTCAAGGACGCCTGAAGGCATCCCCGCCGGCCACGGGGCGCGTCGGTTCCGTTCCGGTCGTGTCCCTCCAGGGGCTCAGGTGCCGGGGGCCGTGGGAGTCGCCGACTCCCCGCTCCCCCGCTCCCGGGCCCCTTCGCGTGTGCGGCCCGCGGCCACGGGGCGGCGCGGATTGCGGCGCAGGAATTCGCCCTCGAGCTGCGCCATGCGTTCGTTGTGGGCGCGCAGCGCGTCGTTCGAGCCGTAGAGCAGCGTGTCATGGCGCGTGCGGTGGATGGTCTCCAGCTCTTTCATGAGCTGCTGGTCGTCCAGCCGGTCAGGGTCCACTCCGGTCATCGTGTCGCCCCGCTCCTCGTGTTCGTCCATGCGGTCCGGGTACCCGCCCCCGGAGCACCTGAGCACTACCCCGAGCGGCATCCGGGAGGAACCATAAATCTCGCCTTTCTGCACCCACTGTACGAACACCCCGGGCCTTGGGCCTCCCTCACCGCGAGGTGTGGATCGGGGAGGATCCCGACCAGCTCGCGGTGCGCCGCACGGACCTGAAGGTCCTGGGCGAGCAGCACTCGTGGCCGGCCCGGGCGGACGACGCGCTGATCCGCTCCGCGGTGGCCACGGACGCGCCCGCGCTGTCGGTCGCCGAGCGGGAGGTCCCGGTGGGGGGCCTCGGAGCGCTGCTGCGCTGGAAGTGACCGGGAGCGGGCCCTTGGGGTGTCCCCCTGGCGGGCCCGTCCCAAGGGTGTCCCCCTAGGAGTGTCCTGAAGATCTTGGAATTGCGCCCGGCTTGCACCGGTTCGTGGCGATGGGAATTTGCCGGCGCTACGGGGCGATCCCGGTGGCCGGAGAGAGATCTTCATCGGTCTTCCAGCGGGCCCGCTCCACCCGTCGTTCGTCCCAGACCGGGTCCGGGGTCTCCCGGACCCGGCCGTCGCTGCCGAAGACCAGGAAGCGGTCGAAGGAACGGGCGAACCAGCGGTCGTGGGTGACCGCGAGGACTGTGCCGTCGAAGGCCTCCAGGCCCTCCTGGAGCGCCTCGGCGGACTCCAGGTCGAGGTTGTCGGTCGGCTCGTCCAGCAGCAGCGCCGTCACGCCCTGGAGCTCCAGCAGCAGGATCTGGAAACGGGCCTGCTGGCCGCCGGAGAGACGCTCGAACGTCTGCTCCGCCTGCTGGGTCAGCTCGTAGCGGCGCAGGCGGGACATCGCGGCGCCGCGGTCCTGCGCGTGCTCCTTCCACAGGATGTCGAGGAGCGTGCGGTCCTCCAGCTCCGGGTGCGCGTGGGTCTGCGCGAAGTGACCGGGCACGACCCGCGCCCCCAGCTTCCAGTCCCCCGTGTGCGCCACGTCGTCACCGGCGAGCAGGCGCAGGAAGTGGGACTTGCCGGAGCCGTTGGAGCCGAGGACGGCGACGCGCTCGCCGTAGAAGACCTCCAGGTCGAAGGGGGTCATCAGGCCGGTGAGCTCCAGGTTCGCGCAGGTGACGGCCCGGACGCCGGTGCGGCCGCCCTTGATCCGCATCCTGATGTCCTGCTCGCGCGGCGGCTCCGGGGGCGGTCCGGCCTCCTCGAACTTGCGCAGGCGCGTCTGTGCGGCCGCATAGCGGGAGGCCATCTCATGGCTGACCGCGGCAGCCTGACGAAGTGTCAGCACCAGCTTCTTCAGCTGGGCGTGCTTCTCGTCCCAGCGCCTGCGCAGCTCCTCGAAGCGGGCGAAGCGCTCCCGCCGGGCCTCGTGGAAGGTGGCGAAGCCGCCGCCGTGCACCCAGGCGTCGGCACCCGCCGGCCCGGGCTCCAGAGAGATGATCTTCTCGGCGGCGCGGGCGAGGAGTTCACGGTCGTGGGAGACGAACAGAACCGTCTTGCGGGTCTCCTTCAGCCGTTCCTCCAGCCACCGCTTGCCGGGGACGTCGAGGTAGTTGTCGGGTTCGTCGAGGAGCAGCACCTCGTCGGTGCCGCGCAGCAGCGCCTCCAGGACGAGCCGCTTCTGCTCGCCGCCGGAGAGGGTGCGGACCTCCCGGAACTGCGCCTTGTCGTACGGCACCCCGAGCGCGGCCGTGGTGCACATGTCCCACAGCGTCTCGGCCTCGTAGCCGCGGACCTCGGCCCAGTCGGCGAGGGCCTGCGCGTACTTCAGCTGGGCTGCCTCGTCGTCGACGGTCATGATGGCGTGCTCGGCCTCGTCGACGGCCTTGGCGGCCTCGCGGATGCGGGGCGTCGCGACGGACACGAGCAGGTCCCGCACGGTCGTCTCGTCGCGTACGGATCCCACGAACTGCCGCATGACCCCGAGCCCGCCGCCGACGACCACGGACCCGCCGTGCGGCTTGAGCTCACCGGCGAGCATCCGCAGCAGGGTGGTCTTCCCGGCGCCGTTGGGCCCCACGAGGGCCGCCACGGCCCCCTCCCCCACCCGGAACGAGACATCACCCAGCAGCGCCCTCCCGTCGGGCAGGTAGTACTCCAGGTGCGCGGCTTCGAGATGTCCCATGGGCGCGATTCTGTGGGGGCGGGGGGGTCCGGGGCAAACGGGTTTCGGGTACGGGGGTGCCGGTCAGACCCGTTCCAGCGGCCGGTGCGGCTCGCTGGGAAGCTCCGCCCGGATCGTGTCGCCGGGGCGGACCACGCCACCCTCGCGCACCACGCTCATGATCCCGGCCTTGCGCACGATGTTCCCCGCCTCGTCACGTCCGACGACCTGCTTCAGCAGCCCGTCCTGGAAGAGGTCGATCTGGAGGCAGGGGTTGCGCAGCCCGGTGACCTCCAGGACCGCGCTGTCGCCGAGGCGCGGCAGTGTGCCGGTCGGCAGGGCCGGCAGGTCGACGCCCCGGGTGGTGATGTTCTCGCCGAGTTCGCCGGGCGCCACCTCGAACCCTTCCTCGCCGACCTCGGTGAAGAGCTCCTCGTGCATGAGGTGGACCTGCCGGAGGTTCGGCCGGGTGGGGTCCTGCGCCATGCGTGAGCAATACTGACATACCGTCAGTCCACATGGCAGGATCCGGGTCTCACGATGCGGCGATTCTGCGTACGGTGATCCCACGCCGACCCGACCGGAAGGGGTGGGATCCGCCATGCCGGAACCCCGGGAGACCGCCGTCTACACCCACGGGCACCACGAGTCCGTCCTGCGCTCGCACACCTGGCGCACGGCCGCCAACTCCGCCGCGTACCTGCTGCCGTCGCTCAAGCCCCGTATGAGGATCCTGGACATCGGCTGCGGGCCCGGCACGATCACCGCCGACCTGGCCGAACTCGTGCCCGACGGGCGGGTCACCGGCGTCGACCGGGCGCCGGGGATCCTGGAGCAGGCGCGGGCCACGGCGGCCGGACGGGGCCTGGCCAACGTCGACTTCGCGGTCGCCGACGCGCACGCCCTGGACTACCCGGACGACACGTTCTGCGTGGTCCACGCCCACCAGGTGCTCCAGCACGTGGGCGACCCGGTGCGGGCGCTGCGCGAGATGAAGCGCGTCGTCAGGCCGGGCGGTCTCATCGCCGTACGGGATGCCGACTACCAGGCCATGACCTGGTACCCGGCGTCCGAGGGTCTCGACGCCTGGCTGGATCTCTACCGCCGGGTGGCCCGGGCCAACGGCGGCGAACCGGACGCCGGGCGACGACTGAAGGCCTGGGCGCTGCGGGCCGGCCTCACGGACATCACGGCGACCTCCGGCACCTGGACCTTCGCCACGCCGCAGGAGCGGGCTTGGTGGAGCGGGCTGTGGGCCGACCGCACCCTGGCCTCGGCCTACGCGGACCGGGCCGTCGAGGGCGGGCACACCGACGAGGCGGGGCTGCGGGGCGTGGCCGAGGCCTGGCGGGAGTGGGGCACACGCGAGGACGGGTGGTTCAGCGTGCTGCACGGAGAAATCCTCTGCCGCAAGGAAGCCTGAATCGCGTTTTCCGGGACACCCTGAAAGCAGGAGGTTCAATTATGGTTCCCATCCTGCTGGTGCTGCTTCTGGCTTTGGTTCTGTTCGGCGCCGGATTTGCAGTAAAGATTCTCTGGTGGGTCGCGCTCGCGGTTCTCGTCCTGTGGCTGCTGGGATTCTTCGTCCGCGGCACGTCGGCAGCCGGCGGCAGGGGCCGTTGGTACAGGTGGTGAAAACACACGCCTCGCCCAGGGTCTGGATCAGGACCCTGGGCGAGGCGTGTGGGAGTCAGTCCCGCGGAAGCAGCGGTCCGAGCGGCCCGAGGTCCAGGTTGAGGTCCTCGGGCCGCAGTCCGTAGCGGTCGCGCAGTTCCGTCATCCGCTCGTCGAGCAGCATGAGCGTGAGCCCGATCCGCTCCTCCTGCTCCTCGCTCAGGTCTCCCACGTCGAACCGGCGCAGCGCCTGGCGCTCCATGAGCTGGCGCAGCAGCTCCACCACCGTCAGCACAAGTTTGACCAGGTCGCGCTCGACCGTGTCGGGCTCCAGGTCCATGTGCTTGCGGCGCGGCCGGCCATGGTCGTCGGGGGTGGTCACAGCAGCTCCTCGAACGGTGAGGGCACCTGGGCGTTCACCGAGCTGATGAGCGCGTTGAGGTCGATACGGACGAGGTCGACGTCGGCGATGCGCAGGGTGATGTCCCCCGTGATCACGACGCCGCCGGCGAGCAGCCGGTCGAGCAGGTCCACGAGGGCGATCTCGCGGCGTTCCACTACGGTCACGGATTCTCCCCGCTGTTCATGTGGTCTCCCCGGCGAACGAATAGGCCGCCCAGGGGCCGGTGAGTTCGATCCGCATTCCGGGCACCTCACCCTTGTTGCGGTCGACCAGCTCCACGAATTCCTCAGAGTTCACACGCGGAACGAGATAGGCGGCATTCAGCACGTTCCGCCCGCTCACCTTGGAAAGCTGGGGGTTCTGCGGGGGATGTGTCCGGGAATCCTCCGCAAATGCGGAAAGCTCCCCGTGCAGTCGGGTCGAGAAGGCCTCGGCCTTCTGCCACATTTCCTCGTGGGACCTGGTCTGCATACGCCGTTGCCGCAGGTAGTCCCGGCCCGACGCGGGCTTCTGCGCGGGCCGGGCGCTCTCCTGCGGTTCGGACTCGGCGTACACCTTCACACCCCACTCGACCCGCCCCTCCAGCCGGTCGAGGGTGCGCTGGAAGTCCTCTTCGCGCAACTCCATCATCATCCGTACACCGCTGTCGTCGTGGAAGACGGTGCCGAGCCGCAGCGGCAGCGGTGTGGTGACGGTGGTGAGGGCGTCGATCACGCCCTGGTGGGCGCGGGCGGTCTCGGTGAGCCAGTCCAGGTCCTCCAGATGGGCCCGGAGCGGCTCCTCCGCGAAGTCCCGCTCCGGCACGTGACTCACCACGGCCACCAGGCCGTGGTGAGTCAGCGCCCTGGGCGGATCGCCCGCCACACCCGTCAACTGGGCCTGGAGCGGGTTCCCGAAGGGGCGGCAGACGGCGTAGACGTACCGCAGTCCGGTCACGGGGCCTCCTTCTTCTCCGCGCGGCCCGGCTCCAGTTCCTCCAGCCGGGCCAGCCTCTCTCGCAACTCGGCGTTCTCACGGGCCAGTTCGTCCCGGCGCGCCCGCGAGCTCAGGGCCGGATCGGTCTCCCACCAGTCGATGCCCATCTCCTTCGCCTTGTCCACCGAGGCGACGATCAACCGCAGTTTGATGGTGAGGAGTTCGATGTCGAGCAGATTGATCCGGATGTCGCCCGCGATCACGATGCCCTTGTCCAGGACCCGTTCAAGGATGTCGGCGAGGTTGGCGCCGCCACCCTGGCCGTAGGGCTCGGGCATCCTGCTGGGCGTCGTCATCGCCGGCTCCCCGCCTCGACTTCCTCATCCTCGTCCTCGTACTCGTCGTCCTCGTACTCAGCCTCGGGCTCCTCTTCGTCCTCGGGCTCCTCGTCCTCGGCCTCCTCGTCGTACTCGGCCTCGGAGTCGTCCTCGTACTCGCCCTCGAGCTCCTCTTCGCCCTCCTCTTCCGTCTCCTCCTCGTCGTACTCGCCCTCGGGCTCCTCGCCCTCGGGGCTCTCCTCCTCGGACTCCGCCTCCTCTTCGGCGACGGCGTCCTCGTGGCTGCGGACGACCTCGCCGTCGCGGATCTCACCGCGCCAGCCGTCCTCCGCCTCGCCCTTGATCGTGATATAGCGGACGAAGTTCTTGAGGTCGAGCCGGGTCCGGCGGCCCTGGGCTCGCCAGATGTTGCCGGTCTTCTCGAAAAAGCCGGAGGGGTAGTACTCGATGACCAGCAGGACGCGGGTCAGGTTGTCGGTGAGCCGGTGGAAGGAGACGACGCCCTTCGTGGTGCCCTTGGCACCCTCGGAGGTCCAGGAGATGCGGTCGTCGGGGACCTGCTCGGTCGTGGTCGCCTTCCAGCTGCGGTTGGACCACCAGACCTTCGACTGCCAGTCGGACGTGGTGTCGTCGGACTTGCTCGCAGCCTTGACACCCTTCGCGAAGGTGCTGAAGTCCTGGTACTGGGTCCACTGGTCGTACGCCGTGCGCAGGGGTACGCCGACATCGATGTGCTCGATGATGACGGTGGGCTTGTTGCCGGAACGGCCCTTGCCCTTGCCGCCCAGGCCCTTGAAGGCGTCCGTGACCTTGTCCTTGATGCGCGAGCCGCCCATCTCCAGCGCGGAACGCAGCGGCCCCTTGCCCTCGGTGACCTTGCGGCCGCCTTCGAGGGCGAGCTTGGCGAAGCCGGGACTGTTGCCCTCGGCGATGTCGTTCAGCTTGCCGGTGGTCTCGCCGAGCTTGTGGCCCACGCCGGTCAGCATGCGCGTGGCCTGAGCGGCGAGGTACTCCTGCAGTTCGGCCTTCAGCCGGTCGGCGGCCTCGCTGTGAGCCAGATCCGTGAGCGGGTTCTTCCCCGCTCCGTTGGCGGCGGACTTCTCCGAGCCGAGAGTGTCACTCATCCCTCACCGCCTCCCTTCGGCAGCCGGGACCGGGCGCTGCCGCCCCTGCTCCCGGAGGTCGCCTTCTTGGCGGGCGTGGTCTTCTTCGCCGTCGCCTTGCGGCCCGCAGTCTTCTTCGCCGGAGCCTTCTTGGCGGGGGCCTTCTTGGCGGGGGCCTTCTTCGCCGCCGCCTTCTTCGCTGGGGCCTTCTTGGCGGGGGCCTTCTTCGGTGGAGCCTTCTTGGCGGGGGCCTTCTTGGCGGGAGCCTTCTTCGCCTCGGGCTCCTCGGACTCCTCGTCCTCTTCCGCTTCTTCCTCTTCCTCGTCGGAGGCCTCGGGCTCCTCCTCCTCTTCTTCCTCTTCCTCCTCCTCGTCGGAGGCCTCGGGCTCCTCTTCCTCTTCTTCCTCTTCTTCCTCTTCCTCCTCGTCGAAGGCCTCAGGCTCCTCCTCCTCGGGCTCCTCGTCCTCGGCATCCTCGTACTCGGCGTCCTCGGCGTCGTCCTCCTGGCCGGGCACGACGCCCGCCAGCTGGTCGCGCACCTTGGCGGTACGACTGTGCAGCCGGTCGGCGAGGGCGTCGATCTGCCGCTCGACCATGGCACCGGACGCGGCCTTGCCGACACCGCGCAGATCCTGCCGCAGCTGGTCGCCGATCTCCTTGAACTGCGGGTTGTTCCGCAGCTGTTGCTGGACCAGATCCGCGACCATGCGCGGGCTCAGGTTCAGCTTCTTCCCGGCGACCAGGCCGCCGACGGCCGCCGCCGTCTTCAGCTTTTTGGTACGCCCCAGGAGGTATCCGGCCCCTATGGCGAGACCCAGTCCCACTCGGTTCATGGTGTTGTCCCGTTGCCCGTTCCCGCGCTACCGCGCGAAGCGATCTCCAACCGGTCGAGGAGTTCGTCCTCGAGACGGTCGAACTCGTCCTCCGTGATCTCTCCGGCCTCCATCTGCCCCTCGAGCCGGGCCAGTTCGGCCCGGATCGTGGCGGGGTCGTAGTAGATCCGCTCGGCCTCCTGCACCACCTGTTTGATGGCCCAGGCGCTGCCGCGTACCGGTGCGAACGGCAGCAGCAGCACCTCAGAGATCAGGCCCACGTCATCACCCCGCCCCGGTGTCCGTTCCGCTCGCCACGGTGCCCGCGGGCTCGGCCGGGCCGGGCTCGACGAAGCTGTACGGCGGCAGCGGTCCGTTGACCCGCACTTCCAGGTGCGGCATGTCCTCGCGGAGCTGCTCGACCGCGGCCAGGAAGGACTCGGCCGAGTCCCGGTCCACCAGGAACGAGGTGTTGGCCAGCCAGCCCGTGGACTCGGGACCGGTGCTCACGTCGTCGGCGGCCGACGCAAGGGCGCGCTGCACGGCGGCGCCGTCGTCGGCCTCCTTGGCCTTGACCGCGGCCGCGACCAGCTCGCCGAGCCGGATCTTGTCGTCGTAACTGCCGCCGCCCGCCTGCCGGTTGGCCTCCGCGAGCCCACGGATGTCGGGGCTCTCGGCCATCACCTGGTGCAGGACGGCCTCTTCGACGTGGTTGGCCTTCACGTTGTACTCGACCCGGTTGTCCAGGGCCTGCAGCCGCTCCTTGTAGTGCTCGGCGCGCTCGGCGAGCACCGCGGTGATGGAGTTGTCGTCCGGGGCCACGCTGCCGAACCGCATGGGCAGCACACAGCCGGCCGCGCCGGCCTCGCTGAGCACGTTCTGGTGGGCGAGCAGCTCCTTGCGCTTGGGCCGCAGACCGTCGGGCGCCTCGCTGACGACAGCCGCCAGGTCACCCTCGCGCAGGATGCGCACCGGGCGGGGCGGGTCGCCGACACCGCTCATGCCCTCGGGGAGGCCGGGGTGCGAACTCGCGGCGATGCCATAGACGTAGGTGCTCACTCCTGCTCCTCCTTACGACGGGACGACGTGCTCTTGCGGGCGCGCGGACGGGACTCGCCCTGGCGCTCGGAGCCGTCGTCACGCGCCTGCTTGAAGGCGTCGGAGATGGTCTCGGCGGCGCCGGACAGGGCCCCCTTGGACTTGCCGCGAGCGCCGGACTCGGTCATCTCCCCGACGAGATCGGGCAGGCCCGGATCCTTGCGCGGCCCGGCCTCCAGATCGAGCCGGTTGCACGCCTCGGCGAAGCGCAGATAGGTGTCGACGCTGGCGACGACGACGCGTACGTCGATCTTGAGGATCTCGATGCCGACCAGGGAGACTCGGACGAATGCGTCGATGACGAGCCCCCTGTCCAGGACGAGCTCAAGCACGTCGTAGAGACCGCTGCTGCCGCCTCCACCGCCGGACTGCTGTGCCGGTACGACTGTCATGCCGGGTGTTCCTCCTCGTGTGTGGGTGCGGGTCCGGTCGGGCGGCCTAGCGGCCGCCGGACCTGCGCGCCTCGGACCGCCCGCGCGCGGGTCCGGTCGGGCGGCCTAGCGGCCGCCGGACCTGCGCGCCTCGGACCGCCCGCGTTCGTAGCGGCGGACGCGCCGGTAACCCGTGAGCTGCCCCTCTGCGTCGAGCTCCACCTGGTAGCTCGCCATCAGGCTCATCGTGTCGGGCACGCGCTCGAGTTCGAGGACCTCGACCTCAAGCGCCCAGCCCTCCTCCGTCTGCTCGAAGGACGACACGGACTCGGCCTCCATGCCGGTGAGCTCCGCGAGCTGGCCGCGCGCCTGACGCAGCACTTCCATCGGGCTCGGCCGGTTCTTGGCCGTCTGCTTGTCGTTCGTCTTGCTCGAGCTCCGGGAGTTCTGGGACTCCTGTGAATCCTGTGACTCTTGCGTGTTTTTTGTGTTCGACATGGCCACCTCCCCCTCCGTGTGGCCGCAAGAGTGTTCGCCAAACCTCTACGGGCCCATGCATCTGCCGACCCACCGGGAGACCGCCGGCGGGGTCTCAGCCGCGCAGGGCGTTCAGTCGCCGCCTGGCCGGTCCCAGCGCCCGGCCGCGGCCGAGCAGGCCCGACCAGGGGTTGGTGCGGGCCTGCTCGACGGCGTCGGCGACGGTCCAGCGGCGGGCGTGCAGCTCCGGGTCGTCCAGGCGGTCCCAGGTGATGGGGGTGGCCACGGGCGCGCCCGGGCGGGGCCGGACCGTGTAGGGCGCGACGGCGGTCTGGGCGTAGGCGTTGCGCTGGATGTCGAGGTAGAGCCGATCGCCGCGCTCCTTCTTGCGGGCGGCGGTGGTGAGCCGGTCGGGGTGGGCGCCGGCGAGGCTGTCGGCGACGTCCCGGGCGAAGGCGCGCACCTCGCCGAAGTCGTGCCGCCCGTTCAGCGGCACGATGACGTGCAGCCCGCGCGAGCCGGTGGTCATCAGCGCCGAGGGCAGCTCCAGCTCGTCGAGCAGCTCCCCGAGCAGCCGGGCGGCCTCGCGTGCGGCCTCGAAGTCGTCCCTGGGGGTCCCCCCAGGCCCTTCAGGCACTGGGGGAGGGTCGAGGTCGAAGACCAGCCGGTCGGGGTGGTCGGTCCTGTCGGAGCGGGACAGCCAGCGGTGCAGGGTGATGCTCGCCTGGTCGGCCAGGTAGAGGAGGGTGGCGGTGTCGTCGCAGACGGTGTGCAGGACGGTGCCGCCCTCCTTGGCCAGCTCGACGCGCTCGATCCACCCGGGGTAGTGGTCCGGGGTGTTCTTCTGCATGAACGTGGGGCCGTCGATGCCGTCCGGGTGCCTCTCCAGCATCAGCGGCCGGCCGCGCAGGTGCGGCAGCATGAAGGGCGCGACGGCCCGGTAGTAGTCCACCAGGTCGGCCTTGGTGTACTCCTTGGCCCCGCCGCCGCCGGGGAAGAGCACCTTGTCCGGCCGGTGCACCTCCACCGTGCGGCGGCCCGCCCGCACCCTGCGCGTGCCGTCGCCGCCGCTCACCGCACGACCGCCTCCTCCACCAGCAGCCGCCCGGCCGCCGCGATGGACTCCGCGTCGATGCCCACGGCGCGCAGCTGCTCCTCCGGGGACGCCGAGCCCGGCATGCTCCGCACGCCGAGCCGCACCAGGCGCGGTACGGGGCGTCCGTCGGTGAAGGCGTCGAGGACCGCGTCCCCGATGCCGCCCTCGGGGTGGTGGTCCTCCACGGTCACCAGGCAGCCGGTCTCCTCGGCGGCCCGGCGCAGGGTGGCCCGGTCGACGGGCTTCACCGAGTACAGGTCGATCACCCGCACCGCGATGCCCTCCTGTTCCAGGGCCTCGGCCGCGGCCAGCGCCTCGTGCACGGTGACGCCCGCCGCGACGAGGGTCAGCCGGTCCCGGCCGGAGGAACGCAGCACCTTGCTGCCGCCGACCGGGAACTCCTCGTCGGGGGCGTAGATCACCGGGCTCTCGCCGCGCGAGGTGCGCAGGTAGCGGACGCCCTCCAGGCCGGCCATGGCGCCGACGAGCCGGGCGGTCTGGTTGGCGTCGCACGGGTACAGCACGGTCGAGCCGTGCACCGCCCGCATCATCGCCAGGTCCTCCAGGCCCATCTGGCTGGGCCCGTCCTGGCCGATGGCGACGCCCGCGTGGGAGCCGACGAGGTTGATGCCGGAGCCGCTGACGGACGCCATCCTGATGAAGTCGTACGCGCGGGTGAGGAAGGCCGCGAACGTGGCGGCGTACGGCACCCAGCCGCGGGACGCGAGGCCGACGGCCGAGGCGACCAGCTGCTGCTCGGCGATGTAGCACTCGAAGTAGCGGTCGGGGTGCTCCTTGGCGAAGAACTCGGCGCGGGTGGAGTCGCCGACCTCGCCGTCCAGGGCGACGATGTCGCCGCGGCCGGTGCCGAGGGCGGCGAGCGCCTCCCCGAAGGCGTTGCGGGTGGCGACCTCCTCGCCCTTGTCCCACTTCGGGAGTTCGAAGTTCCCGGTGTGGACGGAGTGCAGCATGCGGGCGGCGGGCGGCTCCTGCACCTGAACCCGGATGTCGCGCTGACCGCCGAGTTCGGTGATCGCCTCCTCGGCCTCCGGCAGCGGCTTGCCGTGCAGGCCCTCACGGTCCTGGACGCCCTCGACGCCCTTGCCCTTGAGGGTGCGGGCGAGGATAGCGGTGGGCTGGCCCTTGGTGGAGGCGGCCTCTCCGTACGCGCGGTCGATGGCGTCCACGTCGTGGCCGTCGACCTCGACGGTGTGCCAGCCGAAGGCCTGGAAGCGGCGGGCGTAGGCGTCCAGGTCGTGGCCGTGCCGGGTGGGGCCGCGCTGGCCGAGCCGGTTGACGTCGACGATCACGGTGAGGTTGTCCAGGTGCTCGTACCCGGCGTGCTCGGCGGCCTCCCACACGGATCCCTCGGCCAGTTCGCTGTCGCCGCACAGCACCCACGTGCGGTAGCCGGTGCGGTCGAGCCGCTTGCCGGCCATCGCGATGCCGACCCCGACGGGCAGGCCCTGCCCGAGCGAGCCGGTGGCCGTCTCGACCCACGGCAGGCGCTGCGGGGTGGGGTGTCCTTCGAGGCGGCTGCCCAGCTTGCGGAAGGTGAGCAGCTCTTCGTCGTCGATGGCGCCGGCCGCCTTGTACGCGGAGTACAGCAGCGGGGAGGCGTGGCCCTTGGAGAGGACGAAGCGGTCGTTGCCGGGGTGGGCGGGGCGGTCGAAGTCGTAGCGCAGGTGGTGCGCGAGCAGGACGGCCATCAGATCGGCCGCCGACATCGAGGACGTCGGGTGCCCGGAGCCCGCCGCGGCGGCGGCGCGGACACTGTCCACCCGCAGCTGCTGTCCGAGGTCGGTGAGTTCACCGGTGTTCATGAGTCTCCTTTCGCGGAGTCGTCGTCCGGGACGTCGGTTCGTTTGACGGGGCCGGGAGCGGGGTGGCCAGGAGGTGGTTGGCCGGGCGGGGGTGCGGGGGCGGGCTGGTTCCTGGCGGGCTCACCACCGGGCTGGTTCCTGGCGGGCTCACCACCGGGCTGGTTCCTGGCGGGCTCACCACCGGGCTGGTTCCTGGCGGGTTCGCCACCCGGCTGGTTCCTGGCGGGTTCGCCACCCGGCTGGTTCCGCGCCGGCTCACCGCCCGCCTGGTTCCTGCCCGGCTCACCGCCCGCCTGGTTCCTGCCCGGCTCACCGCCCGCCTGGTTCCTGCCCGGCTCACCGCCCGCCTGGTTCCTGCCCGGTTCGCCGCCGGGTCCCGTGGCCGGGCGGCCCTTCGCCGTCTCGGCCTCCGACCGCAACTCCACGGGCCCAAAGACGGGTCGGCCAGGGCGGCCCTTGTCCGTTTCCCACTCGGAGCGGGGTTCCGCGGCCCCGGATCCGGGCCGTACCTGCGTCGGTCCGGATCCGGGCTGCCCCTTCGCGGGCTCATCGTGGGGCCGGGCACGGCCCGGCCCTCCGGCGCCGGTGCCCCCGTCGCCGGTGTCGGCTGCCAGCGCCGCCCCCGGCCCGGACCGGGCGCTCGCGTCCTGCCGCTGCCCGGGCCCGCCCGGCACCCGGGCCACCTCGGGCGACGACGTGTCCAGGGGCACCGACCAGGACCGCACGAGCCCCAACTGCACGGCCTGGCGCGGCAGTACGGCGTCCAGCAGCCAGTCGGCGGCGACCCGGACGCGGTTGCCGGGCATCGCGGCGAGGTGGTAGCCCCGTGTCACGGCGCCGGCCGGTACGCCGGACAGGGTCACGCCGAGCGGATTGGCGGCGGCCTTCGCCCCGCCCAGGTCGACGACGAAGCCCAGATCGCGGTGACGGTAGGGCGTGCGCACACCGCCGAGACCGAGTGACGCGGCGACGTTCTCCGCCGCGACCTTGCCGTGCCGCCAGGCGTGCTGCGCGGTCATCGGCGTATAGCTCCCGGGGTTGTCCAGGTCGGGTACGGCGGCCACGTCCCCGCAGGCGAACAGCTCCGGCCGGCCCGGCACCCGCAGATGCGGGTCGACCAGCAGCCGCCCCTTCTCCATGGGCAGCCCGAGGGACTCGACCAGCGGGTCGGGGCGCACGCCCACGCACCACACCAGGGTCCGGGTCTCGACGAACTCGCCGTCGGTCAGCAGGACCCCGTCGTGCGTGGCCTCCTTCACGGAGGTCCCCATGCGCACGTCCACGCCCCGCTGCCGCAGCACCCGGTCGGCGGTGGCGGACAGCTTCTCGTCCATCTCGGGCAGCACCCGCGGCGCCACGTCCAGCAGCATCCAGCGCGGCCGCATGCCCCGCCGCAACGGGTGCTTGCGCACCTGCGCGTCGGTGAACATCTGCCCGTGCGCGGCGACCTCCGTGCCGGTGTACCCCGCACCGACCACGACGAAGGTGCACCGCGCCGCGCACGTCCCGGGATCGTCCGAGGACGCCGCGAGTTCCACCTGCCGGGTCACGTGGTCGCGCAGGTACAGCGCCTCGGGAAGACCGCGGAAGCCGTGCGCGTGCTCGGCGACGCCGGGGATCGGCAGCAGTTTGTTGACGCTGCCCGCGGCGAGCACCAGCCGGTCGTAGGCGAGGGTGCCGCCCTCGCCCTCGGGGCCGGTGTAGTGCAGGCTGCGGTCGTCGAGGTCGATCCGGTCGGCCTCGCCCAGCACCAGCCGGGCGTCCGGCAGCGAGTCCGAGAGGGAGACCGTGACCCGGCGAGGCTCCAGGATGCCGGCGGCGACCTGGGGCAGCAGGGGCAGGTACAGGAAGTAGTCGGTCGGGTTCAGCAGGGTGATGTGGGCCCGGCCCCGGGTGAGCCGGGACAGGGTGCGGGCGGTGCGGTACCCGGCGAAGCCGGCACCGACGATCAGGATGCGGGGTCGACTCACGGTCGCTCGCCTCCGGCGCTGTCGCGTGGCTCGGGAGCCTTCCGCGTCCCCCTGGCCAGGGCACCCAAACGTCGGCCGGGCCCGCTCGCCCGCCCGCCGCCGGTTTCCGGCCGCGCGCCCGGGTACCCGGCGCGGGACACGGACCGCCGACGTCGCGGAGGCACTCCCCCATGCCCGAATACGGATACTTCCTCTCGTGCGAGCAGTACGGACCCGCCGAGCTGATCGAGCAGGCGCGGATGGCCGAGCAGGCCGGTTTCCAGGCGCTGTGGATCTCGGACCACTACCACCCGTGGAACGACGAGCAGGGTCAGAGCCCGTTCGTGTGGTCGGTGATCGGCGCGCTGTCCGAGGCGGTGTCCCTGCCGATCGAGACGGCGGTCACCTGCCCCACCGTGCGCATGCACCCGGCGGTGGTGGCTCAGGCCGCGGCGACCAGTGCGGTGATGACCGGCAACCGCTTCCGGCTCGGCGTCGGCTCCGGCGAGGCGCTCAACGAGCACATCCTGGGCGACCACTGGCCGCCCGCCCACATCCGGCTGGACATGCTGGAGGAGGCCGTGCAGGTGATGCGCCGGCTGTTCACCGGCGAGGAGGTGAACCACCACGGGCCGCACTACACGGTCGACAACGCCCGGCTGTACACCGTCCCGGACGAGCCCATCCCGATCGACATCTCCGGCTTCGGTCCCGCCGCGACGCAGCTCGCCTCCCGGGTCGGCGACGGCTACATCACCGTGACGCCGGACGAGGCGATGGTGGAGCAGTACCGCAAGGGCGGGGGCGGCGGGAAGCTCGTCAGCGGCGGCACCAAGGTCTGCTACGGCACCGACAAGGACGGGGCCGTACGGACCGTCCACCGGCTCTGGGCCAACGAGCAGCTGCCGGGCGAGCTCGGCCAGGTGCTGCCCTCCCCCAAGCACTTCGAGCAGGCGCAGCAGCTCGTCACCGAGGACATGGTGCGTGGGAACCGGGTGTGCGGCGACGACCTGGACGAGCACGTGGCGGAGCTGAAGCAGTTCGCCGACGCGGGTTTCGACCGGGTCTACGTGAACCAGATCGGTCCGGACCTGCGCGGCTTCTTCGACTTCTACCGCACGAAGGTGCTGCCGCAGCTGCAGTAGGCCCTCTGACGAACCAGTAGGCCCTCTGACGAAGGCGTGCGCGCCGAAATCAAGAGGTGGAGGGGTACGGGGTCGCCTAGAGTCGCCC
Source organism: Streptomyces sp. AK010 (assembly GCF_014207295.1). Classification (NCBI taxonomy): domain Bacteria; kingdom Bacillati; phylum Actinomycetota; class Actinomycetes; order Kitasatosporales; family Streptomycetaceae; genus Streptomyces; species Streptomyces sp. AK010. The sequence goes on from NZ_JACHCX010000001.1 coordinate 546,146, forward strand.
GCATGTCTGTACGCCGTCGAATGCGTGATGCCCTGCCGGATGCGATGCGGGCCCGGGACAAGGCCGCGGTGAGTGCCCTGCGCGGCACCCTGGCAGCGCTGGACAACGCCGAGGCGGTACCCGCCGAGGCAGTCCCCCGCGCCGGCGCCCTGGAAGCCTCCCCGGTCGGTGCCGGTGCCACCGAGGCGGCCCGGCGCGAGCTCGGTGAGCATGACGTGGTGGGCATCGTGCGTGCCGAGGCGTCCGAACGACTGGAGGCGGCCGCGCAGTTGACCGTGCCGGCACATGCCGCCCGGGCCGAACGGCTCCGGGCGGAGGCGGCCGTGCTGCTCCGGTTCCTCGACGTCGCCGACGACACTCCCGACGACGTCGCCGCCGACGCGTGGACTCGTTGAACCCCTGGATCGCGTGCTCGGCCCCGCAGTACGCCGACTGCGGCGGAACGCCCCGGTAGGCGAGCGCGGATCCGACCTGCACGATCGTGCCGCGGTCGCGCGGCATCATGTGCCGCGGGCGGCTCGGGTGCCGAACACATAGCCCAGGTACGTCACTTCGGTCACGCGCCGGAACTCGTCCGGTTCGACCTCCGTGAACGGCGCGAACACTCCGGTGAAGGCGTTGTTGACCCAGACGTCGATGTGGCCGTACGCGTCGACGACCTGCTGGGCGGCGGCGTCGACGGCCTTGGCGTCGGAGGCGTCCACGGGGACGACGAGCGCCTCGCCCCGGCGCGCTCCACCTCGTCCGCCGCCGCGGCGAGCCCCTCACGCCCGCGGGCGAGCAGGGCGCCCCTGTCGCCACGGGTGGCGAAGGCCCGGACGGTGGCCCGTCCGACCCCGCCGCCGGCACCGGTCACCACGACCACACGGCCGCGCTTGCGCGGGGTTCCTGCCGTGGGCCCCCGGCATCACGCCCCGCGGTGGGGTACGTCCGGGGCGTCCGTCGGCCGCGGGGGCACGGGGCCGGGGGCGGCCGATTCGGCCGGCGGGACCGACGGGGCCGGCGGCACGGGCGGATAGGGCATGGTGCCGACGGCCCCGGCCGCGGTCTGGCGGGCGCTGTCCCCGCCGGGTGCCATGCCGGCCGCGCTGTCCGCCCCCGGCCGGGACGGCCGGGCCATGCCGCGCAGCACATAGGCCAGGGCTCCCAGGATCACGGCGGTGATCAGCGCGGCCGCCCAGTCGGGCAGGCCGAGGGCGAGAGCCAGTCCCACGGCGAGCGCGAGGGCCGCGCCCGCGTACAGGGCGAGCGCGCCGGACGCGGCGTACAGTGCGGCCTTGCGGCGCTGCTTGCGCGTCTGCTCACGCAGTTCGTCCCGCACGGTCTCGCGCGCCACCTGTGCCAGCTCGTCGACGAGATGCTTGTCCAGATGCTCCAGGTGATCCAACGGCTTCATGCCCGGCCGGGTACCCTCACCCCCCTGCGCGTAACTAGGCTCGGTGGCATGGAGATTCTGGGTGCCACACTGCGCGTCTGCGTCGACGACCTCGAGACCGCGATCCCCTTCTACGAGCGGCTGGCGGGCGGCAGAGCCCAGCGCTTCGAGCGGGGAGGTGTCCAGGTGGCGGCGATCGGCTGCTTCCTGCTGATGAGCGGTCCCCCGGCCGAACTCGAGGTGCTGCGCAAGGTCGCCGCGACGATCGCCGTGACGGACATCGAGGAGACCCACAAGGTGCTGACCGAACTGGGGGCCCACATCGTGGCGGGCCCGATCGCCTCACCGGCGGGCCGCAACCTGATCGCCCTGCATCCGGACGGCTCGATCTACGAGTACGTGGACCGCCAGGCGTAGGTGTCGCCCCCGGGGCTCAGTGCCGGCCCGGCGGGGTGATCATCTCGGTGGTGATCGCCCAGCGTTCGTGGTCGCGCCAGGCCCCGTCGACGAAGAGCATCTTCGGCGAGAAGCCCTCCAGGCGGAACCCGCAGGCGCGGGCCAGGGCGACCGACGCGGCGTTCCCCGGCTGGACGTTGATCTCCAGCCGGTGCAGCCGCATCGGGCCCAACGCGTATCCCACGACGAGTTCCAGCCCTTCGCGCATCAGCCCCCGCCCGGCGGCGTGCGCGAAGGCCCCGTATCCCAGGGCGCCGGACTGGAAGCCGCCCTCGACGATGTTGTTGATGTTGATGAACCCGCCGATGGCCCCGTCGCTCTTCTCGCAGACCAGGAAGCCGGCCTTGGACGGGTCCTCGATCAGCCGGCCCGCGTAGGCGGTGTAGGCCTGCGCCGTGGTGGGCGGGAAGAGCCACGGCTGGTGCAGGTCCTTGCTCTCCCGGGCGCGGGCGGTGAACTCGGCACCGTCCTCGTAGGTGAAGTGGCGTATCCCCACCCGGGGGCCTTCGGCGAGGTGGCGGGATGCATGGTGCGGCACCCCGCCACAGTAACCGCACTGCCGGTGTGTCCCCAGTCGGGGCGTCAGGAGCCGGCGACCGGCAGCCGGAGCACTCCGGTGTCGCCCGGCTCGCTGACCACGGTCACCGGCTTGATCCCCCGGTTGCCGAAGTACGCGTCGTCGCTCGCGGCGATCACGAACCGCAGCCGGTGCCCGGTCTCGTACCGGTGCACGATGCCGGGCAGGGTGACGGTGAAGCTCTTGGTGACGTCCGGGACGCGCACCGGCGCGACCAGGCGGCGCACCAGGGTGCGGGTGCCGTCGGGGGCGACGTCGTAGAGCTTGGCGAACAGGACGAGCTTGTCGGCCGCGTCGGCAAAGTTCTGGGTGCGCTCGGCTTTCGGGGAGACGACCTTGAGCGTGGCCCGGGGTGCGCCGACGACATCGAGTGGCTGCTCGAGCGGCGCGCTCGTCCAGTCGAGGTGGGTACCCTCGGTGTCGCGCGGCGGTGTGTCCGGCAGGCCGATGAGGCCGGAGAGCGAGCTCTCCGAATGGCTCGTGGGGATCAGCCAGTTGGTGTAGCCGCGGCTGCCGCGGGCCACGTCGCCCCGGCGGTCGACGAGTTTCCCGTCGCCGGAGAGGTACAGGGTGCGGCCGATGGCGGGGAGGCGGCTCGCGGTGGCGTAGGTGCGGCCGGGGTCGGTGATCCAGTCGCGGCGGTAGGCGAAGGCCGGCCCGGTGTCGACGTGGGTCTGCTTGCGCAGATGGCGGTCGAACCAGGCGAGGACGCGCCGGCCGACGTAGCTGGTCTCCAGGTTGCCCTGGGACAGGTCGAGTTCACCGGTGGCCGGGTCGGTGAGGCCGCCGCTGTGCCCCCAGGACTGCCAGATCATCTTGACGGGCGTGCCCTGGGCCTTGAGCGTCCGGTACGTCGCCGTGGCCTCGTTGAGGTTGAACAGGGTGTCGGCCTGCCCCTGGACCAGCAGGGTGGGCGTGCGAACGCGGTGGAGGTACGACACCGGGGAGACGCGGTGCGCGTAGGCCAGCAGCTCGGCGGTCCGGTCGGCGGGGTAGCTCCCGGAGTTGAGGGTGCGGACGGTCCGGCAGGCCTCGGTGACGAAGTGCAGGCACGCCAGGGAGTTGATGCGGGACGGGTCGAGGCTCGGCTCCAGCAGCGGCTGGCCCTCGCCGATCAGATAGAAGCCGTTCGTCCACTGCCATTTGAAGACGCCCGGGACAGCGCCGCTGCCGACGGCGTTGTTGGGGTCGAGCGAGTACGCCAGGTCGTTCCAGGTGATCATCGGGACGAGCGCGTCGAGGCGGTGGTCGACGGCGGCGGTGGCGAGCTGGACGGCGCCGCCGTAGGAGCCGCCGATCATGCCGACGCTCGGGTCGCCCGGTGCGTCACGGGTGACGAAGTCGGCGGTGGTGCCGTCGTCGGCGGCGCGGGTGCCTCCCAGGAAGTCGACCAGTCGCGAGGCGGCGGCGCCGTCGATGTCCGGGTCGTCGAGGGAGACGAGGCAGCCGCTGCGGCCGAAGCCGAGCCCGGAGTAGACGAGCGAGACGTAGCCGCGCTGGGCGAAGGCCTTGCCGATGGTGTCGGTCGAGCCGTCCGCCTTGCTGCCGCCGAAGCCGTTCGTGCCGAGCACGGCGGGCGCCGGGTGGTCGCGGTCCACGCCGGCGGGACGGTAGAGATCGGCGTCGACGGTGCAGGCGCGGCCACCCGCCCGCACGGTGAACTTCAGCGGCGTGACGGTGTAGGCGTCGGCGGCGGTCGCGGGTGGGGTGAGGGTGAGGGGCACGGCCAGGGCGGCGCCCAGAGCGAGAGCGAGGAGTGCGCGGGTTCTGGGCACGCGTCGGGACACACGGACCTCCACGGTGAGGGCAACCCGGATACCGACCAGTAGGTACCGGCCGGTTGTCATGGTGTGACACGTGTCAGGAGCCGTCAATCACCGAAACGAAGGTTTCTTGACAGGGTTTCAGTAGCGGCCCGCTCAGCTCAGGGCCGGTTCGTCCAGCGTCAACGTGCCTGCCTCGGCGTCCAGTTCGGCCCGGACCCCGAGCGGCATGGTCAGCGCGCCCTCACCGTGCCCGAACCCGAACTCCTCCACGACCGGGACGCCCAGGCCGCCGAGCCGGTCGGCGAGGACCGTACGCAACTCCTCGTACGGGCCGCACCCCGCCCAGGACCCGAGAACGATCCCGGCGACCCCGTCGAGCCAGCCGGTGCGCAGGAGTTGGGTGAGGTATCGGTCCAGGCGGTACGGGCTCTCGCCGATGTCCTCCACCAGCAACAGCCCGCCCCCCGCCCCCGGATGGGTGTGCGGGGTGCCGAGGTCGCTCGCGAGCAGGCTGAGGCAGCCGCCCAGGGTGACGCCCCCGGCGCGGCCGGGGACCAGCGCGGTGCCGCCCGGGGGCACGGCCGCGACGGTCCGCACGGACTCCGGCTCGAAGAGGGTGGCCCGCAGGTGCTCCTGGGCGCGGGCGTTCTTGAGGAAGTCGACACCGGCGGCCGCGGGTCCGTACAGGGTGACCAGGCCCAGGCGGGTGGCGAAGGCCTGGTGCAGGACGGTGACGTCGCTGAACCCGGCGAACACCTTCGGGCCCGCCGCCCGCATCGCCGCCCAGTCGAGCAGGTCGACCATGCGCTGCGCCCCGTAGCCGCCCCGGGCGCACAGCACGGCGGCGACGGACGGATCGCACCAGGCGTTCTGGAGGTCGGCGGCACGCTGCTCGTCCGTGCCTGCGAGGTAGTCCAACGCCCGGTGTCCGCTCAGCACATGCGGTGTCACCACGGGGTCGAGGTCCCAGCCGCGCAGGATGTCGAGCCCGGCCTGGAGCCGCTCCTCGGGCACCGGCCCGCTGGGCGCGACGACGGCGACGCGGGCGCCGGGGGCGAGCCGGGGCGGTCGGACGAGCTGGTTCACTTGCTGAGCTCCAGAGTGGGGGTGCCGGGCGAGTCCAGGCGGAACACCTGCGCGTAGAGGGAGAGTTCGGCCTCCAGGGCGCGCACCATGGTCTCCGCCCTGCGGAAACCGTGCCCCTCCCCCTCGAAGGCGAGATACGCGTGCGGCACCTTCCGGCCCTCCAGCCGGGCCAGGAACCGCTCGCACTGGACGGGCGGGCAGATCACGTCGTCGAGGCCCTGGAGCAGCAGGAACGGCACGGTGAGGCGGTCGGCGTGGGCGGCGGGCGAGCGCTCCGCGTACCGGGCGGGGACCTCGTCGAGCGGCCCGATCAGGCCCTCCAGGTACCGCGACTCGAAGTCGTGGGTCTCCCCCGTGCCCCAGCCGGCCAGGTCCAGGATCGGGTACTTGATGGTGCCGCAGGCGTAGACGTCGGTGGTGGTGAGCGAGGCGGCGGCGGTCCAGCCGCCCGCGCTGCCGCCCCGGACGGCGAGCCGGCCCCGGTCGGCGGTGCCCTCGTCGGCGAGGGCCAGGGCGACGGCGGCGCAGTCCTCGACGTCGACCACGCCCCACTGCTCGCGCAGCCGCTCGCGGTAGGGGCGGCCGTACCCCGTGGAGCCGCCGTAGTTCACTTCGGCGACGCCGATGCCGCGCGAGGTGAAGTAGGCGATCTCCAGGTCGAGCACGAGCGGCGCGCGGCCGGTGGGCCCGCCGTGCGCCCAGACGACGTAGGGCGGCAGCTCGTCGCCGGGCGCGACGCAGCCGGGGTGGTGCGGCGGGTAGACGTGGGCGTGGATGTCGCGCCCGTCGGGGCCGGTGAAGGTGCGGATCTGCGGCTCAGGGTAGTACGCGGGATCGACGGCGTCGTCGTGCTCGGCGCCGACCACACGGGCCCGGCCGGTGCGGGCGTCCAGCTCGACGACCTCGTAGGCGCTGCGCGGGCTGGCGCCCACGGCCACGACCCGTTCGCCGTGGGCGGCGAGGGTGGGGGCGAACTCGGTCCAGGGTCCGGCCGCGTCGACGACCTCGCCCGTCTCGGGGTCGAGTACGCCGAGGGCGGTGGCGCCCCGGCCGTGCACGACGGCGATCAGACCGCTCTGCAGCGGCGTGAACCATCTCGAACCCAGCTTCCACAGGGCCCCGCCGAACTCCTCCTCGCGCGGGCACACCGGTTCCCCGTCCAGGTAGAGGTTCCACCAGCCGGTGCGGTCGCTCGCGTGCAGCAGGCGGCCGTCGTGGGTCCAGTCGGCCTGGGCGATGGCCTCGCCCGGCCCGCCGGCCACGGTCCGGGCGTCGCGCAGGGTGCCGTCGGGGGTGAGGTCGGCGAGGAGCAGTTCGGTGCCGTCCCACGGCATGCGGGGGTGGTCCCAGGCGAGCCAGGCGGCCCGCCGTCCGTCGGGTGAGAGCTTCGGTCCGGTCACGAACCGGTGCCGCCCGTCGGTGAGTTCGCGTACGGCGTCCCGGTCCTCGGCGGCGGATCCGTCCAGCGGGACGGCGGCCAGGACACGGCGCACGTCGGTGGGTCCGTCACCGGTGAACTCCTCCAGCACGCACCACACTTCGCCCCGCTCGGGCAACGCCAGCGGCTCGGCCCAGCGCAGACCCGCGCCGACGGAGGACACGGGGGTGAGCGGTCGGGGTTCACCGCCCGGGTCGCAGCGGTACAGCCGCTGGTCGGCGAAGTTCACGAACACCACCAGCGGACCGGTGTCCCTGGCGACGGCGGCCCACGGGTGCCCACCGTACTCGATGACCCGGCTGCGCACGTTCCACGGCGCGGGCAGCAGCGACTCCTCCCTGCCGTCGGCGTGCCGCCGCACCAGGGTGCGCCGGCCGCCCTCGGCGGGGCGCGGCTCGGTCCACCACGCCTCGTCGCCGACGAAGCCCACGTACTCCGGGTGCCCGTCGTGCGCGGCGGTCAGGGCCGCGTCGATGGGCGAGGGCCACGCCCCGTAGGCCAGCGTCCGCACCGTCTCCCCCACTCTCCTAGGCCGTCCGCAGGAACCGGTCGAGTACGCGGACACCGAAGTGCAGCGCCTCGACCGGTACCCGTTCGTCGACCCCGTGGAACATGGCCGCGTAGTCATAGCCGTCCGGCAGCTTCAGCGGGGTGAAGCCGTAGCCGGTGATGCCGAGGCGGGAGAACTGCTTGGCGTCGGTGCCGCCCGACATGCAGAACGGCACCACGTGCCCCTCGGGCGCGAACTCCTCGATGGCGGCCCGCATGCCCGCGAAGGTCGCCGAGTCCACCGGCGACTGAAGGGCGACCTCGCGGTGGTGGAACTCCCAGTCCACGTCCGGCCCGGTGAGCCGGTCGAGGGTGCTGCGGAACTCCTCCTCGCCGCCGGGCATGTACCGGCCGTCCACGTGCGCCACGGCCTCGCCGGGAATGACGTTGATCTTGTAACCGGCGTCCAGCATGGTCGGGTTGGTGCTGTTGCGCAGGGTCGGCTCGACGAGCTTCGCGGCCGGGCCGAGCTTCTCCAGCAGCGCGTCCACGTCGGTGAGGTCGCTCTCGATGCCGTACAGCGCGGCGAGCTCGGTCAGGGCGGCGCGCACGGTCGGGGTCAGCCTGAGCGGCCACTCGTGCGCGCCGATCCGCGCGATCGCGCCGGCGAGACGGGTCACGGCGTTGTCGCGGTTGACCTTGGAGCCGTGCCCGGCGCGTCCGCGGGCGGTGAGCTTCAGCCAGGCGGTGCCGCGTTCCCCGGCCGCGATCGGGTAGATCTGCCGCCCGTCGCCGTCGTGGAAGGTGAAGGCGCCCGACTCGCTGATGCCTTCGGTGCAGCCCTCGAACAGGCCGGGGTGCCGGTCGGCGAGGAACCCGGAGCCGTCCTCGGCGCTGGCCTCCTCGTCGGCGGTGAACGCGATGACGATGTCCCGGCGGGGCCGGACGCCCCGCCGTGCCCAGCCGCGCACGACGGCCAGGATCATCGCGTCCATGTTCTTCATGTCGACGGCGCCGCGCCCCCAGACGACCCCGTCGCGGATCTCCCCGGAGAACGGATGCACGCTCCAGTCGGCGGCCGCCGCGGGCACGACGTCCAGATGCCCGTGGAGCAGCAGGGCACCGGCCGAGGGGTCGGTGCCCTCGATGCGGGCGACGACGTTGGTCCGCCCCTCGGTGCGCTCCAGCAGGGTCGGCTCGATCCCGGCGTCGGCGAGCCGGGCGGCGGCGTACTCGGCGGCGGGCCGCTCCCGGCAGTCGCCCCCGCCCCGGTTGGTGGTGTCGATGCGGATGAGGTCGGACGTGTACGTCACGACCTCCTCCAGCGCCTGCTCGTCCACCCGCTCAGCCATACTGCTCCTCCACCGCGGCCGAGACGATCGTGGTGACCGCCTTGAAGACGCGGATGCCCTCGTACATGGTCCCGCTCGTGTACGCCACCTTCCGCTCCCCGATCCGTTCCACACCCGGGACGACGGTGGCGGCCATCGCGAGGTGCTCGGCGTCGAACTCGACGGCCACGGTGAACGGGCCGCCGTGCACGGGTTCGTGACGCACCGCCAGCGCGGCGGCCTCCTTGGCCGCCGCCCGGATGTCGGCCGCGGTGCGACCGGGCGTGCGGCACACGGCCGCGTAGCGCGACACGTGGTCCTTCACCGCGACCTTCAGCGCCTCGGGCGCGTACCCGAGCGCGTCCTCGCAGGCGACGTCGTCCCCGGTGACCAGCACGACCGGCACGCCGTACTCGGCGACGACATGCGCGTTGAGCAGCCCCTCGCTCGCCCTCACGTCGTTCAGCCACACGCCCGTGATCGAGTTGGCGAGATAGGTGTGCGCGAGGACGCCCTCCATGCCGGCGCCCGCGTGGTAGCCGACGAACGCGATGCCGTCGACGTCTCCGTGCTGCACGCCCTCCACCATGGACAGCGTCTTGTGCCGGCCGGTGAGCAGTTGGGCGCGGTCGTCGAGCTGCTCCAGCAGCAGGTTGCGCATCGACCAGTGCGCCTCGTTGATGATCACCTCGTCGGCGCCGCCGTCGTGGAAGCCGAGGACGGCGGCGTTGACGTCGGAGGTGAACAGCGACCGGCAGCGCTCCCACTGGGAGGCGCCCGGCACCACGTCGTCGGGCCAGGTGACGCCGGTGGCGCCCTCCATGTCGGCGCTGATGAGGATTCTCATGACGAGCCGTCCAGGGCGGAGATCTTCATGGTTCGTCACGTTACGCGCTGCGGGCGGAACGGGCTACGAGGTGGTCACCAACGGATCGGCAGGTCGGCGAGGAACGCGGTGAGGCGGTCGGCGAGGAGGCGGTGGTCACGGGCCGAGTAGTGCCAGTGGCAGCCCGTGTGGTCGAGGCCGGTGGTGTCGAGGGACCAGTAGCGTACCTGCCGGTCGCCCGCGTCGGTGCGTTCCCGGACGACGTGCTCGACATGGCCGGCGAACGGGCCCGTGCCGACGGCCAGGAGGGTGGTCGCCGCCCCGTAGCGCTTCCGCAGTTTCGTGAGGAAGCCGCTGTAGGCGCTGCGGTAGGCGGCCGCGAGGCTCTCGTCCGTCCAGGGCTCGCCCGGGTTGAGCGGGGTGGAGAAGTCGTTCGTGCCGAGGTGGACCACCACGAGCTGCGGCCGCCAGGTGCCGGGGTTCTGCCAGACGTCGCCGGGCACGTTCAGCAGCGCACGGTCGTAGAAGGTGCGGTAGTTCACCTCCGGCGAGCCTCCGTTGTAGTTGCGCACCATGCCCTGCCCCGCATACGCGTTGAGCTGGTAGTCGGCGCGCAGCCGCCGGGCGGTGTGGGCGCCGTAGCTCACGTCGGCGTTCGTGGTGCGCCTCAACTGCTCGCCGTCGCAGTCGCGGGAGGTGGAGAGGTTGCCGTAGCCGGCCGTGAGGGAGTCGCCGATGAACTCGATCTGGCGGCTGCGGGCGGCGGGGCGGGCCAGGACGGCACCGCCGGGTGCGGCGACGAAGCCGCCGAAGGAGCTGGTGCTCCACGGGGTGTCGTTGCGTTTGACGAGCCGGACGGTGTGCACGCCGTCGCGCAGACCCCTGACCCAGTGGGTGGTCTTCCCCGGCGTGACGAGGGTCGCGACGGTGGCCCCGTCGACCTGGACGTCGTAGTCGGCGGCCGGATCGTCGAGCACGAGGCCCACGCCGGTGCCCCGGATCCGGCCCTCGAAGTAGACGCCGGGCCAGCTGTACTGCAGCACGTCACCGGCGTCCTTGACCCGGCCCGCGGTGTGCACGCCGTCCCGTACGGCGCGGGGTTCCGGTGCGGCGACGGTCGTGACGGCAGCCGTGCCGACCAGCACCGTCGAGACCGCTGACGCGATCAGTATCCGTGACCAGGGCATCGGCATGGCTGTCCTCCGCGAGGGCGAGGCAGGTGCACGGGACGGGGCAGAGTGACCGTACACCGACAAATCCGTCGCTCACCAGACCACGTCCCGGCCCCCGCGGCTCCCGGCCGCTCGCCTCAGGCCGTGCGCCCCGCCACCAGCCAGGTGGAGGGCAGCTCGATGCGCGTGCCGTCCGGGCGGTACTCCGTGGTCCTCAGCGGCAGTCGACCGCTCGCCAGGACGGTGAGACCGGCCGAGCGCAGGTACTCGGGCACGGCCTCGTCCGAGACCTCGCCGGGAGTGAGGCCGTGCCGGAAGACCGGCGCGAGCTTGGGCGGCGGACCGTCCGGGCCGCCCGCCAGACCCGCCAGGACCTGTTTGGCGGCGCCCGAGAGCTCCACCAGACAGGCCCGGCCCCGGTCGCCGACCAGCGTGGCGATCCCGTCGACAAAAGACTGCCGGTCGTCCGGCTCGCACTGGTGCAGGACGCCCCGCACATAGACGTTGGTGTCGCCGAGCTCCGCGTGCAGGGCCTGGGCCTCGTCCTTCCCGGCGTCCAGCTGACGGTAGGCGGCCCGCCCCGCCGGGTCGGAGCGCCGGGCGTGGTCGAGGGCCGCGGCCGACAGGTCGACGCCCAGGACCCGCGGGAAACGGTCGGCGAGATAACGCGTCTGGGTGCCGTTGCCGCAGCCGAGGTCCACCATCGGCAGTGCGGGATCGGCCAGGTACGGCTCGAACAGGGCGAGATGCGGACCCACGGTCAGGACCGGTTCCGCGTCCCAGAACACCGCGCCCGGTTCTGCGGACGCCTCCCGCCAGAACGCCTCCCACGCCTCCCGGTACCGACTCGTCACGCTCATGGCCCACTCCCCAGCGTGCGAACGGATCCCGCCCTACGGCGGTCGAGTACGGTGTATCGCGCCCCGGCCCCGGCCACAAGAACGCGGCACGTACCTTCACGCCCCTTTCGAACCGGGGGTGTTCAGCGGCGCGGCAGCGTCAGCTCGAACCACACCGTCTTGCCGCTCTTGGTCCGGCTGGTCCCCCACTCGCGGGACAGCGTGCTGACGACGCGCAGACCGCGACCCGCCTCGTCGAGCGGGCCCGCGCTGAGCAGGGTCGGCAGCTCGTGGTCGTCGTCCTCCACCTCGCACAGCAGGGTGTCACCGCGGACCAGGCGCAGTGCGACGGGCCGGGCGTGCGAGTGCCGTACGGCGTTGGTGACGAGTTCGCCGGCCATCAGCCCGGCGGGCGCGACGAGTTTCGCCAGGCCCCAGTCGTGCAGTTGCCCGCGCACCACCGCGCGGGCCCGGCTCACCTCGGACGGGTCGAGGGCGAGGCGCCATTCGGCCACGTCGTCCGGCTCGATGCCGCCCAGGCGGGCCATCAGCAGCGCCACGTCGTCCTTGCGGCCGCCACGGCCCGCTTTCGAAAATGTCACGGCCAGGGCGCGGATGATGGTGTCGCAGGCGTCGTCCATGGACGCGGCCGGGTGCGCGGCCGACTCGCAGAGCGTCGCGAGGCCCACGCCGATGTCCTCGCCGCGCACCTCGACCAGTCCGTCGGTGCACATCACCAGCCGGTCGCCGGGCTCGACGCGCACCCGGATCGCCTCGAAGGGCACTCCCCCGACGCCGATGGGCGCGCCCGTGGGCAGGTCCAGCAGTTCGCTGCGGCCGTCACGGGCGCGGACCAGGACGGGCGGTATGTGCCCGGCGTTGGCGAGGTGGAGTTCGCTCGCGATCGGGTCGTAGACGGCGTAGAGGCAGGTCGCGAGGTAGCTGTCTCCGAGGCGCTGGGCGAGGTCGTCGAGGTTGCGCAGCAGCTGGGCGGGCGGCAGGTCGAGCCCGGCCATGGTCTGCACGGCCGTCCGCAACTGGCCCATCATCGCGGCCGAGTTCAGGCCGTGGCCCATGACGTCGCCGACGACGAGGGCCGTGCGCCCGCCGTGCAGCTTCACCGCGTCGAACCAGTCGCCGCCGACCCGCCCGAGCAGGGTGCCCGGCAGATAGCGCGTGGCGATGTCGCAGCCGGTCATGCGGGGCGGGATGTGCGGGAGCATGCTGTCCTGGAGCGTCTCGGCGACGTTCTCCTGGAAGGTGTACATGCGCGCGTTGTCCAGCACGAGGCCCGCGCGGGCGGCGAGTTCGGCGCCGGTGACGCGGTCCATGTCGTTGAAGACGGGCCGCTCCGGGTGCCGCAGCAGGATCATGAAGCCGAGGACGACGTTGCGGGCCTTCAGCGGCACGACCAGCATCGAGCGGCCGGTGATGAGGGGCCGGATGTCGCGCTTGTCGAACTGCGCGGCGACGGCGTGCCCCATCTCCTCGCTGATGCGCGGCACGAGGACGGGTTCGCCGCTGGTCATGCACTGGAAGAACGGCGTGTGCGCCGGGAACGGCATGGCCTCGCCGACGGGGACGACGTCGTCCCAGCGGCCCGGTTCGTCGGTGTGCTCCAGGGCGACCCGGTGCCACATCGTGGTGGTGTCGGGCACGCCGTCCTCGAACCCCTCGCCGGCGACGACCTGTTCCCGCAGGTACGTCCCGGCGACATCGCTGAAGCGGGGCACGACGGCCCTGCTGACCTCGACGATCGTCCGGGACAGGTCGAGGGAGGTGCCGATGCGGCCGCTGACCTCGTTGAGGAACTCCAGGCGCTCACGGACGGCGGCGTACTCGAGGTCCTCGCCCTCGTCCCGCACATCCGCCGGCGGGGGTTCGCCGGCGGCCAGGGCCCGCGCGGCCCGTTCGCGGCGTGCCTTGCGTTCGGCACGCCGGGCCACGCCCCAGTCGGGGGTGACGGGCACCCGGTCGTTCTGGCTGAACTCCAGTACGGGATAGCCGAGTTCTAGGATCTGCGCGACGATGCGGGCGCTCTCACCGACGCTCATGCTGGGCAGGATCTCGGGGAGCCGGCGAGCGAGGTCCTCCGCCCCGGGGAAGTCGGTGTGCAGCGCGAAGCCGGGCGCGATCCGCTCGAACGCCCCGTCGCCCGCCCGCAGTCCCTCGGCGTCGGCGGCCAGCACGAGCAGCCGCTCGGGCCCGGGGCCCACCAGCGGGTAGGCCCACCACAGGACGTCGACGCGGCCGTCCCCGGAGGCGGTGAGCCGGGCGCGGCCCGCGGCCGGGTAGGAGAGCCCGCCGTCGAGGGAGGATTCGAGGTCGGGGCCGAGACCGTCACCGGCGGCGTACGGGGTGGTGTCCCGTCCGTCGGGCAGGGCGCCCGAGACGGGGAGCAGGTCGAGGGCGGTGCGGCCGATCGCCTCGTCCTTGGGGACACCGAACAGGCGCCGTGCGCCGCGGCTCCAGTGGGACACGAGGCCGTCGCGGTCGACCACGACGACGGCCAGGGGGACGCGGCCGAGCTCGGCGGGTTCGGTCACCGTGCCCTGCCCAGCCCTGTCGGTGCCATGGTCCATGGCCAGGCCCTCTCTCCCCACGGACGCAAGATCTGTGCCGGTGTCTCCACCGTACGGCTCCCGCCGGTGGCGATGTGAGGCAATGCGGGAATTGCCCGCGCGGGGTTCGCACCGGCGTACGACCCCGCGCGCCGCTGCTCGTTCAGCCTGCGGCCGGTGCCCGGTCAGTCCTCGTGGCTGAGCTGGAGATCCCGCTCGGTACGGCCCCCTCCGGCGACCTGGAGAACGGTGGCGACGGGCGGGTAGCCGGCGGCGATGACGGTGTACTCGCCGGAGGACAAGTCGACGAAGCGGAACGTGCCGTCGGTGCCCGTGGTGAGGGTGTCGACGACGTTGCCCGCCACGTCGAGCAGCGTCACGCGCGCGTCCTCCACGGGTCTGCCGCCGCCCGCCCGGACGGTGCCGCGCAGCACGGCTCCGCCGGCCAGTTCGATGTCCCGGCGGGTCTCGCGGGCGGCCTGGACGGTGACGGGGAGCGCGGCCGGGCGGAAGGCGGGCGCACTGGCGGCGAGGGTGTACTCGCCGGCGACGAGCTCGGTGATGACGTAGCCGCCCTCCCGGCCGCTGCGGGTGGTGGCGACGACCTCGCCGTGCACGTTGGTGAGCGTGACGGTGGCGTCCCGCACGGGCGTGCCGTCGGCGGTGACCACGGTGCCGATCAGGTTTCCGGCGCCGCCGAGGACGATGTCGAGCTCGACGGGGCGTTCGCCGACGGTCACGGTGACCGCCTGCGGCTGGTGGCCCCCTGCCGCGGCGATCAGCACGTACGAGCCCGGGCCCGGGGTGGCGAGCGCGTAGCGCCCGTCCTCGCCGCTCGCGCCGCGCCCGGTCTGCTGGCCGGTGACGTCGATGAGCGTGAGGGCCGCGCGGGGCACGGCGGTCCCGTCAGGGTGCTGCACCGAGCCGCACACGGGCACGCCCGCGGTGTGCCCGGCGCGGGCCTGCGGGACCGGGGCGCTCCCCGGCGCCGTGCCCGGGTCGGTGACGGAGGCGTTGTGGGACACCAGGGGTTTCTCCTTGAGGAAGAGGGCGATGACCAGTCCGAGGACGAGCACCGGCACCAGGTAGAGGAAGATCCGCGGCATGGCGTCGGCGTACGCCCGGATGTAGTCGTCGCGCAGGGCCGGCGGCAGCGCGTGCACGAGCTGCGGGGTGAGGGACTCGGGGTCCGGCAGCCCGGCCCGCGCGGGGAGCCTGTCGGCGAGGGCGTCGGCGAGCCGGTCGGCGAACAGGGTGCCGAAGACGGCGGCTCCGACGCTGCCGCCGATCTGCCGGAAGTAGTTGTTGGCGCTGGTGGCGGTGCCGAGGTCGGCGGGGCGCACGGAGTTCTGCACGGCGAGGATCAGCACCGGCATCACCATGCCGATGCCGGCGCCGAGGACGGCCATCCAGATGCTGTAGTGCAGCCGGGGCGTGCCGACCTCCAGGCGCGACAGCAGCCACATGCCGGTGGCGGAGAGGGCGCCGCCGAGGATCGGGTAGGCCTTGTAGCGGCCGGTGTGGCTGATGAGCTGGCCGGTGATGATCGAGGCGCCGACGATGCCCGCCATCATCGGCAGCATGAGCAGGCCCGACTCGGTGGCGGAGGCCCCGTCGACCATCTGCAGGTAGGTCGGCAGGTAGCTGGCGGCGCCGAACAGGCCCACCCCGATCACCAGGCCGACCAGGCCGGTGACGTTGAAGACGGAGTCCCTGAACAGCCTGAGGGGGATGAGGGGTTCGACGGAGAAGTGCTCGGTGACGAGGAAGAGGACGGTCGCCGCCGCCGCTCCGGCCGCGAGGCCGAGGATCGTGCGCGAGTCCCAGGCGTACTCGGTGCCGCCCCAGCTGGTCAGCAGGACCAGGCAGGTGGAGGCGGCGGTCAGCAGCAGCGCGCCGAGGACGTCCGGCCGGGCCCGGGCGGCCGGCTTGGGGAGTTTCAGCGTGACGGCCACGACGGCCAGGGTGACCAGGCCGAAGGGGACGTTGACGTAGAAGCACCAGCGCCAGGAGAGATGGTCCGTGAAGTAGCCGCCGAGCAGCGGTCCGGCCACGGAGGCGAGGCCGAACGCGGCGCCGATCAGGCCCATGTAGCGGCCGCGCTGCCGGGGCGGCACGATGTCCGCGATGATCGCCTGGACGCCGATCATGAGGCCGCCGGCGCCGACGCCCTGCAGGGCGCGGAAGGCGATCAACTGGTCCATGGTCTGGGCCCGGCCCGCGAGCGCGGAGCCGGCGACGAAGACGGCGATCGCGACCTGGAAGACGCCCTTGCGGCCCAGCAGATCGCCGAGCTTGCCGTAGATCGGCAGTCCGACGGTGGCGGTGAGCAGGTAGGCGGTGATCGCCCAGGACATCCGGTCCAGGCCGTGCAGTTCACCGACGATCTCCGGCAGCGCGGTGGCGACGATCATCTGCTCCAGGGCGGCCAGGAGAAGGGCCGGCATGAGAGCGAAGAAGACCAGTCGCACCCGGCGCGGGCTCGGTCCGGTGTCCGGATCCGGCGGGGGTGCGGGGGTGTCGGGAGGCGCTACCGCCGGTTCGTCCTGCGCCAGAGTGATCCCGCCCACTCATCGCTCCCCTCGTCGCGCTGCCGCACAATTCCCGCGTAAAAGCGACAACTACGAGCAAGCGCGACGAGTTACGGCACAGGAGCGAGCCGTACGGAGATCACTCGAACCGGTGAGGGAAGCAACAGCCCCTGAGACTTTGAGTCTTGGGGCGGGCTACTTCTCGACCTCGGCGGCGAGCTTGGCGAGCATCGCGTCGTAGATCCGGCCGAGGCCCTTGGGCGCGAAGGTCTTCTCGAAGAAGCCGCCGATGCCGCCGGCGCCGGTCCAGGTGGTGGTGACGACGACCCGGGACTTGCCCTCGCCCGCCGAAGTGACCCGCCAGGTGGTGACCATGGAGGAGTTGCGGTCCTTCTCGACCAGCTCGCCGTCGGTGGGCTCGCTCACCTCCAGGAGGCAGTCGCGCACGCGCTTGCTGGTGGCCTGCAGTTTCCAGTGGACGAGGGAGCCCTCGCCGTCACCGCCCTCCCGGACCTCGTACTCGCTGAACTGCTCGGGCAGCAGCTTCGCGCGCGTGCCGCTGTAGTCGGCGAGGGCGTCGAACACCGTCTCCGCGTCCGCCGCGACGATCCGCTCCGTAGTGGCCTCGACCTGCGCCATCGCTTTCCTCCAGGACTGGTTGCTCGGGGGTCGGGGCAAGCCAACCACCCCGCTGCCCGGCCCCCCAAATCGGGGTGGCGCAACCCGGTCGAACACGTTCGGAAAACACCCTCGCACAATCAAGGGAACATGTGTTCTATTCTGTGGTCAGTGCTACCGAGGAGGCGTCATGCGCTGGGAGAACCTCACACCGGACTCCGAACACAGCCGGGCCGATGCCGCGCTGTTCGGCGCGGACGCGGTCACGACCCGCACGTTCGACACCCCGGAGTTCCGCGGGATCACCTTCCACGAGGTCCGGGCCCGTTCGATCATCAACCGGGTGCCGGCGGTCTCACGGATGTCGTTCCAGTGGACGGTCAATCCCTATCGGGGCTGCTCGCACGCGTGCGTGTACTGCTTCGCGCGCAAGACGCACAGCTATCTGGACCTCGACACGGGCCTCGGCTTCGACAGCCAGATCGTCGTCAAGACCAACGCGCCGGAGCTGCTGCGCCGGCAGCTCGGCTCGCGCCGCTGGCAGGGCGAGCACATCGCGATGGGCACCAACGTCGACTGCTACCAGCGCGCCGAGGGCCGCTACCGCCTGATGCCGGGCATCATCGCGGCGCTGCGCGACCACGCGAACCCCTTCTCGATCCTGACCAAGGGCACGCTCATCCTGCGCGACCTGGACCTGATCACACAGGCGGCGCAGGTGACCGACGTCGGCATCTCCGTGTCGGTCGGCTTCACCGAGCAGGAGCTCTGGCGCACCGTCGAGCCCGGCACGCCCGCGCCGGAGCGACGCCTGGAGGTCGTGCGCACCCTGGCCGAACACGGCATCGGCTGCGGGGTGCTGATGGCGCCGGTGATCCCGTTCCTGAGCGACACGCCCGCCCAACTCCGCGCCACCGTACGGGCGATCGCGGCGTCCGGCGCCACGTCCGTGACGCCGCTGGTGCTGCATCTGCGGCCCGGCGCCCGCGAGTGGTTCATGGCCTGGCTGGAGCAGCACCACCCGTACCTGGTGGCCCGTTACGAGCGGTTGTACGCGGAGGGCTCCTACGCCCCGAAGTGGTACCAGCGGCACATCACCCGTCAGGTGCACGAGCTGGCCGAGGAGTACGGCATCGGGCCCACGCGCGCGGGGATGCCTCGGCGGATCCGGCCCGCCGAGGCGGCCGAGGAGCCGCCGGTGACGGGACCGACCCAACTCTCGCTCCTCTAAAAGGCTTCGCGCTCCTCCAGGAGCATGCGAGACCTGCGCCCCCACGGCGGGCATTCGAGCGCATCTGAGATCCAATCGGGTCATGAGCTTTACCGAATGAGTTCTTCCAGGACCGGTTTCCGGGACGATGCGGCGAGGACGGCGACCCTCGCGGTCCTGCATCCCGCCGTCCTGGGAGGACTCCGTGAGAAAACGGGCAGCCGCGCTGTGCGGTGCCGCCGTCGTCATGGCCGGGACCTTCACGGCCGTTCCCGCCGAGGCCGGCGCACCCAGCACCGCGACCACCACCACGCAGACCGCGAAGCTCACCTGGAAGAGCTGCGCCACCAAGAAGTACCCGACGCTGCAGTGCGCGTCCCTGAAAGTGCCGCTCGACCACCGCAGGCCGCACGGGGAGAAGATCACCCTCGCCCTGTCCCGCGTCCCGCACACCGCCCGGGCCTACCAGGGCCCGCTGCTGGTCAACCCCGGCGGCCCCGGCGGCAGCGGCCTGACGCTCGCCGGGTTCGTCGCGCGCTCGCTGCCCGCGAAGGTCGCGGCCCGCTACGACGTCATCGGCTTCGACCCGCGCGGCGTCGGAGCGAGCAAGCCCGCCCTGGACTGCCGGCCGGGCCACTTCGACCCGGTCCGCCCGAACTCCCTGCCGACGACACCCGCGATCGAGAAGGCCAACCTCGCCCGCGCCGAATCCTTCGCCGCCGCCTGCGGCAGGAAGTACGCGCACCTGCTGCCGTACATCGACACCGTCGGCGCCGTCCGCGACATGGACGCGATCCGGCAGGCGCTGGGCGCGAAGAAGATCAACTACTTCGGCTACTCGTACGGCACCTACCTCGGCGCGGTCTACGCCAAGCTGTTCCCCGAGCGGGTGCGGCGCCTGGTCCTGGACTCCGTCGTCGACCCGACGGACGTCTGGTACGAGGCCAACCTCAACCAGGACGTGGCCTTCAACGACCGCCACCGCGCCTTCCTGGCCTGGGTCGCCGAGTACGACACCACGTACGGGCTGGGCACCGATCCGGAGAAGATCGAGGCCACGTGGTACGCGATGCGCGCGGCCCTCGCCAAGAAGCCGGCCGGCGGCACGGTGGGCGCCTCGGAGCTGGAGGACACCTTCATCCCGGGCGGCTACTACAACGGCTACTGGCCGATCCTCGCGGAGGCGTTCGCGGCGTACGTCCACGACAAGGACCCCGAGCCGCTGGTCGAGGCGTACGAGGACTTCGGCGCGGTCGACTCCTCCGGTGACAACGGCTACAGCGTCTACACCTCGGTGCAGTGCCGGGACGCCGACTGGCCGCGCGACTGGCGGCGGTGGCGTGAGGACAACTGGGCGGTGCACGAGAAGGCGCCGTTCATGACCTGGAACAACGCCTGGTACAACGCGCCGTGCGCGTTCTGGCCGACGGACTCGCTGCGCCCGGTGAACGTGGCCAACGGCAAGCTGCCGCCGGTCCTGCTGTTCCAGGCGACCGACGACGCGGCCACGCCGTACGCGGGCGGTGTCACCGTGCATCGCCTGCTGGCCCGTTCCAGCCTGGTGGTCGAGCAGGGCGGCGGCAACCACGGCATCACCCTGAGCGGCAACGCCTGCCTGGACGAACACCTGGCGGCGTATCTGACGGACGGCACCGTGCCGCGCGGGTACGGCGAGGCGGACGCGGTGTGCGAGGCGCTGCCCGATCCGAAGCCCGCGGCGGCGGGGACGGGGTCGGCGAAGGCGGTGTCGGCCCCGTCGAACGGCTCGGCGCTGCACGGCCTGCTCGGCTTCCGGCACTGAGCGGCTGACCAGACGCCGGGGCGGGGAGTGTCAGTCCCGTGGTCCACCATGAACCCATGAGTGAGCTGACGAGAACCCCCGCCCCCGAGGGCGTCGCCGCCGCGGCCCAGTACAGCCTCCCCCAAGCTCTCGGCTTCGCTCGAGCAGGGGGTACCCCCACCGTCCTTTGCACCGGCCGTTTCGTGGCGATCGCCGGTCAGCTCGCATTCGACGGGCGCGGGCGGCTGGTCGGCGAGGGCGATCCGGCGGCGCAGGCGCGCCAGGTCTTCGAGAACCTCCGGCGCTGTCCGGTGGCCGTCGGCGCGACCTTCGACGACGTCGTCGAACTCACCTGCTTCGTCACGGACATGGTCCATTTGCCGGCCGTCCGCGCGGCGCGCGGCGAACACATATCCGACGACCGGCTGCCCGCCGCTTCGGCGGTGCAGGTCGCCGCGCCGGTCCGGCCCGAGTGCCTGATCGAGGTCGAGGCGTTCGCGGTGGTCGCGCCATGAGGAGCCCGCGGATACGGGAGATGACGCCCGCCGACTGCGAGGGCGTCGCGGAGGTCCGTGTCGGCGGCTGGCGCAGCGCCTACCGTGGCCTGATGCCGCAGTCCTACCTGGACCGGCTCAGCGTCGAGGAGGACGCCGAGTGGCGTCGTGCGCACCTCGCGCAGGGCGACGGCAGTGTGGTGAACCTGGTCGCCGAGGACACCGGTGGCGAGATCGTCGGCTGGGCGTGCCACGGCCCGTACCGGGACGGGGAAGTCCGCACCGAGGACGCCGAGTTGTACGCCATCTACGTGCACCCGGATCAGGTGGGGCGGGGCGTGGGGCGGGCGCTGCTCGCGGAGTCGGTCGCACGCTGTTCCGCCGCGGGCCACGGCCGTCTCCTGCTGTGGGTGCTCAAGGAGAACGACCGGGCCCGCCTCTTCTACGAACGGGCCGGCTTCCGGGCGGACGGCGCCGAGGAGCCCTTCGAGGTGGACGGGGTCGCGGTCCCCGAGGTGCGGTACACCAGGCCCCTCGCCCGCTGACGTCGCGGTACGGCGGGCCCCTCCCCCCGCTGACGTTCCGGTACGGCGGGCCCCTCCCGCGCTGTCGTCACCTCTGCTTCGGGATCCGCCCCAGCGCCCGCACCGCCGCCTCGGCCAGCGTCGGATGCGCGAGCGCCTCGTTCAGGACGGGTCTGGCCCGGGCGTCGCCCAGCGCCCCGAGTCCGTCCACGCAGGCCAGCGCCACGCGGCGGTACGGGTCGTGCGGGCGCAGCCGCCGCTGGAGCGTGGTGATCAGCGCGGGCACCGCTTCCGGGGCACGCAGTTCGACAAGGAGCCGCACCGGGTGCAGGGCGTAGGCGACGCGCAGTTCGTTGGTGGCGAGGGCGGCGGCCGCGCGGGCGGTGCGCGAATCCCCCAGCCGGGCCAGGGCATGGGCGGCGGAGGCGCAGCGCGAGGGGTCACGGTGGTTGAGCAGCAGCACCAGGGCCTCGAAGGCCCGCGGGTCCCGCGCGAGCCCCAGCCGGAACGCGGCCAGCTCCCTCGCCCACAGGTGCTGACCGGGTTCGGTCAGCACCGCCGCCAGGGCGTCGAGGTCGTCGGTCGCCACGAGCCGCTCGAACGCGGGCGGCGCCCCCGACTCCTGCCGTAAGCGCTCCGTGAGTGATCGCAACTCTTCGTCCATGACTCAGAGGTTAGGGGCGGGTCGAGCTGCGCGGGACGTACATCACAAACCCGGGGGCTGGCGCGCTCGTTACCCGCCGGTTAAGCTCAGACGAGCGAGTTACCCACTCGCAGTTCCTCGCGGCGGTCTGGTGACGCGGCTGCCGCGGGAGCAGTCGGTTCGGTGCCTCAGGTACCGCAGTACGGCTCGGCCCCGGGACAGGGCCGGTCGGAACCGCCGTTTCTTCCGGGCGTGTGCACGCCCGGGGCGCGGCACCGGGCGTGTGCGCTTCGCAGCCCGGCCAACACCCGCACTTCACCACGCACCCGGTGCGCCCGTGGTCCGGTCCCTTGCCGGACCGACTCCGGCGCACCCGGAGTGCGTTCCCCGTCGTCACCCTCATCCTGGAGTCCCGCGATGGCCACTCCCCTGTCCGACCCGTCCCGATCCCCGCTGCAGACCATCGCCGTCGTCGGCCTCGGCACGATGGGCACCGGCATCGCCGAGGTCCTCGCCAAGGCCGGCCGCACGGTCGTCGGCATCGACATCAGCGAGACCCAGGCCGCGAAGTGCGTCGCCGCCCTGGAGGCCTCCACCGCCCGCGGCGTCGAGCGCGGCCGGCTGACCGAGCAGGAGCGCGCCGAGATCCTCGGCCGTGTCCGCACCTCCGCCGACCTGCGCACCGCGGCCGACGCGGACCTGGTCATCGAGGTGGCCCCGGAGTCGTACGAGATCAAGCACCAGATCTTCCGGGAGCTGGACGGGATCGTGCGCCCGGAGACGATCCTGGCGACCGGAACCAACGCCCTGTCCGTGACCCGGCTGGCCGCCGACTCCTCCCGTCCGGAGCGAGTGCTGGGCCTGCACTTCTTCAACCCCGCGCCGGCCATGAAGCTGGTCGAGGTGGTCTCCTCGGTGCTGACCGCGCCGGCGGCCGTCACCGCGGTCACCGACCTCGCGCTCGACCTGGGCAAGGAGCCCGTCGCGGTCGGCGACCGGCCCGGTTTCGTCGCGGACGGCCTGCTGTTCGGCTACCTCAATCAGGCCGCCGCGATGTACGAGGCGAAGTACGCCTCCCGCGAGGACATCGACGCCGCGATGCGACTGGGCTGCGGACTGCCCATGGGCCCGCTGGCGCTGCTCGACCTGATCGGCGTCGACACCGCGCGCACGGTCCTGGAGGCCATGTACACCTCCTCCCGCGACCGGCTGCACGCCCCCGCGCCGATCCTCAAGCAGCTGAGCGAGGCGGGTCTGACCGGCCGCAAGGCGGGGCGCGGCTTCTACACCTACGAGGCGCCGGGCAGCCCGGTCGTCGTGCGGGACGCGCTGACCCCGCTGGAGGGCGGCGACCTGGTTCCCGGCCGGGAGATCCGCTCGGTCGGTGTCGCGGGCTCGGGCACCATGGCCTCCGGTATCGCCGAGGTGTTCGCCAAGGGCGGGTACGAGGTGGTCGTCGCCGCCCGCAGCGCGGAGAAGGCGCAGAACGCGAAGGCCCGGATCGGCAAGTCCCTGGCCCGCTCGGTCGACAAGGGCCGGATGACCGCGGAGGCGGCCGCGGAGACCCTGGACCGCATCACCGCCACGGGCACCTACGACGACTTCGCCGGCGTCGACCTGGCCGTGGAGGCGGTCGCCGAGGACCTGGAGGTCAAGCGGCAGCTGTTCGCGGCCCTGGACAAGGTCTGCAAGCCGGGCGCGATCCTGGCCACCACGACCTCGTCGCTGCCGGTCGTCGCCTGCGCCCGGGCCACCTCGCGCCCGCAGGACGTGATCGGCATGCACTTCTTCAACCCGGCGCCGGCCATGAAGCTGGTCGAGGTCGTCCGTACGGTGCTGACCGCCGACGACGTCCACGCGACGGTCCGCGAGGTGTGCGGCCGGATCAGGAAGCACGCGGTCGACTGCGGTGACCGGGCCGGTTTCATCGTGAACGCGCTGCTGTTCCCGTACCTGAACAACGCGATCAAGATGGTCGAGGAGCACTACGCCTCGCTCGACGACATCGACGCCGCGATGAAGCTGGGTGGCGGTTACCCGATGGGCCCGTTCGAGCTGCTGGACGTCGTCGGGCTGGACGTCTCGCTCGCCATCGAGAAGGTCCTGCACCGCGAGTTCCGCGACCCGGGGCTCGCTCCGGCGCCGCTGCTGGAGCACCTGGTGGCCGCGGGCTGCCTCGGCCGCAAGACCGGCCGTGGCTTCCGCGAATATGCCAAGCGCTGAGCGTCCCGGCGACTGGTTCCGGTCCGGCGCGGAGTGGGGCGGCCTGCTCGGCCCGGACCGGTTCCACCCGGCCGGCCGGGCCGCCCCCGGCCCGCCCTTTGGCGGCGGGGGAGAACCGGGCCACGCGCGGCGAGCTGCGCACATGCAGTACGTTCAGGGCATGCCCCAGCCCGCCAAGTCCTCTCGTACACCCGCCACGGCCGACGCGCCGGAGAGTGCCGCCGGCTCTCGCGCCGCCGCCCAGCGGCTCAAGATGCGCCGGGAACTGGCGGCCGCCGCGATGGAGCTGTTCGCGACCAAGGGGTACGAGGCGACCACCGTCGACGAGATCGCGGCCCAGGCCGGGGTCGCCCGCCGCACGTTCTTCCGCCACTTCCGCTCCAAGGAAGAGGCGATCTTCCCCGACCACGACGACACCCTGATCCGCGCCGAGGCGGTGCTCAACGCCGCGCCGGCGCACGAGCATCCGCTCGACACGGTGTGCCGCGGCATCAAGGAAGTCATGCGGATGTACGCGGCCCGGCCGGAGATCTCCGTCGCCCGCTACAAGCTGACGCGCGAGGTGCCCACCCTGCGCGAGGCGGAGATCGCCTCGGTGGCACGCTACGAGCGCCTCTTCACCCGCTATCTCCTCGGCCATTTCGACGAGCGCGCGCACGCCGACGACGCCAACGACGACCCGCTGCTGGCGGAGGTCGCCGCGTCCGCGGTCGTCACGGCCCACAACCACGTCCTGCGGCGCTGGCTGCGCGCGGGCGGCCAGGGGGACGTGGAGGCGCAGCTGGACCACGCCTTCGCGATCGTGCGCAAGACCTTCGGCTCGGGCATCGGGGCCGGCCGCTCGACGGAGCCGCAGCCGGCCGTGGCCACGGCTTCCACGCAGGGCGAGGTGCTGGTGACCGTCGCCCGCACCGACGCACCGCTCGACGAGGTCATGCGGACGATCGAGCAGGCCCTCAAGGAGCGCTGAGCGCCCCTTCCGCCCGTGTGATGACGGCCACCCCTCGGGGTGGCCGTTTTGGCATGTCAGGGGCCGTTTTGCAGGCCCCTGAAGAGCCCGTTCGATCGATCATCGCTCATGTGTTACGCAAAGATTTCATCTGAGATCAAGTTCTGGCACTCAGTGCCTTGCGGGGTGACACGCGGTGTCATACGTTGAAGAGGTCCGAGCGACGTCCCGGCAAGCTCACCCGCTTGCCCGCCCGGGCGCCTGCGTCACAGGCAACCTCCCGCGCCAACCAGCGCTGCCGATCAGCACCACCGCCGAACCGACGGCACACCCTCAACCTCAGCAGCACCGACGTAACCATCGGCGCCCCTCCCTCAGGGCGCTCACCGCCGGAGGCAACACCGTGACCGTTAAGGACATCCTGGCCGCGATCCAGTCGCCCGACTCCACGTCGGAGGACTTCGCCGCCCTCCAGATCCCCGAGTCGTACCGCGCGATCACCGTGCACAAGGACGAGACGGAGATGTTCGCCGGACTCGCCACGCGCGACAAGGACCCCCGCAAGTCGATCCACCTGGACGAGGTTCCGGTGCCCGAGCTCGGCCCGGGCGAGGCGCTGGTGGCCGTCATGGCCTCCTCGGTCAACTACAACTCCGTGTGGACGTCGATCTTCGAGCCGCTGTCCACCTTCGGCTTCCTGGAGCGCTACGGCCGCACCAACGAGCTGGCCAAGCGCCACGACCTGCCGTACCACATCATCGGCTCCGACCTCGCGGGCGTCGTCCTGCGCACCGGCCCGGGCGTCAACGCCTGGCGGCCCGGTGACGAGGTCGTCGCGCACTGTCTGTCCGTCGAGCTGGAGTCCAGCGACGGCCACAACGACACGATGCTCGACCCCGAGCAGCGCATCTGGGGCTTCGAGACCAACTTCGGAGGCCTCGCCGAGATCGCCCTGGTCAAGTCCAACCAGCTGATGCCCAAGCCCGACCACCTGTCGTGGGAGGAGGCCGCCGCCCCCGGCCTGGTCAACTCCACCGCCTACCGGCAGCTGGTCTCCCGCAACGGCGCCGGCATGAAGCAGGGCGACAACGTCCTGATCTGGGGCGCGAGCGGCGGACTCGGCAGCTACGCCACCCAGTTCGCGCTGGCCGGCGGCGCCAACCCGATCTGTGTCGTCTCCAGCGAGCAGAAGGCGGAGATCTGCCGCTCGATGGGCGCCGAGGCGATCATCGACCGCAGCGCCGAGGGCTACAAGTTCTGGAAGGACGAGACCACCCAGGACCCGAAGGAGTGGAAGCGCTTCGGCAAGCGCATCCGCGAGTTCACCGGCGGCGAGGACATCGACATCGTCTTCGAGCACCCCGGCCGCGAGACCTTCGGCGCGAGCGTCTACGTCACGCGCAAGGGCGGCACCATCACCACCTGCGCCTCGACCTCGGGCTACATGCACGAGTACGACAACCGCTACCTGTGGATGTCGCTGAAGCGGATCATCGGCTCGCACTTCGCCAACTACCGCGAGGCCTGGGAGGCCAACCGGCTCATCGCGAAGGGCAAGATCCACCCCACCCTGTCGAAGGTGTACTCCCTCGAGGACACCGGCCAGGCCGCGTTCGACGTGCACCGCAACCTCCACCAGGGCAAGGTCGGCGTGCTCTGCATGGCCCCCGAGGAGGGCCTGGGCGTGCGCGACCACGAGAAGCGCGCCAAGCACATCGACGCCATCAACCGCTTCCGCAACATCTGAGACACCCGGGGTCATAGATGACTGAGCGTCAGCCCGCCGAAGGTGTGCGGGAGCCCGTGCCTGCGTCTGAGGGCGCGTCGGAGCCGAAAGAGACGAAGACGAGGGAGCGAAGCGACCGCGGGCTGAGGAACGTCGGCTCCGGCACAGAGCGCCCTCAGACGCAGGCACAAAAGGAAAAGGACCGGCCGTGGCTCATGCGCACGTACGCCGGTCACTCCACGGCCGAGGCGTCCAACGAGCTGTACCGGCGCAACCTCGCCAAGGGCCAGACAGGTCTGTCGGTGGCGTTCGACCTGCCGACGCAGACCGGCTACGACTCCGACCACATCCTCGCCCGCGGCGAGGTCGGCCGGGTCGGCGTGCCGATCGCGCACGTCGGTGACATGCGCCGGCTGTTCCAGGACATCCCCCTGGAGCAGATGAACACCTCGATGACGATCAACGCCACCGCCATGTGGCTGCTGGCGCTCTACCAGGTTGTCGCCGAGGAGCAGGGCGCGGACATCACCAAGCTCCAGGGCACGACCCAGAACGACATCGTCAAGGAGTACCTGTCCCGCGGGACGCACGTCTTCCCGCCGGGGCCGAGCCTCCGCCTGACGACGGACATGATCGCGTACACGGTCTCCCACATCCCGAAGTGGAACCCGATCAACATCTGCAGCTACCACCTGCAGGAGGCGGGCGCCACGCCGGTCCAGGAGATCGCGTACGCGATGTCCACCGCGATCGCCGTCCTCGACGCCGTGCGCGACTCCGGCCAGGTGCCGCAGGAGCGCATGGGCGACGTCGTGGCACGCATCTCGTTCTTCGTGAACGCGGGCGTCCGCTTCGTCGAGGAGATGTGCAAGATGCGGGCGTTCGGCCGCATCTGGGACCGCATCACCCGCGAGCGCTACGGCATCGAGAACGCCAAGCAGCGCCGCTTCCGCTACGGCGTCCAGGTCAACTCCCTGGGCCTGACGGAGGCGCAGCCGGAGAACAACGTCCAGCGGATCGTGCTGGAGATGCTGGCCGTCACCCTCTCCAAGGACGCCCGCGCGCGTGCCGTGCAGCTCCCCGCCTGGAACGAGGCCCTCGGGCTGCCCCGCCCCTGGGACCAGCAGTGGTCGCTGCGCATCCAGCAGGTGCTGGCGTACGAGAGCGACCTGCTGGAGTACGAGGACATCTTCGAGGGCTCGAAGGTGATCGAGGCGAAGGTGGAGCAGCTGGTCGAGGCGTCGTTCGCCGAGATCGACCGCATCCAGGAGATGGGCGGCGCGATGGCGGCCGTCGAGTCCGGCTACCTCAAGTCGCAACTGGTCGCCTCGCACGCCGAGCGCCGCGGGCGGATCGAGTCGGGCCAGGAGAAGATCATCGGTGTGAACGCCTTCGAGGGCACCGAGCCGAACCCGCTGACCGCCGACCTGGACACCGCGATCCAGACGGTGGACCCGGCGGTCGAGGCCCGGGTCATCGCCGGGCTGGAGCAGTGGCGCGACAGCCGCTACCAGCCGCCCTTCAACCACCCGCGGCCGTGCAAGGCCCTGGAGCGGCTGAAGGAGGCCGCGCGCGGCGACGAGAACCTCATGGAGGCCACCCTGGAGTGCGCGCGCGCCGGGGCGACGACCGGCGAGTGGGCCGGGGCCCTGCGCGAGGTGTTCGGCGAGTTCCGGGCGCCCACGGGTGTCTCCTCGGCGCCGGTGGCCGTTCCGGTCGAGGAGGGCAGCGCGCTGGCCGTGGTCCGCCGCAAGGTCGAGCTCACGGCCAAGGACCTGAACGTGGGCAAGCTGCGCTTCCTGGTCGGCAAGCCGGGCCTGGACGGGCACTCCAACGGCGCCGAGCAGATAGCGGTGCGCGCCCGGGACGCCGGCTTCGAGGTGGTCTACCAGGGCATCCGGCTGACGCCGGAGCAGATCGTGGACGCGGCCCTCGCCGAGGACGTGCACGCGGTGGGCCTGTCCATCCTGTCCGGCTCGCACGCCCAACTGGTGCCGGACGTCCTCGAACGGCTGCGTGTGGCCGGTGCCACAGACATCCCCGTGATCGCCGGTGGCATCATCCCGAATGGTGACGCCGAGCAGCTCAGGGCAGCCGGAGTGGCCGCGGTCTTCACCCCGAAGGACTTCGACATCACCGGAATCATCGGCCGCATCGTCGACGAGATCCGGAAAGCGAACAAGCTCGACCCCCTGGAGGTCCCCGCATGACCGCCCACCCGTCTCCCACCGCCGCCCTTCCAGCGAGCGGCTCCGCCGCACACCCTTTTGACCGTCTGCGTCCCCGCCGCTCGTGTCTCGCGGTGCCGGGAAGCAACCCCCGCTTCCTGGAGAAGGCGCAGGGCCTCCCGGCGGACCAGGTCTTCCTGGACCTGGAGGACGCGTGCGCGCCGCTCGCCAAGCCCGAGGCGCGGCACACCATCGTGAAGTTCCTCAACGAGGGCGACTGGACGGGCAAGACGCGGGTCGTGCGCGTCAACGACTGGACGACCGAGTGGACCTACCGCGACGTCGTCACGGTCGTCGAGGGCGCCGGCCAGAACCTCGACTGCATCATGCTGCCCAAGGTGCAGACGGCCCAGCAGGTCGTCGCCCTGGACCTGCTGCTGACGCAGATCGAGAAGACGATGGGTTTCGAGGTCGGCAAGATCGGCATCGAAGCGCAGATCGAGAACGCGCAGGGCCTGAACAACGTCAACGAGATCGCGCAGGCCTCCCCGCGCGTCGAGACCATCATCTTCGGCCCGGCCGACTTCATGGCGTCCATCAACATGAAGTCGCTGGTCGTGGGCGAGCAGCCGCCCGGCTACCCGGCGGACGCCTACCACTACATCCTGATGAAGATCCTGATGGCCGCCCGCGCCAACAACCTCCAGGCGATCGACGGCCCCTACCTGCAGATCCGCAACATCGACGGCTACCGCGAGGTCGCCCAGCGCGCCGCCGCGCTCGGCTTCGACGGCAAGTGGGTGCTGCACCCGGGCCAGGTCGAGGCGTCCAACGAGATCTTCTCGCCGTCGCAGGAGGACTACGACCACGCCGAGCTGATCCTGGACGCGTACGACTACTACACGTCCGAGGCGGGCGGCAAGAAGGGCTCGGCGATGCTCGGCGACGAGATGATCGACGAGGCCAGCCGCAAGATGGCGCTCGTCATCTCCGGCAAGGGCCGCGCGGCGGGCATGCAGCGCACCAGCAAGTTCGAGATTCCGGAGGGCTGAGCGCGATGCAGTTCGGGCGCACCTACGAGGAGTTCGAGGTCGGGGCGACGTACAAGCACTGGCCGGGAAAGACGGTCACCGAGTACGACGACCACCTGTTCTGTCTCCTCACCATGAACCACCACCCGCTCCACATGGACACGAACTATGCGGAGAAGACGACGGACTTCGGCAAGAACGTCGTCGTGGGCAACTACATCTACTCGCTGCTGCTCGGCATGTCCGTGCCGGACATCTCCGGTAAGGCGATCGCCAACCTGGAGATCGAGTCGCTGAAGCACGTGGCGCCGACCTTCCACGGCGACACGGTCTACGGCCAGACCACCGTGCTCGACAAGTGGCCGTCGAAGTCCAAGAACGACCGCGGAATCGTCTACGTCGAGACCCAGGGCTACAAGCAGGACGGCACGCTGGTCTGCGTGTTCCGCCGCAAGGTGATGGTGCCGACCGAGACGTACATCAAGGAGCGCGGCGGCGAGCAGCCCGGCCGCCCCGAGCTCAGGGAGCAGGAGAAGTAGCCATGGCGCGACTCGCCCAGACCGCCGGTCTGACCGACATCCAGCAGGAGATCCTGTCCACCGTCCGGGACTTCGTGGACAAGGAGATCATTCCGGTCGCCACGGAGCTGGAGCACCGCGACGAGTACCCGCAGCAGATCGTCGACGGACTGAAGGAGTTGGGCCTCTTCGGCCTGATGATCCCCGAGGAGTACGGGGGTCTTGGCGAGTCGCTCCTGACCTACGCGCTGTGCGTGGAGGAGATCGCCCGCGGGTGGATGTCGGTGTCCGGCATCATCAACACCCACTTCATCGTGGCGTACATGCTCAAGCAGCACGGCACGCAGGAGCAGAAGGACCACTTCCTGCCGAGGATGGCGGCCGGCGACATCCGGGGCGCGTTCTCGATGTCGGAGCCGGGCCTGGGCTCGGACGTCTCGGCCATCACGTCGAAGGCGGTGAAGGACGGCGAGGAGTACGTCCTGAACGGCCAGAAGATGTGGCTGACGAACGGCGGAACGTCGTCTCTGGTGGCCGTTCTGGTCAGAAGTGACGAAGGTCACCCCGAGGGCACCGCGCCGCACAAGTCGATGACGACCTTCCTCGTCGAGAAGGAGCCCGGCTTCGGCGAGGTGCGCCCCGGCCTCACGATCCCCGGCAAGATCGACAAGATGGGCTACAAGGGGGTCGACACCACCGAGCTCATCATGGATGGCCTGCGGATTCCGGCCGATCGCGTGCTCGGCGGGGTCACCGGCCGCGGTTTCTACCAGATGATGGACGGCGTCGAGGTCGGCCGCGTCAACGTGGCGGCGCGTGGCTGTGGCGTCGCTCAGCGTGCGTTCGAACTGGGCGTCCAGTACGCGCAGCAGCGTCACACCTTCGGCAAGGCGATCGCCCAGCACCAGGCGATCCAGTTCAAGCTGGCCGAGATGGCTACCAAGGTCGAGGCCGCCCATGCGATGATGGTGAACGCAGCACGCAAAAAGGACTCCGGGGAGCGAAACGACCTCGAGGCCGGGATGGCGAAGTACCTCGCCTCCGAGTACTGCAAGGAGGTCGTCGAAGACGCCTTCCGTATCCACGGCGGCTACGGCTTCTCCAAGGAGTACGAGATCGAGCGCCTCTACCGTGAGGCTCCGATGCTGCTCATCGGTGAAGGTACCGCCGAGATCCAGAAAATGATCATCGGCAGGCGGCTGCTCGAAGAGTATCGATTCCAGGGCTAGATGTCCGGATACGGGGTGTTTTCTTGGAGAAGAAGATCACACCCCGTGAACACTCTTCTGCCGCCGACTCGGCAGCCTGGCTTACCCAGTTACGGCTCCGAGCCGCTACGATCGCCGGAAAGCCGCCGTCCCCCGTCAGAGTGCGGCATCATCCGCTACGAAGGTCATCCATGCCCCACAGCCAAACCTCTGCACCACGCGACAGCCGGGCCGGCGTACGCCTCGCGCGCGGAGCATCGCCGTGGCTCCTTCCGACCGTCGCCACCGCAGCCCTCAGTCTGGCCCGGGCCCGGCGCTCCGGCGCCGCCAAGGCCGTCGCCGTTCCCGCCACCGCGCTCGCGGCGGGAATGCTGTGGTTCTTCCGCGACCCCGAGCGCGAGATCACCCAGGGCCGGGTCATCTCGCCCGCCGACGGTGTGGTGCAGAGCATCATGCCGTGGAAGGACGGCCGCACGCGCGTCGCGATTTTCATGAGCCCGCTGAACGTCCATGTCAACCGCGCGCCCCTCGCGGGCACGGTGACGTCGGTCGAGCACGTACCCGGTGGCTTCGTTCCCGCCTTCAACAAGGAGAGCGAGAACAACGAGCGTGTCGTCTGGCACTTCGACACCGAGCTCGGCGACATCGAGATGATCCAGATCGCCGGCGCGGTCGCCCGTCGCATCGTCCCCTACCTGCCCCAGGGCACGAAGGTCGAGCAGGGCGAGCGGATCGGCCTGATCCGCTTCGGCTCGCGTGTCGACCTCTACCTGCCCGAGGGCGTGGAGGTCGCGGTCGAGGTGGGTCAGAAGACCGTGGCTGGGGTGACTCGCATTGACCGTGATTGATCCTGATACCAAGGCCGGCTGGGTCCCGGAGGCCGACGAGGTCGACGAAGAAGAGGAGATGCCTCTCTCTCTTCGTCTGTCGATAGCGGACACGCTGACGCTCGGCAACGCCACGTGCGGCTTCATGGCGGTGTACTTCACCACCACCGGCATCCTGATCCCCGACCTCATGGGCAGCCAGGAGTCCGGCATGGCGCGCAGCAGCGCGGCCACGGCGGTCATCCTGATGCTGTGCGCGGCGGTCTTCGACCTGTTCGACGGCCTGGTGGCGCGCAAGCTGCGCTCCTCCCCCATGGGCGCCGAGCTGGACAACCTCTCCGACCTGATCAGCTTCGGCCTGGCGCCGGCGTACTTCGTCCTCGTCTACGGCATGGTGGCGGAGGGCGCGTACCAGCGGGTCGCGGCGGTCGGGGCGATCGTGGTGCTGCTGGCGGTGGTGCTACGGCTTGCCCGGTTCTCGTGCGTCACGGTCAAGGACGGCACCTTCCAGGGCATGCCGTCGCCGTTCGGCGCACTGACGGTCGTGTCCATCGTGCTGCTGGAGCTGCCCTTCGTGGCGACGCTGCTGGCGATCCTGGGGACGGCGTGGCTGATGGTGAGCCGCGTGGAGTACCCGAAGCCGCGGGGCCGGCTCGCCGTGGCGATGCTGTCGTGGATCGTGCTGGGCATGGGTCTGATGGCCGCCTGGGCCTTCGACGCGCCGAGCGGCCAGCTGCTGCTCCAGACGGGGTGTGCGCTCCAGCTGGTCATGGGCGCGGTGATCCCGCTGTTCGCGACGGCTCGCCGGGTGAACAACTTCCGCGGCAACCGCCGCGAGGCACGGGCGGCGCAGCTGCCGTAGTAGCGGCCGTACCACCAGGAAGAAGGCCCCGAGCCGAGAGCTCGGGGCCTTTTTCGTGCCTGGGACGACCGGCGCGCGGCTCAGGTCAGGAAGTCCCTGGCGATCCGCTCCGCGACCCGCTCCAGGATGGGACCCGCCTCGGCGATGCACTTCGCCACGTCCGGTTCCGCGTCCGTGAGGGGGTAGGCCCGGCGGAAGCCGGCCCGGCCCAGGATCTGGGGCGGCAGTGCGAGGCGGCCGCAGACCGCCACGACGTCCTTGTCCGCGGCACGGGCCGCCGCGGCGACGCCGGCCGGGGCCTTGCCGTGCAGGGTCTGCTCGTCGAGGGAGCCCTCGCCGGTGATGACCAGGTCGGCGCGGTCCAGCGCGGGTGCGAAGCCCAGGACGTCGAGCATCACCTCGATGCCGGGGCGGAACCGGGCGCCCAGCAGCAGGGCGCCGTAGCCGATGCCGCCCGCCGCGCCGGCACCCGGCGACGCCGCGTACTCGGCGGCCTTGGGGCCCGTCGCGCCCTCCAGCACCTTCGCGAAGTGCGCGAGGGCGGTGTCCAGGGCCGCCACGTCGTCGGGCGAGGCGCCCTTCTGCGGACCGTAGACCGCGGGTGCACCCTTCGGGCCGGTCAGCGGGTTGTCGACGTCGCTCGCGAGGACCAGCTCGACCTCGCTGAGGCGCGGGTCCAGTCCCGACAGGTCGGCCGTGGCCAGTTCGGCCAGTCCGCCGCCGCCCGGAGGCACCGGCTCACCCTCGGCGTCCAGGAACCGGGCGCCCAGCGCGGACAGCATCCCGGCGCCGCCGTCGGTGGTGGCGCTGCCGCCGACCCCGAAGACGATCGTGCGGGCGCCCGCGTCCAGCGCGGCCCGCAGCAGCTCGCCGGAGCCGTACGTGGACGCCGTGAGCGGGGCGAAGACCCCGGCGGGCAGCCGTTGCAGCCCGCTCGCCTCGGCCATCTCCACGACCGCGGTGCCCTCGCGCAGCGCGTACGCCGCCGTCACCTCGTCGCCGAGGGGACCGGCGACCCGTACCTCCCGGCGCTCGAATCCGGCCGCGACGGCCGCGGCAACGGTCCCGTCGCCGCCGTCGGCCACGGGCAGCGCCTCGACTTCGAGGCCGGGCAGGACCCGGCGCAGTCCGGCCGTGACCCGCTCGGCGACCTCGACGGCCGTCAGCGACCCCTTGAACTTGTCCGCGGCGACGAGCACCCGCTGTGTCGTCCGGGTGCCGCTCACTGCAGCGTCCGCCACTTGCACTCCCCTTGCTCTCCGGGCCCTCACGCATGTCAAGGCCAGTCGCGCCGCTGCGACCTTAACCGGCGCACGCCCCGGCCGTCAGTATTTGCCCAACCCGCGGACGACGCGCCCCCGGCCGCCGGAGCGGGTAGACGTAACCATGGCCCCCGCGCACACCGGTCGGTCCAGGCCGCCGACCCGGACCGGATCGGCCAACACGGCCTGGAGATCGTCATGGCGGTGTCCCAGACCTTCTGCGTCCACCGAGCGCCCGTGGGCAAGAAGATCACCGCATCCGTCGTACTCGCCGACGACCCCGGCGGGGATGCCGCCGGCCGTCAGGTCATGTGAAGCAGGGTTGTTCATTGTTCTTCGGACCTCGCTGTCGGCCGTGCGGCCTCGGGCGCGAATACCGGTGTCAGCAGGAGCGCGAGCCCACGAAGCCGACGCGGACGAGCTTCCACTGCTGGTTCACGCCGCCCCAGTCCGAGTACTGGACGATGCCGGTCCCGTCGGCGGAGGAGAAGCCCGGTACCTCGACGGCCTTCCCGCTGTTGCGGTTGATCAACCGGACGTATCCGTCCGGTGAGTCCGCCAACCGGAACTGCTGGTTCGCGCCACCGTGGTCGCTCCACTGGTGAATGGCGGCGTTGTCGGCCGTCGACCAGCCGGAGACGTCCAGCACCTTACCGGAGTGCCTCGCCTTCAACCGGTAGTAGCCGTCACCGGAGTCCACGAACTGGAACTGCTGGTTGGTCCCGTCGTACCGGCCCCACTGCGTGACCGCGGCGCCGTCCTCGGAGCTCACGCCCGCCACGTCCAGGGTCTTGCCGCTGTTGCGGTTGACCACGACGTACCAGGCGTTCGTGTCCACAGGGCCCGCTTGCGCCGCCGGCGGGCACGCGCGCAACTCGAAGCGTTCCACCCGCACTTTGCCGCCGAGGGCCTTGGTGGCGTGGTTGAAGACGGCGAAGCGGTAGCCCATGAAGAAGTGAGGTCTCTCGTTCATGGTGAAAGCCGGGCCCAGCCGGGTGAAGGTGGTGCCGTCGGTGCTGTAGGAGAACGTCGCCTGGCGGCCCGGCCCCGGGCTGATGTCGGCGGCGGCGCGCAGCCAGACGCGGCTGCCGGACGCGGGGAGGTCGGCGCGGGCCTGCTCGGTGCCGGTGCTGCTGGTGTTCCAGCTGGTGTCCATGGTCAGGCCGTCGAACATCACCAGCCGGCTGACGCCGTTTAGCCGCGTGACGCCGATCCAGGCGGAGGAGTCCCGCAGCATCGCCAGCCCGGCCCGGTCGCCGTCCGCCATTCCGGAGCAGTCGAGTACCACGGTCGCGGTGGAGGCGGGGCCCTGGATGCGGCGGGTGAGGGTGTTACGGGCGCTGTAGAGGTCGTCGGTGACGGTGGCGGTCCTGAGGGTGAGACCGTTTTTGACGGTGAACGCGCCGGTGTCGGGGTTGTGGTTCCACTCCCAGTGTGGCGCCAGCGCCGTACCCTCGAAAGTGTCGGCGCCGGTCATCGGCGGGAGCGGGTGCGGGGGGAGAGGGTAGGGGTATGTCTCGCCCCACGTGCCGTCGACGGTCTGGAGCTCGGGCCAGCCGGCGGCGTCCCAGGTGACCGGGGCCAGGGCTGGGACACGGCCGCCGGGATAGGCGTCGATGAAGCCCATGTAGTACCAGTCGCCGTTCGGTGTGTCGACCAGCGAGCCCTGGTGCGGTATGCCCCCGCCGGGGATCGGGCCGGGCAGGTTCAACAGCACCTCCCGCATCTCGTACGGACCGAGGGGGCCTGAGGTCGACTTCCAGATGTACTGTCCGTTGGGCGGGCGGGTGACGAAGATATAGAAGTTCCCGTTGATCTTGTAGAAGCGGGAGCCCTCCATCAGGTGCATGTCGTCGGGCTTGGTGAGCACGTGCTCGGACCTGACCTCGGTGCGCATGTCCGGGGAGAGCTGCGCGACGCGGATCTCGTTGGCGCCGTACGCCACGTACGGGGTGCCGTCGTCGTCGAAGAGCAGCCCCGCGTCGTAGTAGATGCTGCCGATCTCGGCGTGCCGGGTCCAGGGGCCCGCCGCGTTGGTGGCCCTGTATACGTACGACCGCTGCCAGCCGATCTGGCCCACCCAGTAGAAGGTCTTGTCGCTGGGGCGGTAGCGCATCGAGGACGCGTAGATGCCCTGGACATACGCCCGTCCGCCCTTGAGGTCGTACGCGTCGCCGAAGTCGAGGACCGGCACCGAGTGGCCGATGAACTCCCAGTTGACCAGGTCGTAGGAGCGCAGGACGGGCGCGCCCGGCGAGAAGTGCATGGTCGAGCCGGTGTAGTAGTACGTGTCGCCGACGCGGATGACCTCGAGGTCGGCGAAGTCCTGCCAGATCACCGGGTTGCTGAACCGCTCCTGCCGGGCCGTCGTGGCCGCCGCCGCGCGCATCGCCGGCAGCGTGGCGCCCGCGACCAGGCCGGCGGTGACCGCCATGACTCTCCGGCGGCTGTGGGGGTGTTGGAGCCAGGACATACGAGATCAACTTCCTCACTGGTAAGGGGACCGAGAGTCGAAAGTCCGATGTATCGGACGTCATTCTTGGATGGCGTGGAGGATCTGGTAGGGGGTGAGTTCGCTGTATCGGCTTTTGGGGTCAGGCGCTGCTCGGTCAGGAACGCGTGGGCGGCGGTGACCAGGGTGATGTGGTGATGCCGGCCGGTCCAGGAGCGGCCCTCGAATCCCGGGACCGGGGCGGGGCTCCGGTCCCGGTAGTGGGGGTCATCCTGCGGTCAGCGTGGTCCACTTCTGGTTGGAGCCGCCGTGGCAGTCCCAGAGGTGGAGTTGTGTGCCGTCGGTGGTGGCGAAGCCGGGATCGTCGAGGCAGCGGCCGGAGGCGGGGTTGCGGTAGCCGCCGTTGTAGGGCTGCCAGATCTGGTTGGAGCCGCCGTGGCAGGCCCAGAGCTGCACCTTGGTGCCGTTGGCCGTGCCGAAGCCGGCGGCGTCGAGGCATTTGCCCATGGAGCGCAGGGTGCCGTCGGTGTAGGCGGACCAGTACTGGTTGATGCTGTCGCCGCAGCTCCAGATCTGGACGGCGGTCCCGTTGGCAGTGCCGAAGCCGCTGACATCCATGCACTTGCCGGCGGTGCCGGACTGCACGTGTGCGGGGGCGGGGGCGGGGTTCCTCAGCCACCCGGCGCTGTCCGCGGACTGGATGCCGCGGTGGAAGGCGTCGGCCATCTTCTGGTAGCCCGCGTCGTTGGGATGCAGGGCGTCGGCAAGGTCGGCCGTGGTCAGGCTGCTCATGTCCACGTATGCGACGTGCTTGCCCGCTGACTGCGCCTCGCTCACGATCTGGGGGATGGCCTGGTTGTACGCGGCACGGTACTGCTCCTCCGAGCCGCTGGTGGACACGACCAGGGAGGCCACGAGGACGGTCGCGTCGGGGACGTCGGCGGTGATCTGGTTGACCAGCGACTTCAGCCGGTCGGCGGCGGTGGAGACCTGATAGCTCCCGGCCAGGTCGTTGGTGCCGATCATCAGCGTCACGACGTTGGGCCGGTAGCGGGTCAGCGAGGCGTCGGCGAGTTCGGCGATCTGGTGGATCCTGTATCCCTGGTGACCTTGGTTGTCGGGGTCGGACATCGAGCCGCCCCGCAACGTGCCGACGAAGTCCAGCGGATGGCCGTCCGCCGCGAGCATGTCCCACAACGGACCCCGGTAGCCGTTACCCGTGCTGCTTCCCACGCCCCAGGTGATGGAGTCGCCCAACGGCATGACCCGCAAGGGCGTGTTCGAGGCGGCGGAGGCAGGTGCCACACCTGCTGCCGTCATCCCGAGCGCGGCCATGACCAGCGTGATGAGGGACAGTATCCAAGGCTTTCTCATGCAGTCGTCCTCTTCTGCGAGTGAGTGCTGAATCTGGCGGGGCTGGTCGCCGTTCGGGTCGGCAACTCGGCTGCCGTGTCGCCCCGTTGGCATCGGCGGGCACATGACCTACTGGCGGAACGGCGTGGTGAGGAACCTGTACGCAGCCGGCTGTCCGCGACCGCTCCCACAGCGGGCGGGCATGCCCGGCCCTCTCGCAGTGAAAGCACTGGCCGGCCACGGGTGGACGTAGTCACGTTGTCGGGTGGGCAGGGCCTGACGGTGTGTCGAGGCATGGTTCAGCCAGGCTCCGGGCCCGGTTCGGTGTGCGTCGTTGCCCGCGGACGTCAGGAACACCGGAGCCGGACCTGTGTCACGCCACCGGCTAGCGCTGCAGTGTCAGCACGCCCGGCCGGTACGGCAGGAGACCGTAGTCCCCGCCGTCGGTGCTGGGGTCGCGCCCCTGGTAGAGGAACTGCAGATTGCAAGGGTCGATGGTCTTGGTCTGGTCGGGGTTGGTGCGAACCAGATCCCCGTGGCTGATGTCCTTGGTCCAGGCCGTCGCGCCGCTGTTGGCACTGCCGGCGAAGGGGTTGGTCACGGTGTCGGCCCCGGCCTGCGGTGTCCACGTGCCGTCGAGGCCGGTGGCCGTGAACGCGCGGAAGTAGCGGCCATACCCCGTGTAGTTCTGGGCCTCGACGATCATGAGGTACTGGTTCTGACCCCGGACCTTGTAGACCTCCGGCGCCTCGAACAGGTTGAGCGGCGTGTCGCTCATGATCTTCGTGAACGAACCGAAGGTGCCCGGGAAGTTGCCGATCGGCATGCTGGCGCGGTAGATGCCGCCCTCATCGTCGGCGAAGAACATGTACATGTTCGTGTCGTCGCCGATGAGAGTCACGTCGAGGGGGCCGCCCTTCGGGAGGGTGCCCGTGAACAGCTCCTGCTGCGCGGACCAGCCGTTGGGGTTGGTGGGGTCGCTCGAAGTGCGGTAGCCGAAGCTGTATGGCCAAGCCCCGTTGTAGGCGAGCACCCAGAGGTTCTTCGGGGCGAAGTAGAACAGCGTCGGCGCGATGCCATCGAAAGGAATCGTGTTCTGGGTGGCGGTGGCCATGTCGGACCAGTTCGTGAAGGGGCTGAAGGTCGTCAATCCCCAGCGCCCATCGTCACCGGCGAGGGTGTTGTGCGTCGTGGCATAGACGACGTGCTTGCCGTTGTGGACGACGCTGGTGAAGTCCTTGAGCGAGGCCCACCCCGCCTTCGGCTCCGCCAGCGGGCCGGTCGATGTCCACCGGTACTTCGACGGCAGCGTGCATGTGCCGGTGCCCGCATCCGCCTGGACGAGTTGCCACTGCTGGTTGGTGCCACCCCCGTCGCTGTACTGCACGACGTCGGCGCCGTCGTCGGTCGCCGCGCTCTGCACCTCGACCGCCTTGTTGCTGTTGCGGTTGATCAGCCGGACGTAGCCGCTGTCGGAGTCGGCCAACCGGAACTGCTGGTTGGCGCCGCCGTGGTCGGTCCACTGGTGGATGGCGGCACCGTCGGCTGTCGACCAGCTGGACACGTCGATCACCTTGCCCGAGTGCCGCGCCTTGATCCGGTAGTAGCCGTCGCCGGAGTCCACGAACCGGAACTGCTGGTTGTTGGCGCTGGTGCGGGTCCACTGGACGACGCTGGCGCCGTCGGCGGTGGAGGAGTTGTAGACGTCGAGGGCCTTGCCGCTGCTGCGGTTCATCAGTACGTACCAGGCGTTCGTGTCCACAGTGGCGGCTTGCGCCGCCGGCGCTCCGATCACGATCAGTAAACCGGCCATGAGGACGGTGACCATGCCGATCACCGTTGTTCGACTGCCCATTTCACCATCTTTCTCATTCGTCGGCCCGAGTGGGCTCAGCGCTGGACGCGCCCGAAATCGTGGCACCGCTTGGTTGCGGTGGTCAGGATGACTCGACTGTGGAGTGCCGGTGGTATCGCCCACGCGGTGAACAGCTCGTCAACGCGTCGGCGGACCGCACCACGTCGCGATCACCGTGTCCCAGGCGGGTCAGCGCTGCAGGGTGAGCAGGCCCGGCCGGTACGGCAGGCTCGGGTAGTCGGTGCCCGCCGGTATGTCTTTGGGGAGGCCCTGGTAGAGGAACTGCAGGTTGCAGGGATCGATGGCCTTGTTCTGGTCGGGGTTGACGCGGACCAGGTCACCGTGGCTGACGCCCTGGGCCCAGGTGGAACCGCTGTTGGCCTGGCCCGCGAAGGGGCTGCTCTCGCTGCCGGCCTGGACGGTCCACGGACCGTTCAGGCCGGAGGCGGTGAACGAGCGGAAGTAGCGGTTCGAACCCTGCGCCTCAACGATCATGAGGTACTGGTTCTGGCCCTGAACCTTGTAGACCTCCGGTGCCTCGAACAGAAGGTCCTTGTTTGCGTCGCTCATGATCGTCGTGTACGAGGAGCCGAAGTTGCCCGGGAAGTTCCCGATCGGCATGCTCGCCCGATAGATCTTGCCGTTGTCACCGGCGAAGAACAGGTACATGTTCTGGTCGTCGCCGATCATGGTCGGGTCGATCGGGCCGCCGCCGTCACCGGCGGGGAGGCTGCCGGTGAACAGGGGCTGCCTGGCGGACCAGCCGTTGGGGTTGGTGGGGTCGCTGGACGTGCGGTAGTAGAACGGCCACTGACCCCACTGGTCCACCAGCACCCAGACGTTCTTGGGCGCGAAGTAGAACAGTTGGGGCGCCACCCCGGTCTCGTTCATCTGGGTCTGGCCGGCCGTCGCCATGTCCGACCAGTTCGTGAAGGGACTGAACCCCATCGAGCCCCACGACGTTCCGTTGGAGGTGGTCGCGTAGACCAGGTGCTTGCCGTTGTACATGGTGGTGGTGAAGTCCTTCAGCGCGACCTGCCCGTTCGACGGCTGCGCCAGCGGAGCCGACGAGGTCCACCGGTAGGCCGACGGAAGGGCACACGCGTTGCTCGCCCCGGACAGGCCGGTCCACTTCTGGTTGGCGCCGCCGGTGCACGACCAGAGCCGCGCCTCCGTGCCGTTGGCTTTGCCCCAGCCCGAGACCTCCAGGCACAGCCCGGACCGCACGCCGACGATCGTGCCGTCGGGGTTGACCCGCCACTGCTGGTTGTCAGTGCCGGTACACGTCCAGATCTGGACCTGGGTCCCGGCCGTGGTGCCGCCACCCCGGGCATCCAGGCACTTGTTGCCGTACACGGTCAGCTGGCTGCTGTCCGTCAGCGTCCACTGCTGGTTGGTTCCGCCGTGGCAGTCCCAGATCTGCACGTTCGCGCCGTCGGTCTGGCTGACGCCCGACACATCGAGACACTTGCCGGAAGCGACACCGCGCACGGCGCGGGTGGTGGCCGCCTGGGCCGGGCCGGCGACAAGCAGCGCCGCCAACGCGGCCAGGGCCGCGACCACGGCGGCGAGCACCACCGACGGGCGCCTGCGGTTGGAACTACGTCCGCGCATAAGGACCTCGTCATCCTTGAGCAAGCGACTCCGGCCTTCCCCGCCAGGGGCCGCCCGGATCTGTCCGGCATGTCGAACACGGGTCGAAGTATCGATCGAGGGAATGCTAGACATCCCATGAATGACGTCAATACTTCTCACACGATTGGCAACCAGAAACGTTCGCAGGCTGAAACCAGGCGGCTTCAAGTCCCGTGCTTGTACGGGACTTTGACGCCAGGGTCAGGTAGCGGTGCGGGCGCGGGTTTGGACAGGCACCGTTGCAGTACTGCTTGCCGCGGAACGGACGCTGCGGCTGGCGGAGGCGCCGCCGGCCTGACGCACGGGGGGATGCGGCGGGCCCCGGTGGATACCCTGCACCGATGACCACCTCTCCTGACTACGCCGCCTACATCGCCTCCCTGCCCCGCGTCCTGGCCGGCGCCGCCACGCTCTTCCGGGACGGCGAGGGCCGTGTGCTGCTCGTCGAGCCCAACTACCGGGAGGGCTTGGTGCTGCCCGGCGGCACCGTCGAGTCCGACACCGGCGAGACCCCGCGGCAGGGTGCGCGACGCGAGACGGCCGAGGAGATCGGCCTGGACCGGGAACCCGGCCGGCTCCTGGCGGTGGACTGGGTCCACGGCACGGGCCGCCCGCCGCTGGTGGCGTACCTGTACGACGGCGGGGTGCTGAGCGAGAACGAGTTCAAGGCGATCCGCCTCCAGGAGGAGGAGCTGCTGTCCTGGCGCCTGGTCCCGCGCGAGGAGCTGGCCGAGTATCTGCCGGGCACCCTCGGCGGCCGTGTCCTGGCCGCACTGGACGTGCTGGCGGACGGGTCGGGCACGGCGGAGCTGGAGAACGGCCGGCGGGTGTTCTGACCGGTCCGGCCGCTCACCCCTCCGCGTCCCGTTCGGCAACCGCTCGTCGCCGCCCCGTGGCCTGTCCTACTGTCGGTCGCATGACCAAACCGCTCGTCG
Organism: Streptomyces sp. AK010; assembly: GCF_014207295.1. Lineage (NCBI taxonomy): Bacteria > Bacillati > Actinomycetota > Actinomycetes > Kitasatosporales > Streptomycetaceae > Streptomyces > Streptomyces sp. AK010. Next base: position 588,866 of record NZ_JACHCX010000001.1, read on the forward strand.
CCCTGCTCACCGGTGCCGGCATCAGCACGGACTCCGGGATCCCGGACTACCGCGGGCCGAACGGGCTGTGGCGGCGGGATCCCGAGGCCGAGAAGCTCGTCACGTACGAGTACTACATGGGCGATGCCGAGATCCGCCGCCGCTCCTGGCTGATGCGGCGCGAGACGGGGGCGCTGCGGGCCGAGCCCAACGCCGCGCACCGGGCGGTGGCGGAACTGGAGCGGTCCGGGGTGCCGGTGCGGGTGATCACGCAGAACGTGGACGGGCTGCACCAGCTCGCCGGGATGCCGGCCCGCAAGGTGTTCGAGCTGCACGGGTCGGCCCGCGGTGTCGTGTGCACCGGCTGCCACGCCCGCGGTCCGATGGCGGACGCGCTGGCCCGGGTCGAGGCCGGTGAGGAGGACCCGCCGTGCCTGGAGTGCGGCGGGATCCTGAAGCCGGCGACGGTGGTGTTCGGTGAGCGGCTCGACCCCGTCGTCCTCGGTGAGGCAGCCGCCGTCAGCAAGGCCTGCCAGGTCTTCGTCGCCGTCGGCACGAGCCTTCAGGTACAGCCCGCCGCCGGTCTCGCCGGTGTGGCCGCCGACCACGGCGCCCGTCTGGTCATCGTCAACGCCGAGCCGACCCCGTACGACGACCGTGCCGACGAGATCGTCCGCGATCCCATCGGCACGGCGCTGCCGGAGCTGCTGCGGGGCCTCGTGGGCACCCCCTAGAACAAGGCCGCGCCCCGCTGGAACAAGGCCGCCCCGCGCTCGAAGTCCAGCAGGCGCTGCTTGCGTTCCAGGCCACCGCCGTAGCCGGTCAGGCTGCCGTTGGCGCCGATGACGCGGTGGCAGGGGACGATGATGCCGATGGGGTTGCGGCCGTTGGCGAGGCCGACCGCGCGGGAGGCGGTGGGGGTGCCGAGGGTGTCGGCGAGCCGGCCGTAGGTGCGGGTTTCGCCGTAGGGGATGCGGCGCAGTTCCTCCCAGACGGCGCGCTGGAACGGGGTGCCGGTCAGGCGCAGTTCGACGGTGAACTCCTCGAGCTCGCCCGCGAAGTAGGCCTTCAGCTGCTCCTCCGTCTCCGCGAAGAGGGTGTCGTCGCGGGTGCCGAAGGTCTCCTGCTGCGGGCGGTGGCGCTGGTCGGTCATGTAGAGGCCGCACAGGACGCCGTCCTCGGCGACGAGGGTGAGCGGGCCGTACGGGCTGTCGGTCACGGTGTGCTGCTTCATCGGACGTCCCTATACCGGAAGGAAGTTGATCGGGTGGCTGTCGGTCGCCCAGAGGTACTGGGCCGCGTAGGCCCGCCAGGGGCGCCAGGCGGCGGCGCGTGCGGTGAGCGCGGCGGGTGTGGACGGCAGGCCCAGTTCCCGGGCGGCGCGGCGGATGCCGAGGTCGGTGGGGAGGAAGGCGTCGGGGTCGCCCAGGGCCCGCATGGCGATGACGTCCACCGTCCAGGGGCCGAAGCCGGGCAGCGCGAGGAGCTGGGCGCGGGTCTGCGGCCAGTCGCTCTCGACGCCGAGGCGCAGCTCGCCGTCGGCGAGCCGGTGGACCAGCGTGGTGAAGGTGGTGCGGCGGGTGCGGGGCATCGCCAGCGACTCGGGGTCCAGCGCCGCGAGGGCCTCGGGGGCCGGGAAGAGGTGGGTGAGGCCGCCCTCGGGGTCCTCGACCGGTTCGCCGTGCGCGGTGACCAGGCGGGCCGCGTGGGTGCGCGCGGCGGCCGTGGAGACCTGCTGCCCGAGCACGGCCCGGACGGCGAACTCGGCCTCGTCGACCGTGCGCGGCACGCGCCGGCCGGGCGCCTTGTCGACCAGTGGTGCGAGGACCGGGTCGGTGCGGAGCTGGTCGTCGATGGCGACGGGGTCGGCGTCCAGGTCGAGCAGGCGGCGGCAGCGGCTGATGGCGACGGTCAGATCGCGCAGGTCGCTGAGGGTGAGGCGGCAGGCGATGTGGTCCGGGTTCGGGGTGAGGGCCGCGATGCCGTGGCCGTACGGCAGGCGCAGGGTGCGGCGGTAGGAGCCGTCGCGCCACTCCTCCACCCCGGGTACGGCCGTCGCGGCGAGGTGGCCGAAGAGGTTGTCGGGGTTGAGCGGGGCGCGGAACGGCAACCGCAGGGAGAGCGCTCCGGGGGTGCCGGCGCCCTGCCGTTTCGGGGCGCGGGCGCGCAGCTCGCTCGGGGGCAGGGCGAAGACCTCGCGGACCGTGTCGTTGAAGGTGCGGATCGAGGCGAAGCCGGCGGCGAAGGCGATCTGCGCCATGGGCAGGGCGGTCGTCTCGATGAGCAGCCGGGCCGTCTGGGCGCGCTGGGCGCGGGCGAGCGCGAGGGGGCCCGCGCCCAGCTCGGCGAGGAGCTGCCGCTCGACCTGCCGGGTGCTGTAGCCGAGCCGTCCGGCGAGGCCGGGCACGCCCTCGCGGTCCACGACGCCGTCGGCGATCAGCCGCATGGCGCGGGCCACGAGGTCGGCTCGCTGGTTCCACTGCGGGGAGCCGGGGCTGGTGTCGGGCCGACAGCGCTTGCAGGCCCGGAACCCGGCCTGCTGACAGGCCGCCGCGCTGGGGTGGAAGACCATGTTCTCCGGCTTGGGCGGCACCACCGGGCAGCTGGGACGGCAGTAGATGCCGGTGGTCAGGACGGCCGTGAAGAACCAGCCGTCGAACCGCGCGTCCTTGGACCGGACGGCGCGTACGCAGCGCTCGGTGTCGGTGTGCATCCCCATCTGCATGGGTCCAGCATCCGGCACGGGACGGTGCGGGGCTGGCGAGAATCCGACATCGACGTGCCCCTCCCCGCCGCCGGACCGGTATAGATGAAGATTCATTCATGTGTTCGCACGGGGCCGGTACGATGACGGCATGGGTCATGGAGCCGTCACCCCCGTGCAGGAAGCCGCCGAGCGCGTACGCCTGGACGCGGACAACGTCGCGAAGGTAGCCACCACGCTCCAGGCCCTGTCCACGCCCTCCCGGCTGCTGATCCTGGCGCGGCTGCGCGAAGGCCCGCTGCCGGCCACGGAGTTGGCCGCCGAGGTGGGCATGGAGCAGTCGGCCTGCTCGCACCAGCTGCGGCTGCTGCGCAATCTGGGCCTGGTCGTGGGCGAGCGGCGGGGCCGTTCAGTGGTCTACGCGCTGCACGACCATCATGTCGCCGAGCTGCTCGACCAGGCCGTGTACCACGTGGAGCATCTGCGGCTGGGCATCAGCGACGCCGCCGACTGAGGCGGCGCCGCTGATCCGCCGCTCGCGCTATGCGGTGGCGGTCGGCCGTCGCGAGGCCGCCATCGCCTCGCTCACGCGCGTGAGCGGACGCAGCCGGTAGGTGTACGCGTAGTCGCGACTCGCGGGCAGCTTGAACTCGTCGTGCGTGTGCGCGCCCCAGCTGTTGTCACCGCCGACGCCCATCTGGCGGTGGTTGAGCCGCAGGACCACCGCGTCCCTCGGGGTGAGCTGGTAGTCGTGCCGGGCCCCGACGGACAGGTCCTCGGGGGTGAAGTGCGAGGCGTTGACCTCCAGCAGCGGCTCACCGGTCACGAGCAGTCCGCGCCCCCTGCCGTCGGTCAGCGCGGCCCACCGCACATCGGTCTTGTTGCCGTTCTCCTGGGGGCGCAGGTAGGGGGTCCACTGCCCGGAGACGGTGCCGGAGTGCAGGCCCACGTCGGTGGCGTTGTTGCGGTCCCACATGTTCTCCTCGGGACCCCGGCCGTAGTAGTGCAGCCGGTCCAGGCTCCGCGGCAGGAACAGCAGGGTGCCGACCTCCGGGATGTACGGCAGGCCGGCCGCGCCCGGGTGCAGGGTGTTGTCGACCTTGATCTCGCCGTTGCCGAAGACCGTGTAGGTCGTGCTGTACGTCGACTCGGTTGCGGTGGGCAGCGTGCCGGTGACGGTGACCTCGACGGCCCGGTCGTCGAGGGGCCGTACCCGCACGTCGGTGATCTCCCGCTTCGCTCCGGCGTCGCGCCACGTCTGGTTGCGGGTGTGCTGGCCGTTGCCGCGGTCGTTGTCGGTGGGCGCCCGCCAGAAGTTCGGGACGGGGCCGCAGGTGAGGAGACGGGTGCCGCCCGCCTCGTAGGACGTGATGGTCCCGGTGCCCTTGTCGACGGTGACGGCGAAGCCCCTGCCCTTCACGCTGACGGTCTTGTCCCCGTCGGTGTGGCTCAGGGCGGGCACGCCGCGCAGGGGCGCGGGCTTCACGGCCGGGCTGCCCGCGTCGAGGGCGAGTTGCTGCTTGGCCACCTCGAAACCGGCCTTGGCCCACGGGGTGGCTTCCTTGGTGGTGAAGGAGAGCTGGAGGAAGTACTCCGTGCCGGGCGCGGGCTTCGCCGGGAGCCGCACCGGGATCCTGATGTCCTTGCTGCCGAGCGGGGCGACGTTGAGCTGGTCGCGGGTCAGCCGGCCGCGCTGGACGACCTCGCCGTCGGCGAGGAGGGACCAACGGCCTCCGAACTCGCGGAGGTTGGTGAACAGGTACTCGTTGGTGAGGGTGACGGCACCGGGGCCGCCGGAGGCTGCGGTGGCGTTGACGGCCTGGTAGATCTGCTTGACCTCGGCGGACTTGCCGGTGAGGGTGCGGTCGGGCAGGAGGAGGCCGTCGGCGGCGAAGGCACCGTCGTTGGGGTTGTCGCCCCAGTCGCCGCCGTAGGCGTGGAACGTCTTGTCGCGCGAACGCTTCTCGGTGAAGCCGGCGGTGGCGGCGTCGAACCAGAAGCGCACGCCCTCGTCGCCCGGCGTGCGGGTGTCCGAGGCCAGTTCGGCGGCACCGAGCGCGCGGGCGTACACGCGGGCCCGGCGGATGGTGCCGCTGAACTCCCGGGTCGGATTGTCGATGTCGGTGGCGAGCGACAGGGACGCGGTGTTGTTCGCGGGGCGCCGGGTGGTCGTCCTGGTGCCGCGCACCTGGCCGTCGACATACAGGGTGAGCGTGCCCGCGTCCGCGTCGAAGACGCCGGCGATGTGGTGCTCCTCGCCCCTCCAGCCGTCGGGCAGCGCCCAGCTCGCGGTGACCCACTGACCGCCGCCGTGGATGAAGAACTCCAGGTTCTCGTCCGTCTGCTTGAGGGCGTACTGGGTGTCGCCCTTGGCGAGGATCGGCTGGTGGAAGCCGGTCACGTGCGGGGTGACCCAGGCCTCCAGTGTGAGGGAGCCCGTGAGGTCGAGGCCGGCGTCGCGGGGGAAGACGGTGCCGCCGGAGACGCCCTTGGCCCGGTCGAAGGTGCCGGCGGGCGCCATGACCTCGCCGCGCAGCGCGCCCGGGCCGGACTCGGTCAGCAGCTTGCGCGACGGCGTGGGCCAGGCCAGCGCCTGGTCGACGAAATCCCAGATCCAGCCGCCCTGGAGGACGTCGTAGCGCCGGACGACGTCCCAGTACTTCTTGAAGTTGCCGCTGGAGTTCCCCATCGCGTGGGAGTACTCGATCATCACGTACGGCCGGGTGTCGCCGGTGTCCTTGGCGCGCTGCTCGACCCGCTGCGGGCTGTCGTACATCTCGGAGCGGATGTCGCTGACGCCCGGCCGGTCGTCGCCCTCGTACTGGATGACGCGGGTGGAGTCGTAGGAGCGGATCCAGTCGTGCATGGCGTTGAAGGTGGTACCGCCGCCCGCCTCGTTGCCGAGCGACCAGATGACCACCGAGGCGTGGTTCTTGTCGCGGTGGACCATGTTCTGGGCGCGGACCACGCACGCCTCGGTCCACTCCGGGTGGCCGCTGCCGGGGAACTTGTCGCGGATGCCGTGGGTCTCGAGGTTGGTCTCGCCGACGAGGTACAGGCCGTACTCGTCGGCGAGTTCGAGCCAGAGCGGGTTGTTGGGGTAGTGCGAGGTGCGGACGCTGTTGATGTTGAGCCGCTTGATGATTCCGATGTCCTCGACCATCTGCGCGCGGGTGAGCGCCGAGCCGGTGACCGGGTGCATCTCGTGCCGGTTGGTGCCGCGGAAGGAGACCGGTTTGCCGTTGATGCGCATCAGGCCGTCCTTGAGCGCGAACTCACGGAAGCCGACCCGGTGCGAGAGGGTCTCGACCACCTTGCCGGCCGGGTCGCGCAGGCGGAGCACGGCGGTGTAGAGGTTCGGGTGCTCGGCCGACCACAGCTTCGGCGAGGGGACGGCTCTGGACGCCTCGACGGTGACCTCGTCGCCGTCGGGGACGTCGACGGGCCGGTTCAGGGGCCGCGACCAGACCTCGTGGCCGCGCGCGTCGTACAGCCGGGTCTCGACGGTGTAGCGGCCGGCGCCCTTGCCGCCGTAGTCGCGGACGTGCGCGGTGACCTTGAGTTCGGCGGTGGTGTAGCCGTCGCCGAGGGGGGTGTCCAGGCGGAAGTCGCGCAGGTGCACGCTCGGCGTGGAGTAGAGGTGGACCGAACGGAAGATGCCGCTCAGCCGGATCATGTCCTGGTCCTCCAGCCACTCCGCGTCGGAGTAGCGGTACACCTCGACGGCGATCTGGTTGGTGCCCGGCTTGAGATGGGGCGTGATGTCGTACTCGGCGGAGGTGTAGGAGTCCTCGTGGTAGCCCACCAGTTCGCCGTTGATCCACACGTAGTGGGCGGACTTGACGCCCTCGAAGTGCAGGAAGGTGCGGCGGCCGGACCAGCTGCGGGGCACGGTGAACGTGCGGCGGTACTGGCCGACGGGGTTGTAGCGGGTCGGGGCGGCCGGCGGCTGGGCGTCCTCGCCACCGCCGTTGGGACCCCACCAGGGGTAGGTGATGTTGACGTAGATCGGGAAGTCGTAGCCGTGCATCTGCCAGGCCGAGGGCACGGGGATGGTGTCCCAGCCGGAGTCGTCGACGTCGGTGCCGTGGAAGTCCTTGTCCCGGTCGTCGGGACGGTCCGCGTAGGCGAACTTCCAGGTGCCGTCGAGGCTCAGCCGGTACGGCGAGCGCTCGCGGTCGCCCTTCAGGGCCTGTCCGAGGTCCGCGTAGGGCATGAGGGTGGTGTGCGGCGGCTCGGTGCCGACCCGGTAGACGCTCAGGCCGTCGTTCCACTCGGGCGGGCCGTCCGCCGCCGGGCGCCGGCCGGCCGCGTGCGCCGCGGCGGGCGACGCGGACAGGGCGAGCGCGCCGAGCACGGCGGCTCCTGACTCCAGCAGTCGGCGACGGCTGACGACCGGCCGGTCGGCGGGAGAGGGGTGCGGGTGCGGGTACGGCATGACCGTGGCCTTCCTCGGTTCGACAGGGTGCTGCACGGACTGAGGGCACGTCAGAGGGGATCCCCAACCGCCCATCCGTGATGGGCTGTTCTGTTGGGACACGTGCAACTGACGGTGACTGAGCAACTGCTGAGCAGGCACACCCTAGGACTCGAACACAATCGAAGCAATGACCCCGTCGGACTTTGTGCGGTCCTGATGGTTCCCCGGTGCCGGACGGGTTCTCAGGCCGTGAGGAAGGCGAGCAGCTCGCTCGTCAGCCGGGCGGGCGCGTCCAGCGGGACGAGATGCCCGGCCTCCGGGACGGGCACCAGCCGCGCCCCCGGGATCAGCGCGGCGAGCTCCTGTCCCCTGGCGAACGGGATCCAGGTGTCCTCGGTGCCCCAGCAGACCGTGACGGGCAGGTCGATCGACGGGTAGAGCGGCTGGATCTCGTCGGTGTAGCGCTGGTCGGCCTGCGCGATCTGCCGGTAGAAGGCGGCCCGGCCCTCTTCGGTCGTCCACGGCCCGACCAGCGCGTCGAGCGTGGCGGGGCGCAGACCGGCATGGCTCGCGGAGGAGACGTACTCGCGCACCAGGGCCTCGTGGAGCGCCGCCGGAAGCTGTTCGAAGACCCGGCTGTGCTCCCCGACCAGGCGGAAGAAGGGGGAACCCCAGGGCCGCAGGGCCACCGGATCGACCAGGGCGAGCCGCCGGTAGCGGGCCCCGTGCAGGAGGTGGGCCCGCAGTGCCACGCAACCGCCGAAGTCGTGCGCGATCACGGACGGCTCCCGAAGCCCCCAGTGCGCGAGCAGCTCGGTGAGGATCCCGCCCTGGGCGCCCAGTGAGACGTCCTGGCCGGGGTGCATGGCGGAGGCGCCGTAACCGGGCATGTCCCAGACGTGCACCTGATACCCGACCGCGGCGAGGGCGGAGGCGATCTCGTGCCACACGTACGACGAGAAGGGCGTCCCGTGCAGCAGCACGACCGGCTCGCCGTCCGGCTCGCCGATCCGGTCCCAGCGCACGGCCCCCGACGCGGTGACCAGGCTCTCCCGCAAGGTCCAGTCCTCCAAGACGCCACTCCCTCCCGCCACGGGCACCGACCCGCGGTTTTTTGTCATTTCGGCGCGACAGTGCCGCTCCTCCGACCGTAATGTGACCTTATCGGACAGCCCGCGCAACAGATCATGGCGGTACCTTTTGCCGCGCCGGAAGGAGCGGCTCGCATGAACGGGTATGCGACCTCGGACCGCGACGCCGTCACGGCCGCGCCCGGCGGGCTGCTGGATCTGCTGAAGGTCGCGGCGGTGGTCCTGGACGCCGGCGGGCACATCGCGCTGTGGAGCCCGGAGATCGAGCAGCTGCTGGGCTGGACCGCGGAGGAGGCCCTGCGCCGACGCGCCGACACCCTCCTGGTCTCCCCCGAGAACCGGCCCCGGGGCAGGGAGCTGTTCGCCCAGGTCAGTACGGGTGCCCGCTGGGCCGGTGTCTTTCCGCTGCGGCACCGCGACGGCACGGAACGCGCCGTGGAGTTCCGCACGATGCGCCTCCGCGACCCCGAGGGGCAGCCCCACCTGCTGGGACTCGCCACGGACGCGACGACCGTACGGCAGGTCGAGCGCGACCTCGCCCTCTCGCACAGCCTCGTCAACCAGACCCCGCTCGGCATCGCCGTCTTCGACAACGACCTGCGCTGGGTCGGGGTCAACCCCGCGCTGGAGCGGATCAACGGCCTGCCCGAGGAGGCGGTGCTGGGGCGCCGGGTCGGGGAGGTGCTGCCCGACCTCGATGTGGGGGCCATCGAGGCCCGGATGCGGCACGTCCTGGAGACCGGCGCGTCCCTGCTCGACCAGCAGACCGTCGGGCGGACGGCGGCGGACGCGCAGGACCGCGCCTACTCGGAGTCCTACCACCGCATCGAGGACACCGACGGCCGGGTGCTCGGGCTCGCGATGGCCGTCCTGGACGTCACCGAGCGCCAGCAGGCCGCCGCCGAGGTCGCGCAGGCACGCCAGCACCTGTCGGTGATCGCCGACGCGGGCATGAAGATCGGCACCACGCTGGACCTCCAGCAGACGGCCCGGGAGCTGGCCGACGTGGTCGTGCCGCACCTCGCGGACCTGGCCGCCGTGGACGTCCTGGAGTCGGTCGTGGCCCGCGGCACCATCACGCCCGTGTCGGGCGGCGCACCGGCCGAGTTCCGGGCGCTGGCCGTCGCGTCCGGCTACCCCACCGACGCCATCCACGCCGCCGACCCGGTGGGCGAGCTGGCCACGTACGGCTCGTCGCGGATCATCACGCAGTGTGTGCGCAGCGCCCGCCCGGTCCTGATCGAGCGCGTGGACGGCAAGATGCTGCGGCGGCTGGCCAGGGACTCCCGGGCCGCCCAGGCCCTGCACGAGGCCGGCGCCCACTCCTACCTGGCGCTGCCGCTGGTGGCCCGGGGCAAGGTGCTCGGCACGCTCTCGCTGTACCGCACGGTCAACGAGCGCCCCTTCGACGACCGGGACCAGGTGCTCGCCTCGGAACTCGCCGCCCGCGCCGCGATCTGCATAGACAACGCCCGCCTCTACGGCCGTGAGCGCGGCACCGCCCTCACCCTGCAGCGCAGCCTGCTGCCGAGCACGCCCGCCGAGCGGGAGGGGCTGGACATCGCCGCCCGCTACCGCCCGGCCCTCAGCGAGGTCGGCGGCGACTGGTACGACGTGCTGCCGCTGGGCCCGGGGCGCACCGGGCTGGTCGTCGGGGACGTCATGGGCAAGGGCGTCCAGGCCGCGGCGATCATGGGGCAGCTGAGCACGGCGACGCGGGCGCTGGCCCGGCTGGACCTGCCGCCCGCCCAGCTGCTGCGGCACCTCGACGACATCGCCGGCTCCCTCGGCGACGCGATCGCCACCTGCGTGTACGCGGTGTGCGATCTGCGCCGCGGCACCTGCGAGCTGTCCAGCGCCGGGCATCTGCCGCCGGTGCTCGCCGGGGCGGACGGCCGGGCCGCGCTGGTCGAGGTGCCGGGCGGGGTCCCGCTCGGGGTCGGCGGCGTGGAGTTCGGCACGGTGGAGGTGGAACTCGCCCCCGGTTCCCTGCTCGCCCTGTACACGGACGGGCTGGTCGAGACCCGTGGCGAGTCGATCGACACCGGCCTGGACACCCTGACCCGGCTGCTCGGGAACGCGGGGCCCAGCCTGCAGCGCGCCAGCGACAGCCTGCTCAGCGCGCTGAGCCCGGAACCGGACGACGACGTCGCCCTGCTGCTGGTCCGCACCCGCGCCTGAGCCCGGTGACCGAGGGCGCGGCGAGGCCGTGCCCGGCCCTTGCGGGCGGGGCACGGCCTGCGGGCTCTCAGACGTCGCCCTTCTTCACGGTGCACAGGGCCCAGATGATGAACGCGGTCATCGCAATCATCACCACGGACCAGACCGGGTAGGAGGGCAGAGAGAGGAAGTTGGCGATGAGGACGAGTCCGGCGATCCCCACGCCGAGGACGCGCGCCCAGGTGGAGGCCTGGAACAGCCCCAGGCTGATGAGCACGGCGACCACGCCCAGGGCGAGGTGGATCCAGCCCCAGCCGGTGGTGTCGAAGGCGAAGACGTAGTTGGGGGTCGCGACGAAGACCTCGTCCTCGGCGATCGCCGAGATGCCGCGCATGATGCCGAGAATTCCGGCGAGCATGAGCATCACGGCCGCGAAGATCATCAGGCCTGCGGCGGCGGTTCCGTGCCTCGTCCTCGATGTCCCGTGCGTCGGGTGTGTGGCGGTCATCCTGATCCTCGATTCTGCTGAGTCCGGCGCGGTCAGCGACCGGAGGTGGGGGTACCGGCGGCCGGGGCGCCCGATGCCCCGGAGCCGCTGAGCACCAGTTCCTTCGCCCTTCGGAACTCCTCGTCCGTGATGTCGCCACGGGAACGGATCTCGGACAGCCTGGCGAGCTCGTCGACGCTGCTGGACCGGTCCTCGCCGCCCCGGGCGGTCTCCCTGATGTAGCTGTCGAAGGCCTGCTGCTGGGCACGGGCCCGGTCCGTCTCCCGGCGGCCCATGTTCCGGCCACGGGCGACGACGTAGACGAACACGCCCAGGAAGGGCAGCACGACGCAGAAGACCAGCCAGCCGGCCTTGGCCCCGCCGCTCAGGGAATCGTCGCGGAAGATGTCGAGGACCACCCGGAAGAGCAGGACGAACCACATGATCCAGAGGAAGAACCACAGCATCGACCAGAAGGCGCTCAGCAGCGGAAAGTCGTACGCCAGGTAGTTCTGCGCGCTCATGTCAGTCCTCCGTCCCGGGCGCACGCCCGGCAGTCGTCCCCGTCTGCACCAGCGTGCCCGGGCCGGAGCCGGGCTGCCTCACCCGTGGCGGGTGATCCGTATGGGGCGCCCGGACGCTGAGGTGGTAGGGCAAGCCTTGTGGGACGACGCCCCGGCACCGGGGCGGGACCGAGACCGGAAGACACGCGATGGACGATCCAGCGGAGGTTCCCGGCCGGCGGCCGGAGCGTCGCCGGCGGGCGGCGGTCACGGCCCTCGTACGCGCCGCGCTCATCGCGGCCGGGCTCGTCACGGTCTACTACGTGCTGCCCCTGGACGGGCGCGGCACGAGCGGCGATTCGGTACTGCTGGCCTGCGGTCTGCTGCTGGTGATCGTGGTCTTCTGGTGGGAGGTGCGGGCCGTGGTGACCTCGCCCTACCCCCGGCTGAAGGCCGTCGAGACCCTGGCCACGACGCTGGCGCTGTTCCTGCTGCTCTTCGCGGGCACCTACTTCCTGCTGGAGCACACCACCCCTGGCTCGTTCAGCGAGCCGTTGACCAAGACGGACTCCCTGTACTTCACGCTCACCACGTTCACCACCGTCGGCTACGGCGACATCACGGCCCGCTCCCAGACCGGGCGGGTGCTGACGATGGTGCAGATGGCGGGCGGGCTCATGCTGGTGGGCGTGGCGGCGCGAGTCCTCGCCGGCGCGGTGCAGGCGGGGCTGCGCCGGCAGGGCCGGGAGCCCTCGGACGACTTCCCCTCGCGGCCGGAGCGCTGAACCATGACCGTACCTAGTCCCTTCACCACCTTCATGTCACCGGCCGAGCGGGCCGCCGCGGGCCGGAACGCCCGGCGGCGGGTGCCGCGTTCCTCACACGCCGGGTTCGAGGCGGGGCCTGACCGTTTCGACCCCGTCGAGGTGGTGGAGCGCCAGTCCGCCACCCGTGTACCGGAGTTGGTGCCGATCCGCTACGGCCGCATGCTGGAGTCCCCGTTCCGCTTCTACCGCGGCGCGGCGGCGATCATGGCGGCGGATCTCGGGGCCACCACCGACACCGGGCTGCGGGTGCAGCTGTGCGGGGACGCCCATCTGCTGAACTTCCGGCTGCTGGCCTCGCCGGAGCGCCATCTGGTCTTCGACATCAACGACTTCGACGAGACGCTGGCCGGGCCGTTCGAGTGGGACGTCAAACGGCTCGCGGCCAGCTTCGCCATCGCGGGCCGCGCCAACGACTTCTCGGCGGCGGAGCAGAACAGCGCGGTGGAGACGTGCGTCAAGGCCTACCGGCGGCGGATGCGGGACTTCGCCGGGATGCGCACTCTGGACATCTGGTACGCCCAGGACGACGCCGACCACATACGGGAGCTGATGGCCGCGTCGATGTCCAAGGAGGCGCGGCGCCGCACCATGAAGGCCACGGCGAAGGCGCGGACCCGCACCCATATGCAGGCCTACGAGAAGCTCACCCGGGACACGGCCGTGGGGCGGCGGATCACACCGGACCCGCCGCTGATCACCCCGCTGCGGGACCTGCTGGAGGACGACTCGGCGCACTTCCGGGAGAAGGAGCTGCGGGCCGTCCTGGAGGGCTACGCCCGGACTCTGTCGTCCGAGCGGCGCCACCTGCTGCGCCGCTACCGCCTGGTGGACATCGCCCGCAAGGTGGTGGGGGTCGGCAGTGTCGGCACCCGCTGCTGGATCGTGCTGCTGCTCGGCCGGGACGACGACGATCCGCTGCTGCTCCAGGCCAAGGAGGCGCAGGAGTCGGTGCTCGCCGCCCACTGCGGCGGCGACCGCTACGACAATCAGGGCCGGCGCGTGGTGGCGGGGCAGCGATTGATCCAGACGACCAGCGACATCCTGCTGGGCTGGACGCACGCGGTGGGCCTCGACGGGCACGAGCGGGACTTCTACGTCCGGCAGCTGCGGGACTGGAAGGGCATCGCCCGGCCGGAGACCATGGACCCCGGCCTGCTCCGGTTGTTCGCGCGGCTGTGCGGTGCGAGCCTGGCGCGGGCCCACGCCCGCTCCGGCGATCCCGTCGCCATCGCCGCCTACCTGGGCGGCGGCGACCGCTTCGACCGGGCGCTCACCGTGTTCGCCCAGGCGTACGCCGACCAGAACGAACGGGACTTCGAGGCACTGGGCACGGCGGCCCGCTCGGGCCGGATCCACGCGGCGACGGAGTGATCGCCCGGGACGGCGGGGCCGGCGAGGGGTCGGCATCCGTCGCCGGGACCGGCAAGGCGGGCCGGCGTCCGCCGCCGGGACCGGTGAGGTGAGCCCGCGTCCGCCGCCGGGACCGGTGAGGTGAGCCCGCGTCCGCCGCCGGGACCGGTGAGGTGAGCCCGCGTCCGCCGCCGGGACCGGTGAAGTGAGCCCGCACCCGCCGCCGGGACCGGTGAAGTGAGCCCGCACCCGCCGCCGGGACCGGTGAAGTGAGCCCGCATCCGCCGCCGGGACCGGTGAAGTGAGCCCGCATCCGCCGCCGGGACCGGTGAAGTGAGCCCGCACCCGCCGCCGGGACCGGTGAGGTGAGCCCGCGTCCGCCGCCGGTCCACGCGAGGCGCCTCCGCAGGGCGGCGGTCACCCCGCCGGCCTGGGGCACTCCGGCGGCGCGCGGCGCCCGCACGAGACGTGGCCCGTCGTCCGCCGTCCGCTCCACCACGCGTGGCGCTCGCCCCGCTCCGGGTCTCGGCGCTCCTCACCCGCGCACGGCCGGCCCGGGTCCGTAACCACCCGCGGCGGGCGATGCGTGCCGGGCGCGAGGGAGGTTCGCTGGGGTCCACGCACATCACCTACGGAGCCGCGCGGCCCGGCCGGGGCGGCTCGGAACAGGGGTATCGGCCATGTGCCGCTGGCTCGCCTACTCGGGCACTCCCGTGATCCTCGACGATGTCCTCTACCGCCCGGAGCACTCGCTGATCGACCAGAGCCTGCACGCGCGGATGGGGGTCGAGACCACCAACGGCGACGGCTTCGGCGTCGGCTGGTACGCGTGGCACCTGCGCACCCCCGCCGTCATCCGCGACACCGGCCCGGCCTGGAGCAACCGCAATCTGCGGGAGATCGCCGACCACGTCCGCTCGCCGCTGTTCTTCGCGCATGTGCGCGCCTCGACCGGCTCGGCCGTGCAGCAGACGAACTGCCATCCGTTCCGCCACGGGCGGTGGATGTGGATGCACAACGGGGCGATCGACGGATTCCACGAGCTGCGCCGGGATCTCATGCTGGCCGTGGACCCGGGGCTGTTCCCGTCGATGGAGGGCACGACGGACTCGGAGGTGATGTTCCACGTGGCGCTCACCTTCGGGCTGGACGGCGATCCGCCGGGTGCGGTGGCCCGGATGACGGGGCTCATCGAGCGCCTGGGCCACGAGCACGGGGTGCCGCAGCCGCTGCAGATGACGGTCGCGGTGAGCGACGGAGAGCGGGTGTGGTTCTTCCGCTACTCCAGCGCGGGGAAGTCGCGGTCGCTCTACTACAGCAGCCGGGTGGAGGACGTGCGGGCGCTCCACCCCGACCTGGGGTTCCTGAACCATGTCTCCGACGAGACGCGGCTGGTCGTGTCGGAGCCGCTGGGTGATCTCCCCGGTGTGTGGAACGCCGTCCCGGAGAGCACCTACGGAGTCGTCCAGCCCGGCCGGGATCTGCTGCGGCACTTCGAGCCGGAGCCCGCCTGAGCCCCCGCCGTGCCGTGGCTCAGCGCAGCTGCGCGGCGAACGCCTCGTAGGCCCGTTCGTCGAAGAGGACGAACCTGACCTCCTCGACCGTCGTGTCCGCCGCCCGTACGGTCTCGACCGCGATGCGGGATCCGTCGTCCATCGGCCAGCCGTAGACGCCGGTGGAGATCGCGGGGAACGCGACCGTACGGGCGCCGAGTTCGCCGGCGACGCGGAGCGACTCGCGGTAGCAGGACGCGAGGAGGCCGGAGCGGTCCTCGGTCGCGCTGAACACCGGGCCGACGGTGTGGACGACCCAGCGGGCGTCCAGGTCGCCGGCGGTGGTGGCGACCGCCCGGCCGGTGGGCAGGCCCTTGCCGAGGTGCGCGGCGCGGAGCCGGCGGCAGTCCTCCAGGATCGCGGGTCCGCCGCGGCGGTGGATCGCCCCGTCGACCCCTCCCCCGCCCATCAGTGAGGAGTTGGCCGCGTTGACGATCACGTCGACGCTCTCGCGGGTGATGTCGCCCCGGACCAGTTCGATGGCGGTCATGTCTGCCTCAGCCGCTTCCAGACGGCCTTCGCCGCGTTGTGCCCCGACATGCCGTGCACTCCGGGCCCCGGCGGGGTCGCCGACGAGCAGATGAAGACGGCCGGGTGCGGGGTGTTGTAGGGGAACAGGGTGGCCCTTGGGCGCAGCAGCAGCTGGAGGCCGGAGGCGGCGCCGGAGGCGATGTCCCCGCCGACGTAGTTGGCGTTGCGGGCGGCGAGTTCGGGCGGGCCCGCCGTGGCGCGGGCCAGGACGCGGTCGCGGAACCCCGGTGCGAAGCGCTCCAGTTGGCGCTCGATGGTGTCGGTGAGGTCACCGGTCCAGCCGTGCGGGACGTGCCCGTAGGCCCAGAAGACGTGCTTGCCGTCCGGGGCCCGGGTGGGGTCGACGACGCTCGGCTGGACCGTGATCAGGAACGGCCTGTCGGGGGCCCGGCCCTCCCGGGAGACCGCGCGCAGGGCGGCGCCGATCTCCGCGCTGCTCGCGCCGACCTGCACCGTGCCGGCGGCGCGGGCCTCCTTCGCGGTCCAGGGCACGGGGCCGTCGAGCGCGTAGTCGACCTTGAAGACGCCCGGCCCGTAGCGGTAGCCGGCGTAGTGGTTGCCGAAGCCGGCGATGCGGGCCAGGGCGGTGGGCGAGGTGTCGAAGACGTACGCCCGGGCCGGCGGCAGATCGTCGAGGCGCTTGACCTCGTAGTCGGTGTGGACGCTGCCGCCGAGGTCCTTCAGGTAGGCGGCGAGGGCGTCGGAGAGGGACTGGGAGCCGCCGCGGGCGACGGGCCAGCCGCGGGCGTGCGCCGCGAGGGCGAAGACCAGGCCGATCGCGCCGGTGGCGAAGCCACCGAGCGGTGCCATGACATGGGCCACGAGCCCGGAGAACAGGGCCTTGGCCGGTTCGTCGCGGAAGCGGCGCATCAGCAGTGTCGACGGGGGCAGCCCGGCCAGGCCGAAGCGGGCGAGGGTCACCGGGTCGCGGGGCAGCGCGGTCATCGGCAGGGACATGAAGTCCCGGGCGAGGGTGTCCCACTTGGGCAGGAAGGGCTCGATGAGCCTGCGGTACGCGCCGGCGTCGCGCGGGCCGAAGGAGGCGGCCGTCTCGCCGACCGTCCGGGCCAGGACGGCCGCCGTGCCGTCCGGGAAGGGATGCGCCATGGGCAGTTCGGCGTGCAGCCACTCCAGGCCGTACCGCTCGAGCGGCAGGGCGCGGAACGCCGGTGAGTTGATGGCGAGCGGGTGGGCCGCGGCGCACGGGTCGTGCCGGAAGCCGGGGAGGGTGAGCTCCTCGGTGCGGGCACCACCGCCCACGGTGCCCCGGGCCTCGAAGACGGCGACGGAGAAGCCGCGGCGGGCCAGCTCCACGGCCGCGGTCAGTCCGTTCGGCCCCGCACCCACTACGACGGCATCGAGCATCGACGGCACCTTCGGACCCCTTCGTCAGCCGACGGCCACTGGGGATCAGGATATGCCCGGAGACTGACAGTCACCGGCCGCCGGTGATTTCCGGTGTGGAAGACCGCTTTGCGGCGGCTGGAATCCGCCCGCGCACACTTTGGGTGATCACCTGTGTGCGCCACGCAACGGATCGGGTCTATGCCTCGCCCGACAGCAGGCCCACCACCCGGCGGGCCGTGGCCGCGTCGCGGGCGGCGGTGAAGGGCAGGGTGTTGCCGCCCGCGATGCGGAACGGCTCCCCCGCGAGTGTCAGGTGGGCGCCGCCGGCCTCCTCGACCAGGAGCAGACCGGCCGCGTGGTCCCAGGCGGCCTCCCAGGAGAACGCGACGGCGTCCAACTCGCCCCGGGCGATGGCCAGGTACTCCAGACCGGCCGAGCCGCACGGGCGCGGTGCCACCCCGTCGGCGCGCAGGCCGAGCAGGGCGTGCTTCTCCTCGTCCGTCGTGTAGTCGGGGTGGGAGGTGGCCACGCGCAGGTCCCGGCCGGGCTCCGGCACCCCGGCGAACAGCCGCTCCCCGTCGAGGTGGGCGCCCTTGCCCCGCCGGGCGGTGGCGAGCCGGTCGCGGGCGGGCGCGTACGTCCAGGACGCGAGCAGGGTGCCGCGGTGGGCCAGCGCGACCAGGGTGCAGAACCCGGCCTCGCCGCGCACGAACTGGCGCGTCCCGTCGACCGGGTCGACGATCCAGACCGGGGCGTGCGCGCGTATCCCCGCGTACGACGCTGGGTTGGCGTGGACCGCCTCCTCGCCGACCACGACCGAACCGGGCAGCAGGGCGGCCAGGGCCTCGGTCAGGTACAGCTCGGCCTTGCGGTCGGCGTCGGTCACCAGGTCGTGCGGGCCGCTCTTCTGGTCGACCTCGTGCGCTGCGAGCTGGCGCCAGCGCGGCATGATCTCGGTGGCGGCGGCCTTGCGGATCGCCTCTTCGACGTCGGAGGCGTGCTCTGCGAGAAACTCTTCGATGGTTTCGTTGATGTCGATCACTCCTCCATGACAACACGTGCCACTGACAACGCCCGCCCGCCGGGTGCACTCCGGGTGGCATCGCGATGAACAGCGGCCCGCCTGATCACCTGCCCACCGCGTACCCCTGCATCCCGCGCGGATTCGCCGCCGCCGACAGCACGCCCGTCTCCGGGTCCCGGGCGACCGCGCACAGCCGGCCCTCCGACCAGGGGCCGCCCACGGTCACGTCGTGGCCGCGGCGCCGCAGGTCCGCGACGACGGCCGGGTCGGTGCGGGACTCCACGGTCACGCTGCCCGGGCGCATGCCGCGCGGGTAGAAGGAGCCGGGGAAGCTGTCGTTGTGCCAGTTCGGGGCGTCGATGGCGCCCTGGAGGTCGAGGCCGCCGCGCACCCGGGCGCGCAACGCGACGGCGAGGAGGAAGTGCAGCTGCCACTGGTCCTGCTGGTCCCCGCCGGGGGTGCCGAAGGCCATGACGGGCACGCCGTCGCGCAGGGCGATCGAGGGCGTCAGGGTGGTGCGGGGGCGCCGGCCGGGGGTGAGGGAGTTCGGCAGGCCTTCCTCCAGCCAGGTCATCTGGAGCCGGGTGCCGAGCGGGAAGCCGAGTTCGGGCACGACCGGGTTGGACTGGAGCCAGCCGCCGCTGGGCGTGGCCGAGACCATGTTGCCCCAGCGGTCGACGACGTCGAGGTGGCAGGTGTCGCCACGGGTGGTCCCGTCGGCCAGGATCTCCGGCTCGCCCGGCACGGGGGACGCCGGGCTCTTGGCGACGGTCGGTTCGCCGGCGCCCAGGGCGGCGTAGCTCTCCTGGGCGCCGGCCGCCCCGCGCGCGTGCGCGCACAGCCGCGGTATGCGTCCGCCGGGGCTGCCGGGCCGCAGGCCGTTCTCGGCCCGCTCGCCGACGAGGGCGCGGCGGGCCGTGTTGTACGCGTCGGACAGCAGGTCGTCGAGGGGCACGTCGGCGGCGTCGCCGTACCAGGCCTCCCGGTCGGCCATGGCGAGCTTGCAGTTCTCGACGAGGAGGTGGACGTAGTCGGCCGAGCCGTAACGGGGCAGTTCGGGCGGGAGCAGGGCGAGTTGCTGGAGGAGGACCGGGCCCTGGCTCCAGGGGCCGGGCTTGCACACGGTCCAGCCGTTCCAGTCGTACGTCGCCGGTGTCTCGTAGGTCGCGGACCAGGTGGCGAGGTCGGCGGCCGTGAGGGTGCCGGTGTGGCGTTCTCCGCTGGTGTCCCTGGTGGGGCGACCGGCCTGGCGGACGAGGGCGTCGGCGATGAACCCGGTGCGCCAGACCTGCCGGGCGGCCTCGATCCGCGCCTCCCTGCCGCCCGCGCCGGCGGTCTCGGCGAGCAGGCGCTTCCAGGTGGCGGCGAGTGCGGGGTTGGCGAAAAGCCCGCCGGGGCGCGGTGCCTTGCCGCCGGGCAGGTAGACATCCGCCGACGAGGTCCACTCCGTCTCGAACAGCTCGCGCACGGTCTCGACGGTCTCGCCGACGCGTTCCACGGGCGCGTGTCCGTGCCCGGCGTATCCGATGGCGTACTTCAGGACGTCCTCGAGGGACCGGGTGCCGTGGTCGCGCAGCAGCAGCATCCAGGCGTCGAACGCTCCCGGGACGGCGGCGGCGAGCGGCCCGGTGCCAGGGACGAGGTCCAGGCCGAGGCCCCGGTAGTGCGCGACGGTCGCGCCGGCCGGGGCGACACCCTGCCCGCACAGCACCCGCACCTCGCCGCCGGCCGGGGCGAGCAGGATCGGCACCTCGCCGGCCGGGCCGTTGAGGTGCGGCTCGACGACGTGCAGCACGAAGGCGCCCGCCACGGCCGCGTCGTAGGCGTTGCCGTCGCTCTCCAGGACGGCCATCGCGGACTGCGAGGCGAGCCAGTGGGTGGAGGACACCATGCCGAAGGTGCCCTGGAGGGTCGGGCGGGACGTGAACATTCGGCCCTCTCATCTCTCGTCGTCGTATGCGCTCATGGGCACGCCACCCGTCCCCCTCCCCCTGCCGGAGGTCTGGCAAAACCTCGCAAGATCGCAGGCGAGCGGTCACTTCTCGGCAGGAACCACCCCAGCCCAGCGGCTACGGGCGCACCTGGCGCAAACCACCCACCGGCCGTCCAACTGGCCGAATCCGGACGGTGAACGGTGGGCCCCCGTCACCGCGCGGCCACGGAGCGAGTTCGCACTTCCGCACCACAGACACTCGTGTGACACTGTCGTTCCGTCCGCCGTGCGGACCCGCTCCGCACCTTCCGTCCCCCACGAGAAGGGCGCCGTGCGTTCCCTACCTCTGCCCCTCGCCCTGACCGCCCGTCTGTCCCCGGTGGTGGTGCTCGCCGCGGCGGGCTGGGCCCTGTCGTCCGGCCCGTTCGCCGCGCCGCAGGCCGCCGAGCACAAGCCGGCCGAGGAGAGGACCGAGAACCGGTCCGCGTCCGCCCCGTCGACGTCGACGGTGTCGAAGGCGTACCCGGCTGCGCCCGCCCCGTGCGAGAGCGTCGCCAAGAAGACGATCGAGTCGCTGGTGCCGGGCGCCAAGACGGCCGGCAAGGAGATCCCGTCCACGGACTCCAAGCTGCGCCGCACCTGCTCCTGGAACGCGCTCAAGGGGTACGACTACCGCTGGCTCGACGTGTCCTACGAGGTGATGGAGTCGGACGACGCCGCGCAGAAGTCGTACGAGTCGCACCTCGACAAGAAGAGCGGCGGCGGGGCCGTCCCCGGTCTGGGCGACAGCGCGTACTCGGTCGTGAACCTCACCACCGAGGACAAGCAGCAGACCCGCGAGGGCGTCGTGATCGCCCGGGCCTCCAACGCGCTGGTGATGATCACCTACAACGGCAGTGACTTCGAGTCGAAGACGGCGCCCAGCACGGACACGATCAACAAGGGCGCCATCAAAGCCGCGAAGGAAGCGGTGGCCGCGCTGGAGAGCGACAAGGGCTGAGCGCCCTCCAGCGCGCCGCCTGCGTCAGAGGGTGCTCCGGCCCCGCGTGGCCATCAGCACCAGGTACAGGACCATCGACGTGCCCAGGCCCACCGCCCAGCCGTAGTCGGCCAGATCGGCCAGCGCCGGGATCGGGCGGCCGTCGATCAGCGGCTTGAAGCTCGCGCCGCCGACGGCGAGGACTCCGCCGACCGCGAAGGCGACGACGGCCCGCCAGTTCCAGCCGCCCTCGTACCAGTAGCGGCCGCCCGGACGGTACAGGTCGGCGAGGTCGAGCCGGGCACGGCGCAGGATCCAGTAGTCGGCGATGAGGATGCCCGCGACGGTGCCGAGCAGGCCGCCGACCAGCCCGAGCCAGGTGAAGATGTAGCCCTGCGGGTCGGAGTACAGCTTCCACGGGAAGATCAGCACACCGAGGACGCAGGTCGCGAGGGCTCCGGCCCGGAAACTGATCCTGCGGGGCGCGATGTTGGAGAAGTCGAACGCCGGTGAGACCAGGTTGGCCGCGACGTTGACGGAGAGCGTCGCCACCAGGACGGTGACCAGCGCGAAGAGCAGACCCACCGTGCTGTCGGTCTTGGCCGCGAGCTGCACCGGGTCCCAGATGGCCTCGCCGTAGACGGCCTGGGAGCCGGAGGTGACCATCACCGACAGGAAGGCGAAGAGAGTCATGGTGGTCGGCAGGCCGAGCGCCTGGCCCCGGGTCTGCGCCTTCTGGCTCTTGCCGTAGCGGGTGAAGTCGGGGATGTTCAGCGACAGCGTGGACCAGAAGCCGATCATGCCCATCAGGGCGGGGGCGAACAGCTTCCAGAAGTCGGCGCCCCAGCCGAGCTTGGAGGGCTGGTCGAACAGCGGGCCGAAGCCGCCCGCCTTGTCGCTCATCCACCACAGCATCACGAACGCACCGACGAGCACGAAGGGCGCCGCCCAGTTCTCGAAGCGGCGGATGGTCTCCATGCCTCGGTAGATGATGACGACCTGCAGCGCCCAGAAGATCGCGAACGACAGCCACATGGTCCAGGCGTAGCCGCCGACCTTCGCCGCGTCCGTCCAGCCGGTGCCGATGAGCTTGCCGGCCAGGAAGTAGATGGCCTCGCCGCCGATCCAGGTCTGGATGCCGAACCAGCCGCACGCCACCAACGCCCGTACCACGGCGGGCAGGTTGGCGCCGCGGATGCCGAAGGAGGCCCGGGCGAAGACCGGGAAGGGTATGCCGTACTTGGGTCCGGCGTGTCCGGTGAGCAGCATCGGTATCAGCACGATGACGTTGGCCAGGGCGATGGTGAGCACCGCCTGCTTCCAGTCCATGCCGACGGCGATGAGGCCGGAGGCCAGGGTCCAGGAGGCCGTGTTGTGGGCCATGCCGACCCAGAGTGCGGAGAAGTTGTACGTGGTCCAGGTGCGCTTCTCGACCGGGACCGGCAGCAGGTCCTCGTTGGCGTAGGGGCCGGTCGGTGCGGGGGCGCCCGGGGCGATCTCCACCCGGCCGTCGGCGAGGGTGACTTGGGTGGGCGGCGGTGGGGCCGTGGGAGCGGTATCGGTCATGGGCCGGGCCAATCAGGGGAGGTGGGACGGGAAAGGCCGTGCGGGGCGCCGATGGGGGGTGCGCTCCGGGTGCGCCGGGGAGCGTCCTGGGCCCCCTTCCCGAGCCGCTGGGAAGGGGGAGTTCACAGGGGGGTGGGGCGGCGGAGGTCAGCCGCCCACGGCCGGGATCACCCGGGATCCGTAGGCCTCGATCACGGCCTCCTGCGCGTCGTGCATGGCGTAGACGGCGAACTGGTCCACGCCGAGGGCGCGCAGCGCGTCCAGCTTCTCGATGTGCTTCTCGACCGGGCCGATCAGGCAGAACCGCTCGACGATCTCGTCGGGCACGAACTGGGCGTCGGGGTTCCCGCTGCGCCCGTGGTGGGAGTAGTCGTAGCCCTCGCGGGCCTTGATGTACTCGGTGAGTTCGTCGGGGACCTGGGCGGAGTGCTCGCCGTACTTGGAGACGAGGTCGGCGACGTGGTTGCCGACCATGCCGCCGAACCAGCGGCACTGCTCGCGCGCGTGGGCGAGCGCCTCGGGCGAGTCGTCCTCGGTGACGTACGCCGGTGCGGCCACGCAGATGGTCACCTCGGCGGGGTCCCGGCCGGCGGCGACGGCCGCGTCCTTCACGGCCTTGACCATGTACTCGGTGAGGTAGAGGTCGGCCAGCTGGAGGATGAACCCGTCCGCCTCCTCACCGGCCATCTTCAGGGCCTTGGGGCCGTACGCGGCCATCCACACGGGCAGTTCGGCGCCCTCGCCGATCCACGGGAAGCGGACGACGGTGCCGCCGCCGAGGTCGGCCTCCCGTCCGCTGCCGAGGTCCCGGATGACCTTCATGGCCTCGCTGATCCGGGCCAGGGTGTTGGGCTTGCGGCCGGCCACGCGCATCGCGGAGTCACCGCGGCCGATGCCGCAGACCGTGCGGTTGCCGAACATGTCGTTGAGGGTGGCGAAGGTGGAGGCGGTGACCTCCCAGGTGCGGGTGCCCGGGTTGGTCACCATCGGCCCGACCTTCAGGGTCGTGGTGTTGGCGAGGATCTGGCTGTAGATCACGAACGGTTCCTGCCACAGCACGGCGGAGTCGAAGGTCCAGCCGTAGGTGAAGCCGTTGCGTTCCGCCCGCTTCATCAGGCTGATCACCCGCGAGGCCGGCGGGTCGGCCTGCAGCACGAGTCCGAAGTCCATCTGCGCCACTCCTAGTTGAGGTACTGACAGGTGGATCGCGGGGTGAACACGCCGTGCCCGGCGTGCCCGGTGTACTCCCGCTCGGTGATGACGGGTTCGCCGCGCGAGAGGACCGTCTCGACCCGGCCGGTGGTGCGTTTGCCCTCGTACGCCGAGTAGTCGACGTTCATGTGGTGGGTCTCGGCGGACATGACCTGCTCGGCGTGCGGGTCGTAGATGACGACGTCGGCGTCGGCGCCCGGCGCGATGGTGCCCTTCTTCGGATAGAGACCGAACATCCGGGCCGGGGTCGCGCAGGCGATCTCGATCCAGCGGCGGCGCGAGATGTGCCCGTCGACGACCGCCTGGTGGAGGAGGTCCATACGGTTCTCCACGCCCGGCAGGCCGTTGGGGATCTTGGAGAAGTCGCCGCGGCCCAGGTCCTTCTGACCGGTGAAGCAGAAGGGGCAGTGGTCGGTGGAGACGACCTGGAGGTCGTTCGTCCGCAGCCCCCGCCACAGTGCGGCCTGGTGCTCCTTCGGCCTGAGCGGGGTGCTGCACACGTACTTCGCGCCCTCGAAGTCGGGCTCGGCGAGGTTGTCGGTGGACAGGAACAGGTACTGCGGGCAGGTCTCGCCGAAGACGTTCAGTCCTTCGTCCCGGGCCCGGGCGAGCTCGGCGACCGCCTCCGTCGCCGAGACGTGCACGACGTACAGGGGCGCGCCGGCCACCTGCGCGAGTCTGATGGCGCGGTGGGTGGCCTCGGCCTCCAGCAGGGCCTTGCGGACCTCGCCGTGGTAGCGCGGGTCGGTCTCGCCCCGGGCGAGTGCCTGCTCGACCAGGACGTCGATCGCGATGCCGTTCTCGGCGTGCATCATGATCAGGCCGCCGTTGTCGGCGGAGCGCTGCATGGCGCGCAGGATCTGGCCGTCGTCGCTGTAGAAGACGCCCGGGTAGGCCATGAACTGCTTGAAGGAGGTGATGCCCTCCTCGACCAGGTGGTCCATCTCCTTGAGCGTGTGCTCGTTGACGTCGGAGACGATCATGTGGAAGCCGTAGTCGATGGCGCAGTTGCCGTCGGCCTTGGCGTGCCAGGCGTCGAGGCCCTCGCGAAGGCTGTGGCCGACGCTCTGCACGGCGAAGTCGATGATGGTCGTCGTGCCGCCCCAGGCGGCGGCGCGGGTGCCGGTCTCGAAGGTGTCGGAGGCGAAGGTACCGCCGAAGGGCAGCTCCATGTGGGTGTGGGCGTCGACGCCGCCGGGGATGACGTACTTTCCGGTGGCGTCGATGGTGCGGTCGGCCGTGAAGGCCTCTGCGGCGGGGGTGTGGGAGGTTGCGAGGGCGGCGATGCGGCCGTCCTCGATCAGGACGTCGGCGTGGATCTCGTCGGATGCGGTGATGACGAGGCCGCCGCGGATGACGGTACGGCTGCTCATGTCGTGGTCGCTCCTCGCAGTGGGTCGGTGCGGGCTGTATGTGGCTGGTCGCGCAGTTCCCCGCGCCCCCGAGGGCACGTCCCCCTGGGACGTATCAAGGTGCCGTCAGCGGCCCGTACGCGCCCGGTGCCCGGTCCCGGTAGAACTGCCAGCGGTCGCGGACCTCTCGGAGTTTGGCCATGTCCAGGTCGCGGACGACCAGTTCGGGCTCCTTGTCGCTCGCCACCTCGCCGACGAACTGGGCCTCGGGGTCCACGAAGTACGAGGTGCCGTAGAAGTCGTTGTCGCCGTACTCCTCGACGCCGACCCGGTTGATGGCGCCGACGAAGTACTCGTTGGCGACGGCCGCCGCCGGCTGTTCCAGCTGCCAGAGGTAGCCGGACAGGCCGCGGGAGGTCGCCGAGGGGTTGAAGACGATCTCGGCACCCGCGAGGCCCAGTGCGCGCCAGCCCTCCGGGAAGTGGCGGTCGTAGCAGATGTAGACGCCGACCCTGCCCACCTTCGTGTCGAAGACGGGCCAGCCGCTGTTGCCGGGGCGGAAGTAGAACTTCTCCCAGAATCCCCTGACCTGGGGGATGTGGGTCTTGCGGTACTTGCCGAGGTAGGAGCCGTCCGCGTCGATCACGGCGGCGGTGTTGTAGAGGACGCCGGGCTGCTCCTCCTCGTACATCGGCAGCACCAGGACGATGCCCAGTTCCTTCGCGAGGGCCTGGAAGCGGCGGACGATGGGGCCCTCGGGGATCTGCTCGGCGTACTCGTAGAAGGCCGGGTCCTGGACCTGGCAGAAGTACGGTCCGTAGAACAGCTCCTGGAAGCACAGGACTTGGGCGCCCTGCGCGGCGGCGTCGCGGGCCGCCTGTTCGTGGACCTGGATCATCGATTCCTTGTCGCCCGTCCAGGCGGTCTGGAAGACGGCGGCGCGGATCACTCGGCTCATCGGGACCTCCGGTCGCTCGGTGTGCCGTGAGCCTAGGGAGGGCGAGGGGCGTCTTTGAGTTGCAGCGTGTCACGTCAAAGGGCGTGTGGCGTGCCACCGTGTCACTCTTTCGTGGACCCATGTTTCACCGCCGTTTTCCCAGGTGGTCGCGTGTTTCACTGCTGTTGCGCGTCGTGCGCGAGGAGTGCGATGTGCACCGAGGCGGCCTGCTCGAAGTCGTCGAGGTCCACCCCGAGGCGGACCTGTATGGACTCCAGGCGGCGGTAGAGGGCCGGCCGGGAGACGTGGTGGAGCTGGGCGGTGCGGGACTTGTTGCGGCCGGTGGCGAGGTAGGTGCGCAGGACCGACAGCAGGTCCTCGTCGGTGTCGCGCAGCAGCCCGTCCAGCTCCCGCTCCGCGAACGACTGCACGTGCGGGTCGTCGCGCAGCAGCCGGACCAGGCCCCGCAGATGGACGTCCTTCAGGCGTACGACCGGCGGGAGGTCGAGGACGGTGGAGGAGTCGGCGACGGCGTCCGCGACGTGCTGGGCCTCGCGCAGTCCGGTGGGTACGTCGTCCCAGGCGGCGCGGGGTTCGGCCGCCGCCACGACCGTGTGGTCCGGGCCGGTCTCGGTGCGCAGCCGGGTCGCGAAGTGCGCGGCGAGGGCGCCCGCGTCCTGATCCCGGGGCAGGCTGAGCAGCACGGCGGTGGCCCCGTCGGCGAGTTCGGCGACCAGCCCGGGCAGGCCCAGCAGCCGCAGGAGCCGTTCGAGGCGGGCCGGGTCGCCGTCGCGGACGGCCAGCGGCACGAAGGTGCGCCGGTTGACCGGCAGCCCGGCCGCGCGGGCCCGGGGCAGCAGTTGCCGTGCCGGTACGACGCCGCTGACCAGGTCGGTGAGCAGGCTCTGCGCCGACTGCTCCTCCCAGGAGCACGCGGCGCCGCCGCCGAGCATGCGGTGCAGGACGAGGGCCTCGGCGGCGCGGTCGGCCAGCAGCCGTCCGGTGGCGGTGTCGCCGCGGTAGCCGCACAGCACGA
The DNA here is from genome assembly GCF_014207295.1 of Streptomyces sp. AK010. Lineage (NCBI taxonomy): Bacteria > Bacillati > Actinomycetota > Actinomycetes > Kitasatosporales > Streptomycetaceae > Streptomyces > Streptomyces sp. AK010. Next base: position 615,857 of record NZ_JACHCX010000001.1, read on the forward strand.
TCCGGCCCCAGCGCTCCCCGCGCCCGCCCAGTTCGGCCCGGATCCAGCCGTCGCCCTCGGTGCCGCCGGCCTGTCGGGCGATGCGCTCCCAGTCGCGCAGCACGTCGTCCACCGCGGGGCGCTCCCCCGCGGTGCCGAGGACGCGGTGGGCGAGGTTGGTGACGACGACGGGGCAGCCGCTGTGCCGGGCGACCTCGTCGAGCAGGCGTTGCAGCGGGGCGCCGGCGGTGATGAGGGCGGTGAGTTCGGTGCGGACGGCCTCGGAGAGGCTGACGGCGGCGAACTTGCGGCGCACCAGCCGGGACTGGACCTCCTCGGTCAGTTCGGCGAAGGGGAACGGCCGGTGCAGCACGACCATCGGCAGTCCGCACCGCTCGGCCGCCCGGCGCATCACGTCCGGCGCCGCGGGGAAGGCGCGGCCGAGTCCGAGGACGACGGCGGCGGCCTCCGCGCGGTGCAGCGACCGGACGTACTCGGCCTGCTTGTCCTCGTCGCCGGCGAGCAGCACACCGGTGGTGAGGACCATCTCGCCGCCGGTGAGCATCACTCCGACATCGGCGGCCTCGGCGACGTGCACCCAGCGCACCGGCCGGTCGAGGTGGCTCGCACCGGCCACCACCTCGGGCTCCCCGGCGAGCACCCGCTCCAGGGTGAGGACCTGCCGCACCGACAGCGCGGGCTGCAGGGAATCCAGGGTGATGGTCATGGCGCCGTATCCCTTGCTCAGTGCACTGCTACTGGATGCTCCTCAGAGCGTTCTCGAGGATCGCGGCGCCCTCCTCGGCCTCCGCGACGTTGAGGGACAGCGGCGGCGCGACGCGCAGCGAACTGGTGTTGTGCCCGCCGCCCTTGCCGATCAGCAGGCCGCCCTGGCGGGCCGCCTCCAGCACGGCCGCCGCGGTCTGCGGATCGGCCTCGTCGGTCCCCGGTTTCGTGATCTCGATGCCGATCATCAGCCCGCGTCCGCGTACCTCGCGTACGGCCGGGACCTGCGCGGCGACGGCCCGCAGCCGCTCGATGAGCAGGCCGCCGACGCGCCGGGCGTTGCCCTGGAGGTCGTGTTCCAGCAGGTAGTTGAGGTTGGCGAGGCCCGCCGCCATGGTGATCTGGGTGCCGCCGAAGGTGGAGATGCTGTTGGAGTCCAGGCAGTTCATGATCGCGGAGCGGGCGACGACCCCGCCGATGGACATGCCGTTGCCGATGCCCTTGGCGAAGGTCATGATGTCGGGCGGTCCGCTCTGCCCGTGGGCCTGCCAGCCCCAGAAGTGCTCGCCGGTGCGGCCCCAGCCGGTCTGCACCTCGTCGGCGATCCACAGGATGCCGCGCTCGTGCAACACCTCGCGGAAGGCGGCGTACAGCCCGTCCGGCGGTGCCGTGAAGCCGCCGACGCCCTGGACGGGTTCGGCGATCAGCGCGGCCGGCGCGCGGGTGTGGCCGAGCAGGTCCTTCAGGTCCTCGACGCAGGCGGCGATGTAGGCCTTGTCGCTGAGGGAGGCGAACGGGCCGCGGGTGCGCACGCCGCCGTGGACGTACAGCGTCTGGAGCGGGGAGAGCGAGGTCGGCGACCAGCCGCTGTTGCCGGTGATGCCGACGGCGCTGAAGGAACGGCCGTGGTAGCTGTTGCGCATCGCGAGAATCGTGTTGCTGCGCCGGTACGCCGTGGCCAGCAGCAGGGCGGTGTCGTTGGCCTCGGTGCCGGACGTGGTGAAGAAGACGCGGGCGTCCGGGATGCCGCTCAACTGGGCGATGCGCTCGGCGAGTTCGACCATCGGGCGGTTGAGGTACAGGGTCGAGGAGTGGATGATCCGCCCGGCCTGCTCGCTCACCGCCTTGGTCACCTCGGGCAGCGCGTGCGCCGTCATGGTGGTGAGGATGCCGCCGAAGAAGTCGAGGTACCGGTTGCCCTGGGCGTCCCAGACGTGGCGGCCCTCGCCGTGGGTGAGCTCGAGGGGCTCCTCGTAGTAGAGGGCGAGCCAGTCGGGGAGCACGGCCCGGTGGCGGCCCAGGAGGTCGTTGGTCACGGCTGCACCAGCCCTTCGTAGGCGTCGGGGCGGCGGTCGCGGTAGAAGGCCCACGTCTGCCGTACCTCTTCGATGAGGTCGAGGTCGATGTCCCGGATCACGAGTTCCTCCTCGCTGTCGCTGGCGACGTCCCCCACGAACTGCCCGCGCGGGTCGACGAAGTAGCTCGTGCCGTAGAAGTCGTTGTCCCCGTACTCCTCCTGCCCGACGCGGTTGATCGCGGCGATGTAGTACCCGTTGGCGACGGCCGCGGCGGGCTGCTCCAGCCGCCACAGGTGGGAGGACAGGCTCCGGTGGGTGGCCGAGGGGTTGTAGACCAGCTGGGCCCCGGCGAGGCCGAGCTGGCGCCAGCCCTCCGGGAAGTGGCGGTCGTAGCAGATGTACACGCCGACCCTGCCCGCCGCGGTGTCGAAGACGGGCCAGCCGAGGTTCCCGGGCTTGAAGTAGAACTTCTCGCGGAAACCTTTGAGCTGCGGAATGTGGTGCTTGCGATACTTGCCGAGGTAGGTGCCGTCGGCGTCGATCACGGCCGCGGTGTTGTAGTAGAAGCCGGGCTGCTCCGCCTCGAACACCGGCGCGACGATCACCATGCCGGTCTCGCGCGCGAGCGCCCGCATGCGCCGTACGGTCGGCCCGTCGGGGACGGGCTCGGCCCAGCGGTAGTGCTCCGGCTCCTCGACCTGACAGAAGTAGGGGCTGTTGAAGACCTCCTGGAAACCGATGATCTTCGCGCCCCGGCGGGCCGCCTCGCGGGCGTGCTCCTCGTGTTTCGCCACCATGGACTCGGTGTCGCCGGTCCAGGTGGCCTGGACCAGGGCGGCACGTACGACGTTGGCCATGAGCTGCTCCTTCGACGCGACATCTGCGCCTCTACGCCCGTAGAAGCGGGCCGTAGAGCCACGAACGTAAGCCTCCGGCACGGGGTTGCCAAGACCATCGTCGCCAACCCGCGGGGCATCGCGCGATTCACACTCCTGTGGGTGAGTCGCCCGGGGCTCGGTCTCGCCGGTCAGGCGGCGAATCCTGCGACCCGCAGGGCGTGCACGAGATCCCAGCGCCGCTCGTCCGACACGCCCTGGGCGGCCTCCAGCAGGAGCGGCACGAGGCGCCGCGGATCGGGCTCGGCGCTGCGGGCGGCCTCCTCGGGGGTACGGGCCCTGACGTACGCGTCGAGCAGGACGCGCACCTCGCGGTGGCGCCGCTCGGCGGCCAGGCCGAGGACGGCCTCTGCGACCTCGCCCGGGGGCCGCGCGACCCCCTGCCGCAGCATCTGCTGCCCGTCCCCCGCCCACCCGGCCTCGACGAGCGCGTCGGCGGCGGCGACCAGCCGCCCGGCGGGCAGCGAGGCGGCTTCCCACAGCAGCGTCTGCCAGTCGGCGTCCAGCCCGGCGCGGTGCAGCCGCTCCGCGAGCAGCGGAAACCGGCCGGGCTCCCACGAGGCGACCTCGGCGAGCAGCGCGTGGGCCTCCCCGCTGCGCCCCTCGCTCCGCAGCCGGGCCAACACGTCGACGGTCCTGCCGACCTCGGCCAGGTCAGCGGCCCCGACCGCACCGCCCTCCCGCACCGGCGGCTCCACCTCGTCCTCCTCGCCGGCCCCGGCGAAACGCGCACCCCGGGGAGTACGGCCGGTGGCCACGGGGGCGGGTGCGGGAGCGGGCAGGGTCGGTACGACAGCGGGCGGCACGACGACGGGTACGTCCTCCTCATCGACCATCCCGGCGAAACGAGCACTGCCGCGCCGGCGTTTGCGGGGTTGGGAGGGTTTGGGGGCGGAGGGTTCAGGGGCTGGGGCGCTCACCGCGTCGGACACGCCCTCCGCGAGGACTCCCCCGGGCACACCCGGGCCGCCGGAGCGCTCCAGGACGCGCCGCCCGGCCTCGTCGCCGTCCAGGACGGTGAATGGGTCAGGGACGGCCCCGGCGACGACGTCACCGGGGCCGGACCGCGCCGCCTCGATCCCGTCCGGGGCGGTGAACCCCTCGGGGACGGCCCCCGCGGCGGCCTCACCAGGGCCGGACCGGCTCGCCGGGTGCTGCCGGCCGGGCCGCGCCGCCTCGGTCCCGGCGGGGGCGGTGAACCCCTCGGATGTCGCCCCGGCGGCGGACTCACCGGAGCCGGACCGGCTTGCCGAGAACTGTCGTGCCTGCCACCCCGCGCCGGAACCGGCCGGGTGGGAGAACCCCTCGGATGTCGCCCCGGCGGCGGACTCACCGGAGCCGGACCGGCTTGCCGAGAACTGTCGTGCCTGCCACCCCGCGCCGGAACCGGCCGGG